>DATJFM010000044.1:0-146761 GCA_035495655.1 Steroidobacteraceae bacterium
TGAAGCCCGGCGCTTCCCTGCGCCTTTAAGGTGCTCTCCGGTACCGGACTTCAGAAGCGGTAACGCAGGCCGATGCCGTACATGCCGTTGCTCGAATACGCGTTCACCGGCGCATGTTTGGTGAGCCCAGGCCCGCTGTACTCCATCACCATGATGCCGAGGTAGGTATCGAAGCTGTGGGTGAACTGATAGTCCGCCAGCAGTGAGTAGGCCTGCGCCCAGTAGTCCTTGCCGATTTCCGGGCGGTTGTACGTGTCGATGTTGTAGAAGGCGGCTTCCAGGCTGAAATGTGGCGTGAAGCGGTATTCGCCCCCGACCCAGTAGAGGTCCAGAAACTGCTCGCCGCTCGCATTGACCGAGGGTTTTGGCAGCAGCAGCCCGTAGTACCACTGGACGTTGAGGCTCGTGTTGGAGGGAGCCGAAACAGTGATGTCCTCCCAGCCCGCCTTCGCCGTGGCTTTGCCGAGTGTGTACAGGGCGGTGATCATGTAGCCCTTGGTGTTCTCCACCTGCAAGTTGGCGTCTGGCTTCACGACGTTCGAATAGGCGATCGGCCAGGTGACGGCGTTGGTCATCTCGGAGAAAGTGCCCTCGAGGCTGAACGCGCCGCGGGTGAATGCGAGCATTGCGACCCAGCCGGAGCCGGCCGACTGTGCGCTCTTGTCGCCCGAGAACTTGTATTCCGCGCCGAATTTGATGGGCCCGACCCCGTTCTCGTACCGTACGCCCTGATCGAGACGGCTGTTCTCGGTCGCACCGAGCCCGCCGCCGATGCCGCCCGAGTAGCCGATGGGCGAGAACAGCAGCGCCGCCTGCAGCGGGTCGTATTGCACGGTCTGATCGAGCGAGAAGTTGAGGACGCGCCCGAGCTCGACTGACCCGAAGGTGGGATCGGAAACTCCAAGATAGGCGGCGCGCGAGAACGCCTGGCCGTTGATGGCGCTCGCAGAGTTGGCGCTGTGCAGTGCGTTGATGTTGTTATAGATCGCCTGACCGTTGTTGCTCAGCACGCCGGTGTTGACGTTGATGGCGCTCTCGAGGCGGAAGAACACCTGCTGACCGCTGCCGAAACGACACGCGCCCCGCAGTCCGACCCGGGACATGGACGCACCGCCAGTGTAGATGCCCGTGAAGCCGTTCGGCGAGGAGTTCAGATTGTATGAGTTAACGGTGGAGGCGAGCACATCGCTGGCGGCGTAGGAGTGCTCGAGATAACCAACACCGACATCGAGGATGCCGTATATCTCCACCTGCGCATTGTCCTTGTCGAATACCACCGCCGACCGTGCCGTACCGGGCGCAGCGAGGCTGCCGAGGCCGAGCACGGCGAGGCCAAAAAGAAACGCAGCGCGGTGGCGCACGTTGCAGGCGCGGCTGCGCCACTTACGCGGCGCGCATGCGCGCAATCGGCGGTCATCCTTCACGGCCTGCCACCCTGCCGACGGCTCATTGGTATCGTTATATTCCGAAGAACATATCGTCGCAGATCCCCTGACCGCCGTGCAACCGGCATAGCGCTGCGGTCCACGCAGTGGCCGCGTACGCTAAGATCGCTGCGCTGTCGCTAGCAGCTGTCTATGGGGAGGTACCGGCATGGCTCTGCCAGCGGTCCGTTTCCGGGTGGACCTCGGACGTCACGAGGCGATAGGTCCTGGGAAGATCGCGCTGCTCGAGCAGATCGAGCGGGGCGGGTCGCTGTCACAGGCTGCGCGCGAGCTCGGTATGAGCTATCGCCGCGCCTGGCAGCTGCTCGACAGCCTCAACGGTTGCTTCCGCGAGCGCGTCGCGCTGACGGCGCGCGGTGGGCGGCGTGGGGGAGGTGCGACGCTCACCGCGTTCGGCCGCCGCCTCATCCGCAGCTACCGGGAGTTCGACGCCGAGGTGCAGGCACGCGCGCTGCGCCACTTCCGACCGATCATGCGGGCGACCCGCGGCGGCGCGGCTGCGCAAGGCGGCGCTCCGGTGGTGCGGATGCCTGATCGCTGAGCCTCGCGCGGCGCCTACGAGCGGCGCGCGCGAGCGGACGGCGCTATCAGAACTTGTAGCGCACTCCGATCGTGGGGTTGATGTTGGTCGTGAGGATGTAGCCGGCGGCCATACCGTCGTGCACCGCGCTGTACATGGCGCCCACGTAGGCGTCGAAATGCACGTTGAAGCGGTAATCGGCATCGAAGGAGAACGCCTCGGTGTCTCCGCTGCAGACGCTGTGCGCATTGCTCGAGCAGCCCGCCTGGCTGCCGCTGCCATATGCGTTCTGGTGAACGCCGTAATAGGCCGCCGTGAGGTCGAGCCCGCGAACGACCGTGTAGCGCAGTCCGGTCCAATAGACCTGCACCATCTTTGCATTGTCGTAGGCAGCGTTGCTGACGGCCGCCAGCACGTAGCCGCCGATGTTGACGAATCCGACGCTCAACGGTGTCTTTGGATTCTCGTACTTGATGTACTCGTAGCCGGCAAAGAGCTTGAGGCGATCGAAAGTGTACAACCCCATGAACGCGTAGGCGGTGTTGTCCGAAATCGTAGCGGCAAGAGAGTTCGAGACCGAGTAACCCAGGGCCGGGAGCTGCGCGACCTGCGCGCTGGTAAGCGAGGTCGCGGTGATGGCGCTGTTGACCTTGGAATAATACGCATCGACCGATGCGCGGCCGAGGTCGGCACCCAGGTTCGCCTGAAACGCGCTATTGGCCGATCCGCTGGACCCGTTGAACCTGTACAAAGCGCCAAGGTGCAGCACATCGTTGAAGCTCACCGCATACTTGGCCGTGGAATCGAGGCGATTACTTTCCTGGGAGCCGGCACCCGAGTAGGTGTTGGACGCGCCCAGCAGGCCGAACGCCGAGGCGTTGTAATTAGGGTCGTACTTGATGATGCCTTCCAGGACCAGTGTCACCTGACGACCGAAGGTAAGGGCGCCGAAGCGCTGCGATTTCAGGCCGACGTACGCGGTCTGGAAGGCCTGACCCGCCGAGCTGCCATCGACGCCGACGGTCTGCTTGGCTAACGGTACGCCGTTGTTTGCCGTCAGCGATTTCAGAGAATTCGCGAGCTCACCGGACTGCGGATTGAAGAAGGTCTCCACCTGGAATACCGCTGCCCAGTCACCGCCCAGCGGCTCGATCCCCTGCAGGCCGACGCGCGACTGCCCCATGTTGCTCGGAGTCAGACCCACGACCGACTGCCGGCTGTTCTGCCGCACGATGTTGCCGCTCGCGGCCGGGCGGTAGGGCGTAAATGGCGCCATGTGCGTGTCGTACTGCACACCGATGTCGACGACGCCGTAGAGCGTGATCCCCTTCCAGGTGAGGCTGTCCTCACCGCTGACGCCGGGTCCGGTCTTTTGCTGCGCGAGTGCCTGCACCGAAGCGGTCAGCGCAGTGAACAGCAACAGTACGCAACGAAGGCAAACAATCCGTTTGAGCATGTGCCGCAGGTTCCCCGTGAGATGTCGTCGTCGGGGATTCTCCGTGGCGGACGGTTATGCAGTCAGTCGCGGCCCGGTCACAGACCGGTCGCAGAACAGGCCCACGGCGGCGGAAGCTGAGCGGCCGCTCAGCGCGCCCGGATTATTGTCATGTGGGGCAGTCGGCGCCGCGCAGCAGCTCGTTGATGGAGGTCTTGGCGCGGGTCTGCGCGTCAACCCGCTTGACGATCACCGCGCAGTAGAGCGAGTAGCGGCCATCGCCCGAGGGTAGGGTGCCAGGCACCACCACCGACCCCGGCGGCACCTGGCCCTGCAGAATTGCGCCCGTGGTGCGGTCGTAGATACGGGTGCTCTGGCCGAGGAACACTCCCATGGAGACCACCGAGCCCGCTCCGACCACCACCCCCTCGACGATCTCCGAACGGGCGCCGATGAAACAGTCATCCTCGATGATGGTGGGAGCGGCTTGCACCGGCTCGAGCACCCCGCCGATGCCCACACCGCCGGAGAGATGCACGTTGCGGCCAATCTGCGCACAGGAGCCGACGGTGGCCCAGGTGTCGACCATCGTGCCCGCACCGATCCAGGCACCGATGTTCACGTAGCTCGGCATGAGGACCACACCGGGCGCGACGTACGCGCCCCGGCGCACGAGCGCGTGCGGCACGATGCGCACTCCGGCGGCGCGCAGCTCTTCCTCGCTCGCGGCAGCGTATTTGAGCGGCACCTTGTCGTAGAAGTGCGTGAAGCCAGCATCCACCATGCGGTTCTCGCGTACGCGGAAGGAAAGCAGCACCGCCTTCTTCAGCCACTCATTCACCACCCAGCCACCGCCCGCACCGGGTTGCGCGACGCGCAGCTCCCCGCGATCGAGCCGCGTGAGGCATTCATCCAGCGCCTCATCGAGGGCGCGCGGCAGATGTTGGCTGCTGAGCGTGGCGCGCCGCTCGAACGCGTCCTCGATGATGTTTCTGATCCGCTCCAACTCCTGTGCGCTCATCGCATCAGCTCAGCCACCGCCGCCGCCTGTGCGCAGCGCCGCCTGCCGCTCATCGAGCGCCTGCACCAGATGCTCTTTCATCTGCTCCGCGGCTGCGGCACTCAGCGGACGGTTGTCGAAGTCGGTGAGGTAGAACACATCCTCCGCCCGCTCCCCGACCGTCATGATCTTTGCGGCGTGCAGCTCGATGCGCTCCTGCATCAGTACCTGGCCGACCTCGCATAGCAGGCCCGGGCGGTCGCCGGCGGTGAGCTCGAGCACCGAGCGCCGGTTGCGCTCATCGACACTGATGAGGATGTGCGTCGGAGTGTGGAACATGCGCGCCTGGCGCGGTGCGCGCCGTGACACGGCAAATGGCGCATCCGGCGCGCCCTGCAGCGAACGCCACAGCGCATGCTCGATTTCCGCGAGCCGGTCGCTATCGGCGATGGGCGCGCCATCATCCTCGAGCAGATGGTAGAGATCGAGGCTGAAGCCATCGCCGGTCGGCGTGATGCGCGCGTCCACGATGTTCAGTCCAAGCTGATCGAGCGCGGCGGTCGTGCGCGCGAACCCGTGCCGGCGTGGCCGCGCAAAGATCAATGCGGCGGTGGTGCCACGTATGCTGCGCGCATCGAGCGCAACCAACGGCTCATCGGAAGCGGCATCGCGTTCCGACAGCAGCTGCGTGTGCCAGGCAACCTCCTCGGGCGAGTGCTGCAGGAAATAGCCGGCGGTGAAGCGGGTCCACACTGCAGCGATATCCGCTTCCGGTACGCCGCGCTCGAACAGCAGGCGGCGCGCGGCGTCCTGCGTCTCGCGCAGCAGATGCTCGGCGTCGATGGGGCTCTCGAGCCCGCGGCGCAGCGCTTGTTTGACGCGCTGGTAGAAGTCATGGAACAACGTGGCCTTCCACGAGTTCCATAGCTTCGGGTTGGTGGCGCGCACGTCCGCGCAGGTGAGTACGTACAGATGATCGAGGTGCGTCTCGTCACCAACCTTGCGCGCGAAGGCATTGATGACCTGCGGATCGCCGATGTCCTGCTTCTGCGAGGTGATCGAGAGCAACAAGTGGTTGCGCACCAGCCAGGCGGTGAGGCGCGCATCGTAGGGCGAGAGGCCTTGCTCGAGGCAGAACGCCTCGGCATCCACGGCGCCGAGCTCGGAATGGTCACCGCCGCGGCCCTTGGCGATGTCGTGGAACAGTGCGGCGAGGTAGATGACCTCGCTGCGCGGCAGCGACTGCATGACGCGCGAGGCCTGCGGCAGCTCGTGGTCGTAGCGCGGGATCGCGAAGCGGCGCAGATTGCTCACCACGAACAGCGTATGCGCGTCCACCGTGTAGGCGTGGAACAGGTCGTACTGCATGCGCCCGACGATGCGTCCGAACGCCGGGATGTAGCGGCCGAGCACCCCGTAGGTGTTCATGCGCCGCAGCTCGTGGGTGACGCCGACCGGCGAGCGCAGGATCTCGAGGAACAGCCGGTGGTGGCGCGGGTTCTGGCGGAACTCCTCATCGATCAGCCACAGATTCTTCGCCACCGCGCGCAAGGTGGAGGCGCGCACGCCGCGAATGTCAGGGTGCTGCTGCAGCAGCACGAACAGCTCGAGCAGCGCGCTCGGCGAGCGGGCGAACACGTCCTCGCTCACCGCCTCGAGCGAGCCGCTGCGCACCTGGAAGCGCGCGTTGAGCGGCCGCGGGAGCTCGCTCTCGCTCAGGATCGCCTCGCGGAACAGCTGCAGCAACAACTCATTCAGCAGGCTCACGTCCATGACGGTGCGGTAGTAGCGCTGCATGAACTGCTCGACCGCAAGCGTGTAGGAGGCGTCCTCATAGCCGAAGATCTGCGCGAGACGGATCTGATGGTCGAACAGCAGCCGGTCCTCGTGCCGGCTGGTGAGCAGGTGCAGGCCGAAGCGCACCTTCCACAGAAAGGCCTGGGCCTGCTTCAGACGCCGTAGCTCCGCCGGAGCGAGAAAGCCGTGCGTGGCAAGACCATCGAGAGTGTCGGTGCCGAAGTGCCGCTTCGCCACCCACGCGATGGTCTGGATATCGCGCAGGCCGCCGGGGCCGGTCTTCACGTTCGGCTCGAGGTTGTAGGCCGTGTCGTTCGCCTTCAGGTGCCGCTCGCTCTGCTCGCGCACCTTGGCCTCGAAGAACTGCTTGACCGGCCAGATATGCTCCGGGGCGAGCGCGGCGCGCATGGTGGCAAACAACACCTCATCTCCCGCGAGCGGCCGTGCTTCGAGCAGCGTCGTCATCACGCTCACATCGCCGACGCATTCCTCGCGGCACTCGCTGATGGTGCGCACGCTGTGACCCACTTCGAGACCGATATCCCACAGGAAGGTCACCAGGCGCTCGAGCGCCGCACTGCCGGCAGCATCCGGCGACTGCGGGACGAGCAGCAGGATGTCGATGTCGGAGGCAGGGTGCAGCTCGGCGCGACCGTAGCCGCCGACCGCCGCGATCGCCCAGGAGCGCTGGGCCGCACAGTGCTTGTCCCACGCCGCGCGCAGCACTGCATCGATGAGTGCAGCGCGGGCATGTACCAGCTCTTCGACCGATTCCTCGGCCAGGAACCGCCGCTTTAGCTCCTCGTGCGCCTCGCGCAGCAGCTCGCGCCACGCGCGCGGGCTGACATCTGCCGCGAGTCGCGCCGGTAGCGCCACGAGTAGCGGCCACGGAGGAGCAGGCGAGAGCGGCGGGAGCGTTTGTTCGAGCAGCTCTGTGTCGGCAGCTCCCATGGGTCGCGCGGCGTGCCCGTCAGTGTTGGCGGTCGGCAGGCTGGCCCGCAGCTGCGGACTGCGAGCCGTGCGCGGGCTGGCCGCCATTCGCGCCGAGTGTCAGCACATCGACTCCAGTGTCGGTGACGAGCACGGTATGCTCCCACTGCGCCGAGAGCGAATGATCCTTGGTGATCACGGTCCATCCATCGGGCAGCAGACGCACGTGGCGCTTGCCGGCATTCACCATCGGCTCGATCGTGAAGGTCATACCCGGCCGCAGCTCGAGCCCGGTACCGGGCTCACCGTAGTGCAGCACCTGTGGATCCTCGTGATACACGCGGCCGATGCCGTGGCCGCAGTACTCCCGAACCACCGAGTAGTCGTTCTGCTCGACGAAGCTCTGAATGGCGTGGCCGATGTCACCGAGACGTGCGCCAGGACGTACCGCATCGATACCGCGCCACATGGCGGCGAAGCAGATCTCGGCCAGGCGCTGAGCGTGTGCTGGCGCTTTGCCGACGAAGTACATGCGGCTGGTGTCGCCATGGAAGCCGTCACGGATGACGGTCACATCGATATTGACGATGTCCCCAACCTTGAGGCGCTTGTCGTTGGGAATGCCATGGCACACCACGTGGTTTACCGAGGTGCAGATGGTCTTCGGAAATCCACGATAGTTCAGGTTCGCGGGCACCGAGCGCTGCACGTTGACGATGTAGTCGTGACAGATACGGTCGAGCTCTTCCGTCGTCACTCCCGGCACCACGTGCTCGCCGATGATGTCGAGCACCTCGGCGGCGAGACGCCCTGCGACTCGCATTTTTTCCTGCTCTTCCGGGGTCTTGATGGTGACGTGCATAAACTCCGAAATGGGGTCGGCGGCGCCCAACCCCAAGGGCCGTCTCGGCAGGCGTAAGACATTGTTCCGACGAGGCCTTCATGGTATAAAGCGCGGCCTTTTTTGGCAACGCAACCCACACGCGCATCGCTAATCCCGCCGACTGGGTGTCCCGCTCACGATTCTCCTCTGGAGGCGAGTGCGGGATGGTCGCGGGGATGCGCGGAGGCTTAACCCACGAGGAGTGCTCATGGCCGGCGTGTCCATGCGACAGATGCTGGAGGCGGGAGTCCATTTCGGACATCAGACCCGCTTCTGGAACCCGAAGATGGCCCCCTTCATCTTCGGTGAGCGGAACAAGATCCACATCATCAATCTCGAGAAGACGCAGCCGATGTACTCGGAGGCGGCGAACTTCATCAAGGGCGTCATCGCCGATGGCGGCACGGTGCTGTTCGTCGGCACCAAGCGCTCCGCGCGCGAGTCCGTGCAGAAGGAGGCCGCGCGCGCCAAACAGCCGTACGTGAATCAGCGCTGGCTCGGCGGCATGCTCACCAATTTCAAGACCATCCGGCAGTCGATCAAGCGGCTCGGGGAAATCACCGAGCTCGCCGCCTCTGGCGCGCTCGACAAGCGCGGCAAGAAAGAAGCGACGCAGCTGCGGCGCGAGATGGACAAGCTCGAGAGAAGCCTCGGCGGCATCAAGAACATGGAGTCGCTCCCGGATGCGCTGTTCGTGGTGGATGTGGGCCACGAGAACATCGCAGTTCATGAGGCGAAGAAGCTCGGTATTCCGGTCGTCGCGGTGGTCGACACCAATTGCTCTCCTGATGGCATCGACTACGTGATCCCCGGCAACGACGACGCCATGCGGGCCATCCAGCTGTACGCGGCCGGAATCGCTGATGCGGTGCTCGAGGGCAAGGAGTCGGTGCCGCAGGTGACCGTCGGTGAGGACGAGTTCGTCGAGCTCGATGAGGCCGGCGTGCCGCGCAAGAAGGCAGCGCGCGGCCGGCAGCGTCCACAGGCCGCGGTGCGGCGCAAGCCGCCGGCGCGGCGCAAGCTGCCGCCGGTCAAGCCGCCGGTCGGGACCGAGGAGGTCAGCCCCGAGGATCTGGAGCTCGAAGCCGAAGAGGCTGCCGCGGAGGCCGCCGCCGCGACCCTGCCCGAGACCGCGGAAGCTCGCCGTCCGGCGAGCGGTACGGGCCGGCGCAAGCGTGGTGGCGCAGGCTCCACCGGAGCGGACGCATGAACATCACGGCCGATGCAGTGAAGCAGCTGCGCGAGCGCACCGGCGCCGGCATGATGGAATGCAAGAAGGCGCTGGTGGAGACCAAGGGCGATCTCGACGCCGCCGCGGAGCTGATGCGCAAGCAGGGCCTCGCCAAGGCCGACAAGAAGGCTACGCGCGTCGCCGCCGAAGGTGTGGTGGCCCTCGCGCGCGCTGGCGACTCCCCGGTGGCGGCCCTGGTCGAGGTGAACTGCGAGACCGACTTCGTTGCGCGGGAGCAGGATTTCCGCGCGTTCACCCAGGCCGTGGCCGATTGTGCCCTCGCGCGTCGGCCTACGGACCTTGCGGCACTCGCCGCGGCACCGCTCGTCTCCGGTGAGAGCGTCGAGGAGCGCCGACGCAACCTGATTGCGAAAATCGGCGAGAACATCAGCGTGCGCCGCTTCGCGGTCCTCAGCTCGCCCGGGCATCTGGGCGCTTACGTGCACGGCACGCGTATCGGCGCAATGGTCGCGCTCGAGGGCGGCACGGGGAGCCTCGCTTACGATCTCGCCATGCACGTCGCCGCGAGCAACCCACGCTATGTGAGCGCCGCGCAGGTACCGGCCGAAGTGGTCGCCAAGGAGCGCGAGATCCTCACCAGCCAGGCGCAGGGAGAGGGCAAGCCCCCGGAAATCGTCGCCAAGATGGTCGAGGGCCGGCTGCGCAAGGCGCTCGCCGAGATCACGCTCGCCGGTCAGCCGTTCGTAAAGGATCCGGATATGACGGTCGAGAAGCTGCTGAAGGGGGCCGGCGCCCGTGTCATCGCTTTCGAGCGTTTCGAGGTCGGCGCCGGCATCGAGAAGAAGCAGGACGACTTCGTCGCCGAGGTCATGGCCCAGGTCAAGGGCTCGGGTCCGACGCCGGTCCGGCACTGACGGCGACGGCGGTGAGCAACGGATCGGAACCCCGCCGCGCGCGGGTTTTTTTTGACCATCGCGAATGCCGCGTTCACCGCACCGGAGGACTCTGCCCGAACCAGCAGATGCTCGGGCGAAGATGTCGGGAGGATAAGGGGCGATGAATCACATGAAGGCGGCGTATTCGAGGATCCTGGTGAAACTCTCCGGAGAGGCCCTCCTGGGGCAGGGCGACTACGGCGTCGACCCGCTCGTGCTCAAGCGCATCGCCGGTGAGCTGCATGAGATCGTGCAGATGCAGGTGCAGCTCGCGGTGGTCATCGGCGGCGGCAACATCTTCCGCGGCGCTGGGCTCGCGCGCGCCGGCATGGACCGCGTGGCCGCGGACCACATGGGCATGCTCGCCACCGTGATGAACGCGCTCGCCATGCAGGACGGCCTCGAAAGCCTCGGCATGCATGCGCGCGTCATGTCGGCAATCCGCATCAACGAGGTGTGCGAGGACTACATCCGCCGTCGCGCAATGCGGCACCTCGAGAAAGGGCGCGTGACCATCTTCGCCGCCGGCACCGGTAATCCATTCTTCACCACCGATACCGCAGCGGCGCTGCGCGCGATCGAGATCAACGCGGATGTGCTGCTGAAGGCGACCAAGGTGAACGGCGTGTTCTCGGACGACCCGCTGCGCAACCCGCAGGCGGTGCGTTACGCGCGGCTCACTTTCGACAAGGTGCTGTCCGACCGGCTCAATGTCATGGACGCGACCGCCATCGTCATGTGCCGCGATAACCGCTTGCCTTTGCGGGTGTTCAATCTCAACAATCCCGGCGACCTCACCCGCATCGTGCGCGGCGAGGACGTGGGCACGGCGGTGACGGTGGATTGAGCCCTGCCCGCGAGCAGCGAGGAGAACGACGATGCTCGAAGACATCAAGAAGGAGGCCGCTTCGCGCATGGCGAAGTGCGTACACAACTTCCAGGCGGATCTGAAGAAGCTGCGCACCGGCCGTGCGCATCCGAGCCTCATCGAGCACTTGAAGGTGGACTACTACGGTTCAGAGGTGCCGCTGCAGCAGGTAGCGAGCATCACGGTGGAGGAGGGACGCACGCTGGTCATCTCGCCGTGGGAGAAGACCATCGTGCAGGCGATCGAGAAGGCCATCTTCAAATCCGACCTCGGCCTCACCCCCATGACCGCCGGGACGGTGATCCGCATTCCGATGCCACCGCTCACCGAGGAGCGCCGCCGCGAGATCACCAAGGTGCTGCGTCACGATGCGGAGAATGCGCGCGTTGCGGTACGCAATGTCCGGCGCGACGTCATGAACGACATCAAGGAAATGCTCAAGGAAAAACTCGTGTCGCAGGACGATGAGCGCCGCGGTGAAGTCGAGGTGCAGAAGCTCACCGACAAGCACGTCGCCGAGATCGACGGGCTGCTCGCGGCCAAGGAGAAGGAGGTCATGCACGTCTGATGAGCGCGAGCGCGTTTCTGCCCCGACACATCGCCATCATCATGGATGGCAACGGCCGCTGGGCGGCTGCGCGCGGACTTGCGCGCTCGGCCGGACACAAAGCGGGCCTCACTCCGGTACGCATGTCCATCGAGCAATGCTCGCAGCGCGGTGTCGAAGCGCTCACGCTGTTCGCATTCTCGAGCGAGAACTGGCGACGTCCCGCCGAGGAAGTGGGGAGTCTCATGGGGCTCTTCATCGAAGCGCTCGACCGCGAGATCGAGGAGTTGCATGGCAAGGCGGTGCGGGTACGGTTCATCGGCGAGCGCCGCAGCCTCAGCGTGCGGCTGCAGGCGCGCATCGCCGCCGCGGAGGCGCGCACCGCGGCCAATTCGGGGCTCAAGCTGCAGATCGCCATGAGCTACGGCGGGCGCTGGGACATCGTCCAGGCCGCGCAGATGATCGCGCGTGACTGCGCCAGCGGCCGGCTACGACCCGAGGAGGTGACCGAGGAAAGCTTCGCCAGGCACCTCTCGCTGGCAGGGGTGCCGGAGGCGGACCTGTTGATCCGCACCGGCGGAGAGCACCGCATCAGTAACTTCCTGCTGTGGGAGCTGGCTTATGCGGAGCTGTATTTCAGCGCCCGCCTGTGGCCGGATTTCGCCGTGAGCGATCTCGAGGAGGCGCTCGGCTACTTCGCTGGGCGCGAGCGCCGCTTCGGGCGAATCGGCACGCCGCGCGCCGCAGCCAAGGCGTGACCTGTCGGTGAGCGAGACGCTGCGCAAGCGCGTGCTGACCGCGGTAGTGCTCGGTGCTGCACTGCTTGCGATCCTGCTGTGGCTGCCTGATTGGGCCACGATCGCGGTGGTCACGGCGATGGTGCTGTTCGGGGCGTGGGAGTGGTCGGCGTTCCTGCTGCTGGTGACCCCCGGGCCCCGCCTGGCCTACGTAGGGTTCGTCGGTATGCTGTTGTGGCTGGTGTGGCGTTTCTCCAGTACACCGGAGCGTCGCGACCTCGTCCTCGCGGTAGCGGTGCTGTGGTGGTTGGCGGCGCTCGCCTGGATCGTGTTCGCACCGCGGCGGGCGTCGCCCTGGACTGCAGCCGCAGCGGGTGTGTTGGCGCTCGTGCCCTCGTGGCTTGCGCTGGTGCGCTTGCGGCTTACGCTGCCCCAGGGCGCGGAGTGGGTACTGTTCGCGCTCGTGCTGGTGTGGGTCGCGGACATCGGCGCATTCTTCTGCGGGCGGCGCTTCGGCCGCGTGCGTCTGGCGCCTGAGGTGTCACCGGGTAAGACCTGGGAGGGATTGTTGGGAGGCATCAGCGTCAGCGCGATGGTCGCAGTCGCCGGCAGCGAGTGGTTCCATGTGCCACTGGCGGCCTTTGTGCCGCTGTGCCTCGCGGCCGTCGGCTTCTCGGTGGTGGGCGATCTCACCGAAAGCCTGCTCAAGCGCTTTGCCGGCATGAAGGACAGCGGCAGCATCTTTCCGGGCCATGGCGGCGTCATGGACCGCATCGACAGTCTCACCGGCGCCGCCCCGGTGCTGTTGCTCGGACTGTCGCTGCTCGGAGTCATCACATGATCGGCGTGGCAGTGCTCGGTTCCACCGGGTCGGTCGGCGAAAGCACACTCGATGTGCTGGCACGCCATCCCGAGCGGTTTCGCCTCATCGCCATCGCCGCCAACACCAACGCCGCGAAGCTCGCTCAACAGATCCGCACCTGGCGTCCGGCCTACGCGGCGCTCGCCGACGAGCGCGCCGCCGGCGAGCTGCAGGAACTGCTCGGCAATGCGGTGCCGGAGACGCGCGTGCTCGCCGGCCGCGGCGCACTCGAGGAGCTCGCGCTGTTACCCGAGGTGCACTGCGTCATGGCCGCCATCGTCGGGGCCGCGGGATTGCGTTCGACGCTCGCCGCGGCACGTGCGGGCAAGCGCTTGTTGCTCGCCAACAAGGAATCACTCGTGATGGCAGGTCCCCTGTTGATGACGGCAGTCAACGCCTCGGGGGCAACGCTGCTGCCGATCGACAGCGAGCACAATGCCATCTTCCAGTGCCTGCCTGCAGGCGCGGTCTGCGGCCAGCCGCCGCCCGGGCTGCGGCGGGTGCTGCTCACTGCCTCCGGCGGCCCATTCCGCGACACACCCGCCGAGGCACTCGGCGCGGTGACGCCCGAGGCCGCATGTGCGCATCCCAACTGGGTGATGGGACGCAAGATCTCGGTGGACTCGGCGACGCTGATGAACAAGGGGCTCGAGCTGATCGAGGCATGTCTGCTGTTCGGTCTGACACCCGAGCGAGTGCAGATCCTCGTGCATCCGCAAAGCATCGTGCATTCGCTGGTCGAGTACGCCGATGGCTCGGTGCTCGCACAGCTTGGTGCGCCTGACATGCGCACGCCGATTGCTCACGCGCTCGGCTGGCCGGACAGGATCGACTCCGGTGCAGAGTTCCTCGATCTGCTCAAGGCAGGCCGGCTCGATTTCCGCGCACCTGACACCGAGAAGTTCCGTTGTCTCGTGCTCGCGCAGGCCGCCGCGTGCGCCGGTGGGCTGTCACCGGTGGTGCTGAACGCCGCCAATGAGGTCGCGGTGCAGGCTTTCCTCGAGCGCCGATTGAACTTTCCCGCTATTCCCGCGGTCATTGAAGCGGTGATGGAGCGGGCCACCGGGGGGGCGATCGGCGGGCTGGAGGATGTGCTGGCAGCCGATGAGGACAGCAGAATGCACGCGCGTGAGCGGATCGGTCGCCTGACAGCTACTGCCGGGGTAAGGGGCGCTCACGCATGAATTTCATCTGGTACCTGATATGGTTCGTGGTGGCCGTGGGCCTTCTGGTCACGGTGCACGAGTTCGGCCATTTCTGGGTCGCACGGCGCCTGGGATTCAAGGTGCTGCGCTTCTCCATCGGTTTCGGCAGGCCGCTGCTCACACGGGTCGCCGGAGCCGACCGCGTCGAGTACGTGGTCGCCGCGGTGCCGCTCGGCGGATATGTGAAGCTTCTCGATGAGCGCGAAGGGCCCGTGCCACCTGAGGATCTGCCGCGCTCCTTCACCCATCGCCCACCCTGGCAGCGCATTCTCGTGCTGCTCGCCGGTCCCACTTTCAACATCCTGTTCGCGGTGCTGGTGCTGTGGGGGATGTTGTGGGCCAACGGCATCACCGAGGTGCGGCCGAAGGTCGGTGATGTGACCGCCGGCTCGATCGCCGCGCGCGCGGGCCTCCAGTCGGGTGATGAAATTCGTGCCATCAATGGCGAGCTCGTCACCGGCCAGCGCGATGTCGTGTTCGACCTGCTCGACGCCATGAGTGCGCGCGGCCAGGCGCTGCTCACCCTGCGCGGCAGCGGCGGCGAGACGCGCCAGGCGAACCTGAGCGTCGGCGACCCGGCCGAGCGGCGACGGCTCACCGAGCCCTCGGAGCTGTTCCACGGACTCGGCTTCCAGTTCTGGACTCCGCCGGTGCCGCCGCTGCTCGGTCCCGTAACAGCGGATGGGCCGGCGGCGCGCGCCGGACTCGCCGCCGGCGATCGTATCCTCGCCATCGATGGCGTGCGCGTGAACGATTTCCGCCAGATCGTCGATTACATCAGCGCGCGCCCGGGCGAGCGTCTCACCATCGACTATGCCCGCGGCGGCGCCAGGCACAGCGTGCAGGTTTCGGTGGCGAGCGAGGAAGTGGGGGGCCGCCGTATCGGCCGCATCCGCGTGATGCAACCGCCGGGCGTGAGCTATCCGCCGGACATGCTGCTGCACACCGACCTCGGAGTCGGCACCGCACTTGCGCGCGCGGGCGATGAGGCCTGGAGCATGACGATGCTGCAGGCGCGGCTGTTCTGGCGGATGGTGCTCGGACGCGTCTCGCTGAAGAATCTCAGCGGTCCGTTGTCGATTGCCGAGTTCGCCGGCGATTCCGCCGAGGCGGGCGTCGCGTCGTTCCTGAGTTTTCTGGTTCTCATTTCCCTGTCGCTCGGATTCCTCAACCTGCTGCCGATTCCGATCCTCGATGGAGGACAGATCCTGTTTCAGCTGGTGGAGTGGCTGAAGGGCAGCCCGCTCTCGGACCGGGCGCAGGCTCTCGGGCAGCAGGTGGGCATCGCCCTGCTCATCGTCCTGATGGGTGTCGCGCTGTATAACGATATTGCGCGCCAGTTTGGTTGATTCACTCGCACCACCCGGGCGAGATGCGTAATGGCGCGGGCACCCGCCGGCCCGCGATTCTCAAGTAATGCAAGGTGAGATGAGCCGCGCCGCGGGCGCTGGTTGAAAGGCAGACGGTGGTCAGAACATGAAGGGGCGCGCAGCCGCGAGTCGATATCGCGCTGGCGTAGCAGGGGGCCCGGGGGGTATTGCCGCGTGCGGTCAGCGCGCGGCGGCACTGCATGGTGGCGGCCGCTGCGCACCTGTGGCGCTGCTTGCCGCCGTGGCACTCGCTGCGCGCTGCGCGCTGCTCGCCGCACAGACCCCGATTGCGCCCGAGCAGACTGCCCCTGCCCCCGAGCAGGCCGCTCCCGCGCCTTCCCCTGCCTCCGAGCAGGCCGCTCCCGCGCCTGCCCCTGCGCCCCAGCAGACTGGCCCCGCGCCTCCCGCCACTCCTTCCCCCGTGCCCGAGCAGACTGGCCCCGCGCCTCCCGCCGCTACTTCCCCCGCGCCCGAGCAGACTGGCCCCGCGCCTCCCGCCGCTCCTTCCCCCGCGCCCGAGCAGAGCACGCCCGCGCCCGAGCCAACACCCGGCGTGCCCGAGCAGTTATCGCGCCCCGCGGTCACGGTGCCGGCGGACTTTACCGTCGCTGACATCAAGGTGGAGGGGCTGCAGCGCGTCTCCGAAGGCACGGTTTACAACTACCTGCCGGTGAACATCGGCGATCATCTCACTCCGCAGCGGGTGCGCGAGGCGATCCGCGCGCTGTACGCCACCGGCTTCTTCCGCGACGTGCAGCTGCGCCGCGATGGCAACATCCTCATCGTGGTGGTGCTCGAGCGTCCCTCCATCGAGAGCTTCGAGATCACGGGCAACAAGGACATCAAGACCGAGGACCTGCAGAAGTCGCTCCGCGGTGTCGGACTCGCTACCGGCAAGACCTTCGATCGTTCGGTGCTCGAGGATGTGACGCAATATCTCACCGACCAGTACTTCGCCCGCGGCAAGTACGGCGTCAGGATCAATTCCACCGTCGAGGAGGAGGCCGGCAACCGCGTCAAGATCAAGATCGACATCAAGGAAGGCTCGCGCGCCAAGATCCGCCAGATCAACATCGTCGGCGCCACCAAGTATCCGCAGCATGCGATTCTCGACACGCTGGAGCTGAAAACCCCCAACTGGCTGTCCTGGTACCGGCAGGACGATCGCTACTCGCGCGAATCGCTGCAGGGCGATCTGGAGAAGATCCGCAACTTCTACATGGATCGCGGCTACGCGAACTTCAATCTCGCCTCGACGCAGGTGGCGATCACGCCCGAGAAAGAGGACATCTTCATCACCGTCAACATCGAGGAGGGGCAGGTCTACAAGGTGTCGGAGATCAAACTCGCAGGCACCTTCGTGGTCCCCAGGAGGGAGCTCGAGGAGTTGCTGGTGATCCATCCGGGCGACACCTTCAACCGCAAGCGCATCACCACCTCGCAGGAGCTGATGCAGAACCGCATGGGGCGCGATGGCTATGCCTTCGCCAAGGTCGAGCCGGTGCCGACCGCCGACAACGCTAACCACACCGTGGCACTCACCTTCTTTGTCGATCCGGGCAACCGCGTGTATGTACGCAACATCACCTTCTCCGGGGCCAACCGCATCAACGATGAGGTGCTGCGCCGCGAGCTGCGCCAGCTCGAAGGCGGCTGGCTCTCCAATACCTCGCTCGAGCGCTCCAAGCAGCGCATCCAGCGGCTCCCGTACGTGAAGACGGTCGATTTCGAGACGACGCCGGTCGCAGGGGCACCTGACCTGGTGGACGTGAACTACAAGATAGAGGAGGGACCGGCGTCGCAGCTCTCCGGCGGCATCGGCTGGTCCGAGACCTACAAATTCATGCTGAACGCGAGCTACGCGGATGCCGACTTCCTCGGCACCGGGCAGCGCATCGCCGTCAACCTCAACGGTGGCGCCTTCAGCAAGGTGTACAGCATCAGTCACACCAACCCGTACACCAACATCGATAATCTGCAGCGCACCATCTCGGTGACCTACAGCGATGTGACGCAGTTCGTGTCATCGTCCTCTACGTTCTCGTCGCAGACAGTCAGCGTCGGGCCCACCTGGGCGTACCCGATCACGGAATTCATGTACATGCGCGTGGGTATTGCCTTCAATGACTCGCACCTGCTCACCAACTCATTGAGCAGCGCGGAGCAGGCCCAGCAATGGGTGCAGCAGAACGGCCATTCCTACGCTCGCCTCGCCCACGATGACACCACCAACAACGAGTACATCTTCTACGGCACCAACTTCACCACCACCGAAGCGGTGCTGGGGTGGGACTGGGACACGCGCAACCGCACGCTGTTTGCCGACCGGGGCATGCGCCAGTCGATCTCCGCGGCGGTCACCTTCCCCTTCAGTAGCGTCAAGTACTTGATCGCCAATTACCAGTTCGTCAAATACCTGCCCATCGCGCACGGCTTCTTCTTCTCGTTCCTCGAGGGCGTCGATTACGGCGTGCCGCTGAGCGATACCACTGCTATCCCGCCTTACCGTAACTTCTTCGGCGGTGGCCCCGACAATGTGCGCGGCTTCCGCGAGAGCCGGCTGGGACCGAAGGACCAGTTCGGCAACCCGTACGGCGGAAATTTGCGCGTCACCAGCCAGAACGAGCTGATCTTTCCCATGCCCTCCAAGTATGCGCAGACCGCACGCGTCAGCCTGTTCTTCGACGTCGGCGGGGTCTACTACGAGGGCAACAAGATCAAGTTCTACGGACCCGACAACATATCCCCGATCGACTACGGGTTACACGGCTGGTCGAGCCTGCGCCGCTCGGTCGGCATCGCCGTGCAGTGGCTGGCGCCGCTGGGGCTGTTCCGATTCAGCTACGGGGTGCCGCTCAATGCCCAGCACGGCGATGGCATCACAACCTGGGGCGACGAGAAGGAGGGCTTCCAGTTCTCGGTCGGCAATGCCTTCTGAACCACGCCGAGAAATTGCGCTTGACGCGATCGGCCACCGCCGCCGTCTGGCAAGATGCGCATTTCTCGGGGACCCCGGTGGGGAAAAGACCCGAGCATCGCGCTCGCGCGCGTTCTACGCGATACTAAGCGTTTGGGCCGGACGCGACTCGCGTCCGCAACGATGCGGCTTTACACGAGGTAGGTAGTTCCGTGAATCCTGTGATCCAGAGAAGAGTGGGGGTGTGGGTGATGGCAGCGAGCGCGGCCTTCGCGGCGCTGCCGGCCGTGGCGGCCGAACCGAAGATCGGTGTGGTCGATTTTCAGCGTCTCGCCATCGAGTCGCCGCAGGGCAAGGCGGTGATGGAGTCGATGCGCGCGGAGTTCGCCCCGCGCGAGCGCACGCTGCAGGCCCAGGGGCAGGCGGTGAAGGCGAAGGAGGAGAAGCTGCAGAAGGACGGCGCGACCATGAGCGAGGAGCAGCGCGCGCGGGCGGAGAAGGACCTGCGCGATGGGGCGCGCGACTTCGAGCGCGCCAAGGGCGAGTTCCAGGATGACATGAACGCGCGGCGCAACGAGGAGCTCTCGCGGCTGCAACGTACTATCGTCGAGGAAGTGCGCACTTACGGCAAGGCGCAGGGCTTCGACCTGATCCTCGCGCAGGAGGGTGTGATCTACAACGCTTCCGCCGGGGACATTACTCCGGCGGTACTCGCCGCACTGCAGGCAAAAGGCGGCAGCACTGCGGTGGCCAAGCCGGCAGCGGCGCCGCCGCCGGCTCCGGCCAAGCCGCCGACGAAGTAGGCCGGCCCGCGCTCGCGACCACGCGCCAGGCTGCCGACGATGCCGGTGTCGCTCGGGGAGCTCGCAGTGCGCTTCGGCTGCGAGCTGCGCGGCGATCCCGACAGATGCATCGAGCGGGTCGCGACGCTCGCGAATGCGGACGAGCGCTCGCTCGCATTCCTCGCTAACCCGCGCTACCGTCCCCAGCTCGCCGAGACGCACGCCGCGGCCGTGGTGTTGAGTGGGCGCGATGCGGCAGGCTGTCCGGCTTCGCTGTTGCTGTGCGCGAATCCCTATGCAACCTACGCGCGCATCGCCACGCTGCTGCATCCGCCGCCGCCGCTTGCTCCCGGAGTACACGCGACCGCGCTCATCGGCGCGGGCGCGCGCATCGATCCGAGTGCCGAGATCGGTGCCTACAGCAGCGTCGCTCCGGGGGTGAGCGTCGGGGCGCGCGCGTTCGTTGGCCCGCACTGCCAGCTCGCCGCGGGTGTGACGCTCGCCGAGGACGTGCGGCTCGTCGCGCGGGTCACGCTCGGGCAGGGCGTCCAGGTTGGTGCACGCAGCGTGCTGCAACCAGGCGTGGTGATCGGTGCCGATGGCTTCGGCTTCGCCCCCGAGAAGGGCACGTGGCTCAAGGTGCCGCAGGTCGGCAGCGTACGGCTCGGCGCGGACGTGGAGGTCGGCGCCAACACCACCATCGATCGCGGAGCCATCGAGGACACGGTGATCGAAGAGGGTGTGAAGCTCGACAATCTGATCATGATTGCCCACAACGTACGCATCGGAGCGCACACAGCGATCGCCGCGTGCACCGGCATCTCCGGCAGTACCAGTATCGGCAGGCGTTGCATGATCGGCGGCATGGTCGGATTCGCCGGTCATCTCAGCATCGCCGACGATGTGGTGATCACCGCTAAATCGTCGGTGAGTCACTCGATCGCGAACGCCGGCGTATACTCCAGCACCCTTCCCACGGAGGAAGCCCACGCCTGGCGGCGACTGGTCGCGCGTTTCAAGCGCAGCGGCCTCCTCGAGGAGCGGCTGCGCCGCCTGGAGCGCGCCGCGGGCATCAAGGGCGCGCCGATGGAGGCACCCGAGGAGGGTCATGACTGAGCCGGTCCAACTCGACATGCAGGCGATCCTCGAGCGCCTGCCGCACCGCTACCCCTTTCTGCTGGTGGATCGCGTGCTCGAATGCCGCCCAGGCGAGAGCATCCGTGCATTGAAGAACGTCACCTATAACGAGCCCTTTTTTCCCGGACATTTCCCGGGACGACCGGTGATGCCCGGGGTGATGATCATCGAGGCTCTGGCGCAGGCGGCCGGCATTCTGTGCTTCGTGACCGCCAACGTGCTTCCCGATCAGGATACGCGGTTCTATTTCGTTGCCATCGACAAGGCGCGCTTCCGCCGCCCGGTGGTGCCCGGGGACCAGCTGCTGCTCAGCGCGCAGCTCGAGCGCTCGCTGCGCGGCATCTGGCGCTTCTCCACGGTGGCGCACGTCGGGGACCAGCAGGTGGCGCAGGCGGACATGATGGTCGCTCCCGGGAGCGAGGCGTGATCGATCCGCGGGCGATCGTCTCCCCCGAGGCGCAGCTCGCCGCCGACGTAACGGTCGGACCTTTCAGCATCGTCGGCCCGCAGGTGCGCATTGGCGCACGCACGGTCATCGGGCCGCACGTGGTCATCAACGGTCCCACCACCATCGGCGAGGACAACCGCGTCTTCCAGTTCGCCTCCATCGGCGATGCGCCGCAGGACAAGAAGTATCGCGGCGAGCCGACGCAACTGATCGTCGGCGACCGCAACGTCTTCCGCGAAAGCTGCACGATCAACCGTGGCACCACCCACGACAAGGGCATGACACGCATCGGCAGCGACAACCTTTTCATGGCGTACGCGCACGTGGCCCACGACTGCATCATCGGCAACAACACCGTCTTCGCCAACAGCGTGGCGATGGGCGGCCACGTCGAGGTCGGTGACTGGGCGATCCTCGGCGGTCTCGTGGCGGTCCACCAGTTCACCAAGATCGGAGCGCACGCCTTCCTCGGCGGCGGCGCCATTCTCTCGCGCGATGTTCCGCCGTACGTGATGGTGGCGGGCAACCCGGCCGTGCCCCACGGCGTCAACGCGGAAGGCCTGCGCAGACGCGGCTTCACCGAGGAGCAGATCCGCCATGTCCGCGAGGCGTACCGGATGCTTTATCGCTCGGACCTGAAGCTCGCGGACGCGCTCACGCGCCTCACGCCGCTCGCGGAGCAACGGCCGGAGATCCGCGCCTTCGTCGAGTTCATCCAGGGCTCCACGCGCAGTTTGGTGCGATGAGCGCGGCCGACGGGCGCGCAGGTGCGCTGGCCGCGCCGTTGCGCGTCGGCATCGTGGCGGGCGAGCATTCCGGCGATCAGCTGGGCGCGGCGCTGATTGAAGCGCTGCGCGAGCGCGCCGCCGGCGTGCACTGCTTCGGGGTGGCGGGCCCGAAGATGATCGCGCAGGGCTGCGAAGGCTGGGCGCGCTCGGAGGAGCTCGCCGTCATGGGGCTGGCGGAGGTGCTGCACCATCTGCCGCGCCTGCTGCGGCTGCGCGGGGAGCTGTGGCGGCGTTTCAGCGCCGCGCGCCCGGATGTGTTCGTCGGCATCGACGCGCCGGAATTCAATCTGCCACTTGCGCGGCGTCTCAAGATGGCCGGTGTACGCACCGTGCAGTACGTGAGTCCGCAAGTGTGGGCCTGGCGGCAGGGACGTGTGCGCAGCATCGGCGCCTCCTGCGATCTGGTGCTGTGTCTCCTGCCTTTCGAGACCGAGTTTTATCAGCGGCACGGCGTACCTGCGGTGTTCGTGGGGCACCCGCTCGCCGATCAGATCCCACTCAGCGTCGATCGCGAGGCGGCACGCCGCTCTCTGCGGCTCGATCCGCTCACGCCGGTCATCGCGCTGCTGCCCGGCAGCCGCATCGCTGAGGTGGCGCGTCTCGGGGCGCCGTTCGCAGCGGCGGCCGCGCGCATCGCGCTGCTCCACCCGCGCTGGCAGTTCATCGCGCCCATGGCCTCGTCGGCCGCTCATGCGGCGTTCGTGAAGGAAGTGGCGCAAGTGCGCGATGCGCCAGGCATCCAGATTCTCGACGGCGAGGCACAGCGCGCGCTCGCGGCGTGCGATGCGGCGATCGTGGCATCGGGCACCGCAACCCTCGAGACGCTGCTTACCGGACGCCCCATGGTGGTCGCCTACCGCGTCACTGCGCTCACGGCCTTCCTGTTGCGAACCCTGAGGCTTGTGAAGGTGCCATACTTTTCGCAGCCGAACCTGCTCGCCGGCCGCCGCCTGGTACCCGAGTTCTTCCAGGAGCAGGTGCAGGGCGCGGCGCTCGGAGATGCATTGCTGAAAGAGCTCGAGGACCCAGATCACGTGCGTGAGCTGCTCGCTGCATTCTGCGAAATCCACGGCAGCCTGCGCTGCGGGGGTGCAGCACGTGCCGCGGAGGCGATTCTCAAATGTGTCCGCTGGGACGGTGGGCCGGCCGCACTCGTCGGCGGTGCCGGTGCATGATGCGTCCTGTGGCAGTCAGGGATCTGTCGCGCGTTGCCGGGGTCGATGAGGCCGGACGCGGGCCGCTGGCAGGTCCGGTGGTCGCGGCAGCCGTCATCCTCGATCGGCGTCGCCGCATCCGCGGGCTCGCCGATTCAAAGGTGTTGAGTCCCGCCGAACGTGCACGGCTGGCGCCGATCATCCGCAGCCGTGCGCTCGCCTTCGGCATCGGTTGGGCGGATCGCGACGAGATCGACTCGTTGAACATCTTCCAGGCGACGATGCTCGCGATGCGGCGTGCGCTGCTCGCGCTGCCGGTCGCGCCGACGCACGTGCGCGTCGATGGCAATCGCTGTCCTTGCTTGAGCGATCTGCCTTTCGAGTGCAGCTTCGAAGCCATTGTCGGCGGTGATGCGCGCGTCGGGGCGATCAGCGCTGCCTCGATCCTGGCCAAGACCTGTCGCGACGCGATGATGCAGACGCTGGACACCTGTTATCCGGGCTTCGAGCTGGCGGCGCACAAGGGCTATTGCACGCGGGCACACCTGCACGCCCTCGCGGGCCGCGCACCCTCACCGCTGCACCGCCGCTCCTTCGCTCCCGTGCGCAGCTGCACGAGCGAGGAGGAGGACGATGAGGCGGTGCTGCAGCTGCTTGGGATCGAGGAGTCCTGACGATGTCGGCGGGCTTCGTCCATTTGCGGCTGCACACCGAGTACTCGCTGAGCGACAGCGTGGTGCGCGTGCCGGAGCTCACCGACGCGGTGGTTGCAGCGGGCATGCCCGCGGTCGCGGTCACCGACCAGAACAACCTGTTCGCGATGGTGAAGTTCTATCGCGAGGCGCTGCGCTGTGGCATCAAGCCGCTGGTAGGCGTGGACCTGCTGGTGCGCGAGGAGGGTGAGCGGGCCGCGCCGTCGCGCTTGACGCTACTGTGCCAGTCACAGGCCGGTTACCGCAATCTCGCACGGCTGCTGACGCGCGCCTACCTCGAGGGCCAGGAGCGCGGCACTCCGCGCATCGAGCGCCGTTGGCTGTCGCCCGCGACGCTCGAGGGTCTAATCGCGCTCTCGGGCGCGGCCGACGGCGACATCGGTCGCGCACTCGTGAACGCGCGCGAGCGCGAAGCCGAGTGGGCCCTCGATGCCTGGCTGAGCCTCATGCCGGGTCGTTTCTATCTCGAGCTGCAACGCCTCGGCAAGCCCTTCGAGGAGGCCTACATCACGGGTGCGGTGGCGCTCGCCGCCCGGCGCGGCGTGCCGGTCGTCGCAACCAATGACGTGCGCTTCCTCAAGGACGCGGAGTTCGAATCGCACGAGGCACGCGTGTGCATTCACGACGGCGCGCTGCTCGCGGACGCGGGGCGTGTGCGGCGCTATACCCGCCAGCAGTACCTGCGCACCCCGCAGGAGATGGCGGCGCTGTTCGCGGACGTGCCCGAGGCGCTCGCCAACTCGGTGGAGATCGCGCGCCGCTGCAGTCTGGTGCTCACGCTCGGCGAGGCGCGGCTGCCGCAATACCCGCTGCCGGCGGGCGTATCCACCGAGCAGTTCCTGCGCGAGCAGAGCGAGCGCGGGCTGATCGCGCGCTTCCCGCAAGCCACGCAGGCACCGGCGGCGTACCGCGAGCGCCTCGAGCGCGAGCTCGATGTCATCTGCCAGATGGGCTTTGCGGGCTACTTCCTCATCGTCGCGGATTTCATTCGCTGGGCGCGCGCAAACGGCGTGCCGGTGGGGCCGGGGCGCGGCTCGGGAGCGGGCTCGCTGGTCGCTTACAGCCTGGCGATCACCGATCTCGACCCGATCCGCTACGACCTGCTGTTCGAGCGCTTTCTCAATCCGGAACGCGTGTCGATGCCGGACTTCGACATCGACTTCTGCATGGACGGGCGCGATCGGGTCATCGACTACGTCGCACAGAAGTACGGCCGCGAGCGCGTCTCACAGATCATCACTTACGGCACCATGGCGGCGAAGGCCGTGGTGCGCGATGTCGGCCGCGTGCTCGGCATGCCCTATGGCTACGTCGACCGCATCGCCAAGCTCATCCCCTTCGAGCTCGGCATCACCCTCGACGCTGCACTCGAGAAGGAGCCGGAGCTCAAGCGGCTTTATGAGGGCGAGGATGAGGTGCGTAACCTCATCGATCTGGCGCGCTCGCTCGAGGGGCTCACGCGTAATGCGGGCATGCATGCGGGCGGGGTGGTGATCGCACCCTCGGTACTGACCGACTTCGCGCCACTCTACTGCGATGCCGCCGGCGGGAGCCTGGTCACGCAGTTCGACAAGGACGATGTCGAGGCCGCGGGCCTGGTGAAGTTCGACTTCCTCGGCCTGCGCACGCTCACCATCATCGATCGCGCGGCTGGCCTCATCAATCGCGCGCGCGCGCCGGGCTCGGCCGCCCTCGAGATGAGCACGCTGCGCATGGACGACCCCGCTACCTACGCGCTGCTGCGCTCCTGCCGCACCACGGCGGTGTTCCAGCTCGAGTCGCGGGGCATGAAGGATCTCATCCGCCGCCTGCAGCCCGACCGCTTCGAGGACATCGTGGCCCTCGTCGCGCTGTTCCGCCCGGGGCCGCTGCAGTCGGGCATGGTCGATGACTTCATCAACCGCAAGCACGCGGGCGCGGCTGCGCCGATCGATTACCTGCACCCGAGTCTCGAGCCGATTCTCAAGCCCACCTACGGCGTGATCCTGTACCAGGAGCAGGTGATGCAGATCGCGCAGGTGCTGGCGGGCTACACGCTCGGCGGCGCCGATCTGTTGCGCAAAGCCATGGGCAAGAAGAAGCCCGAGGAGATGGCGCAGCAGCGCTCGGTGTTCGTCGACGGTGCGGTTGGCCGCGGCGTCGCGCCGCACACCGCGGCGCACATCTTCGACCTGATGGAGAAATTCGCCGGCTACGGCTTCAACAAGTCACATTCCGCCGCCTATGCGCTGCTCTCTTACCAGACTGCGTATCTCAAGGCGCACTATCCGGCGCAGTTCATGGCCGCCGTGCTGTCCGCGGACATGGACCATACCGACAAGGTGGTGACGCTCATCAAGGAATGCACCGACATGGGGCTCGCGGTGCTGTCTCCGGATGTCAACGCGTCGCGCTATGAGTTCACTGCCTGCGGTGAGGACAGCATCCGCTATGGGCTCGGCGCCGTCCGTGGTGTCGGTCGCGGCGCGGTCGAGGCGCTGATCGCCGAGCGCGAGGCGCACGGCGACTTTAAAAGCCTCGAAGGGCTGTGCCGCCGCCTCGACCTGCAGAAGGTCAACCGCCGCGTGCTCGAGGCGCTGCTGCGCTCGGGCAGCCTCGATGGTCTCGGCGCGAACCGCGCCACGCTGATGGATCGCCTGGCGAGCGCGATGCAGCTCGGCGATCAGAACAGCCGCGCGCACGAGGCCGGTCAGAACGACCTGTTTGGTCTGGCGAGCGAGGAGCGCGCCGTCCCCGGGCAGCTGCGCGCCGCGCGCTCCCTGCCGGAGTGGAGCGAAGCGGTGCGTCTCACCGGCGAACGCGAGACTCTCGGGCTGTATCTCACGGGGCATCCGCTCGCGCGCTTCGAGTCGGCGCTGTCACGCTTCGTCTCGCACCGCATCGGCGACCTCGTGAGCGATCGGCCGCTCGCGGGCTTCGAGTCCGGGCGCTTCGGTGGCGGCAAATCGGTCACGATCGCGGGGCTCATCGACGAGGTGAAGAAGCGCGGAGCGCGCGTGATCCTGACACTCGACGATCGCACCGGGCGCATCGAGGCGATGCTGTTCGAGGAGACCTGGCACAAGCACCGCGACCTGATTGCCAAGGACGCGCTGGTGGTGGTCGAGGGCCTGCTGCGATTCGATGAGTTCAGCGACGCCTGGCGGCTCGCGGCGCGCCGCATCACCGAGCTCGACAAGCTGCGCGAGCAGGAGGCACGGCGGCTGGTACTGCGCTGCGCGCAGGTCGATCTCGCGCGGCTGTGCGAGCGCCTGGAGTCCATTCTCGCGCCGTGGCGGCCGGGACCCTGTCCGATCACGGTCGAGTATCTGGGCTGCTCGGCCGCCGGCGCGCTCAATCTCGGTGCGCAGTGGTCGGTGCGCGCGAGCCGCGAGCTGCTCGAGCAGCTGGAGGGACTGCTCGGACACGATGCGGTGCAAGTGCTGTACGGCGCCCCGGCGGCTCCCACCGGCAATGCCGTCTCCGCCGACCTGCGCTGACGGCCCGAGTTAGGCTACGCTGTAGTCCATGGCCGTCGCATTCCTCGATTTCGAACAACCGATCGCCGAGCTCGAAGCGAAGATCGAGGAGCTGCGGCACGTCACCTCGGACTCCGAGGTCAACATTCAGGACGAGATCGCGCGGCTGCAGGCGAAGAGCCGTCAGCTCACCTCGAGCATCTTCGCGAGTCTCACGCCGTGGCAGATCACGCAGCTCGCCCGTCATCCGCACCGTCCCTACACGCTCGATTACGTAAACGCCATCTGCAGCGAGTTCAACGAGCTGCATGGCGATCGCATGTACGCCGATGACGGCGCCATCGTCGGCGGCCTGGCGCGCCTCGAGGACCGCGCGCTCATGGTCATCGGCCACCAGAAGGGCCGGGATACCAAGGAGCGCGTGCGCCGCAATTACGGGATGCCGAAGCCCGAAGGCTACCGCAAGGCACTGCGCCTGATGCGCCTCGCGGAGCGATTCGGGCTGCCGCTGGTGACGCTGATCGACACGCAGGGCGCCTACCCGGGCGTCGGTGCGGAAGAGCGCGGGCAGAGCGAGGCGATCGCTCGGAATCTGTTCGAGATGTCGGTGTTACGTATCCCGATCGTGACCGTGGTGACGGGCGAGGGCGGCTCGGGGGGTGCGCTCGGCATCGGTGTGTGCGACCGGCTCCTCATGCTCCAGTACAGCACCTACTCGGTGATCTCGCCCGAGGGCTGTGCGTCGATCCTGTGGAAGAGCCAGGACAAGAAGGAGGCTGCGGCCGAGGCGCTCAACCTCACCGCCGACCGGCTGGAAAAGCTCGGGCTGGTCGATGAGCTCATCGAGGAGCCCCTCGGTGGCGCACATCGTGATCCTGCGGCCATGGCGGCCAGTCTCAAGACGGCGCTCATCCGTCATCTCGATGAGCTCGACGCCGTGCCGCGCGATCAACTGCGCACGGCGCGCGCCGAGAAGATTGCCGGCTTCGGCGTGTTTACCGAAAACGCAGCGTAAGCACATGGCACGCGCCCGGCGCGGCGGCCCATCGAGCTTCGGCCCGCTCTGGCTGCAGTGCCGCTTGAGCGAGCTGCTGCCGGCCTTTCCGCATGTCGGGCTGTGTGTCGCCTTCAGCGGTGGCGCCGACTCCACGGCGCTGCTCGCGGCACTCAGCCAGCTGCCGCGGCCGCCGCGCTCGCTACGCGCGCTGCACATCGACCATCGGCTGCAGGCCGCTTCGGGCCGCTGGAGTAGGCACTGCCGACGTATCGCCCGGCGTCTGCAGGTGCCGCTTGCGGTGCGCAGCGCGAGCATCGCGCGCACGCGCGGCGAGTCGCTCGAGGCCGCAGCACGCGCGGAGCGTTATCGCCTGCTCGCCGCTGCGCTCGATCCGGGCGAGGCGCTGCTCACCGCCCACCACCAGGACGACCAGCTCGAGACGGTGCTGCTGCAGCTCTTGCGCGGGGCGGGAGTCGCCGGCCTCGCGGCCATGCCGGAGGTTGCGCCCTGCGGCCACGGTTTGCTGGTGCGACCGCTGCTCACCCTCACCCGCGCTGCGCTCGTTGAGTGGGTACGTGCGCAGGGACTCACCTGGGTGGAAGACGCCAGCAATGCCGAGCTGCGCCCCGACCGCAATTACCTGCGGGCGCGCGTGCTGCCGCTCATCCGCGAGCGCTGGCCGGCTGCGGCAGTCACCGTGTCGCGCAGCGCCGGCCATGCCGCTGAAGCCCAACGGCTGCTCGAGCTGCTGGGAGAATCGGATGCGGGCGGTGCGAGCGTCGGAGCGCTGCTCTCCACGAAAATGCTGCGGCGGCTGTCGCCCGAGCGGCGGCGCAATGCGCTGCGGTTCTGGATCAGCGCCGCAGGGGCGCTAGCGCCGCCGGCCACTCGGCTCGATGAGATCGCCGGTCCGCTGCTCCAGGCGCGCGCGGACCGTCACCCACGCGTCGCCTGGGCGGGCGCGCTGGTACAGCGCGAGCGGGATCTGCTTACCCTGCAGACGCTCCCCGCTGGAACGCCTGTTACATCGGCCAGCGCATCCGTGCGCGCCGTGCGCCGGGCCTCTGCGCCGGACATGCCGGCTGTCAACTGGAGCTGGCGCAGGCAGCGCACTCGAGTCCTGCCGGCACCTTTCGGAGCGTTGACTCTCAAGCGCGACCGGCACGGTCCGCTCGACCTGGATGCGCTCGGGCCCACACTGGTGCTGAGCGCCCGCCGCGGCGGAGAGCGCTTGCGCCCGCTGCGCGGCGGTCCACGGCGCACGCTCAAACAGCTCCTGCAGGAAGCGCACGTGCCGGTGACGCGGCGCGCCCAGCTGCCGCTGCTGTTCGATCGTGGGCGCCTGATCGGCGTTGCGGATTTGTGGCTCGATGAGTCGGTGCAGGCGCACGCTGCGAGTCGACACCGTGCGCGGCTGCTGTGGCGCACGGCGGAGTGAGGCGTCGGAGGGGCGCGGTCGCAGCTGTCGGAGGCGCGGTGCTACGGATCTGCCGGGCGATAGTTAACCTTTCGGTCAACTATTGGCACCGGCACAGGTACCTGAGCCTCGAGGCTGTCCTCCACCCGAGCGGACCGGAGTGGGTTGTGCTACTCTACTGGCCCGTCGTCGCGCCCAGCACATTTCGGGTAGCGGCCTCATGCGACGGGAAACTCCTCGGGCTTTTATGACGCGTTTTGTCTTCGTCACCGGTGGCGTCGTGTCCTCATTGGGCAAGGGCATCGCCGCCGCCTCGCTCGGTGCGATCCTCGAGGCCCGCGGGCTGCGGATGGCGATGGTGAAGCTCGACCCTTATATCAACGTCGACCCGGGGACCATGAGCCCTTTCCAGCACGGAGAGGTGTTCGTCACTCAGGACGGCACCGAGACCGACCTCGATCTCGGGCACTACGAGCGCTTCGTACGCACCACCACCGGCCGCAACAGCAATTTCACCACCGGACGGATCTATGAGCGGGTCATCGCCAAGGAACGGCGCGGTGACTACCTGGGCGCGACCGTGCAGGTGATCCCGCACATCACCGACGAGATCAAGCGCTGCATCAAGCTCGGCGCCGACGGCGCAGATGTGTGCATGGTCGAGATCGGCGGCACCGTGGGCGACATCGAGTCGCTGCCTTTCCTCGAGGCGATCCGGCAGCTCGGCGTGGAGCTCGGGCGCAACAACTGCGTCTACATGCATCTCACGCTGGTGCCGGTGGTGGGCGGCTCGGAGGAGATCAAGACCAAGCCGACGCAGCACTCGGTGAAGGAGCTGCGCGGCATCGGCATCCAGCCGGATGTGCTGCTGTGCCGCTGCAAGCATCCGTTGCCCGAGGAGCAACGGCGCAAGATCGCGCTGTTCACCAACGTCGAGGAGCGCGCGGTGATCTCTGCGGTCGATGCGGACGATATCTATCGCATTCCAATCCTGCTGCACGAGCAGGGCCTCGATGAGATCGTGGTGGACAAGCTGCGCCTGGAGGTGCCGCCCACCGATCTCGCGGAGTGGCGGCACGTGGTGAGCGGTAAGGCCAACCCCGATGGCCAGGTCGACATCGCCATGGTCGGCAAGTATGTGCAGATCCGCGACTCATACCTGTCGCTGCACGAGGCGCTGATGCACGGCGGCCTGAAGAGCCGCACGCGTGTCAACATTCACTACATCGAATCGACCGAGATCGAGCAGCACGGCACGCACGCGCTGAAGGATATCGATGCCGTCCTGGTCCCCGGGGGCTTCGGCGAGCGGGGCATCGAGGGCAAGATCCAGGCCGTGCGCTACGCTCGCGAGCACGGGCTGCCGTATCTCGGGATCTGTCTCGGCATGCAGGTGGCGATCGTGGAGTACGGCCGTCACGTGCTCGGGTTCAACGACGCCAACAGCACCGAGTTCAACCGCGCCGGCCCACACCCGGTGATCGCGCTCATCTCCGAGTGGCAGGACCAGATGCACGGCGCGCAGCTGCGCGATGAGGGCTCGGACAAAGGCGGAACCATGCGTCTCGGCGCGCAGGAGGTGCTGCTGCGCCCTGGCACGCGCGCGCGCGAGCTCTACGGCCGTGATCTCATCCTGGAGCGTCACCGGCATCGCTACGAGTTCAACAACAATTATCTCGACCGCTATGCCCGCGCTGGTATGCGCTTTTCCGGGTTCTCCCGCGATGGGCTGGTGGAGGTTGTCGAGCTCAGCAATCACCCCTGGTTCGTGGCGACGCAGTTTCACCCCGAGTTCACCTCCACGCCGCGTGACGGGCACCCGCTGTTCACCGGCTTCATTCGTGCCGCGCGCGCACAGCGCGCGTCACAGCTCCCGCAGGCGGCCGGCGCCTGAGCGCCGCAGCCGACTGAGTGCGGCGCGCGCGCCTGGCATGCAGCTCGCTGGACACGAAGTCGGGGTGGGGCAACCCCTGTTCCTCATCGCCGGCCCGTGCGTGATCGAGAGCCCCGCGCTGACCGAGGAGATTGCCGGCCGGCTCAAAGAGCTCACCACGCGGCTGCGCATGCCCTTCATCTTCAAGGCTTCCTACGACAAAGCGAACCGCTCCTCAAGCGCGAGCTTCCGTGGCCCGGGCATCGAGAGCGGGCTCAAGGTACTGGAGGCGGTGCGGCGCGCGGTCGGTGTGCCGGTCCTCACCGACGTGCACGAGGACACTCCACTCGGTGAGGTCGCCGCGGTGGTCGATGTGCTGCAGACCCCGGCGTTCCTGTGCCGGCAGACCAATTTCATCCTCAACACCGCCGCCCAGGGAAAGCCGGTCAACATCAAAAAGGGCCAGTTCCTCTCGCCCTGGGAGATGCAGAACGTCGTCGACAAGGCGCGCTCCACCGGCAATCACAAGATCATGGTGTGCGAGCGCGGCTTCTCCTTCGGTTACAACAACCTGGTCTCCGACATGCGCTCGCTCTCGATCATGCGCGCCACCGGCTGCCCGGTCGTGTTCGACGCCACCCACTCGGTGCAGCTGCCCGGTGGCCAGGGCAGCGCCTCGGGCGGCCAGCGCGAGTTCATCCCGGTGCTGGCGCGGGCGGCGGTTGCCGCCGGGGTGGCGGGACTGTTCATGGAGACTCACCCGCGACCCGCGGAGGCGCTGTCGGACGGGCCCAACGCGTGGCCACTCAGCCGCATGGAGCCGCTCCTCACGACGCTCGCCGAGCTCGATCGCGCGGTGAAGAAGGCTCCCTTCGAAGAATCACTGCTGTAAGCCAGGCCGACCCAAGGACGTACTAAGATGAGCCGCATCGCTGATATACGCGGACGCGAGATCCTCGACTCGCGCGGCAACCCCACGGTCGAGGTGGATGTGATCCTCGACTCCGGTGCGCTGGGCCGCGCCGCCGTGCCCTCGGGCGCATCGACCGGCACGCGCGAGGCGGTCGAGCTGCGCGACGGGGACCGGACGCGCTACGGCGGTAAGGGCGTGCTGAAAGCGGTCGAGCACGTCAATACCGTGCTCAAGAGCGCGCTCGTCGGGGCGGATCCGGGCGCGCAGGCCGCGATCGATCGCCGCATGATCGAGCTCGATGGCACCGAGAACAAGGCGCGGCTCGGCGCCAACGCCATCCTCGGCGTGTCGCTCGCCAATGCGCGCGCCGCGGCCACGGATGCGCACCTGCCGCTCTACCGCTACCTCGCGGCGCTTTGCGGCAGCCGCCGCGAGCCGGTCATGCCGGTGCCGATGATGAATATCGTCAATGGTGGCGCCCACGCCAACAACAGCCTCGACATTCAGGAGTTCATGATCCTCCCTGTCGGCGCGCCGAGCTTCCGCGAGGCGCTGCGCTACGGCGTGGAGGTATTCCACGCGCTGCGGCAACTGCTCGCCGCGCGCGGGCTCTCGACCGCCGTAGGCGATGAGGGCGGATTCGCGCCGAGCCTCGAGTCCAACGAGGCGGCGCTCACGCTCATCCTCCAGGCCATCGAACGCGCCGGCTTCCGTGCCGGGCACGATGTGTATCTGGGTCTCGATGTGGCGAGCTCGGAATTCTTCCGCAACGGCAGCTACGAGCTCGCCGGGGAGCAGCGCAGCTTCTCCGCCGCGGAGTTCACCGACTATCTGGCCGATCTCGCCGCGCGCTACCCGATCGTCAGCATCGAGGACGGGATGAGCGAGGCCGACTGGGACGGCTGGTCGCAGCTCACGCAGGCTCTCGGCAAGTCCATCCAGCTCGTAGGCGATGACGTGTTCGTGACCAACACGAAGATCCTGCGCGAAGCGGTAACCCGGCACATCGCCAATGCGATTCTCATCAAGCCGAACCAGATCGGCACGCTCACCGAGACGCTCGAGTGCATCGACATGGCCGACGAGGCACATTACGCAGCGGTCGTCTCGCACCGCTCCGGCGAGACCGAGGACAGCACCATCGCCGACATCGCAGTCGCCAGTGCCGCGACACAGATCAAGACCGGCTCGCTCTCGCGCTCCGACCGCATCGCCAAGTACAACCAGCTGTTGCGGATCGAGGCGGAGCTCGGCGCGGTGCGTTACGCGGGGCGCGCCGCGTTCTCCATCGCCGTCTGAGCCCGCTCAGCCGGCAGCCGGCACCGGGCTCACGATCACGATCGGGCCCGTTGGACTGCCGGTAGGCGAGCCGCCTGCGGGCTCGACGCTCACCGCCACCTTGTCGGCGGCAAGCAGCGCCGCGCGTTGCGGCTCGCTCAGTGCGCGCTCGGCGCGGCCCGTCGCCGGCAGGAGTCCCAGCGAAACCGGTGCACCGCCGCGTGGCAGTGCCCACAGCTCGTAGGACTTGCCCGCGGCCGGCGGCACGCTTCCGACCACCTCGATGGTGAGCGCATTCAGTGGCAAGCGCCGCTCGAGCTGCCATACCGGGTGGGCGCGGTCGGTGGCGAGAACGGCGAGGGTCTGCAACGGCGGCTGTGCGCGCTCACGCAGCAGCAGCCCGGCAATGATGGCGACCGCCACGAGACTCGCCGCGGCGGCAATTTGCCAGGTGCGCCAGCGCCGGACGGGCGGGAGAGCGGAGCGCGCCGGGAGCTCACCAAAGAGTCGCCCGCGTATGTTGGCCCACACTCGTGCGGAGGGCTGCAGCGGCGGCAGCCGGCGGCCCAGCTGCGACCAGTCATCCTCCCACCGATAAAGCGCCGTGCGGGCTGCGCCACTGCGGGTGCACAGCCGCTCGAAGCGCCGGCGCGCGCTGCCGCGCAGCGTGCCGAGTGCATACTCTGCGGCGAGGCGATCCAGCAGCTCGGGTTGCTCGTAGTTCATGACTCGAGACACCGTCGCAGCGCGAGCAGGCTGCGCCGCACCCAACTCTTCACGGTCCCGAGCGGCTCGCCCACGGTGCGTGCGATCTCGCTATGCGTGAGACCTTCCTGATAGGCGAGCAGGAGACAGTGCCGCTGGGGCGCGGCAATCTGCTCGAGGCAGCGCAGCAGCAGTGCCCCCGCGCCGAGCATTTCGCCGGCCGCGAGCGGATCCTCCGACTGCAAGCGCGGCTCGAGCGCACTCACTTCGCTCAAGGCCACCGCCGGACGCGAGGCGCGCTGCAGGTCGATCGCGCGGTAACGCGCCATGGAGATGAGCCAGGCGAGTGGACGGCCGCGGATCGGGTCGAACTGCCGCGCCCGCTGCCACACGCTGACGAATACATCCTGTAGTGCATCTTCGGCCGCGTCGCGCCGCTTGAGCATGCGCATCAGGATCGCGAGCAGTATCGGCGCGGTGCGCGAGTAAAGGGCTTCGAGCGCTGCCGCGTCGCCTGCGGCACAGCGTGCGAGCAGCATTTCGAGCTCCGCGCCGTCGGGCTCGTGCACTGCGCGGGAACTGCCTTGCCCCTCTCCTGCGCTGCTCATGAGCCCATCATATCGCTCATCCGAGGCCGCTGTCGGTCATGCGGCTCAGGAGCCAATACCCCGCGAGCAGCACGATGGCCGCGGAGCCGACCGGCATGAAGGCGTGCCGATAGGTGCGCGTATCGCGCGCCAGGAACGCGAGCGGCAGCACCGCGAGCACGATGAGCAACTGCCCGAGCTCCACGCCGCAATTGAAGCCGAGCAGCGACAACACGAGGTTGGCGCCGTGCAGGCCGAGATCGGCGAGCACCGAAGCAAACCCGAAGCCATGCACCAGCCCGAACACGAAGGCCACCGCCCAGCGCCGTCGCAGGATCACCGGCCGCAGGTTGTTGAGCGCTCCGAGCAGCACGGTGAGCGCGATTCCGCACTCCACCCAGCGCGCCGGCAGATGTAGCGCGCCCAGCACCGCGAGCGACAGTGTGAGTGAATGCGCGAGCGTGAAAGCCGTGACCACCTGCAGCACATCGAGGCTGGTATCGCGCAGCGAGTCGCGCGGCTCCCAGCCGGCCGCGCCATAGCGCACCACGGCGGGAAACAGCAAGGTCAGCAGGAAAAGGATGTGGTCGTACCCTTTGAGGATGTGCCAGACGCCCTCGCCGAGGAACGCAGCGAACTGCCGCCAGCGTCCGGGAGCGGAGACGTTGAGCGTCGCATGGGGAGTGTCGCGGCTGAGCACGGCGGCCTGCGCGGCTCCGCCGCCAATCACCTGCAGCAGTCCCCGATGCGTCGGGTCCACCTCGAATAACAGCTGGTAGTCGAGCGCGAGCTCGATGGGGTGCAGTCCACAGTCGGCGCTGAACCGCAGCACCGCATAATGGCCATCGACATGGCTCTCGACGAGCAGATCGGTGAGCCGGGCGGGGCACGCGCGGCGATCGCCGCGACCGACCGCTTCCACCCGCAGCCGCCTGAATGCGTACTCGACGATGCGCTCGCGCGCCGCCTTGAGCTCCGCCCAGGTGATCTGCCCATCGGCGTTGACATCGAGGCCGAGCACGAAATCCAGGTCCCGCAACGCAATGTCCCACTGCCCCTGCAGCACCTCGCCGGAGGAGCTGACGGACAGCGTGAGGTAGCTGTCGCTTGGCTTGTGCGCATGGGCGGCCGCGCAGCAGCCAGCGAGCAGCACGGCGAGCCAGCATCGCCAGCGCCTCACGGCGCGCTCCCCGGGGACCCATCGCAGCCGAGCGGCGAGGGCAGCCGTCGATCCTCGTAGTGGGTCTCGGTGATCCAGCGAGCGAGCAACGCACAATCGGCAGCGGACCGGGCACTCGCGGCCGCGTGCGCGTAGATACGCAGATCCGCGGGCTCGCGCTGCACCGCCCAATTGCGACGTGCGTAGGCGAGCGCACTCGCCGCATCGCCAGTTGCCTCGAGCAGATAAAGTGCCTGCTCGCGCTCGTGGGTGCGGTCGCCATCCCGCTGCGCCGCGCGCAGTCGCTCCTCGTAACTGCGCATCCAGGGAGCGGCCTGCCGGTTTCCAATGCGGTGAGCGGCGATCGCCAGCCGCAGTAGCAGTGGATCCTGTGCTTCGGTTCCCGCGAGCAGCGTCAGCACCTCGCCGGGACGAGCGGTGCGCAGCAACAGATCCGCATACGCGGTCTTCACGTACGGATCGTCCGCTGCAAGGCGCAGTGCGCCGCGCAGGTCCGCTTCTGCCGCCGCATCATCGCCCAGCCGCTCCGCCATCTCGGCGAGCACGGTGAGCCGCCAGGCGCGCAGCGCGGGCGGCACTCGCGTGTCGAGCTCCGCCGGCGTAGTCAGCGTCCGGTAGCTTGCCGGGAGCTGTCCATCGCGGCTCGCGACGCTGGCGAGGCAGGTGAGCGCCGTGAACGCATCGGCGGTGCGGACCAGGTGCGCGCAGGCGCGGCGTGCCTGGGCATAGTCCCCGCGCAGCTCGAGAAGTGACGCTCGCGTGAGCCAGGCCTGCGCATCGCGTGGCTCGAGGGCAAGCGCACGATCGAGCAGGACCAGCGCGGCATCGAACTGGTGCAGGTATTGCAGCGTGATCGCATCGAGCACCAGCGCCCGTTCGGGCGGCTGTGGCCGTGCGAGCCATCGCAGCAGCGCAGCCTGCGCATAGGCGATGAAGCGCGGATCGCTGTTGCGACGGCCGAGTTCGATGAACGCGGTGGCGAGAGCCAGCGCGGCCTCGAGGTCGTCCGGGGCGCGCGCCACCGCCGCACGCAGCGGCGCGAGGCGCTCGAGCTCCGAGCGCGCGGGTACGCGCTCGAGGACCGTACCATCATCGTCTGGAAGGTACGGCGCGGCGACGGCGACGCCAGCCGCGACCGCGAGCAGCGCCGCGACGGTCATGCGCACCAGAGGTGCGCATGACCGCCACGACTTTCGCCCAGTCGGAAGCTGCGCATTCACGGAAGGAACGCAGCGCCGTTCGGGGAACCCGGGAACGGATCGAGCAGATACGGGAAGTCATCGAGATAGAAGTCGTTGGGGCTCTCGGCACCGGTCGGGCGGGCATGGGCCGCGTCCGGACCCGCAGCGCGCGCGCCATCCGTGTACGGCTTGCCGCCGTTCGGATCCTGGGTCTGCGAGCCGCAGTTGCCGACCGCTCCGCACAGCGCGCCCATGGCCGCTCGCAGCGTGATATCGACCACATCGTCGAAGGGGCGTCGTCCGTTCGGGAAGCCCGCAAGATCGCCGCCGAGCACTCCCAAATCGTTCTGCAGTGCAGGCGGAGTGGGCGCGATCGTGGTGTTCAGACGCAGCATTTCCGCCGGCGTCACCTTCAGCGGCTGGTTGAGGCCTTTGACGCCGGTGAGGAAGACACTCACCAGATCGTTGCGCGGAGTGCCCGGCGGGATCGCTGCGCTACCAAAGAGCGCATTCAGCAGCACCGGCAGGGTCGGGTTGGTGACGTAGGTGAGGAACTGCGCATCGTGGCGCGGATCGCTGCCATTGAAGCGGTTCTTGTCGGGCAGCCCAATGACGACTTCATTGACGAGCGGCATGCCGAGCCGTGACACCTGCGTCCAGGGGCCGTGCTGCAGCCGCACGCCATCGTCCGATGCGCCGCGCTCGGGCTCGGGGTTCAGCAGCTGTTGCTGCGGCAGGCTCGCAGTGGTCCAGGCGCCGATCACCGGGTCCTTGCGAACCAGGCAGCTGATCGGCACTTCGAGCGCGATGGAGGTCACGTTCTTGTCTGGAATGGTGTTGGGGGCGCCATCACGCGGGCCCACGGGGTTGAGATTCACCAGGTCGAAGATCTCCCCGAGGTTCACCACGAAGCCGTCTTTGCGCTGGCCGACGAACACCCGCCCGGGAGTTGCGCACCCCGGGATGGCGGCGCTGTAGATGAAGTTCGCCGCATACGCGGGGTAGTTGTCGATCGACTTGTTGCCGATGTTGTCGACGGGCTTGAAGAAGGTACGTCCGCCGAGTGTGGCATTGGTGACTGGCTCGCGCTCGCCGTCGCGCGGATCGCCGCGCACCAGCTCGACGGTGTAGCTCTGGATGACATTGAGGTTCGCGCCAGCCGCGTTCACCGGACCGATGTTGGTGAGCGGCACCGCGACGTTGCGGCCCCCGGCGTTGACGGCCAGGTCCTTGAGCGTGTTGGTGAAGCGGAACTGGAAGGTGAGGTCGGAGCCCGCGTTACCGTCGTTGCTGATGTGTATCTCGTACAAAGCTTTCGCATCGAGCGTGAAGTAGTTGGGTCCGCCGTAGGCATCCTGCAGCGGGATGTAGTTGGCGATGAAGGTGACGAACTGCTCCCGTCCCGGCTCATAGCTGCGGAACATGTAGAAGTCGGAGCCATCGACCCTCGGGTGCCCCGCGATGAACGGGGCTTCGCGGTGGCTGGAAGCGAGCGTCGTGAGCGGCACCATTGCGGCGGTGCACGCCAAAAGGAACACAGTCGGGCGAATCATGGTCATCCCCTTAGGTAGTGGTGGGCATGGATGCGAGGTCCACCCCGCTCTACGGGGCGGCGCGTCGAATGGATGCAACGCCGATCCGAATTCATCGGCTCGCCCCATCGGCGCTGCTCCGCTGCATCCAGCCGGCCGCGCCGGCCGTAGCTGTGACCATGAGGCGCACTGCGGCAAGGCTCGCGGCGGAAAGCTTTTGCCGGGCGCATCCGGCAGCAATGCAGGGCTCATCGGGGAGGGCGCGCCGCCTGCCAACGTTGCTCGTGCTGCTGATTGCACCGGGCATCACGACGGCCGCCGAGGATGCGGCCGGCTACGATAGCAATCGCCTGGAGACCGTCACCGTCACCGCCCTAGGGGTGAGTAACATGGCGGCCGCGTCGGCGGGCGATGTGACCGCGGTGGAGATTGCCTCTCAGCCGCTACTGCGCCCGGGGGCCGTGCTGGAGAACGTGCCCGGCATGATCGTGACGCAGCACTCCGGCGAAGGCAAAGCTAACCAGTACTTTCTGCGCGCCTTCAATCTCGACCATGGCACGGACTTCGCGATCGAGGTCGATGACATGCCGGTCAACATGGTCACCCATGCCCATGGCCAGGGTTACTCGGACCTGAATTTCCTCATCCCCGAGCTCATTGCCGATCTGCATTACAAGAAAGGACCTTACTACGCCGAGGAGGGCGATTTCGCCACGGCGGGCACAGCGCGTGTCGACCTCCTCAGTCAGACCGCGGGCAGCGCGACGCTCGGTTACGGCGAGGACGGGTACCGGCGCGCATTGCTCATCGGATCTGCGGCGCTGGCCGCTGGTTCGCTGCTTGCCGCTGGCGAGGTGTACCACAACGACGGTCCTTTCGATGTTCCGGATGACTACAAGCGCCTCAACGGCGTCCTGCGTTACACGCACGGCGATGATCGGAACTACTTCAGCCTGACCGCGATGGCGTACTCCGGCCGCTGGAACTCCACCGATCAGGTGGCACAGCGCGCAATCGCGCAGGGCCGCATCGACCGCTTCGGCAGTCTCAACCCGACTGACGGCGGTGAGTCGACCCGATGGAGCGTGTCCTTTAGCCTCATCAAGCAAAGCGAGCGCGATCAAGCCCAGCTCTCCGCCTATGTCATCCGCTATAAATTGGATCTCTGGTCGACCTTTACCTACTACCTCGAAGATCCGCAGTTCGGCGATCAGATGCTGCAGCACGACGACCGCGTGCTCTATGGGCTGAAGGGCTCGAAGACCTGGTTTGGCTCTCTCGCCGGTGCATCAATGACCAATGCGATCGGCTTACAGGCGAGGGTCGATGACATTCGCGATGTTGGCATCTTCCCCACGTTTCAGCGCCAGACTCTTGGTACCCGTCAGAACGCCGGCGTGGTCGAATCGAGTGCGGCCATCTATGCCGAGAACTCGGTCCAGTGGCGAGAAGGGTTTCGTTCGACTATTGGCGTGCGCGAGGATTGGTTCGACTTCGACGTCACGGACAAGATGCGCAACCCGGATGGCAGTTGCGATATCAATAGCGACCCGCTCGGTTGCAACTCTGGAACCCGCCGTGCATCGATCTTCAGCCCCAAAGTGGGCTTGGTGCTTGGCCCTTGGGCGCGGACGACTTATTTCGTCAATTTTGGCGACGGCTACCACAGCAACGACGCCCGTGGCGTCACGCGCAGCGGTGAGAATCCGGAGATTGCGCCCGTCACCCCGCTGACACGCGCGCGCGGCGCTGAGGTTGGGCTCGCGAGCACGCTGATCCCAGACCTCGATGTCCGGCTCGATCTGTTTCAGCTGAAGTTAAGATCCGAGCTCGTCTTCGACGGGGACGCGGGCGTCACGGCGCCGAGCGGCGCGTCCACCCGCCGCGGCGTCGAGCTGGGTGCTCACTACCAAGTCAACTCCTGGCTTGCGGCTGAGCTCAACGCGGCGTTCACCCGCGGACGATTCGACCAGGACGCCAGCCCCGATGACCTCGGCTGCGCAGATGCGGCGCCAAGCCACCCGTGTACCCGACCGATCGCCATCGTGGGCCGCTACATCCCCAACAGTCCGACGAACGTCATCGATGCCGGATTGACTGCCGGGAGATCCGTGGGATGGTTCGCCTCGCTGCGAGCACGGCACTTCGGTGAGTCGCCGCTCGTTGAGGACGACAGCGCGAGATCGCCCGCGTACATCACCATCGATGGCGAACTGGGATTCCGCAGTCCTCACAACTGGCTGGTCGCATTCGACTTGTTCAACATGAGCAATGTCCACTGGAACGACATCGAGTACTACTACGTGTCGCGGTTACACAATGAGCCGGCGCCTCAGGCGGACTATGTCGTCCATCCGGGCGTACCACGAACTCTGCGGGCGCGCTTCCAATATCAGTTTTGAGGCAAGGATGCGCGCGAGTCTTAGCTATCGGTGCTGAGCGCGCTCGAGCGGCGCAGGTGGCGCGCCGAACAGACGCACGAAAGCCCTTCGCGCACGCCCGGGGGGTCTGATACGCTCTCGCTCCCATGAAGTGGCTCGCCGGCGCGCTCGCCGTTGCCATAGTTCTGCTGCAGTACCGGGTGTGGTTCTCCGAGGATGGCGTGCGCCAGGTGGGGCGCTTGCGCCAGGCGGTGGCCGCGCAGGGCGCAGAGAACGAGCAGCTCGCAGAGCGCAACCGGCAACTCGCGGCCGAGGTCCGTGATCTCAAGACGGGACTCGAGGCGCTCGAGGAGCGCGCGCGCAGCGATCTCGGAATGATCGCCCGCAACGAGACCTTCTATCAGGTGGTTCCCGCTCCGCCGCCGCAGGCTGGGCGCACACCCACGCGAACCGCAGCGGCGCACTGACCGGCGGATCCATCCGATGCGCTACTGGCTCATCATGCCGGCTGCCGGCTCCGGTACGCGCTTCGGCGGCGCATCTCCCAAGCAGTACGCGCTCCTCGAGGGGCGCACCGTCATCGAGTGGGCCTTGCGTCCTTTCCTGAGCGACTCCCGCTGTGTCGGAGTCGTCGTGGCGACACGCGCCGACGATACGGAGTGGGCGCGCATCGGCGCGAGGCTCTCGCACGTCGAGCACACTCCGACCGGCAGCGGGCCGCCGGCTCTGACGGCGGTAACCGGCGGTGAGCAGCGGAGCCACTCGGTGCGGCTGGCCCTCGAGGCGCTCGCCGGGCGCGCCGCTGCGGCAGACTGGGTGCTGGTGCACGATGCGGCGCGGCCGTGCCTCGGGCAGGAGGACCTCGAGCGGCTTCTCGAGCGTGTCGCTTCGCATCCGCTCGGTGGCGTGCTTGCGACCGCAGCCGCAGATACCTTCAAGCGTGCCTCTCCACCTTCGGCAGGGCGGCCGGACACGCTCGAGGTCGCCGAGACCGTAGACCGCGCTGCGCTCTGGCGCGCACTGACGCCGCAGATGTTCCGCTATGGCCGGCTGTGCGCAGCGCTCGACGCCGCACATGCTGCGCAACGCTTTCCTACCGATGAGGCTCAGGCCCTCGAATGGCAGGGCGAGCAGCCGCTGCTGGTCGAGGGAGCCGCGAGCAATCTGAAGATCACCACCGCGGAGGACCTGTTGCTGGCTGCAGCGATCCTCCGCTCCCGACACCTCGGACATACACAGGCCATCCGCATGAGAACCGGCTCGGGTTTCGACGTTCACGCTTTCGGCCCTGGGGACTTCATCATGCTTGGAAGCGTGCGCATTGCGCATTCGCACGGAGTCATCGCCCATTCCGACGGCGATGTGCTGCTGCACGCACTGTGCGACGCACTGCTCGGCGCGGCCGGTCTCGGTGACATCGGCCAGCACTTCAGCGACCAGGACCCGCGCTGGCGCGGAGCAGACAGCGGGCGCTTCGTCGCCAGTGTGCTCGGGATGCTGCGGGAGCGTGGCCTCGAGGTGGTCAACGCCGATCTGACCGTGATCGCGGAATCCCCCAGGTTGGCTCCTCACCGTGCCGCGATCCGCGGCGCGATCGCGCGGCTGCTCGAGGTCGCCGAAGAGCGTATCAACATCAAGGCGACGACCACCGAAGGGCTCGGCTTCCTCGGGCGTGCCGAGGGCATTGCCGCACAGGCAGTTGTGTCACTGGCCGAGAGCCCGGCGTGGCGGTCCGGGAGCTGAGCGCGCTCGAGGCGGCCCTCGCTCCGCCGCGTGCATATGGCGCACCGGCCGCGCGCGGACGGTTGCGCTGCGAGCCCGAGGACTTCCTGGTCGAGGAGGAGCTCGGATTTGCCCCCGCGGGCGATGGCCCGCACGTCCTGCTGAAGATCCGCAAACGCAACGCCAACACTCAATGGGTGGCGCGCGAGCTGGCCCGCCTTTGCGGCTGCCGCCCGGCCGATGTGGGGTACGCGGGGCTCAAGGACCGCCATGCGGTGGCCGTACAGTGGTATTCGCTTCCCAGACCGCGCAGCAGCTGCGACTGGCTAGGGCTCCGTGCGGCCGACTTCGAGGTACTCGAGGCACACCCGCACACCCGCAAGCTGCCGCGCGGCGCGCTCGCCGGCAATCGCTTCGCGGTGCGCGTGCGCATACAGGAGGGCGATGCGACGGAGCTTGCCGCCCGCCTCGCACCGCGTCTCGCGGCGATCGAAGAGCGCGGAGTGCCCAACTACTTCGGCTCGCAGCGCTTCGGCCGCGACGGCAGCAACCTGCAGCAGCTCGGCCGCCCGGCCAAGCGGCTCGCCCCGCAACAGCGCTCTTTTGCGCTCTCGGCCGCACGCAGCGTGATTTTCAATGCACTGCTGGCCGCGCGGGTGACCGACGGCACCTGGGAGCGTCTGCAGGTGGGTGATATGGCAAATCTCGATGGGCGAGGGAGCATCTTCCCCATCGGCACAATGGATGAAGTTCTGACGCAGCGGTGCTCGCGCCTCGAGATTCATCCAACCGGCCCGCTGTGGGGCGATGGCGATCCAGCGAGCACCGCTCAGGTGCTCGAGCTCGAGACGCTCATCGCGGCACGTTACCCGGACGCCGCTGCCGTCTGTGTCGCTGCGGGGATGGCTCAGGAGCGGCGCGCCCTGCGGCTTGCGGTCCGTGAGTTGCGATGTGAGATCGAGTCGCAGTCGGTACGCATCCATTTTCGGCTGACGCGCGGCGGCTTCGCCACCGCCATGCTAGATGAGCTCATCGAGACTCACCCCGAGGAGAGCAGTACGTAGACGGCGCCTGTGCCCCCATCGACCGGCCGCGCGGACACATAAGCGAGCACCGCGCCGGTGCGGCGCAGGACCGTGTTCACGGCGGCCTTGAGCACCGGCCCGCGATGGCCGGAGCGCAGTCCTTTCCCATGGACGATGCGCACGCAGCGCACGTGCTGCTCGAGAGCGCGCACGAGGAACTCGCGCAGCGCGAGTTTGGCTTCCGCGACCGTCATGCCGTGCAGATCGATCTCGCGCTGTACGCGGTAATCGCCACGGCGCAGCCGGCGCAGCACGCCAGCGTGGATCTGCGGCCGGCGAAACGCGAGCGCCTCCCCGGTGAGCTGCTCCGGATCCGCAGCGTGCACGTCGAGGCTCTCGCGCAACACGGCGGCCCGATCGGCCCGGGTGAAGCGTGCGCGCGGCCGCACGCGCGGCGCGCGCGGCGGGGAGGTGTGCGCGCGCAGCGGCCGCACGTTGCGTACCGCCTGCCGGAACAGCCGCGCGTCCTCGGTGTCCTCGTTCCGGTCCTCATCATCAGGGAGGACAGTCACGCTGAGCTCCGCCACCAGTGTCGGCTTCCAGTATAGTCAGCCGCTCGCGTGGTGCGCACTCACAGCCCCGGCAAGTGAAGATCCTGGTCAGTAACGATGACGGCTATCGTGCCGAGGGCATCCGCCGCCTGCGCGACGCACTCGCCACCCTGGCGGAGGTGACGGTCGTCGCTCCCGATCGCGACCGCAGCGGCGCCAGCAATTCGCTCACCCTGGATGTGCCGCTGCGTGTGTTCGCCGCGGAGCCTGGAATCTATTTCGTCCCGGGTACGCCCACCGACTGCGTGCATCTCGCCATCAGCGGCCTGTTCGACTTCGAGCACGACATGGTGGTGTCCGGCGTGAACGACGGTGCCAATCTCGGCGACGATGTACTCTATTCCGGCACGGTGGCGGCTGCGGTCGAAGGCCGCTTCCTCGGGCTCCCGACGATCGCCATTTCATTGTGCACGGGCGGCACGGGAAGCGCGCATTTCGAGACCGGCGCCGAGGTGGCGCGGGTGCTCGTGGCGCAGTTGCTGCAGCGTCCGCTCGAGCGCTCGCTCATTCTCAACGTCAACGTACCGAACGTGCCATTTGACGAGCTGCGCGGCTTCCGCGCCAGCCGCCTCGGCTACCGGCACCGCTCCGAGCCGGTGATGCGCGCGCAGGATCCGCGCGGCCGGCCGGTGTACTGGGTGGGACCTGCAGGAGCTGAGCAGGAGGCGGGGCCGGGGACAGATTTCGATACGGTAGCGCGCGGCTACGTCTCGGTGACGCCGCTGCAGGTGGACCTCACGCGCCATGCGGTACTGCCGGCGCTCGCCACCTGGCTGGACGGACTCAATGGCTGACCTGCGCCTCGCGGGTATCGGCATGACCTCCGCGCGGACGCGCGATCGTCTGGTGCAGCGCCTGCGCGAGCAGGGCATCACCAATGCCGCGGTGCTCGAGCGCATTCGCAACGTGCCGCGGCACATCTTCGTCGATGAGGCACTCGGCAGTCGCGCCTATGAAGACACCGCGCTTCCGATCGGCTTCGGGCAGACCATCTCGCAGCCGTACATCGTCGCGCGCATGACCGAGGCGCTGCTCGAAGCCGGCCCGGCCGACAACGTGCTCGAGGTGGGCACCGGATGCGGCTACCAGACTGCAGTGCTCGCCTCGCTCGTGAAGCGCGTGAGCACCATCGAGCGCATCGAGCCGCTGCTCGCCCGCGCCCGTGTGCGGCTCAAGGAGCTCGGGATCCGCAACGTACGCTTTCGCCACGGCGATGGCTCGCTCGGATGGAAGACGCAAGCACCCTTCGACGGCATACTTGTCGCCGCCGCTCCGCTCGCGGTCCCCGAAGCGTTGCTCAAGCAGCTCAAGGTCGGGGGTCGCCTGATCGTGCCGATCGGACCAGAGGGTGGGCAGGAGCTCGTGCGCTTCACCCGGCGCGATCAGCGTGTCGAGCGTGAGACGCTGGCATCGGTTGCCTTCGTTCCGCTTCTCGGCGGGACCAGCTAAGCAGAGTCAAGCCAACCATATCCTATAAGGGGGATTTCAAAAGCACTGCAACTTCATGAGAACCAATGATTTATATTCATTCTAACTTCGACGCCCGCGGAGGCTTCCACGGTGCGCTTCCTGCTTCTGCAAAACAAGGTGTCAGATTCTTCGACAGCCGTTCGAGGAAAAGAAACTCTTGGTTCTCAAATGAGTTGCGCGGCGTTCTGCGACGCGTTTAACATGAGCCCACTGTCTCCTATCGACGACATGCGGAGGGTGACCGGCAGAAGACACAGGGAGGAGGGACGTCGCAACGAAGAGCAATAACGTCCACACAAGAAGAAGAACAGTGCAATTGTTCGAGTCTGTCAGCTTCGAATGATTGTTTGGTTGGTTGACCCTCCCCTTGTGTCTTCTGCCGGTCTTCCTCGCGCCGCCCCCACCCGGCCCGATCCTGTTGAAAGCGAATCTTTTGCGCAGCGCGTGAGCCCGTTGCTGCGCAGCAAGCGCGCTTTTTTGCGCCGCGGCTAGCGCAAGAACAACGCGGCGAGAACCCGCCGCTCCTCCTGCACCAGCACGTTGAAAGTGCGGCACGCCGCACCGAGATGCATGACTTCGAGTCCGATGCGCCGCCGCACGAACTCGGCGCGCACCTCGGGCAGGGCGAAGCGTTGAGTTGGACCCGTGCCGAGCAGCACGACCTCGGGATCGAGCGCGAAGATCGCCTCGAGGTGAGCAGGGCCGAGCTCGGCGAAGCTCGCCGGCGGCCAGTCGGTGATGAGCTGGTCGGCCGTCACCAGGCAACTGTGCTGCACGCGCCGATCGCCGATGCACAGCTCCGTATCGGAGTAGCTGCGGACGAGGTTGGCGCGCGAGGGCGGTTCGAGGCTGAACTTCACCTCCGATACGATAGCGCCGGTGCACGAGCTCGTCATTGTCGTCCCGGATCTCTACCTGCCACCCGATCAGCATGGCGCGAGCTCAGCGGCGGCGGCAATCGGCAACCTGCCGGGCATCGAGCAGGTGGCGCGCTTCGGCGGGCATGCTTCGTTACCAGGCGGATGGCGCGAGCGGCTGCTCGGCCGTGTAGGCCGCACCGATCTCGCGGGCGTCGCGCCCGTGTGCATCGCCGCCGCGGGACTCGATGCGGTGTTGCCTGCAACGGCAGCTCTCGCGCAGGGGACTCCTGCGCCTGCACGTTGGATTGCAACGGCAGTGCACTTGCGGGCGGGGCTGCGGCAGGTGCACCTCGACCATCGCGGCCTGCTGCGTCTTGCCGAAGCGGAGCAGGCGCAGCTCAGCGCCGACTTCGCGCGCACCTTCGCCTCGTCCGGGTACGATCTCAAACCTTTGCCGTCCGGCGAATTCGTCCTGGAGACTCCAGGGGTCGCAGCGCTCGCGACTTCCGAGCCTGCACGTTGCGTGGGGAGTCTGCTCGATGCGCCCGTGCCCACGGGACCCGCAGCCGCGCCGCTGCGCCGGCTGCTGGCCGAGATCGAGATGTGGCTGCACGCGCATCCGCTCAATGAGTCGCGCAGGCAGCGCGGTGCCACCGCAGTGACCTCGCTGTGGCTTTGGGGTGCGAGTGGGCGGATAGTGCGCCCTGCGCCCGGGACAGGCGCGGCGCTACCGCTCGCTTTCGGACGCGATGCATGGCTCGAGGGCCTGTGGCGGCTGCAAAACTCTGCCGCGGAGCGTGCCTTGCTGCGGCTCGAGGAGCTGCTCGCCGCGCGCGCGCACGCGGCCGTGGTGCTCGTGGAACTGGGAGGAGAATTGCTCGGCGAGTCCGATACCGTGGCAGATGCGCTGCGCCGCATCGATGCGCGCATGGTCGCACCTGCTGTTGCCGCGCTGCGTCGCGGGGCGCTCGTTCGCCTGAGCATCATGCTCAACGATGTGTGCGTCCTTCTGCAGCGGGGCGACCTGAGACGCTTCTGGCGCCGCGGCGTGCGCGGCCTGACGGGCTTCGCGTGAGCCTGCGCATCGTCCGCCGCCCCCAAGCCACATTCGGGCTGAGCGGCCGACTGCATCCGGTGCTCCAGCGCGTCTATTCCGCGCGCGGCGTGCGCTCCGAAGCGGAGCTCGATCAGTCGCTCGTTCGACTGTTGCCGGTCGGCACGCTCGAGGGCATCCCGGCGGCGGCCGAGCTGCTGTGCACGCATCGCCTCGGGCGCGTGCTCGTGGTGGGCGACTTCGATGCCGACGGAGCGACGAGCTGCGCACTGGTCGTACGCGCACTGCGCGGGTGCGGATTCGCACACGTCGATTTCCTGGTGCCCAACCGCTTCGAGTTCGGCTACGGGCTCACGCCCGAGATCGTCGCTTTGGCGGCCACGCGCTCGCCTTCGCTCATCGTCACCGTCGACAACGGCATCTCTAGCCATGCCGGAGTGGCCGCTGCGCGCGCCCGCGGCATCGATGTACTGATCACCGATCATCACCTGCCCGCGGCATCGCTCCCGGACGCCAACGTGATCGTCAATCCCAATCTTGCAGGTAGCCGCTTCGCCAGCCGTTGCCTCGCAGGAGTGGGCGTCGCCTTCTACGTCATGGCGGCGCTGCGCCGCACGCTCGAGCGCGCAGGGCTCACCAATCCTTCGATGCCGGGGGTCGCGGAGCTGCTTGACCTCGTGGCTCTCGGCACGGTAGCCGACGTCGTGCCGCTCGATGCCAACAACCGCGTGCTGGTGGCGCAGGGGCTGCGGCGCATCCGCGCAGGACGCTGCGTTCCCGGAATCCGGGCGCTGCTCGCGCTCGCAGAGCGCTCGTCAACCGATCTGACCGCGGCGGATCTCGCGTTCGGCGTCGCGCCGCGACTGAATGCCGCCGGCCGCATCGATGACATGACCATCGGCGTGCGGTGTCTCCTCGCGGATGAAGAGGCCGGCGCGCATGCGCTCGCCGTGCGACTCGATGAGCTCAATGAGGAGCGCCGCAGCATCGAAGCGCGCATGCAGCAGGAGGCTCTCGCCGCCGTGCGGCAGCTCGAGGGCTCGGTCACCGGTGCCACGGTGCAGCGCAGCGGGGTGTGCCTGTTCCACGAGAGCTGGCACCAGGGGGTGGTAGGACTGGTCGCGAGCCGCGTGAAGGAGCGCGTGCGCTGTCCGGTGATCGCCTTTGCGGCGGCAGATGCGGCTAGCCTGCGCGGCTCGGCGCGCTCCATTGCCGGCATCCACATCCGCGATGTGCTCGACTCGATCGCGACGCTCCATCCCGGTCTCATCCACCGCTTCGGCGGTCATGCCATGGCCGCGGGGTTGACTCTCGAGCGTGCGCGGCTCGATGAGTTCGCACGAGCCTTCGATGCGGAGGTGGCGCGCTGGCTGCCGGGCGCGGGTGCGCGGGATGCCGTCGAGACTGACGGCGAGCTCAGCGTGGAGGAAATTGCGCTGCCGACCGCGGAAGCGTTGCGCGCTGGCGGTCCATGGGGGCAGGCCTTCCCCGAGCCGAGCTTCGACGGCTTGTTCAGCGTACGCAGCGCGCGCGTGATTGGCGACCGCCACCTGAAAATGTGGGTCGAGCTTCCGCGCAGCGGGCGCAGCTTCGATGCCATCGCCTTCAATCAGCTTGCCGACGGCGCGCCGTTCACCCCACCGGAGGGCGACATGCAGCTCGTGTACCGCCTGGAAGTGAACGAGTACCAGGGTGAGCGACGACTGCAGCTGCTCATCGATCACCTGCTACCGGTGACCGCGCTGCCTGCTGCCGCTCGCTAAAGCCCGCGCGGCGATGCTAGCATCCGACGCCGTCATCGTCCTGCGGTCGCCACTGCGGGACCTCCCACCGGGAAAGTTTTATGGAAGTCAATCAGCTCAGACGCCAGCTCAAGGATCTCTCCGAACGCATGACAGCGCTCCGGGGGTTTCTTTGAGTACGACCGCAAACAGGAGCGGCTCGAGGAAGTGGCCCGCGAGCTGGAGGATCCTGCCGTCTGGTCGAATCCCGCACGCGCGCAGGAACTCGGGCGCGAACGCGCCCGCCTGAGCGCGCAGGTTGCCGAGATCGACCGTGCCACCAAGGACATCGGCGATGCGGGCGAGTTGCTCGAGCTTGCGGCCACTGAAGAAGATGAAGCGGCCGCGCGCGACATCGAGCACGATGCACAGCGCCTCGAGGCCGCGGTGCGCCATCTCGAGCTCAAGCGCATGTTCCACGGTGAGATGGATGCGCACAGCGCCTTTCTCGACATCCAGGCCGGGGCGGGTGGCACCGAAGCACAGGACTGGGCACAGATGCTGCTGCGCATGTACCTGCGCTGGGGTGCAGCGCACGGATTCAAGTGCGAAGTGATCGACTCCAGCCCGGGTGAGGTCGCCGGCATCAAGAGTGCGACCATCGAGATGCTGGGCGAGTATGCCTACGGCTGGCTGCGCACCGAGACCGGCGTGCATCGCCTGGTGCGCAAGTCGCCGTTCGATTCCGGCAATCGCCGCCACACCTCGTTTGCCTCGGTGTTCGTCTCGCCGGAGATTGACGACGACATCGAGATCGAGCTCAACCCGGCGGACATCAAGATGGACGTCTACCGCTCCTCGGGAGCCGGCGGACAGCACGTCAACAAGACCGAGTCTGCCGTGCGGCTTACTCACCTGCCGAGCGGCATCGTGGTCGCGTGCCAGAACGAGCGCAGCCAGCACAAGAACCGCTCCACCGCGATGAAGATGCTGCGCGCCAAGCTCTACGAGCTGGAAGTCAACAAGCGCAACGCCGCCGCTCGCGTGCTGGAGGAATCGAAGTCGGACGTGAGCTGGGGCAATCAGATCCGCTCGTACGTGCTCGACCAGTCGCGTATCAAGGATCTGCGCACCGGAGTAGAAGTGGGCAACACCACGGCAGTGCTCGATGGAGATCTGGATCAGTTTCTCGAGGCTTCACTGAAGGCGGGCATTTGAGTGGCATGAACAAAGACCAGGGCGGTGGGCGCGGTGGCGCAGCGGGTGGTAATGGCGGCGACGGGGGCGATGAGAACCGGCTGATCGCCGAGCGGCGCGCGAAGCTCGGCGAGCTGCGCAAGGGCGGCGGGCCGGCTTTCCCCAACGATTTCCGCCGCGACGCGCTCGCCGGGCAGCTGCACGGCTCCTTCGGTGAGCGCAGCGGCGAGTGGCTCGAGGCCAACCCGACACGCGTACAGGTCGGCGGGCGGCTGCTGTTCCGGCGGGTCATGGGCAAAGCGAGCTTCGCGAAGATCGGCGATCGCACCGGGCAGATCCAGCTGTACCTGCAGCAGGAGACCCTCGGCGGCGCGTACGAGACCTTCAAGGGCTGGGATATCGGCGACATCATCGGAGCTTCCGGCGTGCTGTTCCGCACCAAGACCGGTGAGCTCTCGGTGCGGGTCGACGCGCTCGCGCTGATTACCAAGTCACTGCGGCCGCTGCCAGACAAGTGGCACGGACTTGCCGATACCGAGACCCGTTACCGCCAGCGCTATGTCGATCTGATCGTGAGCGAGTCGACGCGCCAGGTGTTCCGCACCCGCAGCCGCATCGTGGGCTACCTGCGCGGCTTCCTCGACGCGCTCGATTTTCTCGAGGTCGAAACCCCGATGATGCAGCCGATTCCCGGCGGCGCGGTGGCGCGGCCGTTCAAGACGCATCACAACGCGCTCGGGCTGGACATGTACCTGCGGATCGCACCCGAGCTGTACCTGAAGCGCCTGATCGTTGGCGGCCTCGAGCGCGTCTACGAGATCAACCGCAACTTTCGCAACGAAGGACTCTCGACGCAGCACAATCCGGAGTTCACCATGCTCGAGGCGTATCTCGCGTACGCCGACTATCGCGATCTCATGGACTGGATCGAGAAGGCTACCCGCGGCCTCGCCGATACGCTCTACGGCACCCAGCAGATCACTTACCAGGGACGCCCCTACGACCTGAGCAAACCCTTTCGCCGGCTCACCCTGGAGCAGGCCATCATCGAGCACAATGCCGGCATCGATCCGCTTTCGCTGCGCGATGCAACCTATCTGCGCAAGCGCTGTGAGCAGCTCGGCATTCACTTCGAGCCCACAGACGGCGCGGGGCAGCTGCAGTTCAAACTGTTCGAGAAGACCGTGGAGAGTGCGCTGCTCGATCCGACCTTCGTCTACGGTTATCCGGTAGAGGTCTCGCCGCTCTCGCGGCCCAACGATGCCGACCCGTTCATCGCCGATCGTTTCGAGTTCTTCCTTGCCGGTCGCGAGATCGCCAACGGCTTTTCCGAGCTCAACGATCCGGAGGAGCAGGCGGCGCGCTTTCGCCTCCAGGTGGCACGCAAGGAGCGCGGCGATGAGGAGGCCATGTTCTTCGACGCCGATTACGTACGCGCGCTCGAGTACGGTATGCCTCCCGCGGCGGGTCTCGGCGTTGGCATCGATCGCCTGGTGATGTTCTTTACCGACTCGCCATCAATTCGCGACGTCATACTCTTCCCGCACATGCGGCCCGAAGCTCCGCTGTGATGCGTGCGCGTCTTGGGCCCGCGTTGTGATGTTGTTCGGGACGCACGCTGTGATAGGTCCTTCAGACAACACTGAACCATTTGGTTAAGTGTTTCGAAAAGGTATATCGAGTGCGTTCGGCCGCCCTCGAGCACTGACGCTTCCGACCTCGGGCGTCACGAGGTTTTCACCTCGGCAGTCACTCCGGCAGCGGATAGGGCAGCTCGAGCTGCTCGGCCGCGAGAGCCGCCGTGCCCGCCTTGGCGTCCCGACCGGCGCCCGCCGCTGCCTCGGCGGCGGAGGCGGGCTCGACGGTTAGCTGAGTCACCGCCAGGAACTCGCAACGCCCGTCCGCGAGCTGCGCCGCATCCACGACCTTGAAGGTGCGCCCATCGCTCAGCGTGCCGGCATCCGCCGGGCGAAGCTGCAGCAGGGAGCGCGTCACGAAGCGTTGCATGCGCCGCTTCACCCGGCCGCGGTAGTGGGCGCGGGCGATGACTTCCTGACCGGTATAACAGCCCTTCTCGAAGGCGATCGCGCCGAGACAATCGAGATTGAGCATCTGGGCTATGAATTCCTCGGAGGTGGCCGCGTAGACCTGCGGCTCGCCCGCCGCGACCCCCAGGCGCCGCCAGATGAGCGGGTTCGCCACCGGCGCGGCGTCGGGTGATTCCGCCCCTGACATCGGGCTCACCAGCAACCAGCGCGCCGGCTCGCCTGCGAGGCGCACAATGCTCCTCGTTGCGGTGCGCGCCGCCTCGTTCTCGGTGGTGGGCAAGGCGGCGTCGTTGTCGGTCTCCAACGTGGCACCAGCGCGCACCGAGTTGGCGCCGACGCGCAGCAGTCCGCTGATCCGCCACTGTTGCGACTCATCGGCCAGCTGCACTTTCGCGCGCAGGATGAATCTGGACAGGCGCGCGGCGACCGGCGCGACCAGCTCATGTGGCAGCAGTGCGAGCAGATCGTCAGGCCCGAACTGCAGCAAGCGCAGTAATGCGATCACGCGCCCCTGCGGGTTGTGGTAACCGGCAAGCAGCGAGCGCTCGGGCGAAAGGCGCGTCAGGTCGTTCGACAGCTGGCCCTGGAGGAACGCCACCACACCCGCACCGCGCGCGCGCAGCACGCCCAGTTCATCGAGTGACACCGTGCTCAGGCTGCTGTGCATGGAGTTGGCCGTTGTTGATCCGCAGGCGCTGCGTGGCTGCCTGTGGCAGATTCTGGCAGACTTGTCGGGTATGTCGATGCCCGCGGGCAAGAGCCCACTCCCACACGCATCGGTGCCAGCCACCCACGCGCCCGCGCTGTCTAGCGCCGCTGCAGCGCCGCCGCCGGCGGCGGCGGCTGCGCTCCCGCGTCCACGTGAGCTCGGCGGCCGTGCCGGACCCGAGCCGACCCGTTTCGGCGACTGGGAAAAGAACGGCCGCTGCATCGACTTCTAACTATCGTTTATGCCGACGCGACCGCTCTCCCCGCACCTGTCGGTGTACAGAATGTCCCGGTACACCCTGGCAACCTCGATTGCCAACCGCTTCACCGGTGTCGCGTTGTCGTTGGGATTACCGCTGCTGGTGTACTGGCTCATGGCAGTGGCAGGCGGACCGCACAGCTACGCGATCGCCATGCGAGTGCTGACCACGCCGCTCGCGCAGCTCGTGTACGCCGCACTCGTCGTTGCCTTCTGCTATCACCTCGTGGCGGGACTGCGCCACCTGGTGTGGGATACCGGTCACGCGCTCGAGCGCGCGCAGTCGCAAAGAAGCGCCTGGGTGGTGATTGCGGTGACCGTGGTGCTCGTGCTGCTGATGGTCTATCGCCTCTGGTTTGTCGGCAGGCACGCTCCATGAGCCTGCGCAGTCCTCTCGGCAGGGTGCTCGGTGCCGGCGCGGCCCGCGATGGAGTGCGCCACTGGTGGCAGCAGCGGCTTACCTCGATCGCGCTGGTGCCGCTCACGGTATGGTTCGCAGTCTCGCTGCTGATGCTGCCCTCGCTCGGCCACGCGACGCTGATTGCCTGGATGAGCCAGAGCTCGACCGCATTGCTGCTCATACTGCTCGTGCTGGTCGGCGCCTGGCATTCGCAGCTCGGCGTACGCGTGGTCGTGGAGGATTACGTACACGGCACCGGCGCGCGCACGCTCTCCCTGGTGCTGATCGGTTTCGCGCACGTGCTGCTCGCGGCCGCCGGCATGTTCGCCGTGCTCAAGGTGGCTTTCGGGGCGGCGGGATGAACGCGCCGCGTGCCTTCATCGACCACACCTACGATGTGATCGTGGTCGGGGCGGGCGGTGCCGGACTGCGCGCCACGCTCGGTCTCGCCGAAAGCGGCCTGTCGACGGCCTGCATCAGCAAGCTCTTCCCCACGCGCAGCCACACGGTCGCAGCACAGGGCGGCATCTCGGCAGCGCTCGGCAACATGGGCGAGGATGACTGGCGCTGGCACATGTACGACACCGTGAAGGGCTCGGACTGGCTCGGCGATCAGGACGCCATCGAGCTCATGTGCAGGGAGGCGCCCGCGGCGGTCATCGAGCTCGAGCACTACGGCGTGCCCTTCTCGCGCACCGAGGCGGGGCTCATTTACCAGCGGCCCTTCGGGGGCATGACGACCCACTTTGGCAAAGGCATCGCGCAGCGCACCTGCGCCGCGGCCGACCGCACCGGACACGCGATGCTGCACACGCTCTACCAGCAATCAATCCGCCACGCGGCGACCTTTTTCGTCGAGTACTTTGCCATCGACCTGATCATGGAGGGTGGCGCCTGCCGCGGAGTGGTGGCGCTCGATCTCACCGAAGGGAAGCTGCATCGATTCCGCGCGCACATGACGATCCTCGCCACCGGTGGATATGGCCGCACTTATTTTTCCTGCACCTCGGCGCATTCCTGCACGGGCGATGGCAATGCCATGGTGCTGCGCGCCGGGTTGGCACTGCAGGACATGGAGTTCGTACAGTTTCATCCGACCGGCATCTACGGCGCGGGCTGCCTCATCACCGAAGGCGCGCGCGGGGAGGGCGGCTATCTCACCAACGGGCGGGGCGAGCGTTTCATGGAGCGCTATGCGCCCAATGCCAAGGATCTGGCCTCGCGCGATGTCGTGAGCCGCGCCATGACGGTGGAGATCCGCGAGGGCCGCGGAGTCGGCGCCGAGCACGATCATATCGACCTGCACCTCGAGCACCTCGGCGCCGAGGTGATCCACGAGCGGCTGCCCGGCATTGCCGAGACTGCCCGCATCTTCTCCGGGGTCGATGTGACGCGCGAGCCGATCCCGGTGCTGCCGACGGTGCACTACAACATGGGCGGCATCCCCTGTAACTACCATGGAGAGGTGGTGTGTCCGAAGGATGGCGATCCGGACAGCGTGGTCCCGGGGCTGATGGCGGTAGGCGAGGCGGCGTGCGTGTCGGTGCACGGTGCCAACCGCCTGGGCTCTAACTCATTGCTCGACCTGGTCGTCTTCGGCCGCGAGGCGGCGCGGCATTGCGCGGAGGTGATCGAGCCTGGAAGCACCCAGCGGCCGCTCGCGGCGGATGCCGGGGAGGGCGCGCTCGAGCGGCTCGAGCGGCTGCGCAATGCCAACGGCACGCGCGGCACCGCCATGATCCGCCTCGAGATGCAGAAAACCATGCAGCTCGATGCCGCGGTGTTTCGCACCGGTGACACGCTTGCGCAGGGCATCGAGCGCCTCGGCGCCACGTTCGCCTCGTTCGCGGATGTGCGTGTCAGCGATCGGTCATTGATCTGGAACAGTGATTTGATTGAGACGCTCGAGCTCGAGAACCTGCTGTTGCAGGCGACCGCTACCATCCACTCGGCGGCGAATCGCACCGAAAGCCGCGGGGCGCACGCGCGCGAGGACTTTCCGCAGCGCGACGATGGCAACTGGCTCAAACATACCCTGGTGTGGGTGGACGGGCCGCAGCGCGTGCGTTTCGATTACCGCCCGGTACACCTGAACACCATGACGCGCGACGTCGAGCCGATTCCACCACGGCCGCGCACCTACTGAGGATTTGCGATGGCCGAATTCCGCCTGCCCGCCAACTCCCGTCCGGTGAAAGGCATCGTGCATGCGGCACCGCCGGGGGCCAGCGAGGCGCGCACCTTTCTCATCTATCGCTTCAATCCCGACTCGGGGCAGAACCCGCGGATCGACACCTTCGTGCTCGATGTCAAAAGCTGCGGGCCCATGGTGCTCGATGCCCTGATCCAGATAAAGAGTGTGCTCGATTCCTCGCTCACCTTCCGCCGCTCCTGCCGCGAGGGCATCTGCGGCTCGTGCGCCATGAATATCAACGGGGTGAACTGCCTGGCCTGCACGACTTCGATGCAGGATCTGGGCGCCGAGGTGCGTATCTATCCGCTACCGCACATGCCGGTGGTGAAGGACCTGGTACCGGACCTCACCAACTTCTACGCCCAGTACGCCGCGGTAAAGCCCTGGCTGCAATCACGCACCCCCCCGCCGCCCGACCGTGAGCGGCTGCAATCGAAGGAAGACCAGGAGAAGATCGACCGCCCGGCGGCGTGTATTCTGTGCGCCTGCTGCTCGACCGGCTGTCCGAGCTACTGGTGGAACAGCGAGCGGTTTCTCGGGCCGGCGGCGTTGCTGGCGGCGTACCGCTGGATCATCGACAGCCGCGATGAAGCCAGCGGCGAGCGGCTCGATGAGCTCGAGGATCCCTTCCGACTCTACCGCTGCCATACCATCATGAACTGCACGGACGTGTGCCCGAAGGACCTCAACCCGGCCCGTGCCATTGCCGAAATCAAGAAAATGCTGCTCGAGCGCCAGGGATGAAGCTGACTCAACGCAGCGGGCCGCCTGCTGAAGCGGCAACTCATTCAGACGCCACCATCGTCCCAGGCCGACTCCGCTGGCGCTGCCGGCGGGGTATGAAGGAGCTCGACGTGCTGCTGGAGCGCCTGGCGCAGCGCGTGCTGTCCGAGGCGAGCGCCGCCGAATGTCGCGTGTTTGGCGAACTTCTGGAGCTACCGGACCCCGTGCTGGCCGGATACCTCCTCGGGGGTGAAACTCCGGCCGAGCCTCACCTGGCGCAGGGGATCGCACGGATGCGCGCATTATGTCGATTGGATGGCGGGTCGGCGGTATTCTGACCGGTACCGGTCGCGACGTGCCCCACCATGCTGAACTTTCACAGAAGCTCACAGTCTATTCTCGTCGAAGCGCGGCGGCCCTCGGACCGGGTGTAGAGGGCGCGCATGAGCGCGGATGCAAGCGATCTGAGCCTGGTACGCCGCGTGCAACGCGGGGATAAGGGGGCATTCGATGCGCTGGTGCTCAAGTACCAGCACAAACTCGTCAAGCTGGTCATGCGCTACGTGCGCAATCCAGCCGAGGCAGAGGACATCGCTCAGGAAGCCTTCATCAAGGCCTACCGGGCGCTGCCGCAGTTTCGGGGTGACAGTGCCTTCTACACATGGCTCTACCGCATAGCCATCAACACCGCCAAGAACGCCGTGGTTTCCCGGGATCGCAGCCCCGTCGAATATGACCTCGACCGCAACAACAACGACGAGTCCTACGACATGCAAGGCCGAATGAAGGATTCCGAGACACCTGAGGGTCTGGTGCTGACCGATGAGATCCGCTCGACGGTCAATGCCGCCATCGATGCCCTCCCCGAGGACCTGCGCACCGCCATAGTGCTGCGCGAGCTCGAGGGTCTTTCCTACGAGGAGATTGCCGCCGCCATGGAGTGCCCCGTGGGCACGGTGCGTTCGCGCATCTTCCGCGCGCGTGAGGCGATCGACCGGCGCCTGCGGGAAGTGTTCGAAGGCGGCCTTGGCCGCGCGGAGGAGCTGGGATGAACGAGGAGCTCGACAGTCAGCTGTCCGCGATGTTCGACGACGAGTTGCCGCCTGCGGAGTGCGAGCTGCTGGCGCGACGCCTGTCGCGGGATGAGCCGCTCAAGGCGCGCTGGGGACGCTACGCGATCGTCGGTGCGGTGATACGCGCCGAGCGCGGCGTGCGCCTCAACGCACCGCTCGCCGGACGCGTCAACGCGGTGTTGCGCGCAGAACCTGCGCTTGCGGGGCACACCGCGCCCCGCGACTTACGCCATGACCGCTTGCGTTGGTGGCAGCCGCTGGCAGGAGCTGCGTTGGCGGCTTCCGTTGCGGCGGTCTCAATTCTTTGGCTGCGCGCACAGGCTCCCGGCGAGGCACCCCTCACCGCACACCTCGCTCCACCAGCGGCGCTGAGCGCCGCGCCGGCCGCGGCTACGGCACGGGGCGACAGTTACGTAGTCCCGGTGCCGAAGCAGCCGGCCGGGGTCACCGTGCCGAGCACCGAGCTGGCGAACTATGTGGTCGCGCACAGTATGTTTTCTCCCCCAGTGGCGCGCCGCAATCTGCTGTCGGCCTTCATGACGAGCGAGCCGGCGACCTCCGGCACGGAGGAACCCCAGGCCGATGTCAAGGGCATTGCGCAGTAGCGGCGGCCTGTTCAGCCTGGCGCTCGCCTGGGCAGTCGCGGCCGCAGCGGCCGGCGAAGAGCCGGCGCGGAAGAACGCACCCGACTTCGCTCCTGCGCAGTGGCTCGAGCGCATGGATCACGCGCTCACCACGCGCAACTACGATGGCACCTTTTCCCATTGGCAGGGCGGCCGGGTGGAGATGCTGCGCATCATCCACCGGGTGCAGGATGGCAATGTGTCGGAGCGCCTCGTCTCCCTCGATGGATCCGGCCGCGAGTTCATCCGCACCGGTTCGAGCCTGGCGTGCTATCTGCCCGACCGTCGCACCGTGGTCGTCGAACAACGTCCGACCGAGGAGTCGTTGGTCGGATTCCCGACGGTCAACGACCAGACTGCGAGCTTTTACGACATCCGCGAAGTGGGGCATACGCGCATCAACCGCCGCGTGACGCACGTGATCACGGTTTCGCCCAGGGACGAGTACCGTTACGGTTACCGGCTGTGGGTCGATGACACCACTGCCATGCCGCTGAAATCCCAGCTGGCGGACGCGCATGGGCAGGTAATCGAGCAGATCGTCTTCGCCAGCCTCACGCTCACCTCGCGCATACCCGACTCCGCCTTTCGTCCCGAGATCTCGACCACGGGGTTTCAGTGGCTGCGCAACGATGCGGCTCCGCAGATGCAGCCGGGCGCTGTCGCGCTTGCCTGGAGTGCCATGCGGCTCCCGCCGGGCTTTCGCATGACCGTGCGCTCGGCGCAGGTCCTGCCGGGCTCCGCAAGCGCAGTCGATCAACTGGTTTTCACCGACGGCTTCGCGTCGGTGTCGGTGTTCGTCGAGCGGCAACCGGCGCCCTCCGGTCCGCCGCCGCTGCCCGAATCGGCTACCGTAGGCTCTTCCTCGGCGTTCTCGACCGTAGTCGACGGCCACAAGATCACCGCTGTCGGTGAGGTGCCACCGGCCACGGTGCGCTACATCGCGAGTCAACTGAAGGCACAGGGCGCAACGCCCGTGGGCCACTGATACGTGCCGGATACGCGCGCTCCCCTCACGCTCGTACAGCGTCGCGACTGTCAACTGTGCGAGGAGATGCTCGTGGAGCTCCAGGCGCTCGCACGGCGACTACCGCTCCCGCCGCTCGATCTGGTCGATGTCGATGCGGATCCGCAGCTCCGGCGGCGTCACGGGCTCGACGTGCCGGTGCTGCTGCTCGATGGACTCGTGGTCTGCCGTCACCGCCTGGATGCGGATGAGCTTAGGCGGCTGTTGACAGCGCGCCGCAGCCTTTCCCCCGAGAGCGGCGCGGGCGCATCCTGACGGTAACGCACGGCTTTGACGGCGCAAGCGCGCCGTAATGCCCAAACTTTCCTATAATCCGCCCCGCCGCAGAACTTCCGGGCGCGGCGCCACGCGGCGGTAGTCAGCGCAGCTCATGCGGCACATACGTAATTTCTCCATCATCGCGCACGTCGACCACGGCAAATCGACCCTCGCCGACCGCTTCATCCAGCTGTGCGGAGGCCTCGCAGATCGCGAGATGCAGGCCCAGGTGCTCGACTCCATGGAGCTCGAGCGCGAGCGCGGGATCACCATCAAGGCGCAGAGCGTCACGCTCTATTACACCGCCCGCGATGGCGAGCGCTATCAACTCAACATGATCGATACCCCGGGGCATGTGGACTTCTCCTACGAGGTCTCGCGCTCGCTCGCCGCCTGTGACGGCGCGCTGCTGGTGGTCGATGCCTCGCAGGGCGTCGAGGCACAGAGCGTGGCCAACTGCTACACCGCCATCGAGCAGGGCGTGGAGGTGCTGCCGGTCATCAACAAGATCGACCTCCCGTCGGCCGATCCCGAGCGCGTCACGCGCGAGATCGAGGAGATCATCGGCATCGCGGCCAGCGATGCCGCGCGCGTCAGCGCCAAGACCGGGGAGGGCGTCGCGGAGCTGCTGGAAGCCATCATTCGCCGCATCCCGCCGCCGCGCGGCGATGGCGACGCGCCGCTGCAGGCGCTGATCATCGACTCATGGTTCGATAATTACGTGGGTGTCGTGTCGCTGGTGCGCGTGATGAACGGCGGCGTGAAGGCCGGCGAGCGCATCCGCGTGGTGTCTACCGGCCGCAGCCATCTCGCCGACCGGCTTGGGCGCTTCACGCCCAAGCCGGTGGTGGAGCGCGAGCTGGCCGTCGGCGATGTGGGTTTCGTGGTCGCGGGCATCAAGGAGATCGACGGTGCGCCGGTCGGCGATACCATCACGCTGGAGCATCGCCCCGCGCCCGCGCCGTTGCCTGGTTTCAAGCAGATCAAGCCGCGGGTGTTTGCGGGGCTTTTCCCGGTCAACTCCGAGGACTACGAGAAATTCCGCGATGCGCTCGCGAAGCTGCGTTTGAACGACTCGGCGCTGCACTACGAGCCGGAGGTCTCGAGCGCGCTCGGCTTCGGCTTCCGCTGTGGTTTCCTCGGCCTGCTGCACATGGACATCGTGCAGGAGCGCCTCGAGCGCGAGTACGCGCTCACGTTGGTGACCAGCGCGCCGACGGTGGTGTACGAGGTGGCGCGCACCGATGGCACGATCGATTACGTCGACAACCCGGCGAAACTGCCCGCGGCCAACGATATCGAGGAGATCCGCGAGCCGATCATCATCGCCAACATCCTCGTGCCTCCCGATCACGTCGGCGCGGTGCTCAAGCTGTGCAACGACAAACGCGGCACGCAGAAGAAGATGCAGTACCTCGGCACGCAGGTGTCGCTGCAGTACGAGCTGCCGCTCGCGGAAGTGGTGCTGGATTTCTTCGACCGCCTGAAGTCGGTGAGTCGCGGCTACGCCTCCTTCGATTACGAGTTCAGCCATTTTGAAGTCGCGCCGCTGGTGAAACTCGACATCCTCATCAACGGCGACAAGGTCGATGCGCTTTCGATCATCGTGCACCGCGAGAGTGCCTACCACCGCGGCCGCGAGCTCGTGGACAAGATGCAGGAGCTCATTCCCCGGCAGATGTTCGAGGTGGCGGTGCAGGCGGCAATCGGCAGTGCGGTCATCGCCCGCGCGACAGTCAAGGCGCTGCGCAAGAACGTGCTGGCAAAATGCTACGGCGGCGACGTTACCCGCAAGCGCAAGCTCCTCGAGAAGCAGAAGGAGGGTAAGAAGCGCATGAAACAGCTCGGCCACGTCGAGATTCCACAGGAAGCCTTCCTCGCAGTGCTGCAGGTCGGCCGCAAACACTAAGGTTCGCCCAATGCCACAGTCCCTGATGTCGGTCATCGTCCTGCTCTCCTGGCTGGCCCTGCCGGTAGCGCTGATATGCATCGTCGATGACTGGTTCCTGCGGCCGCAGCGCCTCATCGCAGCGCCGGCGCCGCCGCACGATGCGCCGCTCATGACCTTCCTCTACAGCGCACTGCCGGTGCTCATCGCCTGCGCGGTCCTGCGCCTCCTGGTGGCGGAGCGGCTGGATTTCAGCGCGGTGCTGCTCGGCATCACGGTGCTTACGGGCGCGGTATGGGCGGTAGATCATCTGCTGCTGCGGCCCTGGCGCAATGCCGCAGCGCGTGCTGCCGGCAAGGATCCGGCCCAGATCCCGGAGCCCGGCACGGTCGATTACGCACGCAGCTTCTTCCCGGTCGCGCTGGTGGTGCTGTTGCTGCGTGCATTCGTGTTCGAGCCGTTCCGCATCCCCTCCGACTCGATGATGCCGACGCTGCTCGATGGCGACTTCATCATCGTCAACAAGTACGCCTATGGCCTGCGCCTGCCGGTGCTCAACCGCAAGTTCGTGAGCATCGGTGAGCCGCAGCGCGGCGATGTGGTGGTGTTTCGCTACCCGCGCGATCCATCCACCAATTTCATCAAGCGCCTGGTGGGATTGCCGGGAGACCACGTAGAGGTGCACGACAATCTGATCATCATCAACGGCAAGCCGGTGCCCTTCTACGTCGGCCGGCAGCGCTACAACGATGGCTGCTACGTCAACATGTCGATCGCCCACGAGCGGCTCGGCCAGCACCAGCACGAGGCGATTTTCTGCCCGGTGGCGCTCGATCGCCAACCGGTGCTCCCGAGCTGCAAGCGCAACGGCGTGCGCGGCTACGTGTGTGGCGATGAGGATCCCCCTGGCGGCTTGCGCATGCCGGCGTTCGTCGGCGATGTGCCCCCGGGGCACTATCTGATGATGGGCGACAACCGGGACAACAGTGACGACGGCCGCTCCTGGGGCTATGTCCCGGAGGAGAATCTGGTCGGCAAGGCGACCCGAATCTGGTTCAATTGGGACCTGGGTCGCTCCGGCGGCCCCATGTGGAACCGCATCGGCACCACCATCCAGTGATGCAAGTCCGGGGGGTTGACGATCGAATCTGGTTCAATTGGGACCTGGGGCGGTCCGGCGGCCCGATTTCGAGCCGACCGGCTCCGCCATCCGGTGACCCATGTCCGGGGGGGCGATTCGATGCGAAACAGGCAACTGGGTGTCACGGCAATCGGCTGGCTGGTCCTGCTGGCCCCGGTGGCGGTGGTAGTCTACGCGGGCATCCGCCTGGCACCCGTCTATTTGAATTACATGAAAGTGGCCAAGGCCATGGATCAAGCCGGCAGCGAGCTGAAGTCCGCCGCCAATCCGCAGACCATCCGCGCCACGATCGACAGGCATTTCGAGATCGACATGGTCGAGTACCCGACCACCAAGGACATGAAAATCACCAAAGACGGCGCCGCCTGGCTGGTCGAGTCGCAGTACGACGATGATGCGCCGCTCTTCGCTAACCTGTCCTTGCACGTCACCTTCGACAAGACGGTCAAAATCGGCGGCACGACCGCGGATTAGCCTTCGCCCATGACGGCTGCCGGGTGGCCTGCGTCATGGGTGCGCGAGCGGCTCGGCTACGAGCCGCACGATCCGGCCCTGTTCCGCGCGGCGCTCACGCACCGCAGCGCCGCGGGTGCCAACAACGAGCGGCTGGAGTTCCTCGGCGATGCGGTACTCAACCTGCTGGTCGCGCAGCGTCTCTATCAGAGCTTTCCGCAGGCGACGGAAGGCGACTTGAGCCGCCTGCGCGCACGGCTCGTGAGCCGCGAGCCGCTCGCCGAGATTGCCCTCGCGCTCGGCGTGGGTGCGACGCTGCAGCTCGGGTCCGGTGAGCTGCGCAGCGGCGGCTTTCGCCGCCAGTCGATCCTCGCGGATGCGCTCGAAGCGCTGTGCGGCGCGATCTACCTCGACGGCGGACTCGCGGCGGTCGAGCCGCTCGTCACACGATGGTTCGCCGAGCGCATTGCGGCACTCCCCTCGCCCGAAGCGCTGAAGGATGCCAAGACGCGCTTGCAGGAGTATCTGCAGTCGCGCAGTCTTACTCTGCCGCGCTACCTGATCCTCGGTATCGACGGCGAGGACCACGCGCAGACCTTCAGGGTGAGCTGCGAGGTACCCGGCCTCGCGTTGCGCGTCGAGGGCGGCGGCTCGAGCCGTCGGCGCGCCGAGCAGCAGGCCGCCCAAGCCATGCTCGAGGCCATCGAAGCGCAGCGCGCAGCGGATCGACCCTAAGTGAGCACTCCAGTATCCAGTGAGTTTCGCAGTGGTTCGGCCGCGCTCATCGGCCGGCCGAACGTAGGTAAATCGACGCTGTTGAACGCGCTGGTGGGTACCAAGCTCAGCATCGTCACCCCTCGTCCCCAGACCACCCGGCACCGGATACTCGGTGTGCTCACACTGCCGCACGCGCAGATCGCCTTCGTCGATACCCCGGGACTGCACCTCAAGGCGGTGCGCGCGCTCAACAAAGCCATGAACCGCAGCGTCAGCACCGCACTTGCGGATGCCGACCTCGTGGTGCTGGTGGTAGAGGCACTGCGCTTCACGCACGAGGACGAGCTGGCGCTCGAGCGCATCGTGCGCCTCGGCCGGCCGGCCATCGCGGCGGTGAACATGATCGACCGTGTGCGGCCGCGCGCGCGGCTGCTGCCGTATCTTGCGCAACTCACCGAGCGGCATGCCTTCCTCGCCATCGTGCCGGTCTCCGCGCTGCGCACGGAGAACATCACCGAGCTGTGCGACGCCATCGCCGCGCACCTGCCGTGCTCGCCGCCGCTCTATCCTGAGGGTGAGCTGACCGATCGGAGTCTCGGTTTCCGTATCGCCGAGACCATTCGTGAGAAACTAACCCTGGAGCTGAACCAGGAAGTGCCTTACGGCATAGCCGTGGAGGTGGAGCGATTGACCGAGGAGGAGGGGCTGCTGTACGTCGATGCGGCGATCTGGGTCGAGCGCGAGGGCCAGAAACCGATCGTCATCGGCGCGCGCGGCGAGCGGTTGAAGCGTATCGGGCGCGCCGCGCGCCTGGCATTGAACGGCATGCTCGGGCGGCGGTTGCATCTCAACCTGTGGGTCAAGGTGCGCGCCAACTGGGCGGACAACGCGCGAGCCCTGCGCGAGCTGGGGGTGGAGTGAGCCGCAACGCACGCCGCGTCGCGCTGACACCAGGCTACCTGTTGCACCACCGGCCCTGGCGCGACACGAGCCGCATCCTCGAGGTGCTGACCCGCGAGCACGGACGTCTAACACTGTTTGCGCGCGGGGTACGCGGCCCGCGCGCGAAGCTGGCGGCGGAACTGCAGCCTTTTCAGCGGCTGCTGCTCAGCTGGAGTGGCCGCGGCGAGGCCGCGCAGCTCACCGGTGCCGAGCGTGCCGGTGCGGCTGCGGCGCTGCCACAGGAGTATCTGCTGGCGGGGTTCTATCTCAATGAGCTGCTGCTGAAGCTCACCACGCGCCACGACGCGCTGCCGGAGCTCTTCGATCATTATCACGACATCCTCGAGCAGTTGCGCGGCGGCGCCGCGCTGGCACCGGCACTGCGGGTGTTCGAGAAGCGCCTGTTGGAGGTGCTCGGCTATGGTCTCGATCTCGCCACCGAGGCGCGCTCGGGCTTGCCGCTCGAGCCGGATGCATACTATGACTTTCACCCCGGGGTCGGTCTGCTACCGGCCCGCGCCGGCGCCGCACGCTCGCTGTGCGGACACTCGCTCCTCAGCCTTGCGCGCGAGAGCCTGCAGAGCGAGCGCGAGCTCGAGGATGCACGGCGCCTCCTGCAGGCCGCGCTCGGCGCGTGCTTGGAGGGGCGGCCGCTTGCGACGCGTGCGGTGGCACGAGCGATGAAACGCAGAGCATGTCCATGAATGCTGGAATCCTTCTCGGTATCAACATCGACCACGTGGCAACGCTGCGTCAGGTGCGGCGCGCGCGCTATCCCGATCCGGTGCACGCCGCGCTCGCCGCCGAGCAGGCCGGCGCCGACAGCATCACGCTGCACCTGCGCGAGGACCGCCGGCACATCCAGGACCAGGACGTACTCGCCCTGCGCGGGCTGTTGCAGACGCGCATGAACCTCGAGCTCGCGGTAACCGAGGAGATGCTCGCCATCGCCGCGGCGGTGCGGCCGACGGATTGCTGCCTGGTGCCCGAACGGCGCCTCGAGATCACCACCGAGGGTGGCCTGGACGTCGCGGCACAGACGACGCGCGTCACCGAGGCGACAGCGCGCCTCGCCGCGGCCGGTGTGCGGGTGGCGCTGTTCATCGATCCCGAGCCGCGACAGATCCAGGCCGCGCACGCGAGCGGCGCACCCGTCGTCGAGCTGCACACCGGTACCTATGCCGAGGCGCGCGGTGCAGCCGCGGCCACCGAGCTCGAGCGTTTGCGCGCGGCGGCGCGCTTTGCCGCGAATCTCGGCATGGAAGTGCACGCCGGCCATGGCCTCAACTACCACAACGTGCAGCCGGTGGCGGCGGTACGGGAGATCGTCGAGCTCAACATCGGCCATGCGCTCATCGCGCAGGCGTTGTTCGTCGGGTTACCGGCGGCGGTGCGGGACATGAAAGCGCTGCTGAGAGAGGCGCGTACGTGATCTTCGGCATCGGCGTCGACGTACTCGAGAGCGCGCGCATCGCCCATACGCTCGAGCGCTTCGGCGCGCGCTTCATCGAGCACCTGCTCATGCCCGCGGAGCAGGCGCAGCTCGCCCACACCGCGCGCCCCGAGCGTTTCCTCGCCATGCGCTTTGCCGCCAAGGAGGCCATCGTCAAGGCCATGGGCACGGGCTTTGCGCACGGGGTATGGATCCGTGATGTGGGCGTGGTGCAGAACTCCTGGGGCAAGCCCGAGGTGGTGTTCTCGGAGCGCGGCGAGCGCGTGCGCCGTGGCCTGGGGGTCGGCGACGCCCACGTCACCCTGAGCGATGAGCGTGGCCTCGTAGTCGCGGTAGCGGTGCTCATGAAGGCCTCATGAACACGCTGGTGTTCGACATCGAGACCGTGCCCGATGTCGAGTTCGGGCGACGTCGCTACGGGCTGCAAGGCCTCGCCGACGGCCAGGTCGCCAAGGCAATGTTCGCCCTGCGTCGCCAGCACACCGGCAGCGACTTCCTTCCCCCCGAGCAGCAGCGCGTGGTGGCGATCTCCTGCGCGCTGCGCAGCAGCGATAACTTCAGGCTGTGGAGCCTCGGCGAGCTCGGCAGCAGCGAGGGCGAGCTGATCCAGAGATTCTTCGAGGGCATCGAGAAGTTCTCTCCGAATCTCGTCTCATGGAACGGGTCGGGGTTCGATCTGCCGGTGATCACCTACCGGGCGCTGCTGAGCGGTGCCCAGGCGCCGCGGCTGTGGGAGATGGGAGACGGCGATGATGCTTTCCGCTTCAACAACTACCTAAACCGCTACCACTGGCGCCATACCGACCTGATGGACGTGCTGTCGGGGTTTCACCATCGCAATCGCGTGTCGCTCACGAGCATGGCGTGCCTGCTCGGCTTTCCAGGGAAGCTCGGTTTCGATGGCGCGCAGGTGTGGGATGCCTGGCAGGCGGGTGACCTCGCCGGAATCCGCCGCTATTGCGAAACCGACGTGCTCAACACCTGGTTGATCTATCTGCGCTTCCAGCAGCTGCGCGGTCAGCTCACCCGGGCGCAGCACACCGAGGAGCTCGCGCGCGTGCGTGCCTGCCTCAGCAGCTCGAAGGAGCCGCATCTCGCCGAGTTCCTGCGCACCTGGCAGGACGGCAGCGCTTGAGCAGCACTCCGCACCTGCAGCGCCGCGGGCGCACGGAGAGTGCACACGAGGAGGCGCAGGTTGCCGGGCTCACGCACGAGGGCGAGGGCGTGGTGCACGGGGGCAAAACGGCTTTCATCGCCGGAGCGCTTCCCGGTGAGCGCATACGCTTCCGCCGCGTGCGCCGGCATCGCCGCCACGATGAGGGCGAGCTGCTCGAGCTGCTCGAGGCAGCGCCCGAGCGCGTTGCGCCCCGCTGCCCGCACTTTGGAGTCTGCGGCGGCTGCGTACTGCAGCACCTCGCGCCCGCGGCGCAGCTGGCAGCGAAGGAAGCCGAGCTGCGCGATGCGCTGACACGCGTCGCGCAGGCCGCTCCGCAGCGCTGGCTTGCGCCGCTTGCCGGGCCGCATTGGGGCTATCGGCGGCGCGCGCGCCTTGGCGCGAAGTTCGTGCGCCGCAAGGACACCGTGGTGGTGGGATTTCGCGAGCGCGCCGCCCCCTACGTGGCGCAGCTGCGCTCGTGCGAGGTGCTCGAGCCGCGAGCCGCTGCGCTCATCACGCCGCTCGCCGCGGTGCTCACCAGCCTCAGCATCCGCGAGCGCGTGCCGCAGATCGAGGTCGCCGTAGCCGATAACGCGACCGCCCTGGTGCTGCGGATCCTCTCGCCACCGACGCCGCAGGATGAAGCGCGGCTTGCCGCGTTTGCACTCGCGCACGGCGTGACGCTGTATCTGCAGCCCGGCGGGCTCGATTCCGTGCGCGCACTCGGCGTTGCGAGCGAGGCGCTCTATTACCGCCTGCCGCGCTTCGATATCGAGCTGCAGTTTGCGCCCACGGATTTCATTCAGGTCAACGGCGCCGTCAATGAGTCGCTGGTAGAGCGCGCGGCGGAGCTGTTGGAGCTGAACTCCGCGGCCCGGCTGCTCGATCTTTATTGCGGACTCGGCAATTTCAGCCTGCCGCTCGCGCGCACCGCAGCGCAGGTGACCGGTATCGAAGGAGATAGCACGCTCGTCGAGCGCGCGCGCAGCAACGCGCGGCTCAATGGCTTGAGCAACGCCGAGTTTCACGTCACCGATCTCGCGCGCGAGCCGGACCCGGCATTGCCCTGGATGCGGGGTGTTTACACGCACGTGCTGCTCGACCCGCCACGCACCGGCGCCCGCGCGGTGCTGGCGGCGCTCGCGCGCGTGGCGCCGCAGCGGCTGCTGTACGTTTCGTGTCATCCGGGGAGTTTGGCGCGCGATGTGGGCATACTGGTGCACGAGCACGGCTTTGCGCTCGCAGCGGCCGGGGTGGTCGACATGTTTCCGCACACCGCACATGTCGAGTCGCTGGCGCTGCTGAGCGGGGCAAGCCGCGCTGACGCGCCGGGTGCGCGAACATGAGTCTCGGTCCGCTGATGATCGACCTCGCGGGGACAGAGCTCCTGCCCGAGGAGGCCGAGCTGCTGCGCCATCCGCTCGTCGGCGGTGTGATCCTGTTCACACGCAACTACCTCGATCCGCAGCAGCTGACAGCGCTCGTGAGCTCGATACACGCGCTGCGCTCGCCGCCGCTCATCGTAGCGGTCGACCAGGAGGGCGGCCGCGTGCAGCGCTTTCGTACTGGTTTTTCGCTCCTACCGCCCGCACGGCGTATCGGTCACGAGTTCGATGTGGATGCGCGCGCAGGTGTTGCGCTCGCGCGCGCGCTCGGCTGGCTGATGGCTGCAGAGCTGCGGGCGCACGGGGTAGATATCTCCTTTGCGCCCTGCGTGGATCTGGATCTCGGCGTGAGCGAGGTCATCGGGGAGCGCGCTTTCCACCCCGACCCGGCCACCGTGTCCCAGCTCGCCGGAGCCTGGGCGCACGGGATGCGGGAAGCCGGAATGGCGGCGACCGCCAAGCACTTCCCCGGTCACGGGGCCGTGGCGGCGGACTCACACCAGACCCTCCCGGTCGACCGGCGAACACTTCCGGACCTCGCCCCCGACCTGACCCCGTACCGGCGTCTCATTGCCAATGGCCTCCCGGGGGTCATGGCGGCCCATGTGCTGTTCCCGGCGGTGGATTCCACCCCCGCAAGCCTCTCGGCGCTCTGGATTCGCGACGTGCTCCGCGGAGAGCTGGGGTTCCAGGGGGTAGTGTTCAGCGACGATCTGTCCATGGGAGGGGCAGCTGCAGCCTACGGTGACGTGGTCGCCCGGGCGCGGCAGGCCCTGTCGGCGGGTTGCGACATGCTACCGGTCTGCAACAATCGGGCGAGTGTCCTGGAGCTGCTGGCGAGACTCAATGTCGAGCCTCAGCCGGCCTCCAGCCTGCGTCTGGTGCGCCTGCACGGGCGCACCGGAGCGCCGGGACGCGCCCTCTTGGAGGCTTCCCCCGAGTGGGGGCGGGCCCGCGAGCTGCTTGCGCGGACGACTGCAGCTCCGGCCCTTACCCTCGACCCGGGAAGTCGTGCATGAACAACTGGGCGACGGAGGCCTGGCGCGTCGTCGTCGAGAGCGCGCCCGAGGGCGTCGTGATATGCGACGCCACCTCGACCGATTGTCCGGTGGTGTTCGTTAATCAGTCGTTCGTACAGATGTGCGGCTACCCCGCCGCCGCGCTCCTCGGCACGAACCTGCGCATCCTGCAGGGCACGGACCGGGACCAGGAAGCGCGCACGCGTCTCGCCGAGGCAGTGAGCAAGGGTGAAGGCGCGCGCGTACTGGTGCGCAACTATCGTCCCGACGGCACCATGTTCTGGAACGAGACGGTCATCCATCCGGTGCACAGCAAGGGCAAGCTCACTCATTTCATCGGCTACCACCGCGATGCCAGCGAGCGGCTGAAGCAAACCGAGCGACCCCCGAGCGGGCTGCCGTCGTGGTTGCGGGAGGACCGCCTGACGGGCTTGCATTCACGTGCGTACTTCGAGGAGCTGCTGCTGCGCGACTGGCAGCTGGCGCAGCGCGACTCGCACGAGATCGGCCTGACGCTTTTCGACATCGACGACCTGGGTGCCTACAACGAGAAATTCGACCGCTCCGCAGGCGATGCCTGCATCCGCCGCATCGCGCGCGTGATTGGCGCCTCCTACCGGCGCGGCGGGGACCTGGTGGGACGCTGGGAGGGCGGCGCGTTCGTGGTGCTGACGCAAGGCGAGGCAGCGGAGAAGGCCACGCAGTACGCGCAGGTCGTGCGTCAGCGCGTACGCGATCTGCTGATGCACCATCCCACCGCCGCGGGCGCGGGGCGTTACGTAACCCTGAGTGCGGGTATCGCCAGTCTCGTGCCGCCGCGCAAGCTGGCGCTCGAAGGGCTACTCAACGCGTGCCGGGCCGCCCTGCGGCGCGCCAAGAAAGATGGCAAGGACGGTATCGCAACCGCCGAGGCAGCGGACTTCCAGGATTCCCAGCTCGTGGAAAGTGAGACTGCGCCGGCCAAAAAGTCCGCTGCGGCCAGCACGACTACCGAGTGAGTTCCCGGCGGGCGCCCTTGCTGCCCGTCGCCAGCCTCGATTCGTCGCGCTGCGGATGAGCTCTGCACGAGCCACCTCTGCATAAGTCCCCGCACCGACTGGGAACCAAAAGGTGCAGTTGGTGCGGCGGCATTTTACTAAACGCTTGCGAGTAACCGCCGGAGCCGCCAGGTCCGGCACCTCTTTGCCATAGAAATAGAACTGTAATATTATTTCTATTGAAATGAAGGCACGGCGCACCAGCCCCCGGCGGCAACCTGCAGCGGACGCCGCGGCGACGCTGTCGCGGGCCACGGTACGCGCCGCGCGCTTCCTGGGTCTGGCACAGTCGGATCTGGCCCCGGTCCTCGGCGTGAGCGCCGCCACTCTCTCGCGGCTTGCCAATGGCCAGCGGCAACTCGAGCCCGGTTCCAAGCCATGGCAGCTGGCGGCGCTGTTCGTGCGGCTGTTCCGCTCGCTCGACGCCATCGTGGGCTCGGACGATGCCGCCGCGCAGGCATGGTTGCGAAGCGAAAACACCGCGCTCGGAGGAGTACCGCTCGCTCTGATCCGCGAGCCCGCGGGCCTGGTGCGCACCGTTGACTACCTGGACGCCGCGCGCGCTCGCATCTGAAGCGCGCACTTACGCGCGCGCGCTGTGGCGCGTGGTGGAGGCTCAGCACACCGCATCGACCATGCGCCTCACCGACTCGCTCGAGGAGCAGGCGCTGCTCGAAGCGGTGCTCGAGGAGAGCAAGCCGCCGCTGCCGCCCGCGGTGCGGCGACTGCACTACCTGCTCGCCACCCCCTATCGTTACCGGCCGCACCTCGGTTCACGCTTTCGCGCAGCTCTCGAGCCTGGCGTGTGGTATGGGGCCGAGGCGCTGCGAACGGCGCTTGCGGAAAAAGCCTACTGGCGACTGCGGTTTCTGCTGGACTCGCCCGCGACGCCAGACCTGAAGCCAGTGCCGCACACTGCGTTTGCTGCCGCAGTGCGCACCAAAGCGGCGCTCGATCTGACGCGCGCGCCGTTCGTGCGCGAGCGTGCCGTGTGGACCGACCCGAAGAGCTATCAGGGCGCGCAGGAGCTCGCGGCAGCCGCACGCCTCGCGCACATCGAGCTCATCCGCTATGAATCGGTGCGCGATCCCGAGCACGCCGCGTGCGTCGCCGTCCTCGATCCGAGCGCGTTCGGACGAGGCGCCCCGCACGCGCTGCAGACCTGGTTCATCGCCGCGGCGCGCAGCCGTGTGCGTTGTGTGCTCCAGGGAAGCGACGTGCCGCAGTTCGAGTTCGCAGCGCCGCAGCTGCTGGGCGAGCGGGCACAGGGCGGCTCTTGAGGAGTCGCGGGCAGCAGCACGCTCTCTCCCCAGCGTCTGATCGGCCCGGCCTACGCTCGCGCCAACGACGTCATTGCTGCGCTGAAGCGTTGTAAAATGCGGCAGCGCGAAAGGAATACGGACGAGTCCAGGCTCAGGGAAGCCGAAGAGGGTCGCGACAACGTCAAGATGACGATTTAAGGAGTCTCACCATGCAGCTCAAAGCATTCATTAGCCTGTGCGGCGCCGCGGTCCTGATGAGCGGTCCTGCACAGGCACAACTCGCACTCACACCGGCGGGAGTCGCCGACGGCTTCACGCTGACAACATTCGTGAGTGGTTATTCCCCGGCTGCTTACGGACCACTCGCGCAGGGAATCCTCCCGGATGGCAACGTCATCACGGGCAGCGCGCTCATCGGCAACGTCGGCATGGGCACTATCTACATCTTCAAGGACGCTGATAACCAGACACTGAGCAGCGCGCTGAGTGCCGCGCCATACACGTTCACTACCGGCAATCCGCAGTACGCTATGGCGACCGCTGGCGGGCAGGTTTACGGCGCGCAGGCGTTCGGGGGTATCTACGAGCATTTCGACAACAGCGGTGCCCATACCCCTGTAGCAGGTCTTCCCAGCACTCTCAGGAGTGACTTGGGAATGTGGGGCGACTTGGCCAATGGCCATATCGTCTCCTCCTCGAACGAGGGAATAGTCGACATCAATCCCTTGAATGGTGCGGTGCGGGTGATCGTCGCATCGCCGAACTGCTGCGATGGCGTCACGGTGTCCCCGGACGGCAAAACCGTTTATGCGGAATCTGGCGGCAACATTTTGGCATTCGACTACGCTTCCGGTGCGTTGCTGAACACCTTCCCGGGCGGTGGGCATGGACCCGATGGCACCGGCGTGATCTCAGGCGGGAAGCTCAGCGGTGACGTTGTCGTCAACAACAACGACGGCACGGTCGGTCTGATTGATATCAAGACCGGAACCGAGACCATCATCGCTATGGGTGGCACGCGCGGTGACTTTGTCTCGCCTGACACGACCAATGGCACACTGTTCCTTTCCCAGACCGAGCGAATAGATCGGCTTTCCTGCGGTACCGGATGCTCAATCGGTGGTGGTGGCGGATCCGGCGTACCGGAGCCGGCGACTTTCGCTCTGTTCGGGCTCGGCCTCGCAGCCCTCGGTCTTCGCCGGCGCCGCGGCAACTGAAGCGACTGTTGGCTGTGCTCGGCATCCCGGCGCGCACTGCGCGCCGGGAGCCCGCGCCTGCCTGACACTCAGCGGCCGGGTGGTCGAGAGCCCTGCGCCGGACTGACCAGCGCAATCACACCAAACGCCGGGTGGTCGAAGTAGTTGCGCTCATAGAAGCGCACGCGCCGGCTTTCGTTGATGATGAACGGGGTGTCGGCCGCCGCGCCGAGTCCCTGCGGCGGAGACGACATGACGTAAGTCAGGGCCATGCCGAGATGCAGCCATTGGCCCCGCTCGAGGAATACGCTGCCGGAAAGACCCGGCACATCCACCCCGAGCTTCTGCAGCGTGAAACCGGCGCGTGTCCCCCACGAGCTCGCGGTCTGCGACCACGCCGTGTGCGCTACCGGAACGTACACGCCACTCGAGCGCAGGCGGCTCTCGAGCTCGCCGAGCTGCCAGGCCGAGGAGGGTAGTGGCGCGACGAAGTGTCCGACCTGCGCTGCGCCACTCGGCGACTCCTCGCCGGCGACGTTGCGTGCTCCCGCCTCCGCGCTCCAGTCCTCGGGAGCGCCGAGTGCGCTGGTGGCACGAAAAACGATGATCTCGATGTTGTAGACCGTGCCGCCAGGTCCATTCGCCGGGGCAGCAGCGGGTGCAGCGGGCGGTGCAGTCTCCTCGGCGGACGCCGCCAACAGGCCGCCGCACAGCAGTAGTGCGACGAGCATTGTCAACCACAGTGGCGCGCGCTGAGCACCCATGTGGGTCATTCTACATGTGCGCAAATGTCAGTGGACCTGCGGCCGCTCGCCGAGACGGCGCAGCAACTGCGTGGCGAAATCGAAACGCGCGCTCTCCGCCGGTAGCGCGCGCGACACGCGCAGTCTCAACGGACCTTCCAGGCGATATTCGCGCGCGCCCTGCTGCACCATGCGCACCAGCGTCGAGGGGTCGACTGCCGAGCGTTCCTCGAATAGCACCGAGCCGCCCTGCGGGCCGAGGTCGAGCCGCCGCACACCGAGTGTGCGCGCACGGATCTTGAGTTTGGCGATGCGCAGCAGATTCTGTGCCGCGGGCGGCAAGGGACCGAAGCGATCGTGCAGCTCCGCCGTGAGCTCATCGAGCGCCGCTTCGTCCGGTGCGGCCGCGATGCGCTTGTAGAGCGAGAGCCGCACGTGCACGTCGCCGACGTACGCATCGGGCAGAAACGCGGGCAGCCGCAGCTCAACCTCCGTGGCCGCTGCGAGTGGCTGATCGAGCAGCGGCTCACGGCCTGCCTTGAGAGCCTTGACCGCGTGATCCAGCATGTCGAGATACAGCGTCAGTCCGATCTCGGTCATCTGGCCGCTCTGCTGCTCGCCGAGCAGCTCACCGGCGCCGCGGATCTCGAGATCGTGAGTCGCCAGCACGAAGCCCGCGCCGAGCTCTTCCATCGACTCGATCGCCTCGAGCCTTTTCGCCGCATCGCGCGCGAGCGCCTGGCGCGGCGGCGCGATCAGGTAAGCGTAGGCGCGGTGATGCGAGCGGCCGACGCGGCCGCGCAGCTGGTGCAGCTGCGCAAGTCCCATGCGATCGGCGCGGTTGATCATGATGGTGTTGGCGCTCGGCACGTCGATGCCGCTCTCGATGATGGTCGTGCACACCAGCAAACTGAAACGCCGGTGATAGAAATCGACCATGAGCTGCTCGAGATCGCGCTCGCGCATCTGGCCGTGGCCGACGCGCACGCTCGCCTCCGGTACCAGCGTCTGCACCTCGGCGGCGATTTTCTCGATGCTGCGCACCTCGTTGTGCACGAAGTAGATCTGTCCGCCGCGCCGCAGCTCGCGCAGCGCCGCCTCGCGCAATGTCGGCGTGTGCCATTCGATGAGAAAGGTCTTGATGGCCAGCCGCTCGGCAGGGGCGGTCGTGATGAGCGACAGATCGCGCAGCCCGCCGAGCGCCATGTTGAGGGTACGGGGAATCGGCGTCGCGGTGAGGGTAAGCACGTGCACGTTGGCGCGCAGTGCCTGCAGTCGCTGCTTGTCGCGCACCCCGAAGCGATGCTCCTCGTCGATGATCACGAGTCCCAGGTCGCGGAAGCGCGCATGCGCGTGCAGGAGACGATGGGTGGCGATCACGATGTCCACCTTGCCGTGCTCGAGCCCCTCGAGTACCGCCACAGTCTCCTTGGAGGTACCGAAGCGCGATAAACCTTCTACCCGCACCGGCCAATCGGCAAAGCGATCGCGGAAGTTCGCCAGGTGCTGCTGCACGAGGAGTGTGGTCGGCGCGAGGACCGCGACCTGCTTGCCGGCCTGCGCGGCGACGAAGGCCGCCCGCATGGCAACCTCGGTCTTGCCGAAGCCGACATCGCCGCAGACGATGCGATCCATGGGGCGATCGGCGGCGAGATCTGCGAGCACCTGACGGATCGCCTGGGTCTGGTCTTCGGTCTCCTCGAACGGGAATGCATTGGCGAACGCCTGATAGTCGAGCTCGTTCACCGCGAGCGCGAGCCCCGGCTGCGTCTTGCGGCGCGCGTGGAGGTCGAGCAACTCCGCCGCCACATCGCGGATCTGCTCGGCGGCGCGCCGACGCGCCCGCGCCCACTGGTCCGTCCCGAGCTTGTGGAGCGGCGCGTGCTCGGGAGCCGCTCCGGTGTAGCGGCTGACCAGATGCAGCGCGTGCACCGGCACATATATGCGGTCGCCGTCCTGGTACTCGAGCACCAGAAACTCTCCGGGCTGGCCGCCGACCTCCATCGGTTGCAGTCCCAGGTAGCGCCCGACGCCGTACTCCTCATGCACCACGGGCGAACCGGGAGTGAGGTCCTGCAGATCGCGCAGAATCGCCTCGGGATCCGAGACACGCTTGCGCCGGCGCTCGACCGGCGCGCGCGGTCCGAACAGCTGCGCCTCGGCGATGACTGCGACTGGGGGTGTGGTGAGCGTCAACCCGCGTAAATCGGGCGCCACGCTGAGCGCCAGGCGCGCGGTACCCAAGGCGAATGCGTCCCAGCTCTCGAGAATGCTCACCTCGTGCTGATGCGCGCTCAGCATCTCGTGCAGCACCTCGCGCCGGCCGGCCGAGTCCGCGGCGACCAGTACCCGGCCCTCGAACGAACGCAGGAAAGCGTCGAGCGGCGCGAAGGGCTCGGGCGCACGCACATCGATGCGCAACTCACGTGGCGCGGTCGTCGGGAAATTGCGCACCGCGGACGATTCGCCCTGTAGCTCGGTATCCGCCTTGAACGGATCGAGCGTGATGCTCGCGAATGCGGCGAAGTGTGCCTCGAGCTGCGCCGGCTCGAGGAACAGCTCCGCAGGCTGCAGCAGCGGCCGCTCGATATCGTGGCGGCGCTCCTCGTAGCGCTCGCCGATCTCCTGCCAGCTCTTGATCAGAAACCCCGGGAGCGAGGCCTCCTGCACGAGCACTGCATCCGAAGGGAGATAATCGAACAGCGTCGCCATCGACTCGAAAAACAGTGGCTGGTAGAACTCCACGCCCGCCGGTGCGAGCCCCTCGCTTACCCCGCGGTAAATGCTGCCGCGGTTCGGATCGCCCTCGAAGCGCGTGCGGTAGCGGCGGCGAAATTCCTTGACCGCCGGCGGATCGAGCGGCACCTCGCGGGCGGGTAGCAGCCGCACGCCCGGCAGAGTGTCGAGTGAGCGTTGCGTATCCGGGTCGAAGCGGCGGATGGCCTCGATCTCCTCATCGAACAGATCGATGCGCAACGGGGCGTCGGCACCCATGGGGAAGACATCCAGCAGCGAGCCGCGCACTGCGAACTCGCCCGGGCTCACCACCTGGCTCACGCTCGCATAACCGGCCTCGGCTAGCCGCTGCCTGAATGGCTCGATCGGGAGCGACTGACCCACCAGCAGCTCGAAGGCCCGGCCCTGCACGTATTGCCGCGGTGGCAGGCGCTGCATCAGGGTATCGGCGCTCACGATCAGGCAGCCCCGCTGGGTGTGGGGCAGCTCGTATAGTGTCTGCAGCCGCTCGGAGATGATGTCCGGGTGGGGTGAGAACACATCGTAAGGCAGCACCTCCCAGTCGGGCAGGCGCAGCAGTGGCAATGTGCCGGAGCTGAAGAAGCGCAGCTCTGCGGAGAGCCGCTCGAGCTCGCGCATACCATCGGCCACGAGCACGTACAGCCGCTGATCGGCGCGCGCGACTTCCGCCAGCGCCAGCGCCGCGGCGCTGCCGTACAGCTGATGCCAGCGCAGTTGTGGAGTGGCGCGGCTCGGCGCCGGCGGATGCAGCAGGGCGGACATCGGAGCAGCTTACCTAAGGGCACCGCGCCCGTGGCGAGCCGCTTCAGGCTGCGATCGGACCCTCGGCCAGCTGCATACGCGTCATCCGCGGTACGCAGTAGATGTCGATCGGATGCGAGCGGCCACGCAGCTGCAGCGGCGGCAGCGGGGTCGCACCGACATCGACACCGTGTGCATCGAGCGAGCGCTTGAGCGTGCTCGAGAACAGGATCTCGCCCGCGCGCGCCCGCTGGCAGAGCCGAGCCGCGATGTTCACGGTGTCACCGATGATCGTGTAGCTCATATAGGCAGAGGAGCCCACGTTGCCGGCCACGACATCCCCTTCGTTGATGCCGATACCGAGGCCGGCCTCGACATGGTGGCGCTCCTCCCAGGAGCGGGCCAGCGCGCCAAAGCTCTCGAGCATCTCGCGCGCCGCCTGCAACGCCCGCTGGGGACTGTCCGGCTGCTCGAGTGGCACACCGAAGCCGAGCATGAGGCAGTCCCCGGCCATGTGAAACACGGTGCCCTCGTGACGGAAGGTGATCTCGGTGAGCAGCGAAAAGTACTCATTCAGCAGTGGCACCACCCGCGGCGGGTCGAGCTGCTCGGAGATGCTGGTGAAGCCGCGCAGGTCGGCGAACAGCACCACCGCGTGGGCACGCGCGTCGGCGGTCGACAGCAGCGTATCGCGCAGCTGTGCATCCTCGAGGATCTTGTCGGCCACTTTCGGCGAGACGTAGCGGCGAAAGGTCTGCCTGAGGACCTCTTCCCGCCGGCGAATCTCCGCTTCGAGCTGTGCAGCGGCGGTCTTTCGGCGCACGGCTCCGGCACGCACCAGGGCTTCGATGTGCGCCCTCAAGGCTTCATCCAACGCCATTGAATCCCCAAGAAAAATTCTTCTCTTGAGCGGGAGCCTAGCACAACTTGGTGAAATGTCGTGCTTTCTGCCACCCGGGGGGGACGCACGGGCGGCGCCCGCAAGGGCAGCCCCCGGTCGAATCAGTGGAGGCGCTGAGCTGCGGCGTGCGCCGCAGGCTGAATCAGGAGCCGGGGGTAAAGGTGCTGGCGGTGGCGGGAGGGACGCTATCGATCGAGCCGCCCGTGACCACCGAATCGATCACCCGGTCGTGCTCGAAGAATACCGAGAAACCGCTGTAGTCCCAGCGTGTGATCGGCGGCTGCTGCTGCGAGCCTCCACCGACGGCCGCGTGACGGTTGGCCGGTGCGCCGAACTGTTTCTCCACCTGGTCCATCGTGGTGCCGCGCTTCGGCCGAGCAAGCTGCGAATCACGCACCTGCACTTCATCATTCACCACGATGGTTTCGGCGGTGGCGGTGCTGATGAGCGCACAGCCGCACAGCACTGCGGCGAGAATGCGGGTCTGCATGCGACGGCTCTCCTCGAGACTCGGCTGACTATAACACCGCAGGAAATCTGTCAAAGCCTGCCCCGCAGCCACGCGCGCCGATTTGTGACGCAAGTCTGATAACGGCCGTAATGTGGTTAAATCGCGACGATGTTTCATCCCCTGCCGATCTATGTCGGCCTGCGCTACGTACGTGCACGCTCGACCCGGTTTTTCGTGTCGTTCATTACCTGGGCCTCACTCATCGGTGTATGCGTCGGGGTCGCGGCGCTCATCGTAATTCTGTCGGTGATGAATGGCTTCGAGAGCGAGCTGCGCGACCGGCTGCTCTCGCTCAGCGCCCCGGTGCGGGTGACGGCCGCAGCCGCGTACGCGCAGGGCTCGGCGGCAGCCCCGGGCGAGACCCCCCAGCCCGCTGCACAACCGGACTGGTCGCACCTCGTGCAGCTCGCACGCGCCACCCCAGGGGTTACCGATGCAGCCCAGTACGCCGAAGTGCAGGCACTCGCCGTGCACGGCCCCGAGATGGTCCCCGTGCTGTTGCGCGGCATAGATCCTGCCGACCCTGCCACCGTTGCCGAGCTCGCGCCCACTATCGCCCAGGGGCACCTCGCGGATCTCACTGCGGGCTCCGCCCGGGCGATCGTGGGCGAGGTCATCGCCGAGCGGCTCGGACTCTCTCCGGGGGACAGTCTCACGCTCCTGGTGCCGACCGTGGGCCCCGACGGCACGCCCGCCCCGAAGCTGCGTGAGGTGCAGGTCGCTGGTGTTTTCGAAGTGGGGCTGCAGGACCATGACGCCACGCTGATATTTCTCGATCTCGCCGATGTCCGGGCGCTCGGGCCGGCCGGTACCGTGAGCGAGGGCCTGCGGGTGCGCGTGCAGGACGTGCTCGCCGCGCCGCAGGTCGCCGCGCGGCTGCGGGCGCAGCTGCCGCCGACGCTCGAGGTGAGCGACTGGACGCGCGACAACGCCAACTATTTCCGCGCCATTCGCATCGAGAAGACGATGATGTCGCTGATCCTGCTGCTCATCGTCGCGGTCGCCGCATTCAACATCGTCGCGATGCTGGTGATGGTGGTGACGGACAAGCGCACCGACATCGCCATCATGCGCACTTTCGGGGCGGCGCCGCGGCGGGTGATGGGCATCTTCATGACCCAGGGGCTCGTGATCGGCTGGCTCGGGGTCGCGCTCGGAGTGGGACTCGGATTGCTGCTGGCGCTGCACGTCGACAGCATCGTGCCCTTTCTCGAGCACACTTTCGGCTTCCATATCATGGATGCGGACGTCTACTACATCACCGCGATTCCCTCCGAGGTGCACTGGGGAAACGTAACCGCCATTGCGCTTGCGGCGCTGCTGCTGACGGCGCTTGCCACGATCTACCCGGCGCTGCGCGCAGCACGTACCGCGCCGGCGGAGGCGCTGCGGTATGAGTAGCCCATGAGCGCGTATGAGTGGCTGATAGGCACTCGATACCTTCGCTCGACCCATCGGCGCGGCTTCGTGTCCTTCGTCGCGCTCATGTCGGTATGCGGGCTGATGCTGGGTGTGGCGACCCTGATCGTGGTGCTGTCCGTCATGAACGGCTTCGAGCGGGAACTGCGCAGCCGCATTCTCGCGGTGACCTCACACGCAACCATCGCCGGGCTCAACGGCACGCTGCCCAACTGGCAGACGGTACAGGATGCGGTGCGCCGTCAGCCGGGCGTAGAGGCGGCAGTTCCCTACATCGAAAGCCAGGCGATGCTCGCCCATGGCAGTGCGATGGCCGGCGCCAACGTGCGCGGTGTACTGCCGCAGGAGGAGCGCACGGCCACCGGGCTTGCGCAGCACATCGTGTCGGGGCGGCTGGAGCAGCTCACTGCCGGCAGCTACGGCATCATTCTCGGCAGCGCGCTCGCGCACGAGCTGCACGCCGCTGTGGGTGACAGTGTCGTGCTGATCGCACCCGAAGGCAGCGCGACTCCGACGGGAGTGGTGCCGCGCATGCGCCGCTTCCGTGTGGTGGGCATTTTCAGCAGCGGCATGTACGAGTTCGACCGCGGTCTCGCACTCACGCACCTGGAGGATGCGGCGCGGCTGTTCCGGGCTGCGGGCGGTGTCACCGGGCTGCGCCTGGCCTTCAGCGATCCGCTGCGCGCACCGACTCTCGTCCGTCAGGTCGCGCGGCGCGTGTCGCAACAGCTCGGCCTCCAGGGCTTCTACGTCACCGACTGGACCCAGGATCACGCGAATTTCTTCCGCTCCATCGAGATCACCAAGTCGATGCTGTTCGTCATACTGCTCATGCTGGTCGCCGTGGCGGCGTTCAACATCGTCGCAACACTGGTGATGATCGTGAAGGAGAAGCAGACGGATATCGCCATCCTGCGCACGCTCGGTGCGGCACCGCGCAACGTGCTGCTGACTTTTGCCGTGCAGGGGGTGCTCATCGGCCTCGCCGGTACCCTTGCCGGCGCGGCGCTCGGCACGCTGCTCGCCGACAATCTGGAGACACTGGTGGCCGGCCTCGAGCGGCTCCTCGGCACGCAGTTCCTCGACGCACGCGTCTACTACATGAGCGATCTTCCCGCGTACGTCGAGCTCAGCGACCTCTTGAGGGTGGGCGCCGTAGCGCTCGCGTTGTGCGTGCTCGCCACCATTTATCCGGCGTGGCGGGCGGCGCGTACCGCGCCCGCGCAGGCGCTGCGCCATGAGTGACCCGGTCCTCGAAGCGCAAGCAGTGCACAAGAGCTTCCACCAGGGTCCGGTGGTGCTCGAGGTGCTGCGGGGCGTCGCGTTCAATGTGGCCGCGGGAGAACGCGTGGCAATCGTCGGCGCCTCGGGCTCGGGCAAGACCACGCTGCTGCAGATTCTGGGTGGCCTCGACCCACCGAGCTCCGGGGTGGTGCGCGTAGCGGGACGCGACATTCACTCGCTGAGCGAGGCTGAGCGTGGCCTGCTGCGCAACCGCACGCTCGGATTCGTCTACCAGTTTCATCATCTGTTGCCGGAGTTCTCCGCGCTCGAGAACGTCGCGATGCCGCTTCTGGTCCGGCGCAGCAAGGTCGCGCTGGCACGCGAGTGCGCACGCACACTGCTCGAGCGCGTGGGCCTCGGTGAGCGGCTCCATCATCGGCCGCACCAGCTCTCGGGAGGTGAGCGCCAGCGGGCCGCGGTCGCGCGTGCGCTGGTGACGCAGCCGCGCGTGGTGCTCGCCGATGAGCCCACGGGCAATCTCGACGGCGCCAACGCCGAGAGCGTGTTTGCCCTGATGCTGGAGCTCAATCGCGAGCGAGGCACGAGCCTCGTGGTCGTGACTCACGACGTCCGGCTCGCCGGCCGGATGGAGCGCATCTACGAACTCGAGCGTGGGACTCTGGCCGTGCGCCAGTAGTGGCAGCACTTCGTTCTTGGCGGCTGGGTTCAGGCGGAGGCGGATTGGGTGGCGTGGCGCGAGCGGTAGCGGCTACGCACGTGCCAGCGCCACAGCAGCTCGAGAGAGAGCCATCCAAGTACCCCGAACAGCACCGCGCAGGCGATGCAACCGACCACGAACGGCGGCCACACCGGGGTGAGCCCATGGCGAAACCACTCCCAGGTGGGATGGAACTTGAAGTGGCCGGGCGGGATGCGCAGGAGCGCACTCCCGATGCGGTAGGCGAAGTAGTAAACGGGCATGAAGGTGAAGGGGTTCACCAGGAAGGTCGTGCCGCAGACCACCGGAATGTTGAGCCGCCAGATGATGGCGATGGTGCAGGCAGTGAGCAGGTGCACCGGCAACGGGATGAAGCAGATGGCGAGCCCCGCTCCGAAGGCGTAGGTCACGCCGCGGCGGTGCAGGCTCCACAAATGCGGGTCGGCGATGCGCTCGCCGAACAGCCGGACGAACCAGCGGTCCCGCAGCGACTGGGGGGCCGGAACGATCCGTTTCAGCAGCTGGCGCGGCATGGGCCCCGATGACTGTACCAGAACGGGGCGCGGCGCAACGTGGACTGCGCCCCGGGACGCAGTTCCTTGAGCGCCCCGGTCCCTCCGGTATGATGCGCCCCTTGCACTTGCGACCCGTGTGAGGAATCGCGTCGAATGTGGGAAATAGTGCGGGCGGGCGGCCCGCTGATGTGGCCGATCATTCTCTGCTCGATCACCGCCGCGGCCATCATTCTCGAGCGCTTGTGGACGCTGCAGGACAAGCGCGTGCTGCCGCGCGAGCTGCCGCAGAAGGTGTGGCAGCTCATCGAGTCCAATCAGGTGAACGACAAGGTGATCTCGGCGCTGGAGCAGAACTCCCCGCTCGGGCGGTTGCTCGCGACCGGCCTTGCCAACCGGCATCGGCCGCGCGAGATGCTCATGGAGCGTCTCGAGGACACCGGCCGCCACGTCGTGCACGAGCTCGAACGATTCCTCAATACTCTCGGCACCATTGCGGGCGTATCGCCGCTTCTCGGGCTGCTCGGCACCGTGACCGGCATCATCCGCGCATTCAACGCCATCCAGGCGGGCGGCATGGGTGATCCGCGCGCGCTCTCGGGAGGCATAGCCGAGGCGCTGATTGCGACCGCCGCGGGACTTTGCGTAGCCATACCGGCACTCATTTCCTACCGCTACCTGCGCGGCCGCGTCGACGGCATCGTGGTGGAGATGGAAAAGAACGCTATCCGCATGGCGGACGCGCTCGAGGCGGCGCGCTCACGCGAGCGACCCGCACCGGCCGCCGTGGCGGTGGCGTAAGCGCGCTGCGAGCCCGCGATGAACCTCAAGCCGCGTCGCCACGAGGAGCCGGAGATCAACGTCGTTTCGTTGATCGATGTGGTGCTGTTGCTGGTGGTGTTCTTCATCCTCTCGAGCAAATTCACCGACGAGGGGCGGCTGCGGGTACACCTGCCGCAGGCGAGCGCGGTTCCCACCCAGAAGGTGAGCGGCGAGCCGCTGGTCGTGAGTGTCACGCAACAGGGCAGTTACCTGGTGAACCAGCGGGAGCTGATCAACGCCAGTCCCGAGACGTTGCGGGCGGCGCTCTTGAAGGAGGCTGGCAGCAACCGCGCGGTGCGCGTGACGCTGAGGGCAGATGCCCGCGCCACCCACCAGGCCGTGATCACCGCCATGGATGTGCTCGGGCGGCTGGGCTTCGCTGAGGTTAATATCGCGACGGTCAAGGAAGAGCCCGCAGGCAAGCCTTGAACGACACCCGCCGAGCGCCGAGCGTGACGGGGAGCAAGCCGCTCCGCGAACGAGGCGCGCTGCCCACCTATCGCCGGCTCCTCGGGTACCTCGCCGCGCATCGGGGACGCTTCGTCCTCGGCATGCTCGGCGGCGCTCTGTTCGCCGCCACCATGACCAGCTTCGCCTGGTTCGCCAAGAAATTCGGCGACGGCACGCTCGTGCACGAGGACCCGCGCACCATCGTCTGGGTCCCGCTTGCTCTGGTGGGGCTGTTCGCGCTGCGCGGCATCGGTGAGTTCGTGCAGACCTACTACATGGGCTTCGTCGGTCGGCAGATCGTCAGCCGACTGCGGCGCGAGGTGTTCCGCCACATTCTCGACCTGCCGGTCGGTTATTTCGACCGCAGCTCCTCTGCGGCGCTGCTGTCCCGGCTCACCTACAACAGCGAGCAGGTCGGTCAGGCCGCCACCGATTCGATCAACCTGGTGGTGCGCACCGGCCTCACCATCGTCGGCTCGCTCGGCTTCATGCTGTACTTCAATGCACGCCTGACGCTCATCGCACTCATCCTCACCCCGCTGATCGGCTGGCTGGTCTCGATCATCAATTTCAAGTTCCGCCGCTACAGCCGCCGCATCCAGGACTCGATGGGGGACGTCACGCGCGTGGCCAAGGAAGGTTTCGAGTCGCCGCGGCTGCTCAAGGTCTACAACGCCGAAGCCCATCTCGCGCGCCAGTTCGATGCAGTCGATGCGCACAATCTGCGCTCCAACATGCGCCTGATCCTGACGCGCGGCATCTCCAACCCGGTAGTGCAGCAGGTGACCGCCGTCGGCGCGGCCATCGTGCTGTGGATTGCAATCGCCGATGCGATCCATGGCCGCATGAGCATGGGGGACATGCTCGGCTTCATCGCCGCGCTCGTCGGCATCGCGCAGCCGTTGCGCGACCTCGTGGGAGTCGCAGGTCCGCTTCAGCAGGGCATCGCCGCGGGACAAAGTCTGTTCGAGGTGCTGGATGAGCCGCCCGAGCCGCAGGGGGGCACCTTCCACGCCGCGCGCGTGCGCGGTGAGGTGGAATTCGAGCACGTATGGTTTGCTTACCCCGCCGGCGGCGCAGATCCCGCGGGGGCGCCGCGCGCGCTCGCGGATGTCTCGCTGGCAGTGGCCCCGGGAGAGAGCCTTGCGATCGTCGGGCGCTCCGGCAGCGGCAAATCGACACTGGTCAACCTGTTGCCGCGCTTCTACGACGTGGCCGCCGGCAACGTGCGCATCGATGGCCGCGATGTGCGCGAGTTCGAATTGAAGAGTCTGCGCGAGCAGATTGCGGTGGTGAGCCAGGAAGTGGTGCTGTTCAACGATACCATCCGCAACAACATCGCCTTCGGCCGCGAAGTGCCCGACGCCGACATCGAGCGTGCCGCGGAAGCGGCGCACATTCTCGAATTCATCCGCCGCCAGCCGGACGGGCTCGACGCAATGGTCGGGGATCGCGGCATGCTGCTCTCGGGCGGTCAGCGGCAGCGCATCGCGATCGCGCGCGCGCTGCTCAAAAATGCACCGATCCTCATTCTCGATGAAGCCACCTCCGCCCTGGACACCGAGTCCGAGCGGCACATCCAGGCGGCTCTCTCCGAGCTCCTGCGCCATCGCACGACCTTCGTCATCGCACATCGCCTCTCCACCGTGGAGCAGGCCGATCGCATCCTGGTGCTCAACGCCGGCACGGTCGCCGAGAGCGGCACGCATGCGCAGCTGTTGGCGCAGGGCGGCCTGTATGCGCAGTTGCATCGGCTGCAGTTCTCCGACTGAGGGGCCAGGGGACGTTGGAGCGGCAGCTGACGCAGCTGTGGTATCGCGAGCCCGCGCGCGCTTCGCCCCTGCAGCCGCTCGCCTGGCTCTACGGCGCAATGCTCGCGCTGCGTGGCCGCGCGTATCGATGGGGCTGGGCGCGCAGTGCGGGTGCGGGTCGTCCGGTCGTGGTCGTGGGCAATCTCACCGTGGGCGGCACCGGCAAGACCCCGCTCACCATCTGGCTGGCGCGCATGCTCGCGGCACAGGGGCTGCGCGTCGGCATCGTCGCGCGCGGTTACGGCGGCAGTAGCGGCCGCGGACCGCGAGCCGTCGACGCGTTCTCACGCTGGCAGGATGTGGGCGATGAGCCCGTGCTGCTGGCGCGCCGCAGCGGTTGCCCCACTGTGGTAGGCAGCGATCGGCTGGCCGCGGCGCGCGCTCTGGCCGCTGGCGGCGTGGACCTCATCCTCGCCGATGACGGCCTGCAACATCTGCGGCTGGCGCGCGATTGCGAGATCGTGGTGATCGATGGCGCGCGTGGATTCGGCAACGGCCGCCTGCTGCCGGCCGGGCCATTGCGCGAGCCAACCCGTCGACTGCTGCGCGTGGATGCAATAGTCGTGAACGGCAGCGTGACTCACGGCTCGCTCGCTGCGCTGCCGCCTGGGATGGTGCTCGGCATGCAGCTGCAGGCCACCGAGGCAGTCAGTGTGGATGAGCGGCGGCGGCAACCGCTCGCATCCTTCCGAGGTCTGCGTGTCCATGGCGTGGCCGGCATCGGCAACCCGCAGCGCTTCTTCACCGAGCTGCGTGCTCAGGGCATGGAGGTCATCGAGCACGCTTTTCCCGATCATCACCCGCTCACCGCGGCGGAGCTGGCCTTCGCCGATTCGCTGCCCGTGCTCATGACCGAGAAAGATGCCGTAAAATGCGCGGCACTCGCCGATCAGCGGTTGTGGTACGTGCCGATCACTGCGCAGCTGGCGGCGTCGGATGCGCAGGCGCTGCTCAACCGCATTTTGACGAAAGTGCGCGCTGCTGGTGGCGCCGTGGCCGGAGGTCCTTGACCGTGGATGCACGCTTGCTGGAAATACTGGCCTGCCCGGTGTGCAAGGGACCGCTGCAGTTCCGCCGTGAGGCACAGGTGTTGATCTGCCGCATGGACCGGCTGGCTTATCCGATCCGGGACGCAATCCCGGTCATGCTCGAGGAAGAAGCACGTCAGCTCGCGGCCGATGACCCGCTGCTCGATCGTTGAGCGGTGTCGTCGCAGCGTCCGCAAGGTCCGCACTCGTTCCGCGTGGTGATTCCCGCGCGATTTGCTTCCACGCGACTGCCGGGCAAGCCATTGCTGCCCATTGCTGGCAAGCCGATGCTGCAGTGGGTATACGAGCGCGCCTGCACAGCCGGTGCGCACGAGGTGCTGATCGCGACCGACGATGCGCGCATCGGCAACGCCGCGCGCGGCTTCGGCGCTGAGCCGGTGATGACGGCGAGCGCGCACGCCTCCGGCACCGACCGAATCGCGGAGGTGGCGCGTGCGCGCCGCTGGCCTGCACAGGACATCGTGGTGAATGTGCAGGGAGATGAGCCGCTCATACCGCCGGCACTCATTTCTCAGGTGGCGCAGCTGCTCGCGGCACACCCGGATGCGCAGGTGGCTACGCTCGCTACTCCGCTCGAGTCGCTCGAGGAGCTACTCGATCCGAGTGTCGTGAAAGTAGTGAGCGACTCGCAGGGCTATGCGTTGTACTTCAGCCGCGCGCCGATTCCGTGGAATCGCGATGGCGCCACGGCGGGACTCGCGAGCCAGCGCGATTTTGCCGGCGCGCGACGCCATCGCGGTATCTATGCCTACCGCGTCGCCGAGCTGCTGCGTCTCGCGCAGTTACCACACGGGCAGCTCGAGGAGCGCGAGAAGCTCGAGCAGCTGCGTGCGCTCGAGCACCAGCTGCGTATCGTGGTCGCGGATGCGCTCGAGCGCCCCGGACCAGACGTGAACACGCTCGCAGATCTCGAACGTGTCAGAGACCTGATCGATGCATCGCCGCCGTGAGCGGCTAAACTGACATATGTCATGCGCGGGTGCCCGGGCGTCACAATTGCTCACAGGTGACGCAAGCACGGGCCGTGCGGCCAGCGGAACTTGTGGCGTGGCGGCGGTCAAAACTCCAGTAGGTTCCGTGAGTTGCATTGTCAACGCCGGGGTTGCAAGCCGCGTTTTTCTGTTGAGCAGCGAATTCAGTTCCTGGAGCGTCTCGATGAAGTGTCCAACGCACGCCACTGTTTGCAGCGCCATCCTGACGCTGGCGGGGTTTGCGGTGTTGGCTGGCTGTGCCACGACACCGCCTCCCGAGCAACGACCGGCGCCACCACCGCCACCACCTTCAGGCATGGTGTACCAGCCGCAGCCGGCCGCGCAGGTCAACTCGGATGTTTACGCTTATCCGACGCGTGGGCAGTCCCCGGAGCAGCAGGATCGCGATCACTACGACTGCAGCATCTGGGCGACGCAGCAGACGGGCTTCGACCCGAGTGCGCCGGGTGTGCCGCCGCAGCAGCAGGTGCACATCGTCAGCGGACCGCCGCCGGGATCAGGCACCGCAGCCGGCGCCATTACCGGTGCGCTACTCGGTGCCGTCATCGGCGGTCCGTACCATGGCCCGGGGCCTGCGCTCGCAGGTGCCGTCGTCGGCGGCGCGATCGGTACCGCAGCCGAGCAGAGCGCGCGTCAATCGCAGACCGTAACGGTCACGGACCAGCGCGCCCTCGCGCAGATCCAGCACAAAGCCGCCAATTACCGGCGCGCGCTCGGCGCCTGTCTCGATGCACGCGGCTACAGTGTCAAGTGATCCTATGAGAAAGCGGAGCCGGAGCTTTTCGTTCGCTGCCGTCACCGGCGCGCTGTCGATTCTGATTACAACTGGTGCGCTCGCACAGCAGGCGGAGCACGGCCATGGAGGACATGCGCCGCGCGAGACGTCGTCCGCGGCGCACTACGATGCCCGCTACAGTCACAACCGTTACTACACGACACGCGGCGTTGAGGTGGGGGCCGTGCCGGGCAGATCCTACGTGGTCGCGCACGGCGGCGCGCACTTCTACTACTCCGGCGGCGTCTGGTACGCACCGTACGGCCCGCGCTATGTGGTGGTAGCTCCGCCCATCGGAGTGTATGTACCGGTGCTGCCGCCGTTCTACACCACCGTGTGGTTCGCCGGCGTTCCGTACTACTACGCCAACGACACCTACTACACCAACGCCGGCCCGCAGGGTTACGAGGTGGTCGACGCGCCCGCGGATCCGAGCACAGCGGTGCAGGGACCGCAGGGGCCGGCTTATCCCGGTGCACCTCCACCGGCACCCGGCGGTAGCCACCCCGAGGGTGAAGACATCTACGTGTACCCCCAGAGCGGTCAATCTCCGGACCAACAGGCGAACGACAGGTACGAGTGTCACAAGTGGGCGTCGTCGCAAACCGGCTTTGACCCCACTCAAGCGGGCGGCGGCGTTGCGCCGGAGCAGACCGTCGCCAAAGGTGACGACTACAAGCGCGCGATACGCGCGTGCCTCGAGGGACGGGGCTATAGCGTAAGATAGGATCGTGCGGATCCTGTTTGTATGTCTCGGAAATATCTGTCGCTCACCGACAGCGGAAGCGGTGGTGCGCGCACTCGCCGCGCTCGAGGCTCCGGAGCTCGATCTCGAGGTTGATTCCGCAGGCACGGCCGGATATCACCTCGGCGATGCGCCGGACCCGCGTATGCGGGCCGCGGCAGCCCGCCGCGGCTACGACCTCACTGCGCTGCGCGCACGGGTCGTCGAGCCGGGAGATTTCGAGCGCTTCGATCTCATCCTCGCCATGGATCGCGAGAATCTTGCAGTGCTGCGCCGGCGGGCACCGGAGACGGTGCGCGAGCGCGTACGGCTCTTCCTGGAGTTCGACCCACAGGGTGAGCTACACGAGGTTCCCGATCCGTATTACGGCGGCCCGAACGGCTTCGAAGAGGTGCTTGACCTCATCGAGAGCGCTGCACGCGGACTGCTGCGCGATCTGCGCCGACGCGCCAGAGCGGCTTAACCTCACGGCGTGGCCCGGTCCCGAGAGGGGCGCGCTGTATATGTTGCCCTGAGGAATAGTTAACCAAAAGGTTCACCATTCGGGAACCGACCCCGAGCATGCGCAACGCGCGTGCGCCGTCAGCCGTCTGAAACGATTCATTCCTCCGGGCCCCGATTGCCGCCATCCTTCTGCGGCGGCGCCGAGGACCAGACGACGTAGGGTTTGCTCTGCGAGCCGCTCGTCTCCGGCTTCGAGGTGGGCTCGAAGTGAGCGATCGGCGTGGCGTCTTGCTGCGGGCCTGGCTCGCGCGACTCCGCGTGATATTCCCGCGCCGTTGGCTCCGGTGCCTCAGACCTGGATTCAGCCTGGGGCTCATGCATCTCGGCCTGCAAGGGGGGCGCGTCGTGCCGTCCATTGCCCGCGGGCGGTGTATTCGGCTCATGGGTGGAAGGGCTCTCGGGAGCGGGGAGATTGGTCGCATCCGTTGGTACGGCACTCTCGCGGGCCACACCACCACCACCGCCACCGCCTCGCCGCCCGCGCCGCCGTCCGCGACGGCCGCGTGTGCGCCCCTCCGGCCGCTCCGCACGCGACTCCGATAATGGAGTAGCTCCCTGCACGGGGCTTGTACTCTCCACGCCCGGCGAGTCCGATGGCTGCGCGCGGTCGCCGTTGCCGCTGCGCTCTGCAACCCGCTCGCTCGCGCGCTCACCGCCCCGTTCACCGCCGCGTTCGCCGCCCCGTTCACCGCCGCCTCGCTCGGCATCGGCTTCATGGCGCCGGCTGCGGTCGCGGCTCCGATCGCGATCACCATGATCGCGACTGCGATCGCGATCGCGTCCATCGCGCCGCCCATCCCGGTCACGGCGCGCGCCATCGGCGTGACGCGTATGCCGCGAATGCTCACGACGTCCCTCGCGCCGGTGCCCCTCATCGCGCCGTGCTGAGCGCGGCGCGGGTGCAGTGCTCGTCTGCGGCGCTGTCGGCTCGGAAGCGGGCGCAGTCACGGGCTCTCCCGCCAGCATTCGTTTGAAGCGCGACCAGAAGCCACTATGGGTGGCCAACGCTGCCGCTGCAGCATCCGGTGCCGGCGAAACGGACGCAGGCGCGGAGGTCGCAGGCGCGGAGGTCGAGGGCATGAGCGGCGCCACGGCCGCGGGCTCCTGAGGTGGTTTGCGGTCCTGCGTGCCGGGTTCCGCCACCTCCGGCGCCGTCGGCATGAGGTAAGTTGCCTGCCGTTGCTCCGGCAGCTCCATCTCGTCGTCGCGCACCCGCTTGATCGAGTATTCCGGAGTCTGGATATTCTCGTTGGGGACGATGATCAGCTCCGCCTCGCTCTTGTCCTCGAGCGTGCGCAACCATTCACGTTTCTCGTTGATCAGGTAAGTCGCCACCGACACCGGCACCTGTGCGATGACGCGGGACGTGCGGTCCTTGCGCAGCTCCTCGCCGATCAGGCGCAGTACCGCTAGCGCCATCGACTCGACGCTGCGGATGCTTCCGATACCTACGCAGCGCGGGCAGACGATGTGGCTCGACTCGCCCAGGGACGGCCGTAAGCGCTGCCGGGACATCTCCAGCAGTCCAAAGCGCGACAGGCGTCCGATCTGGATGCGTGCCCGGTCCATCTTCACCGCGTCCCGCAGGCGGTCCTCTACCTCCCGCTGGTTCTTGCTCGACTCCATGTCGATGAAGTCGATGACGATCAGACCGCCGATATCGCGGATGCGCAGCTGCCGCGCTATCTCATCGGCGGCCTCGAGGTTGGTATTGGTTGCCGTGGTCTCGATATCGCTGCCGCGAGTCGCACGCGCCGAGTTGATATCTATCGATACCAGGGCTTCGCTGTAATCGATGACGATGCTTCCGCCGGAGGGCAGCTGCACCTTGTGCGCGTAGGCCGACTCGATCTGGCTCTCGATCTGAAAGCGAGTGAACAGCGGGATGTCATCGGTGTAGAGCTTGAGCCGCCGTTGCGCATCTGCCGGCATGAAGCGTTGCATGTACTCCTGGGCCTTCTGGAACGCCGCCGGACTATCGACCAGCACCTCGCCGATGTCGTCGGAGAGGTAATCGCGCATAGCCCGGGTGACGGCGTCGCTCTCGCGAAACACCAAAAAGGGTGCTGAGCGCTCCTTCGCCGCCGTCTCGATCTGCTCCCACTGGACCTTGAGATTGTCGAGGTCCCACTGCAGCTCCGGGGCCGAGCGGCCGACACCGGCGGTGCGGACGATTGCGCCCATGCCGTCGGGGATCTGCAGCTGGCTCATCACTTCGCGCATCTGGTCCCGCTCCTCGCCCTCGATACGGCGCGAAACCCCGCCCGCTCGCGGGTTGTTGGGCATGAGCACGAGGAAGCGGCCTGCGAGACTGATGAAGGTCGTGAGCGCGGCACCTTTGGTACCCCGTTCCTCTTTTTCGACCTGCACGATGACTTCCTGGCCCTCGGAGAGCAGCTCGCGGATATTCATGCGGCCGCTCTGGGGGTTTTGGCGGAAGTACTCCTTGGAAACCTCCTTCAGGGGGAGGAACCCATGGCGCTGGGCGCCGTAGTCGACGAAGCACGCCTCCAGGGAGGGTTCGATGCGCGAGATACGCGCTTTGTAGACGTTGGCTTTTTTCTGTTCGCGGGAAGGTAACTCGATACTCAGGTCAAATAGCTTCTGTCCATCAACCAGAGCGACGCGCAACTCCTCTTCCTGAGTTGCATTCACTAGCATTCTCTTCATGTGCCCCTACTGTGCAGTAAAGGGCCGGCAAGCACACCTCGGGAGGCCGCAGGAACTGATGCCCGCGACAGCGAAGATTTCCTAAACCCGGCGAATGAGAGACAGTCTCGTTATTCACGTTGATGACCGCGATCCATCAGGGCGGTCGTAAAGGTAACCTTCGGTGAACTCAACCGACGGCGCCCGCTGCGGAAGCCGAAGCTCTCGGTACTCGACGCAGCTGGCACGATCTTGGCGGCCCAAGCGATGGCCTCGATTCAGGAGACCAACTAAACGGGCGGCGGCCACTGCCGCCACCGATTGGCGTGTCCGCTTGGCGGACAGCCACTAGATTATACTTGAGAGACCGTTGTAGAAACAATGTCTTACGTAACCCCCCCCGCGCCAACGCAAATTCCGGGCGAAAGCCGCTCGAGCGTGCAGCATTTCGAGGTCACCGAAGAGGAGGCTGGCCAGCGCCTCGACAACTACCTCCAACGGCGCCTCGCCGGCGTGCCTCGAAGTCGTCTCTACCGCGTCATCCGCAAGGGCGAAGTCCGCGTCAACGGACACCGTGTAGGCCCGGAAAGACGCCTGCAACCGCACGATCGCGTGCGGATCCCGCCGATGCGGCTTGCACCGCCGCCCGAACCCGGGCGCCCATCTGCGGAGCTCATTGCGCGCATCGAGCGTGCAATCGTGCGGGTGGATGACAACCTGATCGTGCTCGATAAGCCCACGGGCGTCGCCGTACACGGGGGGAGCGGCGTGAGCTTCGGCGTCATCGAGGCACTGCGCGCGGCACGGCCCGCCGAGTCACTCGAGCTCGTGCATCGGCTCGATCGCGAGACCAGTGGCTGCCTGCTGATCGCCCGTCGCAGGGCCGCGCTGCGTGAGCTGCATGCCCTCATGCGAACTGATGGCTTTGAGAAGCGGTACCTGGTGCTGGTCATGGGAAAGTGGGAGCTCGGCGCCAAGCGCATCGACGTACCTCTGCGCACCGATACCCGGGTCGGCGGAGAGCGAACCGTGCGAGCGGGGTCCTCCGGTAAAGCCTCGGTCAGCGATTTCAGGCCGGTGCAGTTCTTCGGCAAGACCGCAACGCTCATGGAAGTCACGCTGCACACCGGGCGAACGCACCAGATACGCGTCCACGCGGCGTACGCGGGCCATCCGGTAGCAGGTGATGAAAAGTATGGCGATGCCGCATTCAACGAGTCGCTGCGAGGCCTCGGGCTCAACCGCATGTTCCTGCATGCGCATAGCCTGAGCTTCTGCTGGCCGCGTGGCGCGGAATTCAGCATTAACACTCCGCTGCCGGAGGAGCTCTCCACGCTGATCGATGCGCTGGCGGGTCTCTCCAAGGGGCGCCGGGGTAACTTCAGGGAAGCTGGAAGCCCGCCGCGCGCAGCGCGGAAGCGAGCCAGATCAACGGCAGGCCGATGAGGGCGGTCGGGTCGCGGCTTTCGATGCATTCGAACAACGAGATACCGAGCGATTCGGCCCGGAAGCCTCCTGCACAATCGAAAGGCCGCTCGCGCTCGACGTAGCGCTCGATCTCCGCAGCGCTGAGTTTTCGAAACACCACCGTAGTGGTATCGACATGCGCCAGATGGATCTTGCGGGCGCCACCAAGCAGAGCACATGCGCTGTAGAAGAGCGCGCTCCGTCCGCTGAGTGCCTCGAGCTGCTCGCGCGTCCGTGCGGCATCCCCGGGCTTATCGAGGAGGCGGTCGCCGCAGGCGGCAACCTGGTCAGCTCCGATGACGGCTGCCTCCGGACACGACTCCGCCACTGCACGCGCTTTCTCGAGCGCGAGTCTCACGGCACGATCGGCAGGGGATTCGCCGGGTCGGTGCGCCTCGCTCACGCCCGGGGCGCGCGTCTCGAACGGCACTGCGAGCCGGCTGAGAAGCTCGCTTCGATAACGCGAGGTAGAAGCGAGGATCAGCGCAGCCACGGAACCCCCGGGGCGACGTGAATCGCCTTCAGGAAACAATGGTTTAGCCCGGATTCGGCTTTGACTTGGGAGAGGTCGCTACCTATTATACGCGCCCCATGGCGGGCCCCCGGGAAATGGCGCCTCTGGCCAACAGGCGCGTCGCGACTCCGCGGGGTAAGCGTGAAGTCCCAGGTGCCAATTGACACCCTGGTCGCAACCCCTCGAGGTCGAGCGGCTGGCCGACGGCGAAGCCGACATCGACTTTGCTGTTCCGCTAGCCGAGCTCTCGGGACTCCGTGAGTCGCGAGCCGGGGTGGCCGGCAATGTGCAAGGACGTTTGCATTTTGCCCGTGAGGAGGGTGTACCGGTCGCTGATCTGCGCTTCAACGGCATGGTCAGCCTCCAGTGTCAGCGCTGTCTGCAGCCTATGGAGCGATTGCTCGAGGCCGAGAGCCGCTTCGCCCTGGTCGGCACGGAGGCGGAGGCTGCTCGCATCCCGCTCGAGCGCGAGGCAGTGCTTGCGCCCGGTGGACGAATCAGCGTCGTGGAGCTGCTGACCGAGGAGCTGTTGCTGGTGCTGCCGATCGTACCGCTGCACGAGGATGGTGAGCGCTGTGCGGCCGAGCATGCATCGGCAGAGCATGCGCCGCCCGGTAGCGAGACGCATCGGCCGTTCGCGAACCTGGCTGACATGTTGAAACGCTAGAGTGAAAGAATTCGATCCAGGAGTGATCCATGCCTGTTCAGAAAAGTCGCAAAACCCCATCGCGCCGCGGCATGCACCGCTCGCACGACGGGCTCGAAAAGCCTGCGCTCTCGAGCGATCCGCAGTCAGGTGAGACCCACCTGCGACACCGCATCACGCCCGATGGTTTCTATCGCGGCCGGCGCGTACTCGAGAAGCCCGTCGACGCCGAAGACAAGGACTGAGCACGGGTCGCTGGCCACCACCTTCGGGCCGGCCGTGCTGCCGATCGCGATCGACGTTATGAGCGGCGACTACGAGCCGCGTGAATACCTTGCCGGGGCGCTACGGGCACTCGCGGACGATCCTCAACTGCAGGCGCTGCTCGTCGGCGAGCCGCAGCTGATCGGCGCGGCGCTCGCGCCGCTGCCCGCTGCGGTGCGTGCGCGCGCTGAGGTGGTCGCCGCCACTCAGGTGGTCGGCATGGACGAGAAGCCCCGCGAGGCGATTCGCCGCAAGAAGGACTCATCGATGCGGGTAGCGGTCGATCAGGTCCACGCCGGGCGTGCCGCCGCCTGCGTGAGCGCCGGCAATACCGGAGCGCTCACCGCGATCGCGCATTTCGTGCTCAAGACGGTGCCCGGAGTCGAGCGTGCGGCCATCATCTCGGCAATTCCAGCCGCGCACGGGCATACGCAGATGCTCGATCTCGGCGCCAACACCAAGGCGACGCCCGAGCAGCTGCGGCAGTTCGCGGCCATGGGCGCCATCGTCGCCCGCGACGTCTACGGTGTGTCATCGCCGCGCATCGGTTTGCTCAACATCGGTGAAGAGGACATGAAGGGGCACGAGGTGGTGCAGGCCGCGCACACGCTGCTCGGCACGAGCGGGCTCAACTACGTAGGCTTCGTCGAGGGTGATGACATCTTCTCGGGCGATGTCGATGTGGTGGTGACCGACGGCTTCACTGGCAACGTGGCACTCAAGACCATGGAGGGTGTCGCGGGGCTCATAGCCGATCGCCTGCGCCAGGAGTTCAAGATGTCGCTGCTCGCTTCGCTGGCCGGTCTCATCGCTCGTCCGGTGCTGCGCCGGGCGGCAGCCGGACTCGATCCGCGCCGCTACAACGGCGCGTGCATGGTGGGACTCTCCGGGATCGTGGTAAAAAGCCACGGTCGCGCCGACGGTGTGGCATTCGCACGTGCCATCGGCACCGCAGCGTTGGCCGTGCGGCGCGGACTGATCTCGCACATTGCGCAGGCGCTGCAGGCGGAGGGGGCAGTGAATTGATCTATTCGCGCGTGGCCGGCACGGGCTCCTATCTGCCGCAGAAAGTCATCACCAATCACGACCTCGAGAAGATGGTCGACACCACCGATGAGTGGATTCGCACCCGCACCGGTATCGAGCGACGCCACATTGCCGCAGACGGCGAGACCACCGTCGACCTTGCGGAACATGCCGCGCGTCGCGCGCTCGAGGCCGCCGGGGTAGCGCCCGCCGAGGTGGACTTCATCGCATTTGGCACGACCACGCCGGACCTGGTGTTTCCGAACTGCGGCACACTGCTGCAGAAGCGTCTCGGCTGCCGCGGAGTTCCGGCCTTCAGCCTCGAGACCGCTTGCGCCGGGTTCATGTATGCCCTGTCGATCGCGGACAAGTACGTGCGCTGCGGAGAGGCGCGGCGTGCGCTGGTGATCGGGGCGGAGACGCTCTCGCGCATCACCGACTGGAGCGACCGCGGGACCGCGGTGCTGTTCGCCGATGGCGCCGGTGCGGTGCTGCTCGAGCCCGCATCCGCTCCGGGTGTGCTCTCGACCCATCTGCACTCCGATGGCGAATACCACGATCTGCTTTATTGCGGCAGCGGCGTTTCGAGGGGCTTCGGGTCGAAGCTCGCCATCAGCATGACGGGAAGCGAAGTCTTCAAGATTGCCGTGACCAAGCTCGGGCAGGTAGTGGACGAGACACTTGCCGCGAATGGCCTCGAGCGCACCGCACTAGACTGGTTGGTGCCCCATCAGGCGAACATCCGCATCATCCAGGCGACCGCGCGCAAGCTGGAGATACCGATGGAGCGCGTCATCGTCACGGTGCAGGAGCACGGCAACACCTCCGCAGCCTCGGTGCCGCTGGCCCTCGATGTGGCGGTGCGCGATGGGCGTATCCGCCGCGGGGAGCTGCTGCTGCTCGAGGCTTTCGGGGGCGGCTTCACCTGGGGATCTGCGCTGATACGCTACTGAGAGCAGCCCAAAAAAACGCCGCGCGTTCGCGCGGCGTTCTGATCTTCTTGAGACCTGTATTACTTCGACACCGACCGCTTGAACATGCGGTCGATCTTCTCGTTCGTCGCGTCGCAGCAGGACTGGCTGGCATGTGCCGCCGCCAATGCCTGATTGGCAGTGCTCTGCGCACCACTCGCCGCCTGGCCTGCCGACTGTGCGGCACTATTGGCGGAATCGGCTGCGCTCTTCGCAGACGCCAGATCACTCGCGTTCTTGGCTACCTGGGCCTTCAGGTCATCGACCTGAGCCTGCAGGGGTTTCAGATCCGTACAAGCTACCATCCCGGCCACCGCTGCAACGGCAGCCGCTACCTTCACAACGCTCGCGCACTTCATAAACGTCCCCTTTGGGTTGTTGATTCGAGAATCCTTAATAACGGATGCGACTCCGGTGAAGCAAGTCCGTATTCGCCGAAAGGCAACTGCATCAAATTTGACTCGGGAATGCAACTCCAAACACGACGCTCCTGTCTTTTTCATGCGACAGTGCGGCGCATGGTGCGTGCGCCTGCGTCAGATCGCAGCGCGCTCGAGTTGGAAGCGGATCTGGCTAAGAATTTTCGTGCTGCAGCGGCAGCGCGGGGGCGAGGCCGCCGACCGTAAAGATGCGCACGTTGGCAAGCTCGGCACAGTTTCTTAAGAACATTAATCGCTGTGCAGTGCGGTGAGGCTCGAGTTGCAGCTGCGTTGTTTTTCAGGCACGCGCGGCAAAGATCGGCATACAGCTTCGCTGGAGCTTCAGCGGATGGAAAGTTGAGGGGAGGGATTGCGACTGAACCTGATCTGGATATAATCACAGTAGCTGTATATTTAGCCAGGCAGGCTAGAAAATGTCCGACCTGACCCCTCGACAGACACAGATCCTGCGCCTGATTCAGCGTTTCATCGCCGAGACCGGCATGCCGCCGACGCGGGCGGAGATTGCCCGTGAGCTCGGTTTCCGTTCTGCAAACGCTGCCGAGGAGCATCTGCGGGCGCTCGCCCGCAAGGGTGTCATCGCACTCGTGCCCGGCACCTCGAGAGGAATACAGCTGAAGGACACCATACGTGAACAGATAGGACTGCCGCTCATCGGGCGGGTGGCGGCCGGCAAACCCATCTTCTCCGAGGAGAACTTCGAGGCGCGGCTGCAGATCGATCCGGAAGTGTTCCAGCCGCGGCCGCATTACCTGCTGAAGGTAGTCGGCATGAGCATGAAGGACGCCGGCATCCTCGATGGGGATCTGGTTGCGGTGCATCGCACCTCCGAGGTGCGCAGCCGGCAGATCGTAGTTGCACGGCTCGAAGATGAAGTCACGGTCAAGCGCTACCGTCAGGAAGGTTCCGTGGTCTGGCTGCTGCCCGAGAACAGTGACTTCGAGCCGATCAAGGTGGATTTGAAGGAGGAACCGCTGCTCATCGAAGGAGTCGTTGTGGGTGTGGTGCGGCGGGGCCGTGCAAGCGGCCTGATGTGAGAGCGGGCCGTCGCGCTGCGGCAGTGCTTTTCCTCCAGAGGTTCGAGCAAAGTTTGTTCATGAGCTGGCATGGTCGTCGGCGATCCGAAAATCACTCGGCTGCTCGAGCATCCTGCTATCTGGCGCGGCCGCAGCGCCGCGCAGCGCGTGGGATTGTCCACCGGATTTGCCGCACTCGATGAGCATCTTCCCGACAAAGGCTGGCCGCGCACCGGCCTGATCGAGATTCTCGTTACTCGTTTCGGCAGCGGCGAGCTGCCGCTGCTCATGCCGGCACTCGCGGCGCTGACCAGCGCCGCCGCGGCGCGCTGGTGTGTGTGGGTAGCACCGCCACTCCTGCCATTTGCACCGGCACTCGTTTCCTGTGGGGTGGTACTCGATCGGATCGCCGTCGTCGATGGCGCGTTGCCTCGGCAGGATGCGGGAGTTCGCAGGGGTCCGGGCATGTGGGCTCTCGAGCAGACGCTCGGCTCGGGTGCCTGCGATGCAGTGCTCGGGTGGGTGCGACAGTCGAAACCGCGCGAGATCCGTCGTCTGCAGCTCGCTGCCGAGCGCGGCCGCACGCTCGGCGTGTTGTTTCGTCCGCAGCGCGCCGCGCGCGATTCCTCCGCCGCGGTGTTGCGCTTGAGTCTAGAGCCATTGGTGGCCGGGGTGCGGCTCACTCTCCTCAAAGGGCGCAGCGCTCATCGCGGTGTGCTCGAGCTTTCCTGGCCCGGCAGTTGAGTCATGCGCCCGAATCTCATCGGCTCAGCCGACAGCACCGCAGATCTGCCCTCCGCCATAGCACCTGCGCGCACGGATTCCGCAGCGCTGCATGCGCCACTGCGCAGCGTGCAGCGTATGCCGCACACCTGCTCCCCGAACGAGCTTTGGGCCGGACTGCAGTTGAGCGGATTAGAGCCGGTGCAGGGACTCGAGGAGCTGGCGACCCGAGCGCAACGCTTCACGCCACGCGTGAGTCTCGTGCCCCCCGACGGCCTGCTGCTCGAGGTCGCCGGAAGCCTGCATCTGTTCGGCGGACTGTCAGGTCTGCGCACTGAGCTCATCGGGGAATGCCGGCATCTTCAGATCCGGCCCGTGCTCGCTTTCGCACCCACACCGCTCGCCGCGCTCACTGCGGCGCGCGCCGGTGAGGAGCCGATCGTCAGCGATCGCGCGCAGCTGGTGGGATTACTGGCAGCTCTGCCGATCAGCGCTCTGCGCTGGCCCGAGGAAACACGTGCACGCCTCGCGCGCGCTGGCGTGCGCACCATTGGCGCCGCGCTGCGTCTGCCACGGGCTGGCTTCGCGCGCCGCTTCGGCGTGGCGCAGCTCGCCACACTCGATGCACTCACGGGACGCGCTCGGGAGGTGCGCGCGACGCATCGAGCCCCGTTGCGTTTTCGCCGCCGTCATGAGCTCGAATGCGAAGTGAGCGATCACGACCGGCTGCGTGCGGCACTCGAGCCGCTACTCGCTGCGCTCGGGGTTTTTCTCACCACGCATCAGCGTGGCGTGGCAGAGCTCGAGTGCCGGCTGGTGCACCGAAGTGTCCCCGCGACCTGTTGCAGGCTCATCCTGGCAGCGCCGTGTGCCGATGCACAGCAGCTCGGCGCACTGTTGCGCGAGCGGCTGGATTCGCTGCAGTTGCCCGAGCCGGTCCGCGCGTTCGAGCTGCGAGCGGATCAGCTGCTGCCGCAACGCTCGCCCCGTCGAGGGCTATGGCAACCTGGCGAGCAGGGCGGTGAGGCGCGCGAGGAAAGTGAGGGGCTCATCGATCGCCTGTGCGCTCGTTTAGGCCCCGGCGCGGTGCACGGTCTCGCGCTGCGCGCAGAGCACCGGCCGGAAAGCGCCTGGCTGGCGACCACTCCGCCACCGATTATCGCATCGTCTCGCGTTGCGGTTCCGCGGGCTAATTCAGTGAACGGCACACCGCTAGCTGCCCGGCCCTTGTGGCTGCTCCCGGATCCGCAGCCGCTCGCCTCGCAGGACGGCCTGCCGCGCCGTCGCGGAGCTCTGCGCCTGATGAGTGAACCCGAGCGCATCGAGACCGGCTGGTGGGATGGAGGGGAAGTCGCGCGTGATTACTACGTGGCACTCGACCGTCATGGGGTGCGGCTGTGGATATTTCGCGAGCGTGAGTCGCCGCACCGATGGTTCCTGCAGGGGCTCTTCGGATGACCGCCGCATATGCGGAGCTCCATTGCCTCTCGAACTTCACCTTCCTGCGGGGCGCTTCACATCCACACGAGCTCATCGAGCAGGCCGATGCAATCGGCTACAGCGCGCTTGCCATCACCGATGAGTGCTCGGTGGCGGGAGTGGTGCGCGCGCACATGGCGGCTAAACGCCGCCAGCTGAAGCTCATCGTCGGCGCCGAGTTCCGTCTCAGTTGCGGGCTGAGGCTGGTCGCGCTCGCCATCGACCGGCAGGGTTATGGGCAGCTGTGCCGCGTCATCACCCGCGGGCGGCGTGCCGCCGTCAAAGGGCAATACACGCTCACGCGCGCAGATCTTCAGGCACTCGGCCCGGAGCAGTGCTTCATCCTCTGGCTCCCCTCGGCCGAGCCGCAGTCCGAAGAGCTGCACTGGCTCGCTGCGCGCTTTCCGGGCCGCGTGCGCATCGCGGTGGAGCTGCTGCGCGCAGGCGCGCATGCCCGGCGCCTCGCCACGCTGACACACATCGGCGCCGCATGCGGCGTGGGACTCGTTGCCAGTGGCGATGTGCACATGCACGTGCGCGCCCGTCGCCGCCTGCAGGATGCGCTCACCGCTATCCGCCTGAACGAGCCGATCGCGCAGCTCGGTACGCGGCTCTACGCCAATGGCGAGCGTTATCTGCGTGAGCGCGAGCGCCTCGAGCGGCTGTACCCGCGCGAGCTGCTCGCGGGCACTATCGAGCTGGCGCAGAGCTGCCATTTCTCACTCGATGAGCTGCGCTACGAGTACCCGCGCGAACTGGTGCCACCCGGAGAGACCCCGACGAGCTATTTGCGGCGCCTCACGGAAGAGGGTGCCCGCTGGCGCTGGCCGGGGGGTCTGCCGGCAGCCGAGCGCACCGCGATCGAGCACGAGCTGGCCTTGATCGAAGAGCTGCACTACGAGCCTTATTTCCTCACCGTCCAGGATATCGTCGCGTACGCACGCCGCCAGGGCATCCTCTGCCAGGGACGTGGCTCTGCCGCCAATTCACGCGTCTGCTATTGCCTGGGTGTGACCTCAGTGGACCCGCAGCGGGGCGCGGCGCTGCTCTTCGAGCGCTTCATCTCGCGCGAGCGCAACGAGCCACCCGACATCGACATCGACTTCGAGCACGAGCGGCGCGAGGAGGTGCTGCAGTACGTCTACAACAAGTATGGACGCGAGCGCGCAGCGCTCGCCGCGACCGTCATCATGTACCGTCCACGCAGCGCCCTGCGCGATCTCGGCAAGGCCTTTGGTCTCACGCCCGAGCAGAGCGGGCGTCTCGCCAAGGTCATGCAGTGGTGGGACGGCAGCGCCACCATTCCCGAGCGGGTACGCGAAGCGGGCTTCGATGCCGACAGTCCCTGGCTGCGACGGCTGCTGCCGCTTGCCTGTGAACTCACCGCCTTTCCGGGCTTTCCCCGCCATCTGTCGCAACACGTCGGTGGTTTCGTGATCGCGCAGGGCCGGCTGGAAGAGCTGGTGCCCATCGAGAATGCGGCCATGCCCGAGCGCACCGTGGTGCAGTGGGACAAGGACGACCTCAACGATCTCGGCCTGCTGAAAGTCGATCTGCTGGCGCTCGGAATGCTGACGGCACTGAAGCGTGCCTTTGGGCTGGTGAACGATTATCGCGGCACGCGCTATACGCTCGGTGAGTTGCCCGCCGAAGATCCGACGGTTTACGACATGGTCTGCCGCGCGGACACCATCGGAGTGTTTCAGATCGAGTCGCGCGCGCAGATGGCCATGCTGCCGCGCCTCAAACCGCGCTGTTACTACGATCTGGTGATCGAGGTCGCGATCGTGCGTCCCGGTCCCATACAGGGCGACATGGTGCATCCCTATCTGCGCCGCCGCTGCGGTGGGGAAGCGGTGGAATATCCGGGTGAAGAAGTGCGCGCGGTGCTGCATCGCACGCTCGGCGTGCCGATCTTCCAGGAGCAGGTCATGCAGATTGCGATCGTCGCCGCGGGCTTCTCGCCGGGAGAGGCGGATGCGTTGCGCCGCGCGATGGGGGCCTGGAAGCGAACCGGCGGACTCGACCCCTTTCGCGAGCGGTTGCTCACCGGCATGCACGCCAGGGGCTACTCGCAGGACTTTGCACAGCGCATCTATCAGCAGATGCTGGGGTTTGGTGAGTTTGGATTTCCGGAATCTCACAGTCTCAGCTTCGCGCTGTTGGTATATGACTCCGCCTGGCTCAAATGTCACGAGCCCGCCGCCTTCACCTGCGCGCTGCTGAACAGTCAACCGATGGGCTTCTATGCTCCCGCGCAGCTGGTGCGCGATGCGCGGGTACACGGCGTCGAGGTGCGGCCGGTGGATGCCTGCGTCAGCGCCTGGGATGCGGCGCTCGAGCGATGCGAAAATGGCGAACCGGCACTGCGGCTCGGCCTGCGTCTGGTCAAGTCGCTCTCCCAGGCGGGAGCGGAGCGCCTGATCGCCGCGCGTAACGCGCGGCCCTTTGCGAGCGTCGAAGATCTCGCCGCACGCTCGGCGCTCGATCGCGGCGATCTCGAGGCGCTCGCAGCGGCCGGTGCGCTCGCTCCCCTGAGCGGCAACCGGCACCTCGCGTTCTGGGAGGTCGCGGGCACTGAACGTCCGCTGCCACTTGCACCGACCGGCGCACTGCCGGCGAGCGAGCTGGAAGGCCGGCCGCTGCTTACCGCACCGACCGAAGGGCAGGCGATTGCTGCCGATTACGCTGCACTGGGACTCACGCTCGGCCGACATCCGTTGGCGCTGTTGCGCAAGCGGCTGCACGCTGCTGCGCTCATCCCCGCCGCCGAGCTGATCGCGGCGGGCCACGGCGCGCGCGTGCGGACCGCGGGCATCGTGATCATGCGCCAGCGGCCAGCGACCGCGAGCGGGGTCACATTCATCACTCTGGAAGATGAGAGCGGCCAGGTGAACGTCATCGTCTGGGAGCGTGTCGGCCGGGAGCAGCGCCAGGCCATGATCGAATCGCGATTACTGGAAGTACATGGGGAGCTTCAGCACCAGGAAGGCGTCACGCACCTCATCGCCCACCGTCTCATCGACCGCTCACGAATGCTCGGCGAGCTCACGCCACGCTCGCGCGATTTTCACTGAGCGGAATGTCCGGCGAGTCCGCTAACGCGGCTTGCGGCGCGCCTTGCGGCCCGGCGGCTCGACCCCGTCGCCGATCTCGTAATCCTCGAAGTCGCTGGTGAGCTCGGCGGTGTGCTTTTCCTCGAGCAGCCGCTCGAGGCGCCGCCACGCGGGATCGCCCGCCTTCTGTCCGCGGCGCTTGGCCAGATCGAGGTCCTTGATGACCTGATCGAGATCGACGTCCCCATCCTCGATGACAGGCTCGTCGGCCTCTTCGTCCTCGAACTCGTCTGATTCCGGCTTCTCGCTCATGCGGGACGGCAGTCTGCAGGAATTGGACGGCGCGAACTTAAATCAGACTCGGCAGGACTGCAATGTCGTGCGCAGGGTTTGTGAAGTGCTGCGCTTTTCGCGGCTACGGCCCCCGCCGCCCTCAGTGGATCAACTGATTGATTTCGAAGATCGGCAGCAGCATGGCGAACACGATTCCCATGACGAACAGCCCCATGCACACGATCAGCACCGGGCCGAGCAGTCCCACGAGCGCCGCCAGCAGACCGTCGAGTTCCCGTTCCTGGCTGATGGCGGCCCGCTCGAGCATGCTCTCGAGCTGCCCGCTCGATTCGCCGCTGGAGATCAGGTGGATGGTCATGGGTGGAAACAGCCGGCTGGCAGCGAGTGAACGGCCGATCGGCGCGCCCTCGCGCACCCGGGCGGCCGCTTCCGTCACCGCATCACGCATCGGCAGGTTGGTGACCACTTCCCCGGCAATGCGCAGCGCCTCGAGCACCGGCACCGCGCTCGCCGACAGGATGCTGAAGGTGCGGGTGAAGCGCGCGGTGTTGAACCCGCGCGAGAGCTTGCCGACGAGCGGTAGGCGCAGCTGGAAACGGTGGAAGCGCCGGCGGGCCTCGGGGTTGCGTAGCCAGCGCCTGAACAGCGCTACGGCAAGCACCACCCCAATGAGCAGATAAATCCCGTAGGAGCGCAGAAAGCCGCTGGTGGCGATCAGCACTTGCGTCGCCAGCGGCAGCTTCGCCTTGCTCGATTCGAACACCGACACTACCTGGGGCACCACGTACACGAGCAGCGCCGAGACGATTCCGAAGCACAGCACCGTGAGCACGATCGGATAGAGCATCGCCGCGACCACCTTCTGGCGCAGCTGATCGCGCCCTTCGGTGTAGTCGGCGAGCCGCTCGAGGACGTTGTCCAGGTGTCCGGCCTGCTCACCGGCGGCGACCGTCGCCCGGTAGATCTCGGGAAAGACCCGCGGAAACTCGGCAAAGCCATCGGCGAGGGTGTGGCCTTCCATCACCCGGGCGCGCACCCCGAGGATGATGCTCTGCACCCGCGGTTTCTCGGTCTGTTGCGACACCGCGAGCAGCGACTCCTCGAGGGGCAATCCGGCGCGCACCAGGGTGGCGAGTTGGCGCGTGAAAAGAGCGAGATCCGTCGCCGAGACGCGCCGTATCAGGCTGAAGGAGCGCTGGCGCGTCGCCTCTTTCTGCGCAACCTCGGAGACGGTTACCGGCAGCAGCTGTTGCTCACGCAGCAACTGACGGATGTGCCGTGGGGTGTCGCCCTCGAGAATTCCCTTGCGCTCCCTGCCGGAAGCATCGAGGGCTACGTATTCGAACGCGCCCATCTTTTATATGGGCTGAAAGCCGCCTGCGGCGCGTTCAACGCAGCGACCCATGCCTCTGGGCGTCAATCCGTCAGTCCTCACGTGTGACGCGCAGCACTTCCTCGATGGTAGTCTCCCCGCGCAACACCCGCACACGGCCGTCGTCGCGGATCGAGGGGGTGCTGAGGCGCGCGTGGCGCTCGATTTCCTGCTCGGACACCCCGTCATGAATCATGGTGCGCATGGCGTCATCGACGATGATGAGCTCGTAGATGCCCGAGCGCCCGCGGTAGCCGCCGGCCGTGTCCCGCCCGGGCCGGTAGAGCGTCGGGGAGGACTCATCGCTGCGCAGGTTGAGCAGCCGCCGCTCGTACTCGCCAGCCTGGAAGGGCTGCTTGCTGTCGGGATTGAGCACGCGCACCAAGCGCTGGGCCAGCACCCCAATCAGGCTCGAGGAGAGCAGGAAGGGCTCGATGCCCATATCGCGCAGGCGCGTAATGGCGCCAGCGGCCGTGTTGGTGTGAAGCGTCGAAAGCACGAGGTGACCGGTGAGGCTCGCCTGCACCGCGATCTGCGCGGTCTCCAGATCGCGAATCTCACCGATCAGCACCACATCCGGGTCCTGGCGCAGTATCGCGCGCAACCCGCGTGCGAAGGTCATCTCGACCTTGGTGTTGACCTGGGTCTGACCGATTCCGTCGATGTAGTACTCGATCGGATCTTCCACGGTCATGATGTTCTGCGTGTTGTCGTTCAGCCGCTCGAGCGCCGCGTAGAGCGTGGTGGTCTTGCCGGAGCCGGTGGGCCCGGTCACGAGGATGATGCCGTGGGGCTTGTGGATGAGCTCATCCATCGCCCCCTGGGTGTGCGGATCCATACCGAGGGAGTTCAGGTCGAGCCTGCCGGCCTGCTTGTCGAGAATACGCAGCACGACGCGCTCGCCGTGCCCGGAGGGAATGGTCGAGACGCGTACGTCGACCGCCCGGCCGGCGATCTTCAGGCTGATGCGGCCGTCCTGCGGCAGGCGCTTCTCGGCGATGTCGAGGCGCGACATGACCTTCACGCGCGATACCACGAGCGGCGCCACCGCACGGCGCGACTGCAGCACCTCACGCAACACGCCATCGACGCGGAAGCGGATCACCAGGCGGTTCTCGAAGGGCTCGATGTGGATGTCGGAGGCATTCTCCTTGACCGCCTGGGTGAGCACGGCGTTGATCAGGCGGATGATCGGGGCATCGTCCTCGCTGTCGAGCAGATCTGCCTGCTCGGGCAGATCCTGCGCCAGGTGGGCGAGATCGGTCGTGTCATCGAGCCCCTCCACCGCCTGCATGGCATCCGAGCCCGCCTCGTACGCCTGACGCAGCAGCTCATCGAACTGCGCTTCCGGAACGCGCGCGAGGCGCAGCGGGCAGCGCAGGTAGCGGCGCACCTCGGCGAGCGCCTGTGGTGTGGCGGTGTCACGGTAGATGCACTCGGCGACGCTGTCGACGAAGCGGTGCACCAGTACGCCGTGGCGCTTGGCGAACGCGAATGACAGGCGCCTGCCGGAGGCGTTGTCGGCGCCTGCGGCGTGGGCGTGGGCGACATCGTTCATGGCTTGCTCTGGGGCGGCGGGGCGGTGTCGGAAGGCGGCGGACTGCCCGCAGGAGTCGCAGCATTATCCGGAGCCGGTGCACCGGGTGGGACCGCGCCGGGCGGAGTCGCCGGAACTGCGGACTGGGAGTCAGAGGGCTTGGCGGCTGGTGCCGCACCCGGAGAGGCCGGTCCCTGCGCGCTGTCCTTACCCGGCGGTGGCGGCGGCGGCAGCGGCGGCAGCTTGCCCGGCGGCACGCCCGGCAGCAGCGGCGGGAGGTCGCTCGGGCTCGTGTGGAACATGGGGTGCTGCTGATTCTGCATGTAGTTGTATTTGAGCTCGGTCTCGTACGCCGCCTGATTCGCATCGCGCATGATCTGCGGGCGAATGAAGATCATCAGGTTGTTCTTGGTGGAGCTTTGATTCCGTGTCTTGAAGAGCAGCCCGATGATCGGGATGCTGCCGAGGTAGGGCACCTTGCTCTCGCCCTTGGACATGTCGTCCTCGATCAGTCCGCCGAGCACCACGATGCCACCGTCTTCGATGAGCACCGTAGTGCTGACCGTGCGCTTGTTGGTCACCAGATCGACCGCGCCCGCAGGCTTCTGACCGATGCTCGAGCTCTCGATGGAGATCTTGAGCATCACCTGGCTGCCTTCGGCGGAAATGGTCGGGGTGATCTTGAGGATCGTACCGACCTCCTCGCGCTGGATGGTCTGGAACGGATTCACGGCGCCACCGACGACCGCGGTGTTGTTGGCAGTGTACTGACCGGTGATGAACGGCACTTCCTGCGCCACCTTCAGCTCCGCCTCCTGGTTATCCATGGTCATGGCGGAGGGCGTAGCGATGATATTGTCGTTGGTGTCCGAGCGGATCGCCCGCACGATCGCGGCGAAGTTGAGCCCCGAGGCGGCAATGCGCCCGACACCGATGGTGGTGCCCTGGAGGAGCGTCGTCGTGACGTTGGCCGGGTTCTGCACGGCGCCGGCGAGATCGACGATGCTGGTGCCGCCGATAGGGCTTACGAAGGAGCCGGCCGGCACATTGCTGCCACTGTTGGAGTAGGCCGCCCAGTTGACGCCCAGCTCCGCATTCTTGTTGTAGTCGATGTCGGCGATGATCGCCTCGACCAGTACCTGCGGCCGGCGGATATCGAGCTTGTCGATGATGGCCATGATGGCCCGCATCAGCTTGGCGGGCGCGGTAATGATGAGGGCATTGTTGGTCGGATCCGCCCACACCATCGCGCTCTTCTCGGCTGACTGCGCGGCGCTCGCCGCCGCCGCGCCCTGGCCGGCGGGTCCTGCCGCCGCCTGTGCGATGCCAGTCATCTGCTCCTTGAGCTTCGGTGCCAGCTTTTCCGCATTCGCATAGTGCAGGTAGCGCACACGCGTATCGCCGCCCGCTTCGAGCGGCGTGTCGAGATGGGCAATGAGCGCCCGCAGGCGCAGCCGCTGCCCCTGGTCGCCGCCGATCAGCACACTGTTGGAGCGGTCATCGGCCACCACCTTTACCGCGGTGCCTTCGGCGGCAGCGGCGCCCTGATAGAGCGAGTTCACCACGCGCACCACTTCGGACGCGCTCGCATTCTGCAGCGGCACGATCTCGACGTCCTGATTGCCCACCTGGTCGATGCGCCGGATGATGCGCATCATGCGGTTCACGTTGCTCGCCCGGTCGGTGATGATCAGGATGTTGGAAGCGGGATAAGCCACCAGGTGTCCGTACTGCGGAATCATCGGCCGCAGGATCGGCACCAGCGCGGGCGCGTTCACGTTGCGCACATCGATGACCTGCGTGACGATCTCATCGGAGGTCGCGCTCACCCGGTCGGGGAGATCGATGGCAGGCAGCGTGCGCGCATTGGTGTCGGGCAGGATCTTGACCACGTTGCCCGAGGGCACGGCGATGAAGCCGTAGACCTGCAGGATGGAGAGAAACGCCTCGTAGAACGCCTCCGGCGACATCGCCGTGGAGGACAGCATCGTCACCTGCGCGCGCACGCGCGGATCGATGATGAAGTTCTTGCCGGTCGCGGCGCTGACCGCTTCCGCGATCTGCGTGATATCCGCGTCCTTGAAGTTCGGGGTGATGCGTTGCGCCTGCTGCGCCGATACCAGCGAGCCGCTCAGCACGATGGCGAGCGCGCACACAGCCAATGAGCGAAAACCTGTCACTGAACCTTTCCCCCCGCGTGCGGCCGTTACTGGCCGCGGCCATCACCGACGGGCTCAGCGCCTGCCGGTGAAGCTGCCGCCCGCTCGCCCATGGGTGTTCCCGGAGCAGGCGCGAACGGTGCGCCGGCGCTCCCGCTTGGGTTCATGGTGGCCGCTCCGCCCGGGGGCTCCTGCGTCCCCAAGCTGTCGGCCTCCTGGGCGACCTGCGCAATGTTCAGTACGAGATCCTGCTGCTGGCCGTTACGAATCACCGTGACGTGCGCCTCACTCGAGCTACCGAGGGTGTGAAGAATCTGCTCGCCGCGGTCGCGGTCATCGAGCGGAGTGCCATTGATGGCGGTGACCTGGTCCCCCGGGCGCAGTCCCAGGCGCATGAAGGCCATGCGGTCGCGGCCGGGGTACACCCGGAAGCCGTTCATCTTGCCATGGTCCATGACCGGCTGCGGCCGCATGACATCCGCGAGCAGCCCCGGCTGCTCGGCGATCATGCGGCGCATGCGCTCGATCGAGGAATTCTCACTCTGCAGTACCGCCGAGGAGGGCGGGGGCCCGTTGCCGGCATTCATCTGGCGCGGCAGAGCGAGCGACTCGAGCTGCCCGTCACGGTCGATCACCACCCGATCGCTGTACACGGAATGCAGTTTCGGGCCTCCCGGCAGATTGTCTCCGACGGCATAGACCTTGGCAGCCTGTGCGGTCTGTCCAAGGATCGCCAGGCCGTTTTGAGGATCATTACCGGCAATGGTTCCGGTGAGCACGAGCGGAATACTGGTCTGGGGCGCATTCGCGCCGTCCTGCCTCGCGACGGGGGCGGCGCCGAACAGATGTGCGCTGGTGATCGCCGCCAGATTGAGCGCGTGGCTTGCCGCGGCTGGCCGCAGCGCAGAGGTAGCACCACCGCGCCGGCCTGCGCCGGCGAGATCGGTCACGATGAGCGCCGCCTGCACTCCGAGGGCGAGCGCGAGCACCCACGTGGCCACACGCGGTCCCTCTTTCAGCAGCAGTGCGCGCCAGCGCTCCTGCACTGGCAAGCTTTCGAGCCAGGAAGCGGCGTTCATAGACTTAAGCGCAAGCGATCGATTGTGTCCTGCAGCGAAGCGCAAGCACAGCGTGCCCAGCCCTCGCTCGCGCAATCATACGGGGCTGGTGCTTGCGCTCTCAAGCAATTGTTTCTGCAGGAGTAACTACGCCACATTCTGGCAGGCTTGTGTTGCCGTTTCGCGACCCCTATAAAGATAGCCATGCCCGATCTCCATCCGGTCCGCCCCGACAGCGGTGTCCTCGTCGAAGAGGCGAAACCGGAGGTCAAACAGCCGCCTCTATATCGAGTAGTACTACTGAATGACGACTACACCCCCATGGAGTTTGTGGTCGATGTGCTCGAAAAGTTCTTTACGATGAATCGTCCGACCGCCACACGCATCATGCTCGAGGTCCATACCAAGGGTAAGGGGGTGTGCGGGGTCTTCACATACGAGATCGCGGAAACTAAGGTGGCGCAGGTGACCACCTACGCGCGCGACCACCAGCACCCGCTGATGTGCACGCTCGAGGAGGCCTGAGCGCGCTGCGCCGCGGAGGATGATCGAGCGGAACTCGATGCCCAATTGAAAGGTTCGATGAAGTGTTATCCAACGAGCTCGAATACTGTCTCAACGATGCGTTCCATCAGGCTCGCGAGGCCCGCCACGAGTACCTGACCGTCGAGCACCTGCTGCTCGCTATTCTCGACACCCCGAAGGTGCGCGAAGTGCTGCGCGCCTGTGGGGCCGATCTTGTGAAGTTGAAGCAGGAGCTGCGCGATCACATCGAGCAGTCCACACCGCGCCTGGAGGAGGGTGAAGAGCGCGAGGTGCAGCCGACGCTCGGCTTCCAGCGTGTACTGCAGCGGGCTGTGTTCCACGTGCAATCGAGCGGCAAGAAAGAGGTCGGCGTCGGCAACGTGCTGGTGGCGATCTTCAGCGAGAAGCAGAGCCACGCTGTATTCCTGCTCAACCGCCAGCGCGTGACGCGCCTCGATGTCGTCAACTACATCTCGCACGGACTGTCGAAGATCGCCGAGGAAAAGACCTCCGAGAAGGACGAATCGTCCACCGATGCCGAGCGCGAAGGCGAGGGCGGGAGCGCGCTCGAGAAGTACACGAGCAACCTCAACCGCATGGCACAGGACGGCCGTATCGATCCGCTCATCGGCCGCAAGCTCGAGGTCGAGCGCACCATCGAGATTCTCTGCCGGCGCCGCAAGAACAATCCGCTCTATGTCGGCGAGGCCGGCGTGGGCAAGACCGCCATCGCCGAAGGCCTGGCGCGGCTAATAGTCGAGGGCCAGGTGCCGGAGGTGCTCTCCGACTGCACGCTGTTTGCGCTCGACATGGGAGCTCTCATTGCCGGCACCAAGTACCGCGGCGACTTCGAGAAGCGTCTCAAGGGCGTGATCGGCGAGCTGAAGAAGCTTCCCGGCGCCATCCTGTTCATCGACGAGATCCACACGGTGATCGGTGCCGGCGCGGCCTCCGGCGGTGTCATGGATGCCTCCAATCTCATCAAGCCGGTGCTCACCAACGGTGAGATCCGCTGCATCGGCTCGACCACCTATCAGGAGTACCGTCACATCTTCGAGAAGGACCACGCGCTCGCGCGCCGCTTCCAGAAGATCGACGTGGTCGAGCCGTCGGTGGCCGAGACCATCGACATTCTCTTCGGCCTCAAGCCGCGCTTCGAGGAGCACCACGGCATCACATACGCGGACGAAGCATTGCGTGCGGCCGCCGAGCTCGCCGCGCGCCACATCAACGAGCGGCACCTGCCGGACAAGGCCATCGACGTCGTCGATGAAGCCGGTGCGCGCGCGCGGCTCAAGCCCGTGGCCGAGCGCGAGGCCACTGTCGAAGTGCGGCACATCGAAGATGTGGTGGCGCGCATGGCGCGCATCCCCGCCAAGAGCGTCTCGACCTCCGACCGCGAGATCCTCAAGAATCTCGAGCGCAATCTGAAGCTCGTCATCTTCGGGCAGGATCGCGCCATCGAGGCGCTGGCGGCTGCAATCAAGATGGCACGCTCGGGGCTCGGTGAGACGCGTAAGCCGGTCGGCAGCTTCCTCTTTGCCGGTCCCACCGGTGTCGGCAAGACGGAAGTGACGCGCCAGCTCGCCATTGCCATGGGGGTGGAGTTCCTGCGTTTCGACATGTCCGAGTACATGGAGCGGCATACGGTGTCGCGCCTCATCGGCGCGCCTCCCGGCTATGTGGGCTTCGATCAGGGCGGACTCCTGACGGAAGCGATCACCAAGCATCCGCATTGCGTACTGCTGCTCGATGAGATCGAGAAGGCGCACCCGGACGTATTCAATCTGCTACTGCAGGTGATGGATCACGGCACGCTCACCGACAACAACGGGCGCAAGGCCGACTTCCGTCACGTCATCATCGTGATGACCACCAATGCCGGTGCACAGGAGATGTCGCGTCCCTCGATCGGCTTCACGCACGCCGACAACGCGAGCGATGGCATGGAGGCGATCCGGCGTATCTTCACTCCCGAGTTCCGCAACCGCCTCGACGCGGTCATCCAGTTTGCCGCGCTCGATCCAGTCACCATCGAGCGCGTGGTGGACAAGCTCATCTTGGAAGTGGAATCGCAGCTCGAGCAGAAGGGCGTCAGCATCACCCTCGATGACGCGGCACGGCGCTGGATCGCCGAGAAGGGTTACGACCCGAAGATGGGCGCGCGGCCCATGGCCCGCACCATCCAGGAGCACATCAAGCGACCGCTCGCCGAAGAGCTGCTGTTTGGACGGCTCGCCGGCGGTGGACACGTGCGGGTGTCGGTTGCGCCGGATGGCGCATCGCTCGCCCTGACCTGCGAGCCGGCGCAGTCACCGACAGTTCCGGCCTGAGGGCCGCGGCATGCTCGCGCGTGCCGTGTTGCCATAGCCCCCGGGTGAATCAGCGCCCGCGATAGATGATGCGGCCCTTGGTGAGATCGTAAGGCGTCATTTCGACCGTAACCGCATCCCCTGTCAGGATGCGGATGTAATTCTTGCGCATCTTGCCGGAGATGTGCGCAGTCACCACGTGGCCATTCTTGAGCTTCACCCGGAAAGTCGTGTTGGGCAGGGTCTCGACGACCTCGCCTTCCATCTGTATCGCATCTTCTTTGGACATACCGCCCTGAACGACTTTACGGGGCGCGAATTGGAGCACAAAGCGCGTTGCTCTGGCTAGCCACCCCACGGCCAGCCACGAAATCGTGCTTGCGTTGGTCGCCTGGGTCGGCCTGTCAAGGCGGCAAGAGTGGAGCGCAGGCGCCGCGCGCATGCTCCCGCAACAGCGCGCGGAACTGAGTACGCGGGATGGTGCGCGCCCCGAGGCTTGCCAGATGGCGTGAGGGGAGCTGACAGTCGATAGCCACGATCGCATTGGAGCGGCACAGCGCCACCAGATGCGCGAGCGCGGCCTTGGAGGCATCGCGTGCGCGGCTGAACATGGATTCTCCAAAAAACACACCGCCGAGGCGCACGCCATAGAGTCCACCGGCGAGCGTCCCGGCGCGCCACACCTCGACACTGTGCCCACACCCGAGGCGGTGCAGCTCGAGGTAAGCCGCACGCATCTCGGAGGTGATCCAGGTGCCGGGGCTCGTGGCGCGCGGTGCGGCGCATCCGTCGATGATGCCCGCGAAATCGTGATCGACCGAGAGTGTGAAACCGCCGTTGCGCAACGTCTTGGCGAGACTGCGCGTGCAATGAAACTCCTCGGGGAAGAGCACCGCGCGCGGATCCGGCGACCACCAAAGCACCGGTTGCCCGGGTGAATACCACGGAAAAATACCGGCGCGGTAAGCCGCGATGAGCCGCTCGGGCGAGAGGTCGCCGCCGGCGGCAAGCAGACCCGCCGGCTCCTCGAGCGCCTGCTCCAGCGGTGGGAACCACTCGGGCGCATCCTGCGGTGACAGCCACGTGATTCTCTTCATGCCAGACGTCCGAGGCCGCGCCGCGCACGATAGGGTACGTGGCCCTGCACCTCGAGTGCATAGGCATCCACCGCCGCTCCCTCACGCTCGAGGTATTCGGCGATGGCTGCGCGAAAGTCAGCATCGGCGATGTAGTGCGCCGACCAGGTGATGGCCGGCTCGAACCCGCGGCTCACCTTATGCTCACCCTGGGTACCGGGCTCGAAGCGCTCGATGCGCCGCTCGATGCAGAACTCGATCCCCTGGTGGTAGCAGGCCTCGAAGTGCAGGCTATGAAAGTCGGCTGCCGCCCCCCAGTAGCGGCCATAGAGCGCCTGCGCGCTCTGAAAAAAAATGGCCACCGCCACCACGGTTCGTCCGCGTAGCGCGAGCTTGACCATCAGTGATTCCGGCATGGTGCGCGCGGCTTCGCCGAAAAACGTGCGCGTGAGGTAAGGCTCATGCCCGTGGCGCAGGAAGGTGTCGCGGTGCAGAGCGTAGATGCGATCGAGCAGCGCTTCATCGAGCTCACCGCCCAAGCGCGTCTCGAAGTGCACTCCGGCTTCCGCGACCCGTCGGCGCTCGCGCCGCGCCTTCTTGCGCTTCTCCGCGGTGAAGGTGGCGAGATAGTCCTCGAAGCTCGTGTAGCCGCGATTGGTCCAGTGGAACTGACAATCACGCCGCAACAACCAGCCGCGCCGCGCACAGGCTGCGCGGACCGTCTCATCGAGGAACAGGGCGTGAACTCCGGACAGGCTGTGGCTCATGGAGTAGCGCTCGAGCTCGGCGAGCAGCCGGTCGGCGTGCTCCTGCCAGTCGAGATCCGGCCGCACCAGCAGGCGCGGGCCGGTCGCCGGCGTGAACGGCGCTGCGAGTGTCAGCTTCGGGTAGTAGCGACGGCCGAGCCGCTCATAGCCGCGCGCCCAGGCGAAGTCGAACACGAATTCGCCGAAGGAATGGGTTTTCACGAAGGCCGCCGCTCCCGCGGCCGGGCCGTGCGCATCGCGCAGCGTCAGGTAGCGCGGCTCCCAGCCGCTGCCACGCCCGACGCAGCGGGCGTGCTCGAGCGCGGCGAGGAACTCGTAGCGGGTGAAGGGATTGTCGCCCGCGCCGAGCGCGTTCCACTGTGCGGCGCCGAGGTCCTCGATGCTGTGGTGACAGTCGGTCCTGTTCACGTCGATGACAGCGCGCGGCTCTCCCGCTGCGGCTGTGCCGCCAGCATCTCGAGATAACGATCCGCATCGAGCGCCGCCATGCAGCCGGCGCCCGCAGAGGTAATCGCCTGGCGGTACACGTGATCGGCGACGTCGCCCGCGGCGAATACCCCGGGGATGCTGGTGGCGGTCGCATCGCCGTCGAGACCGGTGCGCACGATGATATAGCCCTCGCGCATGGCGAGCTGGCCGGTGAACAGCGAAGTGTTTGGAGTGTGCCCGATCGCGACGAACAGTCCGGTGACTTCAAGCCCGCGTGGCCCGGCGCCGCTCAGCGATCGCAACCGCACGGAGGTGACCCCGTGCGCGTCGTCGCCGAGTACCTCTTCCACCGTGTGGTTCCAGATCACCGAGATCTTACCGGCGTGCACTTCGCGGAACAGCCGGTCCTGCAGAATCTTCTCCGCCCGCAGCTTGTCGCGCCGGTGTACCAGCGTGACGTGCTGAGCGATGTGTGACAGATACAGCGTCTCCTCGACCGCTGTGTTGCCGCCGCCGACCACCGCGACGCGATGCCCGCGGAAGAAAAAGCCGTCACAGGTGGCGCAGGCCGACACTCCGCGTCCACGGAATTTTTCCTCCGACGGCAGGCCGAGATACTTCGCCGCCGCGCCGGTGGCGATGATGAGGGCATCGCAGGTGTAGTGAGCGAGATCACCGCGCAGCAGCAGCGGCTGCACCGTGAGATCCACCGATTGCACGTGATCGTTCACGATGTCCGTGGCGAAGCGCTCGGCGTGGCGTCTCATGCGGTCCATTAGCGCCGGCCCCTGCAGCCCCTCGACATCGCCCGGCCAGTTGTCAACGTCGGTCGTGGTCATCAGCTGGCCGCCCTGCTCGACGCCCGTGATGAGCAGCGGCGCGCGATTGGCGCGCGCGGCGTAGACCGCTGCGCTGTAGCCCGCGGGGCCGGAGCCCAGGATGATGAGGCGGCTGTGGCGGGTGCGTGTCATGGGTATCTCACGGTACCAAGCCCTATAATGGCAGCTATCTATCTTAAGACGGAGCATCACAGATTGGCGGAATCTTCCGTGCAGGCGCGCAGTGCGTCGCGTTTCACTTCGGCGGTGAGCCGCGGTCTGCGCGAGAGCGCCATCATCGTGCTCGCCATAGTGGCGCTGGTGCTGTTCATGGCGCTTGCCACCTACAGCCCCGAGGATCCGGGTTTCTCATTCACCGGCACCACGGGCGCGATACACAACCGCATCGGCGTAATCGGCGCATGGGTGGCGGACGTCCTGTTCTTCCTGTTCGGTCGCCCGGCGTTCCTGTTCCCGCTGGTGCTGGCGGGGGCCTGCTGGGGCCTGCAGCGGCGGCTGCGCACCGATAGCGGCGGCTCGCGCGCCAACACACTGGTGCGCAGTCTCGGATTCGCGCTGGTACTCGTCGCGAGCTGCGCACTCACCACACTCCACTGGCAGCCCGGTGTGCTGCGCCAGAGCGCTGGCGGGGTCGTTGGCAGCGTCGTCGGTGGCGGACTCGCGGCTGGGCTCGATTTCCTCGGCGCCACACTCCTGATGATCGGCGCATGGATGGCGGGACTGTCGCTCGCGTTCGGTGTTTCCTGGCTCACGGTCATGGACCGGCTCGGCTCCGCCGCCTGGGCGGGCCTCGGCTGGGTACGCGCACGCTGGAGCTCCTCGCGCGATGCGGCGGAGGGCCGCGAGCGGCGCCAGGCGCGCAAGGAATCGGTGGAGAGCGCACAGAAGAAATCTGCGACCCGCGCTCCACCGCGCATCGAGGCGCCGGCGCCGGCGATGGAGAAGAGCGCGCGGGCCGAGCGCGAGCGGCAGGTGCCGCTATTCGATCCACCCAAGGCGAGCGAGCTGCCGCCGCTGAAGCTGCTCGATGACCCGCCCCAGCGCGAGCCGCTTTACTCCGCCGAAGCGCTCGAGGCGCTCTCGCGGCTCGTAGAGATGAAGCTCAAGGACTTCGCCATCGATGCCGAGGTGGTAGCGGTGCAGCCGGGGCCGGTGGTGACGCGCTTCGAGCTGCGCCCGGCGCCCGGTGTGAAGGCGAGCCAGATTACCGCGCTCGCCAAGGACCTGGCACGCGCGCTCTCGGTGCTGTCGGTACGGGTGGTGGAGGTGATTCCGGGAAAGAGCGTGATGGGTCTGGAGATCGCCAACGAGAAGCGCGAGGTGGTGACACTCGGGGAGATCATCCGCTCCAAGGCCTACGACGAGATGCATTCACCGCTTGCGCTCGCGCTCGGCAAGGACATCGGTGGCGCACCGGTGGTCGCCGACCTCACCCGCATGCCGCACCTGCTCATCGCGGGCACGACCGGCTCGGGTAAGTCGGTCGGCATCAATGCCATGGTGCTGTCGCTGCTGTACAAGTCGACCGCCGAGCACGTGCGCCTCATCATGATCGACCCAAAAATGCTGGAGCTTTCGGTTTACGAAGGCATCCCGCACCTGCTCGCGCCGGTGGTCACCGACATGAAGCAGGCCGCCAACGCGCTGCGCTGGTGCGTGGCGGAGATGGAGCGGCGCTACCAGCTTATGGCCGCGCTCGGCGTACGCAACATTGCGGGCTTCAACCGCCGCATCAAGGACGCTGACGATGCGGGAAAGCCGATCCGCGATCCGATCCTGATGATGAGAGCGGCCAACGACCCGACTATCGATCAGCGCGAGATCCCCGATCTCGTGCAACTGCCGTACGTGGTGGTGGTGGTTGACGAGCTTGCCGATCTCATGCTGGTTGTCGGCAAGAAAGTCGAAGAGCTCATCACGCGGCTTGCGCAGAAGGCCCGTGCCTCCGGCATCCATCTGGTGCTCGCCACGCAGCGCCCCTCGGTGGATGTGATCACCGGGCTGATCAAGGCCAACATTCCCTGCCGCATCGCTTTCCAGGTCTCCGCGCGTGTCGACTCGCGCACCATTCTCGACCAGATGGGCGCCGAGACGCTGCTGGGCCATGGCGACATGCTGTACCTGCCCCCGGGCACGTCGCTCCCGAACCGCGTGCACGGTGCGTTCGTCTCCGATCAGGAGGTCCATCGAGTGGTGGAGGCGCTGAAGAGTCCGGCACCGCCGAACTACATCGAGGAGGTGCTCTCGGGCCCGAAGACGCCGATCCCCGGCCTCACGGGCGAAGACGGCGAAAGCGGTAGCGGTAACGGAGAGGACGCTGAAGCCGACCCGCTCTATGACGAGGCGGTGCGCATCGTGACCAGCGAGCGCAAGCCCTCCATCTCCTACGTGCAGCGGCGGCTGAAAATCGGCTACAACCGCGCAGCCCGGCTGCTCGAAGCGATGGAGCTCGCAGGCCTCGTCGGTCCGTTGCAGCCGAATGGCGCACGCGATGTGCTGGCGCCAGCGCCGCCGGAGGACTGAGGTGCTGGCTGCAAAGTGGCCCTGGCTGCTCGGGGCACTGGCGAGCATGGCGCTCGGTGCGCCCGTGCCCGCAGCAGAAAGTCCGGCGCCCCCCGCTGCGGCGCCCGCCAGCGCGGGGCCAACGCCGCTCGACAAGTACCTCGATAACCTGCATACGCTGCGCACCACATTCCTGCAGACGCTGGCCGATCCGCACGGACGGGAGATCGATCGCGCGACCGGCACGCTCATCGTGCAGCGTCCCGGTAAATTCAGCTGGGACATCCATCCGCAGGCGGTGACCGCGGACGCCGCGGGTGCGAGCGCGCGCGCCGCTTCCCCCGCCGGGGGTGCCGGGCAGCTCATGGTCTGCGACGGAACGAACCTGTGGTTCTATGACCGCGACCTGCAACAGGTCACCGTGAAGCCGGTCGATGCGGCCCTGTCGGCGACACCGGCCATGCTGCTCTCGGGTGCGGTCGATGTGCGCAAGAGCTTCACCATCTCTCCGGTCGGCGAGCGCGAGGGGCTCGATTGGGTGCTGGTGGAGCCTGCCGGCACGCAGGCGGATTTCCGCAGCGCGCTCTTTGGCTTCGAGCATGGCGAGCTGCGGCGCATGATTCTCGAGGACAAGCTCGATCAGACTGCCACCATCGTCTTCCAGAAGGTCGAACGCAACGGACCGGTACGCCCGGCGGAGGTGAGTTTCAAGCCGCCCGCCGGAGCGGATGTCATCGGCACCCCACGCAAGTGAACGATCCGCTGCGCCCGCTCGCGGACCGCATGCGGCCGCGCAAGCTCGCCGAATTCATCGGGCAGCGCCACCTGCTCGGTCCCGGGAAGCCGCTGTCGGCCAGCATCGAGGCAGGCCAGCTGCACTCGCTCATCCTGTGGGGGCCGCCCGGCACCGGCAAGACGACGCTCGCGCGTCTCATCGCGCAGGCCGCCAGCGCGCAGTTCATCGCCCTCTCGGCGGTCATGGCCGGAGTCAAGGATATCCGCGCGGCGGTCGAGGCGGCGCGCAAGGCACGTACCACTGAGCGCCGTCCGACGCTGCTGTTCCTGGATGAGGTGCATCGATTCAACAAGGCGCAGCAGGACACCTTTCTCCCTTACCTGGAGGATGGGACCCTGACATTCATCGGTGCGACGACCGAGAACCCTTCGTTCGAAGTGATCAGCGCGCTGCTATCCCGCGCGCGCGTGTACGTGTTGCGTCCGCTGTCGGTCGAGGATCTGTTGTCGCTCCTGCGGACCGCGCTCAGCGATGCCGAGCGCGGTCTCGGCGGCCAGCAGCTCGATGCGGACCCGGCAGCGCTCGAACTTCTGGCGCACGCCGCCGATGGGGATGCGCGCCGTGCACTCAACATGCTCGAGCTCGCCGCCGGGCTCGCCGAGGCGGCGGGTACGCAGCAGCTGACGCTTGCCATGGGACAGGAGGTAGCCACTGGCAGCCACCGGCGCTTCGACAAGGGCGGCGATCAGTTCTACGACCAGATCTCTGCGCTTCACAAGGCGGTGCGCGGCACCGATCCCGATGGAGCGCTGTATTGGCTGTGCCGCATGCTCGATGGTGGATGCGACCCCATCTATATCGCGCGACGCGTGACGCGCATGGCGGTGGAGGATGTCGGCCTCGCCGATCCGCGGGCGCTGACGCTGTGCATCGATGCCTGGCAGGCGTATGAACGCCTCGGCACGCCCGAGGGCGAGCTGGCGCTCGCGACTGCGGTCGTCTATCTGGCATGCGCGCCCAAAAGCAACGCGGTGTATGTGGCGATGGGCGCGGCCATGGCGGATGTGGAGGAGTTCGGTACGCTCGATGTGCCGCTGCGGCTGCGCAATGCCCCGACGCGGCTGATGAAAAATCTCGGCTATGGACGTGGCTATCGCTACGCGCACGATGAGCCCGAAGCGTTCGCGGCCGGAGAGCGTTACCTGCCGGATGCGCTACCGGATCGGCGATACTATCGGCCGGTCCCGCGCGGGCTGGAAGTGAAAATAGGCGAGGCGCTCGCACGACTGCGGTCGCAGGCGCCAACGAAAGGCTGATCCGAGTGATCGATCCGAAGCTGCTGCGCTCCGAGCCGGAAACTGTCGGGCGCAATCTCGCGCGCCGCGGCTTCGTGCTCGATGTGAGTGCGCTGAAGGGGCTCGAGGAGAAACGCAAACCCTGGGCAGTGGAGGTCGACCGCCTGCGCGCCGAACGCAACGCACAGGCGAGGGAGGTCGGCCAGGCCAAGGCGCGCGGCGAGAACGCCGGCGCGCTGATCGCTCGCGGCGAAGCGCTCGGTGCGGAACTCGTGCGCGCGGAGACGGAGCTCGAAGGCGTGCAGCGCGAGCTCGAGCAGTGGCAGCTGGGACTTCCCAATCTGCTGCATGCCTCGGTACCCGATGGCCAGGATGAGAACGCCAATCAGGAGCTTGCGCGCTGGGGCGAGCCGCGCCGCTTCGAGTTTCCAGCGCGCGATCACGTCGAGCTCGGCGAGCGGCTCGGCGGACTCGACTTCGAAGCCGCGGCACGCATCGCCGGCAGCCGCTTCGTGGTCATGCGCGCCCAGGTGGCGAGGCTGCACCGTGCGCTCGGACAGTTCATGCTCGACCTGCACACGCGTGAGCACGGCTACACCGAAGTGTACGTCCCGTATCTGGTGCGGCCAGAAGCGCTCACCGGCACCGGGCAGCTGCCCAAGTTCGCCGCAGATCTATTCGCCGTGCACGGTGGTCCGCAGGCTTATTTTCTGATTCCGACCGCGGAAGTGCCGGTCACCAATCTGGTGCGCGAACAGATTCTGAGCGCCGACGCGTTGCCGCTGAGGTACGTGGCGCATACACCGTGCTTCCGCTCGGAAGCGGGCGCGGCCGGTAAGGACACGCGCGGCATGATTCGCAACCATCAGTTCGACAAGGTGGAGCTCGTGCAGATCGTGCGGCCGGCGGATTCCTATGCGGCGCTCGAGGAGCTCACCGCGCACGCCGAGACCGTGCTGCAGCGGCTCGAGCTCCCGTTCCGCCGCGTCGCGCTGTGCGCCGGCGATGTCGGCTTCGGCAGCGCCAAGACCTACGACCTCGAGGCCTGGCTGCCCTCGCAGCAGCGCTATCGCGAGATCTCGTCTTGCAGCAATTACGAGGCTTTCCAGGCGCGGCGCATGCAGGCGCGCTGGCGTAACCCCGCGAGCGGCAAACCCGAGCCGGTACACACGCTGAATGGCTCGGGGCTCGCCATCGGGCGCACCCTGGTCGCGGTGCTGGAGAACTATCAGCAGGCAGATGGCTCAGTGAGCGTGCCGAGCGCGTTGCAGCCATGGATGGGCGGGGTGACGCGGCTCACCGCGTAGACTATCGATTATCGATAGACCTATACTGCATTCAATGAAGCGCTCGTCGCGCAAGGGTGGTCCGCTCCGTCCACGCGACCCGCTGTTCAACAGCTCGGTGCAGAAGGCGCTCACCATGCTCGAGACCTTCGGCGGCGACCGGCGTACGCTCGGCCTCGCCGAGCTCGCGGCGGCCGCGGGTATGACCACCAGCTCCGCCCAGCGCTGTATCCACACGCTGCTGCGTCTCGGCTATCTGCGCCGCGACACGCGATTGCGCCGCTGGGTGCTGACGGTACGCGCCCTGTCGCTCACCGAAGCCTACCTCTCCGGCCACGCGCTGCTCGAGCATGCGACCGCACATCTGATCGAGTTGAACCAGGCGAGCGGGGAATCGGTGAGCCTGTCGGAACCGGACGGGACCGACATGGTGTTCATCGCGCGCTTTCCGAGCCTGCAACCCTTCCATATTCATATGCCTGTCGGACGGCGTTTGCCGATGTACTGCACCGCCTCGGGGCGCGCCTATCTCTCGGCACTGCCGCCGGCGACGGCACGCCGCATTCTCGCGCGCTCGCGCCTGAGCGCACACACCCCGCAAACTCCCACCGACCTGCAGCAGATCGGCAAGCGTATCGATGCAGCGCGCGAGGCAGGCTACGCCTGGTCCGATCAGGAGTATTACCGCGGCGATGTCACCATTGCCGCCCCGGTGCTCGGAGAGGACGGTACACCGCTCGCCGCGGTGAACATTTCCGCGCCAACGAGCCGCTGGACGCTGGCGCAGCTGCGCACCAAGCTTGCACCACTGTTGTTGCAGAGCGCACGCGCCGCCTCGCGCGGTCACGCGCGCAGGCCGGAGCGGCGTGCGGGAAAGTAACGAGAGGCAGACATGTCGGAACTCAGCCGCTCGCTGCAACCGCGCCACCTCACCGCGCGCGGGCGCATCGCGCAGCGCCCCCTCGCGCCCGCGACGCCGAGGGCGGAGCGCTCATGAGGGCGGGGACGCCGAGCAGCTTGAGCCTAGGCTCGGGCCTGTGACAGTCTTGAGGTTGGGGAGATGCTGGTCGAGGGGCTGAGTCCAAGACATCGAGGGGAGATGAAATGAATCGCAGCCATAACACCCACGCGGCCGTCTGCCGCAGTGCGGCAGGGTCTGTGTTGATCGCTTTGCTGAGCGCGGCGCCGACGAGCTGGGCGCAGGAGCAGGCGCCAGCCGCCGAGACCGGCGCCGTGCCCGGACTGCAGGAGGTCGTGGTCACCGCCACACGGCGCGAAGAGAGTCTCTCCAAGGTGCCGATCAGCGTGATGGCGCTCACCGAGGAGAATCTCGATGCTCGCGGCATCAAGGATTTCTCCGAGGTCGCGCGCTACACCCCGGGAGTGAGCTTCGACACTTCCGGCACCAACAACATCTCCATCCGCGGCATCGCCGGTACCGGCGGCGCAGGTACCACCGGCATCTACATCGACGACACCCCGATTCAGATGCGCGCGCTGGCCTTCAATCCTGACGAGGCACTGCCGAAGTCCTTCGACATCGACCGCGTCGAGGTGCTGCGGGGTCCGCAGGGCACGCTGTTTGGCGCCGGTTCCGAGGGCGGCACGGTGCGCTACATCACCACGCAGCCGAGCGTGAATCGCACCAGCGTCTACGCCCGCGCGGAAGTCTCCACCACCGATGGTGGAGCACCGAGCTATGAGGGCGGCTTCGCCATCGGCGGCCCGCTGATCGACAATACGCTCGGGGCGCGCATCACGCTGTGGTACCGCCGCGATGGCGGCTGGGTCGATGACATCAATCCGGTGACGCTCGCACCCGTCGAGAGCAATGCCAATTACGTCGACAATTATCTGGCGCGGCTCGCCTTCCTGTGGATGCCGAGCGACAAATGGTCGTTGACACCTGCGATCTACTACCAGGACTCGAAGCGCCACGACATCAATAACTTCTGGCCGCTGTACTCCGATGCGGGCAACGGCAAGTTCATCAACGCGGACCCGACACAACGGCGCGTGCCCGACAAATTCTATCTCGCCTCGCTCAAGATCCAGGGGGACCTCGGTGCAGCCCAGTTCATCTCCAACACCTCCTACTATGACCGCACCAACCAGGACGGCTACGAGGGCACGCTCTACAACCTGGGCTTTTATCAGATCTATGCCTTCCTCCCACCGTACGTGAGCGGCTCCTATCCGCTCATTGATGGCAACGGCATTCACCTGCCTCCGGGTGCCAGCAACTACACCTCGCCCTCAACGGTTGATAACGGGCAGATCAACATCAGCCAGGAATTCCGCCTGCAGTCGAGCGATCCGAACGCGCGGCTGCTGTGGACCACCGGATTGTTCTTCAGCGAGAACCGCCAGAGCTATCTGGAGCAGATTCACGATCCGATGCTGAGCCAGTTGCAGAACGCGCTGATCGGCGACCCCAACATCGTCGATGTCTTCGGCGTAGGGTACTCTCCTGACTTCCCCGAGGACTCCTACTTCCTGCAAACCCACGCGAAGGATGAGCAGTATGCCGTGTTCGGCGAGGCAACGTTCGCGGCCACCGAGAAGCTCAAACTGACGGCCGGCGCGCGCTTCTCGAAGAACAAGTACTCGTTCGATACTTACACGGGTGGCCCGCAGCTGTTTGGACCATCAGCGCGCGGGTCGGGCAGCAACTCCGAGAACTCCTTCACCCCGAAACTGAGCGTTCAGTATCAGGCCGACCCGAACAACATGTTCTACGCCACCTACGCCAAGGGCTTCCGTCCGGGCGGCGCCAACAATCCGCTGCCTTACGCGGCCTGCTCGCAGGACTTCGTGGCATTCGGCATCCCGAACGCGCCGACGCAGTACGACTCCGACACCGTGGACAGCTACGAGATCGGCGCCAAGAACAACATCAACAACCGCATCCGGATCGCCAGCAGCATCTATTACATCAAGTGGAACAACATCCAGCAGGTCGTGGTGCCACCGATCTGCCAGATCTCCTTCATCTCAAACCTCGGGCGCGCAGCCTCCAAGGGCGCAGACCTCGAGCTGCAGGCATCGCTCACCGATTCCCTGTTGCTCGATCTGGCGGCGGGCTACAACTCGGCGCGCTACACGCAGGACTCGAAGCTGAGTGGCTCTGAGACCTCGCCGATCGTTGCCAACGGCGATGCCATCGTGGGTCAGACCGCCGAGTCGGGATATGGGCAGGCGACCACGCCGGTGACGATAGCGGCCGGGCTCGAGTACCGCTTCAAGCTGTTCGCCCACGAGAGCTTCCTGCGAGTGGACTACACCTACGAGGGGCGCGCCAAGTGGCCGACCGCGGCGCAGGATCCGAACACGCTGCAGTACGACCCGAACAACTACGTGCTCCCGGGGACTACCTTCACCACGGTTCGGGGAGGCATGCAATTCGGCTCGTTGTCGCTCGCGGCGTTCTGCGACAACCTGACGAACACGCACGCCATCACCGCTTACAACTGGACCATCGATCCGGGTGATGGCAACAGCCGCCTGCAGCGCCAGTACACCTTCAGGCCGCGCACCATAGGCGTCACCGCGATCTACCGGTACTAAGCAGGGTGGGTGCGGCGCGGAGCGCGCGCACCCGTGAGCTCGCGGCGAGGCGCAGCCGGCACGCTCAGTACTGCGCCGGCGGCGCCGCGCCGCTCGCGGCCAGCGTGCCGATGACCTCGCGCCGCCGAGCCTGCACATCGGCGAGCGGCATGCGGCGCACGCTCGAAACCTCCGACACCGTGAAAGGTGCCGGCGGCGGCCCGTCCGGCGCGCCATAGCTGATGGCGAGCCAGTTGAGCACGGCGGCGAGCTGCGCATCGGGGAGCGCGGAGTTGGCGGCACCCGGGACGCGCAGCACGTAATTGCGTCCTTCCGGCGTGCGCATGAAAAGTGCCAGCGAGACGGCGAGCGGTGGAATCTTTCCGGGCACACCCTGCGCCTGAGCGCCGTGACAGCCCATGCAATAGAGCATGTAGTCCTGTGCCGGGCTGGCGCACAGGGCGTGGGCGATGAAGCTCGCTGCCAGCGCGGCGCCGAGCGGTACTGCGCGCGGCCACATATTTCAGGACCCCGGCGCGGGGAGGCTCTGGCGGTGCGCGCGCACCGCAGCAGCATCCACCGGGTGACTACGCTCGCTGGCGATCTCTGCGGCAGTCAGCGGCTTCACATCCGCGGAGGCGTGCGCCAGGTCGAACACCACGAAGTTGAGCGTTGCGGCGAGTGTCGCATCATCGAGCCGGCCGAAATCGGGCATCTGCGAGTTAAAACGCGCCTCACCAACACTGATCGCGCCGAACATTCCATAGAGCAGCGTCATGGCCAGCTGCCGACGCCCCTCCGGGGTTGCAGCGTAACGGGCGGGATACGCGGTGAGCGGCGGTGCGAGTCCGGCCACGCCCGCGCCCGCGGTGCCGTGGCAGAGGGCGCAGTTGCCCTGGAAAGCCGCGGCACCTTGCGGATAGGACGGCGTATCGGCAGCTCGCGCACCTGAAGCGCACGCGAGTGCGATGACGAGGCAGACGGTGGCGGTGAGGTGAACCACGACCGCAACTGCTAAATGGCGCGCGCTGGGCGTTTCGCACCCGGAGCAGTGCCGGGTCATTTCTCGGCGACCCCGAGGATCACCGACACCGTGCAGTGATAGTTGACGTCGGCGTTTGCCATGCACCAGTTGAGATCATTGTTGCGCGAGGGCCGGTAGACCGGCTTCTCGCCCTCGTTGCGCACGCAGTCGCAGCTGGCGCAGGTGCTCTTCCCGCAGCAGTCGTTGTACGACACGATGTAGTCGCGACCATCGGCAGCGTTATGACAAGTTCCGATCCAGGAGATGGGTGAGGGCGCCGTGCCGGGAGGGCAGGAGGAGGAGGTGCCGCCGCAACAGGAACAGAGGAAGCCGTCGATCGCGCAGTACTTCCAATAGTGGCAGTCTTCCGGACTGTCAGCGCGCGGCTTGGTTTCTGCCGCCTGCGCACGGCCGGCGCGATCTACCGGCAGTAACGGCAGCAACGCCGCGCCGGTGACCAGCTGCCCGAGCGACGCCAGTACACTCCGGCGCGAGGTGCGCTGCGCCAGTGAGCGGGTCGAGTGTTCGAACAACTGATCGAGTTTCCGCATCATGGACTCCGTGCTTACGGATTGAGCAACATCCAGGGCGACTGCGCGACGTGTTTCGTGATGTGCCGCAGTCGACCGGTGAGCGCGTCGAACACCGCCAGATCGGACGTCTCGGTCGCGGCAAAAAGGATCGGCGCCGGATCCTGCGATACCTGCACGCTAGTGACGCGCGACAGGCCGTGCGGCTTGAGCGGCCAGCGTGCCAGGCGCCGGTGGCTCGCCAGGTCGTACACCCATATTTCGGTGCCACCATCCTTGTGCGTACCTTCACCCCCTTCGTGCATCGGTACGTACAAACGCCCGAGCTCGCGGTGGACAGCGCCCAACTGATTCGCGCCCGGGCGCCAGTGCCCCTTCTCGGCGGCGCTGACCAGCGACCAGGGTGCGGTGAACGCGGGTTGCGCCCCGCTGAAGTCAATCTCGTGCACCTCGCCGAGGAAGGAGAGGAACACATTCCCGCGCGTGGTGGGAATTCCCTGGACGAACACCGGATCCTGGTCGGCATCGAAGAACGGCGCGGACATGGCACGCGCGAGCTCGTGGCCCTGTGCGTCGAGTGTTACGGTGAGCAGGCGGCCGCTCTCGCAGAGCGCAGACACCCGGTACTGGCCCGAGGGAATCACCTCGACGCAGCCGGCAGTGTCGATCTCGCCGAGTATCGTGCCCGCTGCTGGATCGAGCACGCCGAAGGAGGCCGCCGGAGTCATGTAAGCGGCATAGAGGAGGCGCCCGTCGGGGCTGTAGGCAAGGTTGAAGAGGCTGGAAACGGACAGGGCCCGCTTCGAGGGCAGCAGAATCTCGTGCTTCACCGTGAGCGTCGTGTTGTCGGTGAACTCCACCACGTCGGTACGCGCACCCCGGCTGCCACGCGCGAAGTAAGTGGACGCTACCGCGGTAGTCCCGTGGTCGGGGGACAGGTTGACGCTGGCGTAGAAACCCGCGCCGATCTGACCGAGTCGCCGGTAGCTGTCACCGTCGAACAGATACACGCGCGCATCGATCTCGTTGTCAAATACGTAATCGTATATGTACACCCAGTGCGGACTGCGCGGCGGCAGGCGCTCGACTGTGAGATGCTCGGTGGGGAGCGGCGGCGGGGCAGCAAGCACGTGCGCCGCGAGCAGCGGCCACGACAATACCGCGCAGAGCAGATGGGCGGATCGCATCGGTCACCCCGTGGGGCCGTGGCTGCATCGTTGGATTGCGGCCCGGCGCGAGTCTCGCACAACGCGGGGGACGGCGGAAGGCGCCGGCTGGGGCATAATGGCCAGGACCGGGTGGCGCGAGGGCACGCAACTTCCGGGCCGACGCACGGCAAACGAACGATAGGCAATAATCGATAATCGATAGCCATGCCGGTGGTGAAGCTGCAATCGCTCTGGTCGGTCACTGCGCCTCCCGGCCCGGCCTGCGCCCCCCTCAGTGGAGCGCAGCGTGCCCAGGCAGTGGTGATCGGCGCCGGCTACACAGGACTCTCTGCGGCGCTGCATCTGGCCGAAGCAGGCCGTGAGGTCGTGGTGGTGGAAGCGACCGGCATCGGCGAGCGCGCTTCCGGTCTCAACGGCGGGCAGGTCATCCCCGGTGTCAAGCCAGATCCGGACACCCTCGAGCGGCTGCTGGGCCCCTATGCCGGTGGGCGTCTGGTAGCCACCACCGGTGCGGGACCCGACCTGGTATTCGATCTCATCGCGCGTCATGGCATCGAATGCGAGGCCAGGCGCGCCGGCTGGATTCAACCGGCTACCTCGGAGGCGGCGCTCGAGCAGCTGGGGCGGCGCGTGGAGCAATGGTTGCGGCGAGGTGCCGCGGTGTCACTGCTCTCGCGCAGTGAGGTGCTGCAGCTGACAGGCTCGGCGCTCTACTGCGGGGGGCTCCTCGATCGGCGCGGCGGTACGGTGCAGCCGCTCGCCTATGTACGGGGACTCGCGCAGGCGGTGCTGCGCGCCGGCGGCCGAATCCACACTTACAGCCCCGCGCTGCGCCTCGGCCGGCGCGGCGGGTCCTGGACCATCGACACGCCCCAGGGCAGCGTGAGCGCTCCCGTGGTGATCATTGCGACCGATGCCTACACCGGCGCGATCAGCGATGAGCTGCGGCGGACGATGGTGCCAGTGCCGTCCTTCCAGGTCGCGACCGCGCCGATTCCTGCCGAGTTGCGCAGCACGATACTGCCCGAGGGACAGGCTGCTTCCGACACCTGGCATCTGCTGCGCTACTTTCGCCTCGATGGGAGCGGACGCCTCGTGCTCGGCTCCCGCGGCACCTTCGCTCAGTCACCGCAGCTGCGAGATGTGCAGTATCACTATCACGCGGCGCACGAGATCTATCCGCAGCTGAAGGGCATTCCTTTCGAATATCACTGGGGAGGCCTGGTGGCTATCACGCAGGACCAGCTGCCCCATTTGCACGAGCCCGCACCGGGCCTGCTGGCGGGGCTCGGTTATAACGGGCGTGGCGTAGCCATGGCGACCGTTCTGGGACGAGTGCTGGCGCGGCGCGCGCTCGGCGCACAAGTGGCGGACCTCGGCTTCCCCGTCTCGCCGGTCATGCCGCTGCCGTTCCATGCGCTGAGCGGCGTCGGTGCGCGTGCCACGATCCAGTACCTGCGTTGTATCGATGGGCTCGCGCGACTGAGCGGCCGGCTGCGCGCGCATGTGCCTTTCAGGACCTAGAGGGAGCCATGAGTGCGACCAATGCCGGACTCCTGGTCGCATTGGTACTTGTCAATATCGCCTTTGTCATCGGCTGGATCTGGGCTGTACGCCGGCATCGGCTCGGCGGTCGCCCCGACCTTCCGGACGTCGGCATCGGCTGCCTGACGACCTTCCTCGACACCCTCGGGATTGGTTCCTTTGCCCCCACCACGGCGCTATTCAAATTCCGCGGCAGACCAGCGGACGAGCTGATTCCAGGCACGCTCAACGTCGGACTCAACCCGGCGGCCTTTCTCGAGACCATACTGTTCCTGTCCGCGGTCGCGGTGCAGCCGGCGTTGCTCGTGTGCATGGTAGCCACGGCGACCATCGGGGCGTGGCTCGGCGCGGGGGTGGTCAGCCGGATGCCACGGCGCTCCATTCAATTGTTCATGGGGGTCGCACTGCTCATCGCGGCATTTTTCTTTGCCATGAGGAACCTGCACGAGCTGTCGATAGGGCACGGGGACTTCGTCCATTTTCTCGATATTTTTCCGCCCGGCGGCGAGGCCTTCGGGCTCGTGGGCTGGCGCTTCGTCGTCGCGGTGAGTGTCAGCTTCGTGCTCGGTGCGCTGATGTGCATCGGGATTGGAAACTACGCACCGCTCATGATCCTGCTGGCGCTGCTCGGCATGCACCCGTTGGCCGCGTTCCCAATCATGATGGCCAGCGATGGATTGCTGCAGCCGGTGGCGAGCCTCGGGTTCTTTCGCTCGGGCCGCTTTTCCCACGTATCGGCACTGGGCCTGACGCTTGGCAGCTTCGTCGGAGTGCTCGTGGCGTTCTACATTGTGAAGAGCCTGCCACTCACCACCATGCGCTGGCTGGTGACCGCCGTGGTTACCTACGCAGCGCTGGCCATGTTGAGCTCGGCACGCTCGTCGGCGAGGCGCGAGAGCATCGCAGCCAGCTGACCTGCTCGAATCGGCCCTATGCCCAGCCCATACGCACCGCGACGATGTAGCGGTGCCCGGAACGGCCCGGCTGCGCTGGCGCCGGCCGGCCGGTCGCGGCTCCATGCGTCGGGCACTGCGCGGCTTCCGCCGCCCGCGCTGGCGGCGGGGCGCTGAACACCGCGGCGATGACCAGCGCCAGCATCAGGTTGATCACGAGCGATCCGAGAATCGCCCAGGTCGTCGTCCTCATGCCTCTCTCCCCGGATTGTTGCCGTGCATATGAGACGCCTGGGGCCCCGGTGGCGTCAGTGGTGCGGCAGCGGATCCATCCTCACCGGCAACGGGTTCGTCCCGCCGCGGTGTTACACTAATGCGACAACACGGGCGCAGGGCTGCGGACAGGAAGGGCTGAGCTGTATGAAACGGATGGTCTTGCCCTGCATCACGCTGCTCGCCGCCTGCGCGGCGGGTCCCCCAGTCGAAAGCCCCTCCGCGCCCGGAGCCATGCGACCCGATGTCGATGAGCGGCGCGAGGCGCGGGCGCTCGAGCAGGCCGAGGCCGAGTGCGCGAAGCAGGGCAAGCATGCCATCTCGCAGCGGAGCGAAAACGAAACCCTGTACGGCTGCGCCGATTAGGCCCGGCATGCGTGTGTACGGGTGTTGCATGGAGACTACCCGATGAGCCCGTCACCACAGTTCTCCTCCGAATGTCCGAAATGCGGTCACGAGCGGTTGCTGACCGGATATGCGCGCGAGGAACTCGTGGAACTGTTGAGGTCGGGCGCGGAGATCGAGGGTTATTGCATCAGTTGCGACGAGCGTTGGTCGATCCCGACTGACGAGCGAGCCGACCTCGCTCGTGCTGTTTCGCGACCCAGCTGAGCCACGCCTGCCGCAGACCAGCACCACTCCAGGGCGCTTTCCGCATGAGGTCGATGCGTGCACGGTCCCGGGGTCGGGAATCGTGCGAGACCGCATGCCAGTATACGATCGCCATATAACCCAGAAAGATGGCGAGAGCACCCATATCGATCAGCAGGATTTCCATAGGTCACCTTCACGAGCACGCCACAACCCGATGGGGGCAGCTTAGGCAAGCGAGGCGACGCAGGCCCGGTACACCTGCATCGGCCGGTTGCGAACTGTGCATGGCGTCCACCAGAACAGTGGCGGCCGCCGCACAGCCCGGCAGTGGTTAGGAAGGTGTGGAACGTCACAACTGCCGCCGGGGCAGGTCACTAACTGCACCCCAATGGGCGAGACAATCCGCGGCCACATCAAGCGCCGGGTCCGATGGTTCATGGCAATCGGTTTCCTGGCGTGGCTCTTGATTCCGAGCTGGCTCGCAGTCAGCCACGACCGTGAGCAACCTTACGTTCCGTTCGTGGCTATGGCGATCTTTGCTTCCGCGGCCCTCGGCCTGCAGCTCTTCGTTCGTTGCCCCAAATGCAAGACCCGCCTGGGGCAGATCGGCATGCAAGTTGGCATCGGCCTTCTGAAGCCGAAGGTCAATTTCTGCCCGTACTGCGGAGTGAGTCTCGACGAGCTGCTCCCCGCCGCGCAGAGCGCGCCGCAGTCTCTGAATCCGATCAAGTAGCACCCCCAGGCTGCTCAGCGAGGAAGCCCCGCGCCATCTCGAGGGATAAGCTCGTGGTGCGAACGATGGCGTGCTCGCGATGTAGCTCGGCCTGATAAAATTCAAATGGCCGGTAAGGGCCCAACGGAGAGGTGACAGAGCGCTTGAATGCCCCGGTCTTGAAAGCCTGCTTCTTTGTGGCTGTTTGAGTTTTGGTGGGGTGGCCGAGTGGTTGAAGGCAGTAGTCTTGAAAACTACCGAAGGCTCACGCCTTCCGTGGGTTCGAATCCCACCCCCACCGCCAACACAAGAGCCGGTGACCCTTATCGACGCGCGCGCGGATCAGCGACAATGGGTCTCGAAAAGCGCATAGCACCAGTAAGCTAACGTCAATTTGACGTCGGAGGAGTTTACATTTCAAAAAGACGCGGCCGCAGGCTGTCATCTTCCGTCGTGGTACAGATCAAACGGTTGGCTCCATTGGCATGGGGCATGCATACATTGCCTGCCGGGGTTGGCTATGCGGCGTTCGCTCTCCAAGCAACAAGAAGATTGTGACAGCACAGCGCCTGCCCAGTCCCGGCACCTGCCTTCTCGCAGCGCCCTCGACACGGCCGCGGTTCTGGCGTTGGGGCTCCGGGCCGGGTAGCTTGGTCACGCCGTGAGCAACATGAGCACCCGTATAGCCGTCAGACGGCGAAAATATGCCTGGCTGCTGGCATCTCTGGTCGTTACGGCTCTGGCCGTCGCCTCCAGCAGCCGTCCCATCGAGTATCTCGACGAGGCTACTGGTGCGACTGTTGCTGTCGTCCGCCACCCCCTGGTCTTCGCTCGCGGGAATTCAGGAATGGGGCGGGACTACGTCACGTTGGCTGCCGTCGCGGTCGATCAGAGCGGGCGGATTAGTTACGCGCTCGTCGGATATATCTGGTCGGTAGGCTCGTTCGTCGATCCCACAAACGCGCGAGTCGCAGCCGCAGCAGTCATTCTGCAGGCGGACGACCGGCGAGTAGTGCTCAACCTGCAAAACGTCTCGGCACGCGAGCTGGGTATTGGCGTGCCGGTGCACCCGCCGCCGGTCGGCTCTGCAGTGCCGTATATCTATGTGACCGACCTGGCCACGGTCGAACTGTTCGCCGAGACGAGCCACCTTTCACTCTACACACAGGATCAAACTAACTCGGCGAATTACGAGCTATTCGAGGACGGGCGTGGCGCCCTGAAGGAGTTCGTGCGGTTCGCGAGGGACCGATTCAACTGATCCGGTGCCTTTCACGGGTTTATCGGACACCAGTTTCAGACTTCTTCGCGGCAAATCTCCGCGAAGTCGCTGACAAAGTCCCCCACTCTGCGCAGCGCAGAACGTATGGACCAAGCCGTGAGTCCCGCTGCGAATGCGGTGACAAACCCGACCGAGATGCCGGACAGAATCATTGCCACCCCGCTTTAGCGCCGCGGCGCCAGTGAAAGCGCTTCGGCTACGGCTTGCTGAGTGTCCTCGCCACCGCGCCGCGCAACCTGACGCACCGCGTGTTGCAAATTGTAGGAGTAGGGCGGGTCGTGTCGGTGTCATGCATCCGCCGATTGACATGTCAGACTGCACCGACTCTTGGTCGCTCTGACTCACATGCTGCGGTGCAGCGATCCCAACAACATGAACATCTCACTCGGGCAGATCGGTGATCCACAGATCGAGTGGCAACTCCCGCTCGTGCTGCGTCCTGCCGACCAGGCGCTCGGTTGCCAGCGGCTTGCCGTCCACGGTTGCTTTGTCGTAGGCGGCCGTTGAGGCTCCACGACGGGTCGCGCTGAACCGTCGCACTAGATAGGGAATTCCATTCGACATCAGCGCAGCGGGACCGTTTGTGACCTGAAAATGCAGGTGCGGCTCCGAGGAGTTACCGGACGTACCCACCAGCCCCAGAAGTTGCCCGCGGCGGACAACCTGCCCCTTCGTGACACTCACGCTGTGCGGCTTGAAATGCGCGTACAACGCAAAGCTGCCGTTGCCGAGGTCCAGGATCACATGGTTGCCGTCCGCCTTGTCAGGCGCCAGATTCGGCAGGGCCCCGATCGGGGAGTCCGCCATGCCGTCCACGGCGGTGAGCACGCGCGCATCGGCAACAGCGTAGACGGGCTTGCCGTAGATCACATAACTACTCGGACGCTTCGGGTCACCGACATAAATGCGGCCCTGCGCATCCAACTGCTCCCAGTCGATCGCGAAGCGCTGCGCGTCGTATGGAACAAGGTTCAGGGGCAACATCGCGCGCACGTGCCGAGTCGAGTCGCAGCAGCCATCGCCGGCAATGAAGCGCGGTCCGCGCAGGGGTGGATCGAGAACCAGCTGGGTGGCGGGCGCCACTCGGCTGCAGGCGGCAGTCGCCGTAACGGTGTTACTCTTCGATGTCACGGTCAGCCGGTGAGCAATGGCCGTTGGTATCGCGGTTGTGTTTCCGAGCACCACGTGCACATACAGGATCCCGAGCTGGGAAGCCGCGAACTCGCCGGCGGCGGCTTGTGTATCACGAACCACGAGACGTGCGCCGATCATTGCCGCGTCGAGGCGCGCAAGTAGGGCGCCATCGTGCGCATCCAACACCTGCACCTCATCGACACGGACACGATCGCCGCTGAAGTTCTGCAGGGTCAGCTCATACACCAGATGGTAACGGTCATCGCCACCTTTGAATGGAATCGGGTCGTGCTCGACCCTCATTACCAGGGGCGTCAGCTGCACCACCTCATCCGTTGACGTGTTGCAGGGCCGGGTGGGACCCGAAGCGTTCGTCGTGATGTTGTCATGAGTTGCCTGAGGAAATGCCGCATTGATCGGTGCCAAGGCCAGGACACACAGTGACAGGCGCATGGGCAACACTGGTGGCAGGATCATGTCACCGTAATCGTTGGCTCAGGGCTGCAGGATCAGGACATCGGTGGTCACCGCGTCCACGGCCGCCCTGGAGTATCGCAGCGGGAAATATTGACCCGAGCTCCAGAGCGGAAGCAGATCGTCGTAGTGCGTGCTGCCGGGCTGCCCGCTCTGTCCCGGCACGTTGATCGCGACCGAATCATCCCAGTCGGCAAGATCGAAGATCTCGCGATAGCTCGCCCCGGAGATCTGATTGAGGGAGATGTCGTCGTACTCCGTGGCCTGCACGGTATCTCCATCGCCCGGGCGTTCCACCGGTCCGCGGTCGAGCACTCCGGCCAGGCCCGGCGCGTCCCCGAGTGCGTGGCGAAAGTAGGCCTTATGCAACGCACCCCAGGACCAGCGCTGCGGGTCTGAGCCTTGCCGCGTAGCCAACTCGGCGTAGGCCTTCTGCAACGTCTCACGCAACAGGGCGTCGCGGCTCGCGGCTGGCTCAGCGCCGAACACCGCCTGAGTCGGCGACGAGAGCTCGAGCAGCACTTGATAGAGCGACCAGGTCGGCATGGCGTGCGGTGCGCTCTTCGGCAGCGCGCGTTGGGTGACGGCCTTGCGCAGCTGCAGGGTCCACAGCTCATATAGCGCGGCGCTCGCTGAGTCCGTGCGCAACGCGCAATCCCAGTTCAGGAGCAGCTCCGCTGCCGCATTCATCGCGTTACCGTCAGCGGCGGCCACCGGGCGCAGCAGCGCCTGCAGATCGCGCGCGAGGAGGGAAACCACATCCAGTTGCAAGCTCTCCATATCGGCGACGGTGAGCTTGTGTTGCGCGCGTTTCGCCTGCTCGAGGACTTCCTGGATGCGGGCGAAGCGGGTCGGTGGCGACCACTCGTACCCCACCGCATAAGGGTAATCGTCCGGGATGGTCTTCTGATTGGCGGTCGCGATGAAGCCTGCCGCAGGATTGAAACTGTGGGGCAATGCCGTGTTCGGGATGAACCCCGACCATTCGAAATGCCCGTCCGCCGGCAGCGGCAAGAGGCCGTTGAAATTGCGGCGCAGCGGTGCAAGCCCGGTCGAGTGCTCGCCGATATTGCCGGCACGATCGGCGTACACGATGTTCTCGGGCGGCACTTTCCAGCGCGGCATTGCCGCCTCGAATTCCCGCCAGTCACGTGCGCGATCGACGCTCAGGGCGCCCAGGTATCCGGCAGTGCCCGGCTCGGCCCCAGCCCAGCGCAGCGCGAGCGCTCGCCTGCCGTCTTCCCAAACGATCGGGCCGTGTGCTGTGAAGCGCAGAACCGTCTCGACATCGGCTGCGCCGCGCACGTGGATGATCTCGCGCTCCTCCCGCACGGGCGCCCAACCCTGCTGCGTCCGGTATCGCTTCGGGTCGTCCGGACTCAGGCTCTCGATGTACAGATCCTGTTGGTCCAATCCAAAAATCGTGAAGCCCCAGGCGATGTGCTGATTGTGGCCCGCCGCAACGCCCGGCAAGGCTGGCTCGACCGCGCCGATGACGTTCCAACCTGGTGCCACGAGGTGGACGATGTAGCGCAGCGAGGGCTGTGCAATCACCCGGTGTGGATCGTTGGCAAGCAGCGGTTTGCCGCTCGCCGTCAGTGCGCCCGAGACGGTCCAATTGTTGCTTTCGTGGAGCGAGGTGGCCGGAAAGGGAATGCGCTGATCGGAGCCCACGATCTTCGCGAGCAGTGCCGGCGAGAGGCCCGAGTAATCGACTGCAGGCGAGGCTTCGAGCCTGGCCACCGGATCGAAGCGAACCAGTTCCGAGGCCTTGCTCGGGCCGACCAAGGTCACGAGCTGCGCGTGCAGCAGCTCATCGGAGGCGTTGGCCATCATCGCGTAGGCCGCCAGGCGGTTCAGGCAATCCTGCGCTCTCCAGGATTCGGGCTTGAACCCGGCGAGGCGGAACTCAACGGGCAGCCCTGGACCGCCCGGGCGCTCCATGGCAGCGATGAAGGCGTTGATGCCAGCCGTGAATGCCTGCAGGATGTCCCGCGTGTCGGGGGCATAGCTGCGATATTCTGCGGACATATCACCGCGATACCTGAGACGTCTGGCGTTGACGTCGCGCTGGATTGCAGCGGAACCGAGTATCTCGGCAAGTCGCCCTTGCCCGGCGCGCTTCCACAGCTCCATCTGAAAGAGCCGATCCTGCGCAGTGACGAAGCCCTGAGCGAAAAACAGATCGTGCTGATCGCGCGCATAGATGTGAGCGACTCCCCAGCGATCGCGCTGCACCCGTACCAGGTGATGCAGGCCCGGGACCTGCTGGGTTCCGCGGATCACCGCGACGCTCCCTGTGGCGAGCTGCTGGCGATCGGGGATGCCAGCCCCGGCGAGGGATGTGCCGACGATGGCGGCGACAACCATAATCAGCAGCGGCACGTCGCGAGGGCTCAGCATCCATGAAGACTAAAACAAAATCCGGCATTGCGCTGTGCCGGTGCGGCACACCGCAGCAGGCAGCATGCTCACAGCGGCCGAACCCCGCGTGAGGTGCGTAACGGTTCCAGGACTGCTCGTCGCAGCCGTGTTTGCCGGCTGTGCCCCGCTGCCGCCGCTGCAGATGCGCAGCTCGAGTCATGCTCTCGAGGCTCCTCCAGCGAGCACACTGCGAGCGGCCATCGATCCGCTCGCTGCGCAACATCCAGAGCTCAGTGGGATCTACCCGCTCAAGGATGGGCCGGGCGCGTTCGCCGCGCGGGTCGCGCTCGTCAACGCCGCGGCAAGCTCCGTCGATGTGCAGTATTACATCTGGCATGACGACGCAACCGGGGATTTGATGTTTGATGCGCTGCGCCGCGCAGCCGACCGCGGCGTGCGGGTGCGCTTGCTGCTCGATGACCTGACAACTCGCGGCGGTCTCGATCCGCTGCTGGCGGCGCTCGCGGCTCATCCCAAGGTCGAGGTGCGGCTTTTCAATCCCTTCCGTCAGCGCACCCTGCGCGCTTTGACCTACATCACTGAGTTCTCCCGGCTGAATCGTCGCATGCACAACAAGTCGCTCACCGTCGATGGCGTCGTGACGGTGATCGGCGGCCGCAACATTGCCGATGAATATTTTCAGGCCGGCGAGGGACTCAGCTACGTCGACCTCGATGTGCTCGCAGTCGGCCCGATCGTCGGCGATGTGGCGCGCTCTTTCGATGAGTTCTGGGCCAGCGACTCGAGTTATTCCGCCTCACTGCTGCTGAAACCCGCACAGCCGGCCGATAAAGCCCGGCTCGCCTCCCTCGGCGAGCGCGCGCAAAGCGCACCGGGTGCCGAGCGTTACGTACAGGCCATGCGCGACAGTCCTCTGGCGCATGACCTCGCCGGCGGCAAGCTGCCTTTCATCTGGGCGAGTACGCATCTGGTCGTAGATGATCCGACCAAGGGTCTCGGCAAGTCCGCCCAGGGCGCGGACCTGGTGCACCGGCTGGAGCAGGTACTCAATCATCGGGTCGCCGAGGAGTTTGTGATCGTGTCGCCGTTCTTTGTGCCGCGCCCGAGCGGGCGCGACATGCTGGTGGGTCTCGCGCAACGTGGCGTGAAGATTCGCGTGTTGACGAATGGCGCGGAGTCCGCCGATGTCGATGCCGCCTGCGCCGCGTATCGCAGCTACCGCAAGGACTTATTGCAGTCCGGCGTCGACCTGTTCGAGCTCAAGCGCAGGAGTGCCGGCATGCAGCCGGCGGAAACGCGTAGCTCCGCCGCGAGTCTGCACGCCAAGACCTTTGCGATCGATCGTGCGCAGATCTATGTGGGCTCCTTCAACTTCGACCCGCGCTCGGTGCACCTCAACACCGAGATCGGAATGGTGATCGATTCGCCGGAGCTGGCGGGCGAGCTCTCGCGGGCCTTCCAGGAAATCATGCCGCAAGTTGCCTATGAGCTGGAGCTCGATCCCCCGGGCAACATCGTGTGGCTGGAGCGGACCGAGAGAGGCGGAGAGCCGCGACGGCTCACCGAGGAGCCGGGCGCCGGCTTCTGGCGGCGCACCTGGCTCGGCTTTCTCGCGAGACTTCCTATCGAAGGAGAGCTTTGAGGTGCAAGCGGCTGAATCGCGCCGCCAAAAAAGCAGCGGACGCTACCAGAAATTGATGAGCCGGTGAGGCGCTGCTTGGGCGCAGTTTTGGCACGGCGCCTCCGCGCGGAGTGGCGGCGGCGCTGCGGGCTTACGAGAGATCGCCTCACGCAGTGCGTGCCCCCGAGCCAGCTTTGCAGGGGGGGTTGCGCGCCGTGGAGTGCCCGATTCGAGCCAACCCAGCACAATCCCGCGTCGCGCAACCTCCTGCAGCATCCGGTAGCCGAGCAACGCGGCGAAAGCCAGCGCGAGGTCTAACAGTAAGAACTCCATACGGCACCTGCGAGCAGTCTGTCAGCAGGAGCGAATTTAACGCCGGCAGGCGCTCACGAGCGCCCTCCGGCCGAGGGATCGGTGGAGCGGATTCAGGGGAACCGGCGCTCCTCATTTAGGGGGAGTCAACACCCCATCGGAGGCCTGGGAGGGGTATGCCGGCTGACCCGGATGTCGTTCGCGAAACTTGACCGGCAACGGCCGAGGCCTGACATTTGACACCGATCCACAAAAGAAGGGGGCGCCTGTGCGTGCGGCATTCATTGCGGCGTTGATAGAGCTCGCGGCGGCGGTTGCCTGTGGCAATGGTGCGCAGGCCGCCGGACAGCCCCGTGCAGAGGACGGGCAGTGGACCATGCCCGCCAAGGACTACGCCGGCACTCGCTATAGCACGCTCGGCGAAATCACCGCACAGAATGCGCGCTCGCTGCACCCGGTGTGGACCTTCTCCACGGGCGTGCTCGGGGGTCACGAGGGTCAGCCGCTGGTGGTCGGCGACACGATGTATGTAGTGACCCCGTGGCCCAACGTGTTGTATGCGTTCGACCTGACTCAGGAGGGCTACCCGCTGCGGTGGAAATATCGTCCAGAGGTAAGCGCAAATGCGATCGGCGCTTCCTGCTGCGACACGGTGAATCGCGGTGCATTCTACGCGGAGGGAAAAATCATCTACAACCTCCTCGATGGGCACACGGTGGCAGTCGATGCACGTACCGGGCGGGAGGTGTGGAAGACGCAGATCGCGGATGTAGCTAACGGGGAGACCACCACCATGGCACCGCTGGTGGTCCGCGATCGGGTCATCGTGGGCGCGGCGGGCGGAGAGTTCGGGATCTACGGATGGATAAAGGGACTCGAGTTGAGCAGTGGACGCATCCTCTGGACGGCCCGCAACATAGGGCCGGACGTGGACATGGTCGTTCGCGCCGACACTTTCCGGCCGCCCTACGATCACGGTACGGATCTGGGAGCGCAGAGCTGGGCCAATGAGACCTGGCGTACCGGCGGTGCGCCGGTGTGGGGATGGGTGTCGTACGACCCGCAGCTCGATCTCATCTATTACGGCACGGGCAACGCCGGTCCATACAACGCGGAGCAGCGGCCCGGCGATAACAAGTGGAGTGCGAGCGTGCTCGCCCGCAGGCCGCAGGATGGCGCGTTGGTGTGGGCCTATCAGTTCACGCCCCACGACAGCTGGGATTACGATGCGACCGGAGCCATGGTGCTGGCGGACCTGACGGTCGCGGGACAGGCCGTGAAGGCGTTGGTGCATTTCGACAAGAATGGCTTTGCCTATACGCTCGACCGGGCAAGTGGGCGATTACTCATCGCCAAGCCCTTCACCACAGTGAATTGGGCGCAATCGGTGGATTTGACTAACGGTCGCCCCGTGCTCAACTCAGCCAAGCAGACCGGCGCCTCGCGCGGCAACATCAAGGACATATGCCCGAGCCTCGAAGGAGGCGTCAGCCCCGCCTCGCCACCGGCGTACTCACCGCGCACACATCTGTTCTACAGCGCCACCAACAACTTCTGTATGGACTATGAGGTACGACCGGCGCGACGTCTCAAGGGGACGCCCTTCATGGGCGTTACCAGTCCATACAGCGCAGGGTCCGGCGGTTACCTGGGGAGCTTCATGGCGTGGGACGCGGCGAGCGGCACGAAGGTGTGGGAGAACAAGGAGCCCTTTCCCAACTGGAGCGGCGCGCTCGTGACCGCCGGGGATGTCGTCTTTTACGGCACCCTCGATGGTTGGTTCAAATCGGCCGACGCCCGGACCGGGCACGTGCTGTCGAAGTTCAAGGTCGGTTCCGGCGTGGTCGGCAATCCAATCACCTACCGCAGTCCCGATGGGCGCCAGTATGTGGCGGTGTATGCCGGCTTCGGTGGGGACTGGGCGCTGATCGCAGGCGATGCGCGCTCCGACGATCCGAGCGACATCCGTGCACCGGCAGAGCCCGTGAAGGACATCGGGCGTCATACTAGCCAGGGCGGCATAGTTTGGATTTTCGGCCTATGAACACGCAGCCTTCGGAAGTTGAACGACAGCAGCGCGTGCGCACGGTGCGCTACGTGCTGGTGCTGATCCTGACTGGCGCGTTGCTGTCCTGCGGGCCACGACACTCGGCGCAGGAGCAGCCCCTCACGGTGCCGCCTGCCACAGCGTACGAAGCACATGTGGTGGCCGGTGACACTCCACCGCCGAGTGGCTCGCTGCGCAATCCGCACCAGGGCGACAGCGCCGTGGTACGCAGCGGAGCGTTGCTCTTTACCGCTATGAATTGCGACGGTTGCCACTCGGGGGACGGCTCGGGGTGGGTCGGTCCGAACCTTGGAGATGGGCGCTGGCGCTATGGCGGTGCCGATGCCGAGGTGTTCAGCTCCATCTACTACGGTCGTCCACGGGGCATGCCGGCTTTCGGCGCAGTGCTCGGCTCCGAAGGCGTCTGGATGCTCGTCACCTATCTGCGCTCGCTGTCCGCGCCACCTGACCTGCCAACTGAGTCTTGGCAGAACTGACAAGCTCGAGCGAAGCGGCGACGTGACCGCATGTGCCGGGAGGGCGCATAGTTGCGGGTAAGTGAGGTATGTCATGAGGCCGCACGTACCGTTCGAGCTCGCAGAGCCGGTTGGAGCCGTCGATCATGTGATCGGCGCGCCGCACGCAGTGGCCACCGTAGTCGAGTACGGCGACTTCGAGTGTCCAAATTGCAAGCAGGCGCAGCCGGCCGTGAAGATGCTGCTCGAGCGCTTCGCCGGCCGCGTGCGCTTCGTATTCCGGCATTTCCCGCTCGAAGAGGTGCACCCGCATTCACTCGCCGCCGCGCAGGCGGCCGAGTGTGCCGGCGGCCAGGGGAAGTTCTGGGAGATGCACGATCTGCTGTTCGCGAACCAGCAGCATCTCAAGACGACAGACCTGCAGCGCTATGCCGGGCAGCTCGGACTCGACATGGCACGCTACACAGCGGAGATGGACGACCAGGTTTATCTACAGCGCGTACGCGAGCAGCTGCAGGGCGGGCTCGATAGCGGCGTGCGTGCGACGCCCACGTTCTTCGTCAACGGACGCATCGAGGATGTGTCCTTCGGTTTGCGAGCACTTTTTGACGTCGTAGAAGGCGTGGTGCAGCAAAGCGGGAGCCGCTGATTCGGCACGCTCAACGCGCGAGGATTGAGCTTCGATGAGCGGGTGCGCGGCGCAACGGTTGATGTTGGTTTTACTCGGCGTGATGGGCGGTGCGATGGCCACGGAAGCGGTTGGTGCGACGACCAGGAGTCACAGTGCGCCCGAGGGGACAGATCCCTACCTGTGGCTGGAAGAGGTTCACGGCGCAAGGTCCATGGAGTGGGTCAAAGCACAGAATGGCCGCGCCATCGCCATGTTGCGCGCGGACCCGGATTACCAATCAGACTTTCAGGCGATCCTCAAGGTCATGGACGCGGCCGATCGCATCCCCTATGGGGATCTCGACCACCAGTGGGTATTCAACTTCTGGCAGGACGCGCAGCATCCCAAGGGCATCTGGCGCCGCGCCAGCATCACGGAGTACGCGCGCCCTGCGCCCGCGTGGCAAGTGCTGCTCGACCTCGATCGGCTTTCCGCGGATGAGCACGAGAACTGGGTGTGGAAGGGCGCCGAATGCAGCCCGGCCGCGACACGTTGCCTGCTGCACCTGTCACGTGGCGGTGGCGACGCCGTGGTGGTGCGTGAGTTCGATCTCGCAGCGCGTAGGTTCGTGGCGGACGGGTTCGGGCTCGCAGAAGCCAAGTCCTCGATCAACTGGCTCGACGAGGACACCGTGCTCTTCGGCACCGATTTCGGCCCCGGGTCGATGACGAGCTCCGGCTATCCCCGCATCGTCAAACTCTGGAAACGCGGCGCACCGATGACGCAGGCGCGCACGATCTTCGAGGGCAGCGCAAGCGATGTGGGCGCGAGTGCTGTCGTGTTTCACGAGCCGAGCGGAACCATCGCCCTGGTCCAGCGGGACGTGAGTTTCTTTTCCGCGCAATACCACTGGCTGAGGGCGGATGGAGTACTGCAGCCGCTGCCGCTGCCGCTCGGCGCCGACCTCAAGGGCGCCCAGGGCCCCCACCTGATTTTCACGCTGCGGGATGAGTGGACCCCGCAGGGACAGGCCCTGGTGGCGAAGGGATCGCTGATCGCGTACCGCCTGCCGCTGGGCGACTCAAAGAGCACAGCGCCGGTGTCGGTGCTCTATACGCCGGACCCGCACAGCTCGATCGATGAGGTCGCAACCGGTCGCGATGCGGTCTACGTCTCGATCTATCAGGATGTGACCGGCCGCATTCATGCCTTCCGCCCCCGGGGAGAGGAAGCCTGGAGTGACACCGTGCTGCCGCTGCCGGCAGGGGGCTCGACGCACATCGTGTCGACCAACAACTGGGGGCCGGAAGCCTACTTTCGTTTCGAGTCCTACACCACTCCGACGACGTTATATGCGGATGCGGGCACGGCGAAGCCAGTGGCGATCAAATCCTTGCCGGCGCGCTTCGATGCCACGAATCTCATCACCGAGCAGTTCTTTGCCGTTTCAGGCGACGGCACACGGATACCGTACTTCGTGACGCGTCCGCGTCACCTCAGCGGCCCGGCACCAACGGTCCTCTACGGTTACGGCGGATTCGAGATTTCCGAGACACCGAGCTATTCGGCGAACTTCGGCATGTTGTGGCTGACGCGTGGCGGCATATTCGCGGTCGCCAATATTCGCGGCGGCGGTGAGTACGGGCCGGGCTGGCACCAGGCGGCACTCGGGCGCAACCGTCAGAGGTCCTTCGATGACTTCCAGGCCGTGGCCCAGGACCTCGTGCGCCGCGGCCTCACCACGGCGCCGCAGCTCGGCATCATGGGGGGCTCGAACGGCGGCTTGTTGGTGAGCGCGAGCATGGTGGAGCGGCCGGAGCTTTTCGGTGCGGTCGTCTGCCAGGTGCCGCTCATCGACATGATCCGCTATACGCAGATCGGCGCCGGGGCTTCGTGGGAGGCTGAGTACGGTGATCCGGCCCGCCCGGCCGATCGCGCTTGGATCCTCAAGTACTCGCCGTACCAGAACGTCAGCTCCGGAAAAAAATATCCGCCGGTGTTTTTCGTCACCGCGACCAGCGATGATCGTGTTACGCCGGTGCACGCACGAAAAATGGCGGCGCGCATGGAGGCACAGGGTCACGAGGTACTGTTCTACGAGAACACCGACGGCGGTCATGCCGCCGCCGCCGACCATAAGCAGGCGGCGGAGATGTGGGCTTTGAGCTTCGTCTATCTCAAGCAGAAGCTGATGCGATCCACGGGCGCTTCGCGGCCGTGACCGAGCGCTAGCCGAGCGGGACCATCAGCCGCCAGGTGTCGCTGCCTTGCACTGGCCGAATATCAGGTAGGCGCCCTTGAGGTCCGCAACCGTGATCGTGATCTTTCCGGTCTTGCGCAGGACTACGGAGCTCCACGCAAACTTGTCGGACGCGCCCTGTAGTATCAACTGGTCATCATTGATCGCCGTGTTTTGCACCGGCAGCAGGTTCGTCTGGTGGTAGGGAGTCTTGATGACCTTGTTCGCAAAGTCGATGTCCACTTTCCACCCGCCAGGGGGCGGATCGGACTGTGGTTTGAGTTTTCCGCATGACTTTTCGGGAGTGCAATCGAAACCAGCCGAAGGGGTGCAGGTGAGCGGAACCGTCCCATCGATATCTGCCGCCGCCGCAGCGGCCGAAACAGTTAGCCCCATCACCAGAATCGCTTTGCGCATGAGTTTCATAAATTTGTCTCCCAACGGCAGGCACTTCGTCCCGCACTGCCACAAATGAGGCAGTGCGCAGAGATTACGGCGTCTGCTGCAGGCGCAGTACTGCCTCTTCGGGCAGGTCAGCGCCTGGAGATGCTGACTCGCGTAGCTGCTCCGACTCACGCGTTGTGTTTACGTACTGGCGCTGCGCTTCAGCTACATTATCGTACCGATGAACATCATCTTCATGGTAACCATGCAGGCCACTGACAGAAAAGGAAAACAGCACTTCGGCGGCTGCCTGTGCGGCGCAGTGCGTTATGCAGCAAGCGGTGCGCTCCGGCCGATCGTCATGTGCCACTGCAGGCAGTGCGGGCGCGTCACCGGTCACATCATGGCCGCGACGGCCGCACGGCATGCCGACTTCCAATTGCTGGCTGAGGAGAGTCTTGCCTGGTACGACTCCTCCGCGGAGGCGCGGCGCGGCTTCTGCAAGCGTTGCGGGTCGACGCTCTTCTGGCAGGGTGCCGGGCGCGACTATCTCAGTATCGCCGCAGGCAGCCTCGATGATACGAGCGGACTGAAAATCGCCTGTCACATC
>DATJFM010000045.1:0-42732 GCA_035495655.1 Steroidobacteraceae bacterium
ATATTTCTGCGCGGGAAGCGCGGCTGAACGGTCTGCAGCAGAGATGCAGCGCGGACCCGGGCCACCGGGGCGGGCTCGGCACCGAGCTCCATTCGCGTTCTGCGGGCGGCAATGACGCCGGCGTAGTACCAGAACAGGTACGAGACGGACTCGAAGTAATGCAAGCTCTTGTAGAAGGTGGCGATCACTATCACCACTACGATTCCCAGCCAGCCCAATGCGAGAGTTCCGAACAGCGACGTATCGTACCGGGCCAGGAATGCAGCATCGCGGAATATCAGCCAGTCGAGCAGCAAGGCGCAGCCGAGGCCGAGAATTCCCATTTCGATCAAGAACGCTGCCCCAGAGGTCTCGATCGTGTAACGCCCTAACAGCGGATAGTACTCTCCGCTGAAACTGCTCCCGAGGCCAGAGTTAGACGCATTGTAGATTCCGACTCCAAACACGAGGTGCACCGGGTCGGAGGAGAACTCCCGGAATGGGGCAACCATGGCATCGACTCTGCCGGCTTCGCCACGTGAGCCTACATCCGTGTTCTTATCGAGATACGTCACCACCTTCTTTTTATCGCTGAAGAAGTCCTCGAGCTTGACCGGATAACGATTGTTGGCCACCGCAAAGAAGTCGTAGATGGGCACAAACAAGGCCGCGAAAATCGTCAGCAACAAAACCGCCGAAGCACCCACGCGCAGACGCTTGCGCGGCGGCGAGCCCGCCAGCAGGGTCGTCAGCAGACCGAACGGCAGCAGGAATATTGTGCTCTTGGTCTCATTGATTGTCGTGGGTACGACCAACAGCACGAAGATGCAGACGAAAGCAACTTTGCTCAGCCGGCCACGTAACGCCAGTGCCGCCGCCACGCAGATGACCCCTATCAGGAAAATCGACATTATCGAGGAGATCATCAGCGTGCCGTATACGGCATCGCCGCTCCCATGACCCATTGAATAGACCGCGTAGCGCTGATACACGCTGAGAGGCACTTGCAGCAGTGCGATCGCGAGTAGCAGTCGCAACTGCGTCCGCAATTGCGACTCACTCACTTCGAAAACGGCTGGCAGGAAAAACATGGGCAGCGCACGTAAGTAGAACCGCAACCCTTCCAACATCGGCCCGGGCGCCATGTGATTGGCAACCACTCCGCAGGTGATGACGGTCGCGGTCGCAAAGAATGCCAGCCAGTAGCGCGGCGCTACAGCTCGAAAGCGATCTCGAGGCCCGGCGAGCAGGACGATGGCGCAACAGAGCGCTGATAGCGCTTCGGGCAGATACCTGAGCGAATCGGGCGCCAGATGAATGCTGGTGAGGTACTGTGCCAGAGTGACCGACAGGATGATCAAGAGTGTCAGGTACTGCATGGCAGCGGCCTCACTGGCTGGCGGCCTTTACCGCAGGGACCTCGATGCGAGATCCGGCAGCTGCGAGTTCGATGACCGAGACCGATCCGTCAGACCATGCGACCACGGGCTGATAGCGCCTGAGCTGCGCCACTAGCGGCTCCACTCGAGCGAAATATGTGACCAGGTAAGTCTTGGCGCTCGTAGATACCACCGATTTGATGCCATCAACCGACTGCAGTAGCGGACGGTTGCTCCAGCGATCGATCGTGCCATAACGGCATGCATAAGAGGCGAAATTGAAATCGGTACGATCGACGTAGAAGAAATCGACCTTGCTGTCATAGTAGTCGAGGCTTTGAAACGCATTGATGACCACATCTCCGCGGCCGTCAGCGTAAGTGCGCAGCCAGCGCGCCAGCGCACGAGTGTCCGTGCGCGGCACCAGATGCGCCCGTTGTCTGGGGAGGTCCAGCCGGAACACACTGGCAGGTCGATCGATTTCGAGCAGATGTCGCGGCTGAAAGTCCTCGCTCAACATGAATACTCCGAGGCCAAGCAGCGGCGCCGCGATAGCGGCATCAGCGCCCTGCCCCAGACCGGCCTCGATCAGAGTCTGGATGCTGGCCAGCGCCAGCACGACCGCGGCGGGGTACAGGAAGAAAACGTAGCGCGTCTCCTGCCGCGGGGCCTCGCCCATGCAAGCCGCGAGCACGAGACAGAACGCCACGGCGTACAGGGCTCGCTCGTTTGACACGCCTGACTCATCCTGCCTCAGCACGTTGAACAACCCGAGCCCCAGGAGCACAACGAGGCCGATACCAAGCCGTGGTACCGCGCGCCCCCAGGGAACGATGAGCTGATTGATGACGTCCGGGAAGCTCATCAGCGGCCACAGGAATGTGAGCACTGCCTTCGATGAGTCGCCGCCGCCCGGCGAGCTCCAGGTGACCCACCGCAGGCTGAGCCAAAAGAGTGCCCAGAATCCGATCGCCACATAGACACCGCGCACTTCGCGCGACCGGAGCTGCGGCAACGAGGAGACCCGGAACAGCGGCATCGCGATCAGTATCGCAGCGGTCAACAGGAACTGGTGTGCCAGCGCCGCGGTGAGCGCACCGATGAGCCCAGTCAGCAGCAACGGCGGTGTGCGCCGACGCCAGAGGGTGAGGACTGCGAGCGCGCTCGCAAGGAGCGGCACCATGAACGCAGCCATCCAGACCCGAGATTCACCAGTAATTTCCCACAGGGATAGCGCGGCGGTCCGGATGCCATCGGATGTATTCCCATCGCTGACGGAGGGATCGTAGTCCAGCGGCAGCGCCGGGGTCGGGCTCAGCATCCGAAAATCGGCAGTGACGAACCAGTACACGGCCGCTAACACCGCTGCATGCTTGATCAGACCGATCCATTCACGCCTGGACAGAGACAGCGAACGACGTTGCAAGAAAACTGGCATGAAATTCGCCAGCGCTAGCAATGCGGCACCCTCCCACAGCAGGGCTCCGAGTACTGTCAATGCGATCATTGGCCAGTCGGCGCGCGGATCGTTGTCCACGGTCCGCCGCAGGAAACAGACGAGATACCAAAGGAACACTGCCTGAAACGGCGCGTACATCCTGGCAAATCGCGCCATCTCCACCTCCCACACGGAAAGGGCCAATACGGCGAGCACCAGTAACCCGAGCGGCTTGCCACGGACGCGCCAGCCGAGGATGAAGGCCGCCGGCAGAGCGATCAGACTGCTCAGGGCAGCAATGAGCCGGGATGCTACATCGAGGCTCAGACCGATCCGACTCAGGAAGGCACTCAGATATTGCTGCAGCAGTCCACGACTGTAGATGCCGCCGCAGTCGAACACTGGCCAACCATGGCGCAGCACGTTCTGCGTCGAACGCACCAGGAAATACTCGTCGACGGCGAGCGGCGCTGCGCCGAGTCCCTTGAAACGTGCAAACAAGCCCAGCGCCAGCGCACCGAGCACCCCGGCCAATGCCAACGCAGCACACAGCGGATGCGCGTGCCGCAAGCTCCGAAGTGCTGCGGACGCGCTGCGTGTTATGGCAGGCGACTGCGAGTCATGTTGTTGCGACGTGGTCTTGCGCGGCATCAGCAGTGGCCGGCTTCGGGGTGTCAGCGGGAAACTGAACAACACTCTCGATCTGATAATCCTTGAGGTCGCGTCCGTGCGTGAAGATGATCAACTCGCCGAGCAGACCAATAGCGAACAACTGCAATCCAAGCACAACGAGCAGCGAAGTGAGCAACAAGGCAGGCCGCTCAGCGAGCGGCTGTCCAAAGCCGAGCCTTGCGACGATCAGATATAGAAGCAGAAGAGCGCCCACACCAGCCAGCAATAGTCCGATCATTCCGAAGAACCGCAGCGGTTTCTTGGTAAAACGCACCAGGAACAGTACGGTGAGGAGATCCAGCGCACGGTGTGCGTACTCGCGCAGACGGTAATGCCGCTCGGTACGATCCTGCAGGGACTGCCGTACCGTTACCTCTACGATCCGAAAACCCTGGCGTTGCGCCAGGACCGCGAAAAAGCGGTATTGATCTCCATAGAGAAAGACTTCCTCGATCACGCTGCGCTTGAGCGCACGGGCGCTGCAACCCAGATCATTGAACTTCAGTCCGGTCACCCAATGGAGCGCGCGATGAAATCCCGCTCGGCGCCACGACTCGAAGTGGCTGCCCGTTCTCGGCCAGCGCACGCCGATCGCCACATCGGCTGATTTCAGAGCGTTCACCAGCTTGGGAATCTCCGCACCCAGTATCTGGAAATAGGCAGGCAGCGTCAGCACGGTCGACCCGCGTGCCTGCTCGAACCCGGCCATCAGCGCAGTGGACTCGCCAAATGCCCTCGTGAGCCTGAGGATCTCGATCGGCTCGCCGCGCCGTTGCAGCTCCGTGAGGGTTGCAAACACATCAGGATGGTTCCCGTCCAGCACGAAGATGAACTCGTACGGCTGCCCGAGCTCTTCCACCGCCGCCTGGTAGTCCTGATACAGAGCGGTCACATCGGCATGACGCACGCCGACGGGAATGACTACTGAGATTTCGATGGACTTTTCCTTTTTCCGACTAACTGTGCGACGCAGGAACTGTGGACCTTCCGCGGACGCTTCTGGCCGTGAGACGCGCAAAGTCGCGCTCGCGCACGTCACCGAGCCTGAAGACCAATTCTCCGATAGCGCCGCTCGACATCAGCATGATTGCGCCGGCACTGAATATGAAGCCGGAGCCGGCGACAGGCAGTGGGAACTGCGCACCTCGGATCAGCACCGTAACGGCGGTGTAGCCGAACGCCAGCGCCGCGAGGAAAAATGCCGGCAAGCTGAGCAAGCTGAACCACAGCAGCGGCCGCGAGGTGAAGCTGATGACCGTCTTGACCACCAGCAGGTCGAGCATGACCTTGTAGATGCGCGATAGACCGTATTTGGACTTGCCGAAGCGGCGAGCATGGTGACGGACCTTGATCTCCGCAATGCGCGGACCCGCTATGGACGCCATCGCCGGTATGAAGCGATGCATTTCAGAGTACAGCGGAATCGCTTTGATGACCGAGGCGCGATAGGCCTTGAGGGAGCAGCCGTTGTCTCTGATCGGCACTCCGGTGACTTTGCCGATGATCCAGTTGGCAATGCGCGAAGGAATCCTGCGTGAGAGAAGCTTGTCCTGGCGCTGGTGCCGCCAGCCTACGACGATATCGAAGCCCTGCTCGATCTCGGCGAGAAAGCGCTCGATGTCGGCCGGATCGTTCTGCAGGTCACCGTCCATGGTAATGAGAATGGTCCCGGCGGCATGCTCGACGCCGGCCGCCATGGCTGCGGTCTGTCCGTAGTTGCGCCGGAACTTGACAATGCGCACGCGCGAGTCGGCGCGTGCCAGGTTCACCGCACGATCATGGGTCAAGTCAGTGCTGCCATCGTCCACGAGAACAATCTCAAAGGAAACGCCCAGCGGTTCGACTGCCCGGACGATCGACGCGTAGAGCGGATCGATATTGTCCTGCTCGTCGAAAACCGGGACGATGACCGAGAGTCTCGGTGGGCCAATGGCGCGGCTCGGATCCTCGATTCGCATCGGTACGTTTGCAAGTCCCTCTTGATCCGATCGCTTGTTGGCTCCGCCGGTGCGATCCGTTCGCCTTATTATGTCGCCCGGCAGATCGGGGATCGGCATGACCTGAGAACCGTCACTCGCCTTCACCTCTTCTAAGGCCAATATAGCACAAAAGCCGCCAGCCACTTGCGGGTGGCCGTTTCGCATCGGCGTGCGGTTGCAGCGTGAAAACCAGTATGCTTGCATCGCTGAGGCCGGTCGCGCGGGCCGGTCAGTTTGAGCTATGGCTATTGAGAAAAATTACGTCCTCCGTGGGACGATCACGAAGGCCTTCATACCACAGAGTCAACGGGTATGGCTCGATCGTTACAGAAGCTGGCGCAGGTTCCACCGCGGCGTACGCAGGCGCGGACTACCGCTGCTGAAAAACCTATCGAGTTATCCAAGGTGCGTCCTCGTGGCGGGATGCCAGCGGTCCGGAACCACGATGCTTACGCGCCTGATAGCGCGCGCGCCTGGGTTCACTCGCCTGTGCCTCACCGCGGACGACGAACTGGACGCTGCATTAGCGCTCGCCGGTTTCGTGGATCTGCCGAGCGACCTGCGCTACTGTCTGCAGACGACCTATCTCAACGAGCGTTTCATTGAGTATCGCCAGCTCAGGCCGGACCAGCGCCTCATCTGGGTAGTACGCAACCCCTACTCTGTCGTCTATTCGATGCTGCACAACTGGGGGCGATTCGCCCTGAACGAGTTGTACGAAGGCTGCGCGGATCTCAGCACCAACTCGCCGGGCCAGCGCCGCTCGAACCTGATGTGGCCGTTCGGCCCATCACGTATCGAAAAGGCCTGTCTCGCCTATCGGGGCAAGGCAGCGCAGATTCTGTCTATTCGACACATGCTCAGACCCGAACAATTGCTTACCGTCGACTACGATCTTTTGACCGCTGCGCCACGCGAGTGGTTGCCGCGGATCTTCGAGTTTGCGGAGGCGCCTTATGATGCCGCCTGCGCCGAAGAGGTACGCCGCAGTCCGGCTGGCAAGGCCGATGCACTGTCGATGCGCGCGCGCGCGCTGATCGAGCAGCTCGCCTGGCCGACATACCGTGAGTGCATCGTCCTCGCGGCCGGCCACGGCGCGGCCTGAGCGCATCGGGCCGTGCCGCTCTACAGCAGAGAAAAAGCGCGCCGCTCGCTTCTCAATACTATCGGCTACCGGGCGATCTCACAGGTCGCTACAACGGTCGGCTATATCGTGCTGGTGCGCTCGCTACCCGAGCAATCGTTCGCTACCTACAGCCTTCTCTATGCAGTGATTCCGGTAATAAGCACCGTTGTGTCGCTCGGTCTGGAGCAGACGCTGCGGCGCTTTCAACCGGAGTACCTGCGCGCCGGCGATGCGCCAGTCGCTGCGCGCCTGCTGCAGATAGTGATGATCGCGCGTTTCCTCTCCAATGCACTGATACTGGCGTTATTTCTCGCGGCCTGGAACGTCGTCGCTCCGATCTTTGGACTGGGTCCGTACCGGGCAGACTTCGCGCTCTTCTGCCTGCTCGTGCTGCTGTATTTCCAGGGGCGCGTCCTGCAATTCGCACTCGCCTCCCACATGCTGCATCGTTACGGAGTGGGTTCGACCGTGCTGGTGGCGGTGACCAAGCTGATCGCTTACGCGAGCCTGGCGCTGCTACATGCGCTCACCCTGCGCAGGGCGATTCTCGTCGATACGGTCGCTTACGGACTGGCCTACTGGTTCATGCGCACCGCTTATCACTACGTCGCCGTCGGCGCTCGCACCCGAGCAGCTCCGCGCTTGCCCGCCACGGAGCGCAGACGCCTGCTGCGCTACGCGCTGTACAACAACTTCAACGACGCCGGCTCTATCATGTTGTACGTGGAGACCGACAACTTCTTCATCGCCGCGCTTCTCAATCCGCTGGCTGTCGGCGCTTACGCGTTCTACACGCGACTCAATGCCATGGTGTCAAACCTGACACCGATGAAGTTGTTCGAGAACGTGGTGCAGCCGCTTTTTTTCGCGACCCGTCCCGAGCAGGCAGCGGAGCGCATACCCAGGTACTTCACGTTACTGTTGAATTGCAGCCTGGCCGCGCAGTTGCCGATTCTCGCCTACGCTACCGTGTATCACGCGGAGATCGTGGGGTTGCTATTGGGTGGCAAGTTTCTCGAGGTATCGTGGCTCATGCCGGTCATCATCGCGTTCGGGACCACCAACAACGTCATCGCGATCCCGGTAACCAATGTGGCGCAATATCAGGAACGCGCGTCGCTCATTTTGAAGAGCCAGCTCTTTGGCATCTATCAGATCTGCTGCATGTTGTTGCTCGTTCCCGCTCTCGGTTTGCTTGGCGCTGCAATCGCGACCGGAACCTATCACTTGTTGAGAAACCTGTTCGTTTGGTGGCAAGTGCGCAGTGAAGCGCGCTGGCTCAACTTTTCGGCAGTTGTGACCTACGCCGCATTGGTATGGGGTACGGCGATCCTCCTGTGCCTGGAGCTCAAGCGGGCGTTTGCGGCCCCGCCGCTGGTTGCCATGGCCTGTGGTGTGGTCGTGTGCGGACTCGCCGCACTCATCTATGTGCGTACTCCGGCGCTGTCGCGCTCGGATCGCGAGCTGCTGGCACAAGTGTTTCACGGCCGCGAGGCACGCCTGCTGCACAGGCTCGGCGTACTGCGGCAGCTTGGGCATGCCTGATATGACGGCCGCTAACCTCATGGGCAGCCCTAGTATCCGTATGCTGGTGTTCGTACGTGATACCTTTCCCGCGTTCAGGTCCGATCTGGAGGTGCTATTCGGCCGCGAGCTGCTCGCCCGTGGACATCAGATCGACTTCGTGATGCAAGCTGCACTCGATAGCGAAACCACCGGGCCGCGCAGCTGGCACGGTCGCACGGTGTGGGTGGAGCCGACCGATTCAGGAGGTACATTCCTGCATCGTTTGCGCAGACACTGTCTGGCAGTGTGGCATGACTTTCGCGCGCTCGGCCGCGTGCAGGCGCACGATTACGATGCCGTGCAGGTTCGCGACAAGTTTCTCATCGCCGCCGCATTGAGTCTCATAGCCCACAGGCGCGGTCTGAAGTTCTTCTACTGGTTGTCTTTCCCGGTGCCGGAATCGGAACTGCTGCGCGTGCGGCAGCGAACGGCGCGTTATCCACTGATCTCCTTCGTTCGCGGCGTGCTGTTCGGCTGGCTGTTGTATCGCTGGATACTGCCGCATTGTGATCACGCCTTCGTGCAGAGCGAGCAGATGCGGCGTGACATAGCCGCTCATGGCATCGATCCGCGCAAACTTACACCGGTGCCCATGGGCATCGCGGCGTCGGACGTGCAAGCGCCGCGTACCGCCGCCCGGGCCGAGCACGGCCCGCGCGCCTCGACCCTGACGCTGGCCTACCTCGGCACCCTGAACGCGCAGCGGCGGCTCGAGATGCTGGTCGACATGCTCGCCACTCTGCTGCAGGCGGGACTATCGGTACGGCTGCTCATGGTCGGCGGCGACAGCGAGGAGCTGGAAGACCGCGGCAGGCTGGAGTATCGCGCCACGCAGCTGGGTGTGCGGGAGCACTTGGAAATCACCGGCTTTCTGCCCAGGGAAGTGGCGCTGGCGAGGATGCGTAGCGCTGATGTCGGCTTGTCGCCGTTCTTTCCCACACCGGTGCTGCGCTCGACATCACCGACCAAGCTGGTTGAATATCTCGCGCTGGGGTTGCCCGTGGTTGCAAACACTCATCCGGAACAGCGGCGCGTCCTCGCGGACAGCCGTGCCGGTGTATGCGTGCCTTGGGGTGCTCGCTATTTTGCGCGCGGTGTCGCGTGGCTCGCGGCACGGACTGCGGCAGAGCGCGACCGTATGGGCGAGCGCGGACGACAGTGGGTGCTGGCTCACCGCACCTACGGCAGGATCGCCGATGAGCTCGAGGGCAAGTACCTGGAGCTGCTTTCAGTCTCGAACTACCGCGCCAGTCGGGACACCGGCAACGACCGTAGAGTGACCTACCCCGAATGACAAAGGTATGCATAGTCGTCCAGAACCACCCGAAGGTCCTCATGGGCGGCGCGCAATATCAAGGACACCTCCTCGCCGAGGAGTTCGCGCGGCGCCCCGGAGTAGAGGTGACCTATCTCGCGCGTGACGTCGCACCCGACGCAGCGACCACCTACAACGTTCCGTACGGCGTTCGCAGTATTGGTACCTGGGCCGGAATCCGCAGACGTGCGGCACTGTTCGACACCAGCGGATTGTGGAGCACACTGCACGCCTTGCAACCGGACGTCGTCTACCAGCAGATGCGCCAGAGCTATACGGCGGTGTGCGCCGTCTATGCCAGGCAGGCAGGCATCCCGTTCTTCTTCCAGATCGCAAGTGACCTTGATCTGATCCGGCGCTGGGCCTCCGAGAGGCTCTCCGCCAACCTGCCGTTTGACGTTGCCGAGTCCATAGCTGGCATCTGGGGGTTGCGGCATGCCAGTCACGTCATCGCCCAGACCGCGCGCCAGAGCCGGGTGCTGCGCGAGCGATTTGGTTGCGAGAGTGCTGCGATCGTGCGGAATTTTCAGCCTTTGCCGGCAGTCTTGCCGCAGAAAGCAGAGCGTCCGGTGGAAGTGTTCTGGGTCGCAAACATCAAGGAGGTCAAAAGACCGGAGCTGTTCGTCCAACTCGCGGAATCATTCATCGGCCGAGGCGATCTCAAGTTCACGATGGCAGGGCGTCCTGCGAAGTTCGGGCGCAGGTATGGTCCGATGATGGAGCGTATTGCCCGCACTCCGAATCTCGAATACCTCGGTGAACTGCCGATCGAAGCCGTAAACCAGCGCATGGCTCAGGCGGCGATACACGTCAACACGAGTAGTTGCGAGGGATTCCCCAACACATTCATCCAGGCGTGGGCCCAGGGGGCTGTGGTTGCCACCATAGCGGTGGACCCGGATGAGGAGGGGATGGAGAAACTCGGCATAGGGATCTGCGCCGGCAGCTTCGAAGGACTGCGCACGACAATTGATCAGCTCGCGCGATCTGCCGAGCGGCGGCAAGCGATCGCCGAGCGGGCGTTCGCCTTTGCACACGCGAACCACTCACTTGCACAAGGCGCCCGGCTCGCCGACATGATGCTCGAGGCCGCAGCCGCCGCCCAACGGACGCGGCGGCTCGCGGCGGCGCAGACCGGCGTCTCGTCGTAGTTGGCAGCCCTTCTCCCCAAATGTCTCACCCTTCTTCAGGACGCGAACAGGAGATCTATCGGGGCAATGCACGCCTCGGCACGGCGGCGTCCGACCGTACGCGCCTGGTTCGATTCGCTACTGACTGGCGCTTCGCGGTTCGCGTCGTACGCTACATGCTCGGGCTTCCCGTGCCGATGGATACCGAGGACAGGCGTGTCCTCGAGCGCATCATATTCCCGCATTTCACCGCACTTCCCGATCTCCGTTCGGTGTTGTTCGTCGGTTGCGACTGGTATACCAAGCACTACGAGACCGCCTTCTTTTCGACCCAGGAGTTCTGGACCATCGATTCGGCAGCGAGCGCGCGCAAGTTCGCGGGGCGGCGACACCTGGTAGCGCCACTCGAGGAGCTGCCAGCTCAGTTTGCCGAAGAGTATTTCGACCTCATCATCTGCAACGGAGTGTACGGTTTCGGGCTCGATTCACTCACCCAATGCGAGCAAGCCTTTGCCGCTTGCCATACGCGGCTGCGCACGGACGGTTATTTCATCTTGGGGTGGGACGACATTCCCGCGCGCACACCGGTGCCACTGGCCGATGTTTCCAGCCTGCGCCTGTTTCGGCAGTTTACATTCCCACCGCTGGGGACTTGGCGCTACCTCACCGAAACTCCATACCGCCACACGTACGATTTTTATCGCAAATGAGTGCGCGCCACGCCTCGCGCGGGCGTCGATGGTCAACCGGATGCTGCGAGCCCCGCGGGCAGGTCTGCAACCGGCCACAACTCGCGCAGCACTTCTACGGCTTGCACACCCTCGCGCGGATCGATGGGGGCAGGCGCGCCCGCCGCGAGTGCGGCGTAGAAGGCGTGGATGCACGGCGCGATCCCATAAGAACCATCAACCTTCTTGCGCAGCAGGTTCCACGCAGCACTGACGGTTCCGCTCACGAGCTGGGCGGCCAGGTCGAGGTTCGTCAGGCCGCGCGCGAGTTTCTGCGGCACCGAAAGCTGCCGGTAGATCATCAGCGACATGCTGGAGACGTTCACCCTCAGCAGCATGCGGGTGCACCAGATATCGATCAGAATGGTGTCGGGGCGACCACGAAGGGATACCGAGAGAGTTCCAAGTCCGCGTTCGCCCTCGAGCAGTGCGCGCACATCCTCGCATTTCGCCCCGGGCACCTGCCCCGTTGAGCGGCTTATCGCGCTCGTGCGCCGCGGTGCGCCGAGCAACCAGATCAGCACAGAGGCGAGGTGCACCGCGAGATCCTCGGCGAGCCCGCCAGGGAGCTCATTCGACCAATGCGCCGTGCCGAATGTCGGATTGCGCAGCACGTCATAGTTGAATGACGCGGCGACCTGCAGGATCTCGCCGGCAGCGCCCGAGGCTATGAGACTTTGTGCACGTGCAATCACTGGAATGTAGTGCCAGCAATGGCCGACACACAACTGACGATTGGCGCGAGCGGCGGTTCTGATCATCGCCTCACAGTCCCGCACCGTGACCGCCATCGGCTTCTCGACGTAAACGTGACTCCCAGCCTCGAGAGCTTCGATCACCAGGCGGGCGTGCGAGTCCGGGGGTGTCAGTACGTGAACGACGTCGGGCTCGAGCGCCAGTAGCGGCGCGAGCTTATCGAAGGTGTGGGGTACGGCGAAACGCTCAGCCTGCGCTCGTGCGCGCGCTCCGTCTGAGTCGACGAGGCCGACGATTTCGGACCCCGGGTAATCCGAGACCGCGCGCAAGTGATGACCCGAAATGGTGCCGCAGCCGACGATACCGATCTTCATGGGAAGCTATGTTCAGGCGCCAGGTGTGTGTGAACGTGGAAGGGCACGGTTCCGCCGTGTTCTGGCATCAGTCTAGCATCGATTCATCACGGGCCTGCAGCCCGCGCCGCCGGCCCGCGAGCGCAGCAGCTCATGAAGCAGCCGACGCTCGCCGGCTGACGGCGGCTTTACAAAATGAGGACGCACCGGCGCCGATGGCCGCAGTAAGCGCGCCTGCCAGTGGCACTAGTCCACGATGGTGGATATCTCGGGCGAGAAATCGCTCTCTTCTCCGAGCGAGTTGTAAGCCGTCACCGCGAAGTAATACCGGCCGGGCGACAGGTTCTCGATGAGGTAGGTCGTGAGTCCGGGGTTGGACACCTTGATCGTGCTCGAGTAGTCCCTGGGCGCTTCGCCGTAATAAAGCTTGTAGCCCCTGAGATTGGTCAGGGCCGTGCCATTGGTGTTGTCTGTCGGTGCCTGCCAGGAAACAGTGACGGCATTCGCGCCCCCGTGATGAATAGGAACCACCGGATGATGCGGGGTGTTCGGATTAGGGGCGACTGTGATCGAGAAAGGCGGCAGCGCCGCGTGCGCAGGCCCGGCCAGTACACTGATCTGGATTCCTTTGAAGACGCCAACCTCGCGAGCCGCCGGCGTTCCACTAAGCAGTCCGGTCTTCGCATCGAAGTACGCCCAAGACGGTTTGTTGCTGATCGTGAAAACAGGATCTGCGGCGGGTGCCTTGGCGAGCTGCGGGATGAAGCGGTAGAGATCCCCGACCAGAACCTTTCCTTCAGGGCTGCCTGAGATCATGACATGTGCGCCCGAGATCGGAGTCGGGGAGGACTCATCATTCCCACACGAGGCGAGCAACGTCGTGCTCAACAAGACACCAGCCACCGTCAGCCACTGAACCCCAGTTCTCATCATGTGCTCTCCCCGTGCGAACTCACAGCCAAAACGACAGGGCCGGACGCACGCGGCTCGCACAGCCAGAGAACAAAGGGGAGAGCGAAGTTACGGCACGGACGCAGTCCGGCAGGACTGCCGCCATTCACGGAATCGCGCTCAGCCAACGCGCGGTTCCGGCAACCCCACTATCCCAGGCCGTAGGCCTCTGGACTGGTAGCTTTGCGCCCCCACCTCTCGATGGGTTTGCCCTTTACGGGAGGCCGCGTGCTGTGCCGGAGCGCGAAGCCCCATTCACAGTGTTCGCAGCACCCCAGGGAGGTTATGCAAAGTACATTCCAGACGAGTTAACACGCTGTTTTTTATGAAATTATGGGTGTGCTTGGGGGATTGGTAAGCGAGCTGAGTGTCCCGATCCAGCGACAGCTGTGCCTCAGCTTGTGATCGGTTTCACGATAAGCCCCTGAACGGAAAGGTAAATCCGCTGTCGTCGCAGACAGACAAACTGACAACAAAGACTGCAGGTTGCCGCTGCCTTGCTCTCTTCAGAGCGTCAGCGGGCAGACGAGCTGCACTCGGCACCCTCTGCGCGCGAGCTCAGCACCACGGTGTCTTACGTTTGCGGCCTGTGTGCGAGGCAGTCAAAGTGAATACCAGGCCACCCAGAGGTGTGATGGTATCGGGTTAAGGTGAAGTCCGTGAATTGGGAGGCATGGAGCAGAGCTTTCACCTCTGCCTCGGATACGTAGTAAGAGCCGAAACTGCGATTCAACGCCCGCCTTGCCGCAGAGGGCAGGAAGTGGAAACCTTTGCGCAACGCTCGACGAATGAAAGTGGGCTGCGTGCTTTCGGGCATCTGTAGTCTGGAACAAGTGTCGACCGCCGTGACGAAGAGCTTGCCACCGGGCTCGAGCAGTCGGAACAGACTGCTGAGGGTCGCCGCGTTGAGCGGTGAGTATTCGCCCAACACACCGATCGAATAGATGAGGCCAAACGATTGTGGCGGGAGTTCGAGCCTGCACACGTCGGCTGCGCGCAGCTCAATCGTTTCAATATCCAGTTCCGCCCCGCTCACCGGATTGCGCGCCTGATCGAGCATGTGAGGCGAGACGTCGATCCCCAGCAGATGCCGCACGTTGCGCAAGCAGTGGAAGAAGCGTCCGCTGCCGCATCCCGCATCGAGCACGGAGATCCTCCGTTCAAACCCCGCAGTGAGCTCGCGCAGGATCTTGCAGTAATGCCGGTGCGAAGCACTTTGCAGCATGCGCTGGTCGACGTCGCGATAGTGCCGCGCGCCGGTCTCGTCGAACACGCTCAAGGTGTCCTTGACATAGTCCATAGGTGTTGTTTTTCGACTCGCGGATGTACCGGTCCAGTATGAACCGAAAACGGACTGAAATCCGGTGCTGTGCCATCGAGACTGGCCCTCATCCACTTCACATAACCGGACCCGCCATGCTCTCTGGGGTCTCGCAAACTCCAGCGCGTTGATTCTATGATCGTAAGCGTGGCGGCGAGATCAAGCTCGGGGAAAACACGAGCGAGCGTGCTCACCAAACAGGACATCCGGCAATCTACCCTCATCAGGGCCTCCGGGCCATTCATCGCCTGGCGCGCGAGCATTACGCCGCAGTACTTGAGGGCGCGCCCGCGGATTCGCTTTGCCGCCGCGGCTCACGGTGACCGATGAGCAACAAGCTGAAGGTCGCACTGATCGTTGACGACGAGCAGGTATGGAACCGGCATGTGTACGAGCTCGCCGGGTGGGCCAGGTCCACCGACTGTCTCGATGTGTCTCATTTGATCGTTCAGGAGCGCTCGTGGCCGCGCGAGCAGGTTCTTGTGAGCCTGCTACTCGGGAGACCAATCCGCGCCCTCACGCTCGCGCTATGGAAGGCAATAAACAAGCTCGAGTCGATCGAGGCCGCAAAGATCGACGCTCAAGTGGGTCGCCGCACGACCTTAGACCTCGGGAAAATCGTGCCCGGGAAGATCCGCGTGACACCCCTGGTCTCGAAATCGGGGTTCGTCCACCGGTTCAGTGATCAGGATCTCGACAAGATCAAGCAGGAGCAATTCGACCTCCTCATCCGATGCGGCAAGGGCATATTGAAAGGCGGAATCCTGACCAGCGCACGCCTCGGGATTGTGTCGTTCCATCACGGAGATAATCGATCAATTCGTGGCGGCCCGCCGGGTTTCTGGGAGGTGTACCAGCGGCAGCCCAGAACTGGCTTCATCGTCCAAAGACTCACGGAGGAGCTCGACGGTGGCGCGGTGATCATGCGCGGGTACATTCCGACCCAGGAGACGCAGCTGCTGAACCGCACTGTGCTCTTCATCAAATCCTATCAGCACCTGAGGATGCTACTGCTGCAGATAGCGCGCACGGGACAGCTGCCGGAGGCGGAAGCGCAAACTCCTTTCTGTGGGCGATTGGTGACCTCGCCTACGCTGCGGGAGCTGGTGCGCTACATCTCCAGGTCTGCCGCTCGCTCCGCGGCGGCCCGTGTTCGACGGGTGTTTGGTTACGACGAGCGCTGGGGAATCTGCTTCGCCAGGACGCACTGGCGCGCTGCCGTTCTCTGGCGGGGTGCTCAGATCCGGACGCCGGCAAACCGCCTGCTGGCGGATCCTTTTGTAGTTACGCGCGAGGGGCGAACGTGCGTATTTGCAGAAGACCTTGGGCCGCGCAGAACAAAGGCACTTATTTCCGCCTTCGAGATAACGGATCGCGGCGCACGCGAGGTCGGAGTCGCCCTCGAGGAGGACTTCCATCTCTCTTTTCCTTACATGTTCACCTTCGACGGCAGGTTGTTCATGTGTCCGGAATCGTACGAGGCCAAGGAAATCAGGATCTACGAATGCCTGGAATTTCCCTTGAAATGGAAGCTTGCGGTCGTCGCAATGAAGAACGTAACCGCCGTGGACAGCATGATCTTCGAAAAGGACGATGCGTGGTGGATGCTGACGAACATCAATCGAACCGAGCCGCGTGCTTATTGCGCGGAGCTCTATCTTTTCTGGGCGTCGACGCCTTTGACATCTGAGTGGCAGCCGCATCCGGGCAATCCGATCCTCACCGATCCCCTGACTGCGCGAAACGGTGGATTGCTGCGCGATGGCGCCGACATCATCCGCGTCGGCCAGTGCCAGGGGTTTCGCTCCTATGGCGCCTCCGCGAGCTTCTTCAGAATTGCACGGATCAACCGGGACGAATATCAGGAGGAGTTGGTTTGCAGAATTACGCCTGATTTCATGCCCGCAATTCACGGCACCCATCACTTCCATTCGGACGGGCTGTACTGCGTTTGGGACTTCAAGAGGTGGGGTCGGACGTGAGCTCTGACGGCCGACATCGAGGGGTTGGAAAGCTCGTCCCGCAGCGTCCACCGGAACGGCTGCAGACGGCCCAGCCTCGTCATGCCAACCCTGAGGTCCCGGGCCGGCGTGCTCAGGGAGTTGAGTTAGCGACGAACGGCCGCGCCGCCGGCGGCCCGCGGCCGGTGAGCGTCAACTCAACCACACAACCCGGGGGTCGGGTTGCGGGCCGGAATGAGTCTAGAACGGAAGTTATGGGAACGAACAGGAAGAGTTTACATAAACCACAATCTGTGACCCAGTTCTCACCAGACTATGGAAAACACGCAGTTCTCTTGAACATTTTCTGGATCTATACTGCACCGCGACTCGGGTAGTTCACCTAATACAACCAGCAGTCCGGGCTTTGTTACCTCGGAGCCGGCTGCGCCCGAGCCCGGCCCGGGAAGAAGAAAGTCGAATAAGGATCTGTACGTGGTCAGCAACAGCGGCGGCGCAACCAACGGGGCGGCAAGGCTAGCGGCGACACCCGTCCCGCTCCGGAGACGGCCGTGCGGATAATGGTGCTGGGCATTCGCGGAATACCCAACATCCCGGGCGGCATCGAGACCCACGCGGAGCAGTTGTATCTGCGATTGAGCGCTCTTGGCTGCAGCGTGGAAGCGCTCGTGCGTGGTCCGTATGTCGCGAGCGATGTGCGCTCCTTTGCCTCAATCAGTATTCGTCGCCTGTGGTCGCCGCGGCGCACTGGCGTTGAAGCTCTGCTTCACTCGCTCATCGGCGTTCTGTATGCGGGGGTCATGCGCCCGGACGTTTTGCACATCCACGGGATCGGGCCGGCCCTGGTCACCCCGGTTGCGCGTTTGCTGGGTCTCAGAGTGGTGGTAACCCATCACGGTCTGGACTATGAACGCGAGAAGTGGGGTCGATTCGCCCGGGTAGTGCTGCGCCTGGGTGAGAGAGTTGGCATGCGCAGCTCGAATGCGCGCATCGCAATATCCAAGACAATCGTGGACTTGGTTCGTATCAAGTATGCGCGTGACTGCTCCCTCATCCCCAATGGTGTTGGGCCGGTTGAGCCGTGCGCCGACGCCGAGCACGTGCGTCGATTCGGTCTCGAGCCGGGACGGTTTTTCCTCCAGGTGAGCCGAATGGTGCCGGAGAAGCGGCAGCTCGATCTGATACGTGCATATGCGTCTGCGCAGCAGCCCCAGGGGTGGAAATTGGCCTTGGTTGGCGCCCTCGACAAGAGTCGCTACTCACAGCAGGTGATTGCCGCCGCCCGGGATGCCGGCGTCGTGCTCACCGGTCGCCTCACCGGCGAGCCCCTGAAACAGCTGTACTCGCACGCTGGAGCGTTCGTTCTCCCATCTTCGCACGAAGGCCTGGCAATCGTGCTGCTGGAGGCTTTGAGTTACGGCTTGCCAGTGTTGGCCAGCGCGATCCCCGGAAATCTGGAAATAGATCTTGAAAGTTCATGCTACTTCCCACTCGGCGACACGGCTGCACTCGCGACGCGCCTTTGCCAACTTGCCCAGGCGCCCATAAACGAAAGCGAGCGCGCGGCGCGGCGGCTGTCGGTCGCGCGACGATACGATTGGGATCGAATCGCCATGCAGACGCTTCAGGTGTATCGAACCGTCTCCGAATACCCGCAGGCCGAAAAGTTAACGATCCCGGAGACCCGCCTACCGAAAGGCTAGGGATAGCACGGTCGAAGTACCCAAGTCATACGCAGGACCCCCGGCGATAGGGTGCGCGCAGCAGTAACTTCACCGGTGGCTTGGCACCAATGGCACCGATGAGCGAGCATTACCGGCGCAGCCCGTGCGGCTGCGTTGGCCTGCAGTAAATTCGCGGCTGGACTGAATCAACTCAAGACCGGTGCATGCTTTTTACGTCGGGTGAGTTTCTTTTCGTCTACCTGCCGCTAACGCTCGCTCTGTTTTTCTTCATCGCACGCTGCATCGGCAACGCAGCTGCTGCGGCCTGGCTGGTGTTCGCTTCCTTCGTCTTCTATGCCTACTGGCTGCCGGTCTACACCGTTCTGCTCGCCGTATCGATCGTATTCAATTACACCCTGGGCAAGTGGATTGCTGACTGTGGTACGCAGCGTGCCAGCCTGCGCCGGATGCTGCTGTATTTCGCGGTCGCTTCCGATCTCGCTCTCCTCGGCTATTTCAAATATGCGAACTTCTTTCTCGGTACTCTCGCAGCTATCTCGGGCAGATCGCTGGGCACGCTGAACATAATCCTGCCCATCGGCATCTCGTTCTTCACCTTTACGCAGATCGCATACCTCGCCGATGTGTATGCGGGCAAGGTGAAGGAGTCCAATCCGCTGCACTACGCACTCTTCGTCACGTACTTTCCGCATCTGATTGCCGGTCCCATCCTCCATCACGCGGAGATGATGCCGCAATTTGCGCAGCCGCAGATTTACCGCCCACGCCTGGAGAACTTTTCCACCGGTTTCGCATTCCTGCTCATCGGTCTCGCCAAGAAGGTGCTGGTAGCCGACAGCTGGGCCCCGCGTGCCAATGATGTGTTCGATGCGCATAGCGGCGCTGCGCTCCTTCCGGCCAGTGCCTGGAGCGCAGTGCTCGCCTACACGCTGCAGATCTATTTCGATTTCTCGGGATACTCGGACATGGCGGTCGGGCTGTCCCTGCTGATCGGGGTGCGGCTCCCGTTCAACTTCAATTCCCCTTACCGGGCGACCAGCATCATCGATTTCTGGCGGCGTTGGCACATGACACTATCGCGCTTCCTGCGCGACTATCTTTATTTTCCGTTGGGTGGCAATCGCCACGGAGAAGTCCGCCGCTACGTCAACCTGCTCATCACCATGTTGCTGGGTGGCTTGTGGCACGGCGCCTCCTGGACCTTCGTGGTCTGGGGCGGCCTGCACGGTGCGTACCTGATGGCGAATCACGGCTGGCGGTTCGCGCGCGACCGAATAGCACGAGTCATCGGTCGCCCGGCACCCAGGCTGCTGCAAACCGGTGGACGGGTCGCAGCCTTCATGCTGACACTGCTGTGCGTGATTGTGGCATGGGTATTCTTCCGCGCGCGCGAGGCCGCCGAGGCGCAGCGTATTCTGAGCTGCATGTTCGCACTGTCTGGCTGTGGAGGCGGGCACGGCTCGGGGCTTGCCGGGGGAATAGTGAGCTCCTATCGTCCCGCATGGAGCACGACGGTATGGCTCGTGGCCAGCTTCGCTGCCGCAATATTCGCGCAAAATTCCCAGCAGTGGGTCGATGGTCCGTTCGCCGACGCCATGCGAAGCGTGAGCAGCGGCGCGCGGCGCAGCCTGGCTCTCGGTACGGTCATTGGCGTTGAAGTCACCGCGATAGCAATGTTGGCCCTGATTTCGGCCTCCCGTAGCGTAACCGAATTCATCTACTTCAACTTCTGATGCGCATTTCGGCAACTTTCGCGACAGCTTCCGCATTGGCTGCGGGGATAGCCCTGACTTTGATCGCGTTCGAGGCGGTGCTGCGACTGCTGCCGGTCCAGAACGGCCTGTTCGCGGCTGATCCTGACCCCAACTGGCCAGTGCACCATCTGGTCGAAAGCAGCCCTTACACCTTTTCGGACGCATGGGACTTGCGCAACGTTCACCATGGCGTGACCAATGGCATGGGTTACGTGGCACCCTTCGAGTACCCGCCTCACACCGAGAGCATTGCGGTTGTCGGCGACAGCTTCGTCGAAGGGGCCACGAACGAGTACCGTGACACCTTGCAGGGCCAGCTTGCCGCGCGCTTGCCCCACGCGCCGCCGGTGCTGAACTTCGGAACGTCGGGGGCCTCGTTGTCCGACTATATCGGCCTCGGGCCGCTGGTCTCCAAACGTTTCCGCGTGCAGTGGGTCATCATCGTAGTGGTTGCCGGGGACTTCACCGATGCCTTCACGCCGGTGCCGGGATTTTTCCGGTGGAGTGTGGAGCAGACTCCGCCGGTGCGGCTCGTCCCACAAACAGCCGGAAATCCCGCGACCAAGTTCCTGAGAACGCTGGCTCTCGTTCGTTACACGAAAGGCAACCTCAAAGTGAATCTCGGTCACCTGCTTCACACCAGTGTTGCTGTTGCCCCGGAGCCATGCGCTCCGCAGGTTTTGCAGCCTGGCGACTCACGACTCATCGAGTCGTACGCGGACAGCCTACCTGCCGCCTACGGCGTAACCGCTTCACACGTGATTCTCATATTCGATGGCGAGCGCCACGAGCTCTACCGCAGTAACGGCGCCAGTGCGTCCGAAGCGTGCCCCACACGCGATGGACTGGCGCGACACCTGCTTGCCACGACCGCCGCAGCGCGCGGGGAACGCGTGATCGACATGGCACCCATCTTTGCCGCATATTTTCGCGCGACGCACCAACGGGTGGACTACTCGCCAGTGGACTGGCATTGGAATGTCATCGGCAACCGCCTGGCGGCGAGCGAAGTCGCGCGCTCGATGAACAGCGAGCGATTGAATTGAAAGCTCTCATCACCGGAGCGACCGGTTTCATTGGCTCGGCCTTGGTTCGGCATCTGCTGCAGCGAGGCGACAAGGTGCGCATCCTTGTCAGGAATACGGGCACAGCCGCGCCGCTGCAGCAGCTGGGAGCCGAGGTCCGCATCTTGGATCTTGGTACGGCCACGAACCTGGCCGGCATCGCCGATGGCGTGGACGCAGTGTTTCATCTTGCTTCCGTGATGCGAGGCTCGGCCGCCGAGTTTGAGCGTGTGGATATCCGCGGTACCGAACAGCTGCTGAGAGAAGCGCGCCGCTGCGGCGTTGGCAGATTTGTCTACGCCGGGACGCTGGCCGGCTACCCACCGCTCGAGCGTCGCGAGGCAGCGGTCATCGACGAATCCACACCGCTCGACGACACCGGACGGCTTGGCAACTATGCGCTTGCCAAGGCACGCTGCGAACGAATAGTCCTGGCTGCAGGCGGCACAGCACCTGAGTGCGTGGTGGTGCGTCTGGGACTCGTGTGCGGTGCCGGGACAAACGTATTTCCTCCGCATGTTTGCCGGGTCATCGGCCACAACCGGGTGATCTTGTTTGGCGACGGCGGCGTTCCGCTGCCGCTGCTCCTGATCGACAACGCCATCGACGCGCTGGTACTCGCCGCGACGGTACCCGGCGTCGGCGGGGAAACGTTCAATGTCGTGGATGACGACTGTCTCACACAGCGCCAATATCTCGATTTGCTGCGTCAATGCACCGGCGGGATACCGCACGTGTTGCGCGTGCCACTCGCCGCGTACTATGCGCTTGGATTGGTAGCGGAACTGAGCGCAGCCGCCAGACACGTAGAACCGGAGACCACTCGTTACCGTATCCGCAGCCGCCTGGCGCGTGTGCAGTGGGACTGCTCGAAGGCCAAGCGTCTACTGCACTGGCGTCCCCGGCTGGCACTGCGTGAGGGTCTGGCATCGTCATTCCGGAATTACGGCGCGCGTAGCACCGGCGGTTGAGGCGCGCGCACATCGCGCTGTTACCGCACAGCAGGAATGGATGCCGCAGCGGCGGCGCTTTCCAGCACATCCAAGGTCTGGCTCGCGCAGCGCTCCCACGTGAACTGGCTCGATCGTCGATATCCGAGTTCGATGAACTGTCGGCGCAGCGCCCCATCCTGCAGTACCCTTTCCAGGCCTGCTGCGATCGCCTCGACCGAAGCGGGCTCGACCAGCAACGCCGCGTCTGCGGCAATCTCCCTGGCACCGTAGCAGTTCGATGTCACCACCGGACAGCCGCTGGCCATGGCCTCGAGAATGGGTAAGCCAAAGGACTCGAACAGCGAAGGCATCAGCAGCGCCTGTGCCATTTGATAAAACGCGGCCAGAGTTCTCGCGTCCACCCAGCCGGTCCACTTGACCCAATCGCCGAGCCGCAATCGGGCGGGTTCCTCGAGCTCGTGTTTCGACAGGAAGCGATTCTGACCGCCGGCGATCACCAGCGATATGCCGCGCGCCGGGCCGACCCGGGCATATGCCTGAACCAGGCGGGTGAAGTTCTTCGGAGGGTACACGGCCCCTGCATACAGCACGTAGCGCTCGGGCAGACCGTAGGACTGCCGTACGCTGTGAAGGACGTCCGGGGCTAAAGGAACGCGAAACAGGTCGTCTATGGCGGTGTACACGGTGCTGACGCGCTCAGGAGGCAGGTGCAGAAACTCGATTAGATGCTCGCGCGTGACCTCGGAAACTGCGATCACGGCGCTAGCCCGTGCGGCATAGCGCGGCACGAGAAAACGATGACTCAGTCTGTCGATGAAACGTGAGGCCCAGGGCATCACGTACCAATCGAGTCCGTGGCACACCCACACTGCCGGATAGGCACCGCTCAGGGGAACTGAATACTTGGGGTTGAACAGTATGTCCACGCCGTGGCGTCGCAACGCACGCGGCAGACCCACCTGGTCCCACGTGAAGACACTGCGGCCATCGACGCAAACCTCTTCGACGTGCGGGGCACGATGGGTGCCCAGCAACGCCGGATTGCGAAAAAACAGCACAAACTCGTGACCGCGCGGGTGCTTGATCAGGTAGTCCAGCAGAGCGTGCGTATAGACCCGTACACCGCCACCATGCTGGTCATAGTGCCGTAACATCACTCCAATGCGCATTCGTCAGACGGTGCCGCGATACGCGTTGAACATGGCGCGATACTGCTCCAGCGGGACCGAGCAGAATGCTTCCGCAAAGCGTCCATAGTTGCCGTTGAACGCGGCGGAACGATAGGCATTTAAACCCAGACCAGAATGCATATAGTCGGTCTGCTCGAGCTGGCTGCGATATTCGGCCAGCGCTTGCTTTTTCTGCTCGACGACATCGTCGATTCTGACGAAGCAGTTCGGAAACAGCGGAGTCCACACTTCGTACCCAACGCACTGGATGCGCGGCGTACTGCCACGCGTCGCCTCCAGGAGTATGTGCGTCGCTGCCAGGTGGTCGGGATGCTGTTCGAGGAAATATGGAACGTAGACAAGCTCCGGCCGCTGCTCCTCGAGAATCGCACGCAGCCGCGGCGGCGCTTCTGAATTCTGGTCGAGAGTTCCGTCTTCGATATCGAGAAACAGCATGCTCTGCACGCCGAGCTTATCGAGGGCTCGCCGCGCCTCGGCCTTGCGTGTAGCGATGAGCTTCTGTTGCTCGGTTTGCAGCTCCTCACCGCTGAGGCTCTTCACTTGTGGACCCCCGCCGTGGCGCCCATCGGTCAGGAACACCACCGTTATGGTTGCCCCTGCCCGGGCATGGCGAGCCAGTGTGCCGCCGCACCCGATCGTCTCATCATCCATGTGCGGCGCGAGCACGAGAATTCGCTCGGCACCCGGTTCCCACACCAGCGAGGAGGTATTGAAGATCTTCGAGGTGCGCAGCAGGCCATAAGACTGCAGATACGGCCGGGCCGCCCTGGCGAACTGACGCAGCAGTGTTCGGGTGAGCGGCTTCATGCCGCGACTGCCGGGGGCTCTGGGCGCAAGGACTCCCGGTCATGCCCGGCGATCATCATTCGATACCAGAGCTCGGCATTGATGAGCAGCCAAAGCCGGTTGCCATGGTCGGCACGTCCCGACAAGTGCGCTTGCAACAGCAAATCGATCGTTCTGCGGCGGATCACGCCTGAGTTCACCAGCAGCGAATCTGGCAGGAACCGCTCGTACAGCAGTCGATACTCGCGCCGCAGAATGTAGGGCAGCGCCGAGGAGAAGCCCTGCTTAGGCCGCGCCAGGATCTCGGCGGGCAGATAGCGCGCCGCCAGTTTGCGCTGGATGATGCGCAAACTTCGGCCGTGAACCTTGAGACTCGATGGCAGCCGTGCGGCAAACTCCGCCAGCCGATGATCCATGAAGGGACTGCGTGCCTCGAGGCCGTGTGCCATGGTCATGCGATCGGTGATCATCACCGGATGATCTGGCAGCCTGACCGCACTGTCAGCCCAGAGCATGCGGTCGAGTGCGTCGCCGTTGGTGGTCTCATACGGCTGCCGGATCGCGTACTCGGGGTCATAGCCTGCCAGTTGCTCGGCCGCCTCATTCGTAAACAGGGCCGCGCGCAACTGGGCATCGAAATAAAAATAGCTGAGGCTGGCAGCGTAACGGTTGCCCCCGGACAGGAACGACAGGCGATGCAGCCAGCGCAGCTGATGGCCGATACTCTTGTACCAGCCGGCCTGCGGCAACAACGCGAGCGCCGGGCCCAGGACGCTGCGCCGTAGCCGAGCCGGCACACGCGCATACCGACTGGCGTATTCATTGCCATAGTAGCGATCGTAACCGCCAAACAGCTCGTCGCCACCGTCACCGCCGATCACCACCTTGACATGCCGCCGGGCGAGCTCGGCCACGTAGTAGGTACACAGTGACAAAGGATCGGACGGCTCGTCCAGGTGGTAGATCAGATCGGGCAGCAGGCTCACCAGCGACGGTGCCACCTGCCGCTCGTGGTGGTCGGTGCCGTACATGCGCGCGACCCGCCGCGCGTGCGGCGCCTCGTCGAAGCGCGGGTACGGTATGCCGACCGTAAAGGTGGGTAAGTTCCTGACCCCCACCCGCTTTGCCAGCATCGCAACGAGCAGGCTCGAATCGAGGCCGCCACTGAGGAATGCGCCCACGGGCACATCGCTCACCAGATGCAGGCGCAGGCTCTGCTCGACCTTCTCCTCCAGCTCATCGACCAGATCCGCCTCGGATCGTTGCAGCTTTGGCTGGTATTCGAGCCTCCAGTAGCGGCGAATAACCGGCTCCCGCTCGGGCTCGAGCACCAGCAGGTGCGCCGGTGGCAGCTTGCGTATGCCGCGGAACATGGACAGCGGCGGTGCGATGAGGCGCAGCGCAAGGTACTGATCGAGTGCCGCAAGGTCGAGCGTCCGCAGCGTAGCGTCGAAGGCGAGCAGCGCCTTGATCTCGGACGCGAAGGCAAAGCCGCGCGCAGTGCGTGCGTAATAGAGTGGCTTCTGCCCCAGGTGGTCACGCGCGAGCAGCAAGCGTCGCCGGCGCGCATCCCACAGGGCGAAGGCGAACATGCCGCGCAGGTGTTCCAGCAGGCGGTCACCGTACAGCTCGTAAAGCCCGATGATCACCTCGCAGTCGCTCTGGGTCAGGAAGTGCTGTCCGCGGTTCTCGAGGTCGGCGCGCAGCGCGCGATAGTTGTAGATCTCGCCGTTACAGACCAGCCAGATCGATTTGTCCGCGTTGCTGAGGGGCTGACGGCCCCCGGCGAGATCTATGATCGACAAGCGCCGGTGCCCCAGGATGGCGTGCGCGTCCCGCTCGGTTCCTTCGCCATCGGGACCACGATGCCGGAGCGCCGCGAGCATGCGTTGCATGCCTTCGCTCAGCTCGTCACTCGGACCTACGATGCCCGCGATTCCGCACATGCTAGGCGCGCGCCTGGTAGCTGCCGGCGGCGCGTTTCGCCAGCACCGTGCGTTCGAATACGCGTTCGTAACGCTCTGCACACCTGCTGATGAAGTAATCCTCCACGCGTGCCAGGTTGGTGCGCCGAATCGCAGCGCGACGCTCGGCAGAATCGCGCAGATTACGCACCGCCTCGTTGAATGCGCGAATATCGTTGAGCGGCACGACGTCGCCGGTAGCCGGGGTGGTCAAAAAGTCGGTCTGTCCACCGCGGTCGTAACACACGATGGGCAGTCCAAACGCCATCGCCTCGAGGAATACGAGCCCAAATCCTTCGTGCTGACTCGTTGAGACGAATGCGTCCGCGACCCGGTAAGCGCGGTGCTTCACCGCCTCCGACACGTAGCCGAGCATGCGCACCCGGTCTGCCACATTGCACTCAGCCGCTCGTCGCATTACCGCGGCCGCTTCGGGTCCATCACCAACCAACAGAAGGACGGTGCCGGAAACCGCGCCGAGCGTGTCAATGAGCTGCGTGCACGCCTTGCGCGCCACGATCCTGCCGGCCGTCACCAGCACGAAGGCATTCTCCGGGATGTCAAACTCGGATCGTTGCACCGGGCCCACAACCGCAGGTGGTCGGTCGATGCCAAGCGGAATCAGCTCGACAGCGCGCTCGACGCCATATAGCCGCGCCACGTTGCTCGCGGTGTCCTGCGACTGGGCCACCACCACATCCGCGCGGCGCAACACGTGCGCCACCGCGGCACGCAGGAGGGCGTGACGATGCGGTGACATCTTCTTCGAAGGGTCGAACAGATCTCCGCCGTGCACCGACAGCACATTGGGCACATCGAGACGGTTCGACAGCCAGTTGCCCACCGGCCCGCTCGGCAAAGCGAAATGCGTATTGATGACATCAAAGCGTCGCTCGCGCCCGAGCTGAAGGCCGCGCCACATGCCGCTCGGGACATACGCCAGCATCGACGGCAGGTTCGCTACCGCAAGCCGTCTGCGAAACAGGACGGGCACACGTACCACCGCGGCGCTTTCGTCACTGCTCACGGCGGGCAACCCGGCCATGCGCGAAGTGAGAACCGTCACCTCGTGTCGGCGCGCGAGCGTACGCGCCAGCGCCGCCATGACCACTCCGCCACCGCCACCGAGCGGCGGATACTCATAGTTGCAGAACAAAATGCGCAATCTGTAATGAGCGCCCTGTTAGGGTAAGTGCATGTACGCTCAACGATCGCTAGTATAAGCGGAAATTCAAGAGGTCTCCGATGAGCGTCAACTACCGGGCGAGTCCGATCCAGGCTTCGATCGAGCCTCGCCGCCTCGCAGCTCGCCTCGAGCCATTCGACTCCTATTGGCAGGCGCCCAAGGATGCCGAAAAAGGCTTCACTTCCTTTGCCGCGTACTACCGCAGCAACTACCTCCCTTGGATGCCGCAAGAGCGCAGCGCGAGGATACTTGTCATAAGCTGCGGACCTGGCTATTTACTGAAGATGCTCCAGGATCACGGCTACTCCGCGACCTTGGGCATCGATTCCGATCCGGCGAAGATCGCTATCGCACAGCGGAAATCACTGCCGTGCCAGGTGGCGCACGCGTTCGAGTTTCTCGAAAGCCAGGCCGGCCAGTTCGATGCCATCGTACCGGAGCAGGAACTCAATCATCTGACGCTCGATGAGACTATCGAGTTCTTGCAGCTGTGCAGGCGCGCGCTGCGCCCTGGCGGGCGCATCGTCGTCTATGCGATGAATGGCGCCAACCCGCTGGTGGGCTCGGAAAACCTATCGCACAACATCGACCATTTCTACAACGTCACCGAATACAGTCTCGAGCAGATCCTCAAGCTCGGTGGCTTTCACGACGTGAGAGTGTTCGCGCTCAAGCTGTACGTTTTCTGGAGCAACCCGCTCAATTATGTGGGCTTGACGGTGACCGCAGTCCTCGAGTTCATGCTGCGTATCATCTTCAGATTGTACGGCAAGAAGGTGCGCGTTCTGAGCAAGAAGATCGCGGCGACCGGCATCGCGCCTACCGAACCGGCCTAACCCGGCGCGGCTACTTGTAGTAGTAGTGGTACGCGTTCTCCCCCAGATGCTCGCTCGCACGATTGAGCAGCACCCCGACACATTTGAATTCCGCGAGCAGGCCTACCGCCCGTGCCAGGCTGTCGCGGCGTGTGCGACCCTCGGCAACGACCAAGAGTGTTGCATCCAAGCGTGGCGCCAGCAGCAGCGCCTCGTCCGTTACCAGCACCGGCGGTAAATCCAGAAGGATGATCGCGTTCGGACAGAGCGAATTGATATAACTCAGCAGCCCTTCCAGTCGGCCTGATCCGAGCAACTCGGAAGCCGCATCGGTACTGACGAGACTGCCGGTCAGTGCCAGGTTCTTCGGTCCCAGCGAGAAAAATACCTCGCTAGCCGCGCGGCTGCCCTGGAAATACGCCAGCAGTTCGACTGGCGGCTGCACGCCCAGGTATCTGCACATGCTCGGGCTGCGCATGTCCAGATCGAGCAGAAACACGTTGACCGTGGGATCGCGCGCCAGACTCAAAGCCAGGTTGAGCGCAGTGACCGACTTTCCATCGCCCGCACCCGGGCTGGTGATCGCGATGGTCTTCAAACCGTTACTACGGCACCTGTGCAGGATACGGGTCCGAACCATGCGGTATGCGGCGGCAACGCGATCATTCACGCCGGCCAGCGTATCTGGTACCAGAATCCGATGCGCGATGGCTACGGCGTGCGAGCAGTTCACCACCGGGAAGGCAGGCAGAGTAGCGCCGAGCACGTGCGCCGCCGGGCTGCTCTGCTTGGCAGACGAGTCGTGCGCGATGCGCGAACTGCCCTGCACAGTCGGCGCGATTCCTTGCCGCAATTTCTCCAGGGCCCTTTCGATGACCATATGCGTCCCTGCTACCTTGATCGTACCAGCATCAGTGTCAGCGCAACTGCGACTGCAACGGCGAACACCGCCAACGCCGAGCTCCAGCGAAGCTTACGACCTTGCAGGTCACTCGGGCTAAGTAACACGGGGATTGCGCCGATTGCCGCGGTACCAGTGATCTCCTGCAAGTCGGCGGTGCCTCGCACCGTTGGGTCGGCTGCGTCTGCCGCGGTCACGCACCCGAGCGCTACGCCGAACCCAAGCACCATCCCAAGCAGAATGATCCCGAGACGATTCGGCGAGTACGGCCTCTTGGGCGCTACCGGATCCTGCAACAGCGCGAATCTCTCGCCGCGTTCCTCCTGTTCCATGCTGCGCGCCAGGGCTGCGTTCTTCATCTTCGCCTGGATATCTTCGTAACGCAGGCGCGCATTGTCATAATCCCGCTGCAGCTGCGTATATTCACGCTCTACGTTCGGTTCGGTGGAGAGCCCAGCCTCATAAGCAGCTATATCACGGCGCTCCCGTGCCTCGGCACTGCGTAAGGTTGCCGTAGAACGCTGCGCAGCTCGCAGCTGGCTCTGTACCGACAGGTAGTCGGGATTATCGGGGGCTTTGCCATTTGTTTGCAGGCTGGCAGAGCCTTTGGTCACCATCTCGTCGATCGCCCTTTTCAGCCGTTTGATCTCGGGATGCTCGGGCGTGTACTTCTGTTCAGCCGCAGCCAGATCGGAGCGCAGCTTGGCGAGCTGGGTTCGCCAGTCGCTCACGCTGGCCGTCAGGCTGGGGCTCAGCCCGTTCAATTGCAGCTGCAGCTCCGACTCCTTCTCTTCGGCCATCAGCAGCTCGCGCTGCGTCGTTTCCAGATCGCGCTGGACGCGGTCCATCTCGAGCAGATTGTGCTGTTGTCGGTCGGGAAGCGAATTGCCGTAGGTTGCCTTGAAGTGCGCGAGCTTCTGCTCCTGAGCCACCATCGATCCCTCCAGCTCCTTGGCCTGGGACTGGAGAAACTCGTACGCGGCGTTCGCCTGCTCGGTCCGTGTCCGGCGGTTGTAGGTCAAATACAAGTCCACCAGCTTCTGGGCGATGGTGGCTGCCATCAACGGCTCGGGATTGTCGTAGTGGATCGAGAAAGCCGTTGACTCGTCGAGCGGCTTGAGTGTGATCGGATCGACGCGCTCAACGGAAGTATCGGCCGCGACCCGCTGCGCCTTCGCCTCGAGACTGGCGCGCTTGTCTGCAGGGTATGGGTCGACCTCCTGGACCAGTTGCTTCAGCTTCTCCGCAGTCATGACGCGCCGCCTCAGAAGCTCGACCTCCTGCTGCGCCTGGTCGGGCGAGGGGGCGTCATCATGGGTACGGCGTGCGGTAGCGGTGACCACATCCTGCGGAATCTCCGACGGCTGCAGCATGATGGTGCCGGTGGCTCGATAAGTGACCGGCAGCGAGAAGGCGATGATGACGGCACCGAGCACGCACACAGGAACGATCGTCGCGGGATACACGCGACGGCGCCGCAACAGGTTGCGGTACTCGCTCAGTGCGTGCCCGCTGGTTGCGGGCGACACCGTGTCAGTCGCGCGGCGGCTGTAATCCACGATAGCCCACGCTCAAGATGATCGAGTTGCTGTTGGCGGCTTCACTTGCCGTCGTGTCCTTCAAACGCGCGTAGCGGTAACCGCCTGCTATGAACCACTCCGGTGTCAACAGATAGGTTACGGCGAGCTGTGCGTTGGCCCGATCCCGGGTGTTGTTGTTATCCAAAATCACCGTACCTATGTTCGATTCGCGGGTCACCCGCACGGCCGCATTCACCGACCATCGTTGGGTCAACAATTTATTGTACTGCACCCTAAACTGGTCGAGTTCACTTCGCCCACCTGCACTATTGGGTTGCAGGAACTTCCCAATGCTATATTGAATTTGGCTGGTGAGAAACTTGTGGGAACCGACCCACTCCAGCCCCCAGTTGGTTTGGCTGAAGCTTGGTGCTCCGAAGGCAGCCGGCTCGGTGTCGCGCTCGACGCGAGCAGTAATTTTGAACTGGGAGACGCGGGAGAACTTGCTCACATAATCCAGGGCCGCGCCCCAAGTCGTGGTCTGCACCGCCCCTTCGGTGTCGTGGACCGGGTTGTAGTAAGCGTAGTATGGCCCGAATTCGACCCGCGTAGTCGGGCTGAGCGCCCATCCGAGGGCCAAATCCACCTGCGGACCGTTGTAGCTGACCAACTGGCCGGGTATTTCGGTGGTATAGCGGACCGCCAGTAAATCCGCGCTCCCGCTCAGGCTGACACGTTGTGTCAGGTCATAGGAGAACTCCGGCGCCACTTCGTAGCTTGACCTGGTATTGCCCGTGACCACCTCGCCGCCGGAGGTGTCCGGGGCATTGGGATTCAATGGGTTGAACCCGGAGATACCATATTGTGAGTTGTAGGAATCCTGACGGTGATATTCGGCGATGATCGAGGACTCGCTCCTGAGAGTCCGGTAGTCCCCGACCAGATCGACCAGTGCTTCAAAGCTATCCAGCGAACTGATCTTGTCATCGTGCTGTACGGTAAGCAGTGGCCGGAAGTCGAGATCCGACACCAGGGTGCGCCGAATGAGATCGCCGCCCGCCGTGGCGCGATAGAGCTCGCTGTTGGGCGCCGCTGGCACGGTCAGGGTGCGATTGCTGGCCCATTCCGCGGAAATATCCCCTTGCGGCACAAAGGCGATCTCCTGCGCTACCGCAGGCAGAATGGCGGCCATGTGCGCGACGGCCAGCCATCCGAGCCATCCGACGCGCATGAGGCTACGGAACGACGACGACATCGCCTGCCTCGAGCAGCACGTTCTGGCTCAGGTTGCGACCCTTCACCACGTCGCCATAGTGGAACGGCAGCGCACGCTGTCCCTCGCCTGAACCGCGCAGCACCATGATGTCATTGACCGCCGCAAACGGTGTCATCCCGCCAGCGAGACTCAATGCCTGCAGCACGTTGACGCGCGGGTTCATGACGAAGGAACCTGCTTTGGTCACCTGGCCGATGACATAGATGCGGCAGCCGTCGAGGCTCTTGACGGACACTGAGACTACCGGTTCCGCGACGTAGCGCTTCAAGCGAGTGGTGATTTCTGCTTCGATCTCTGCGGCGGTCCTGCCCCGTGCCGACACCTGGCCTGCAAGTGGAAAAGAGAACTTGCCATCGGGCCGTACGATCACATCCTTTTTGGTCAGCTCCTCCTCCTTCCAGACCGAGATATCGAGCGTATCTCCGGCGTTCAGCGTGTAGTCCGGTGCCTGCTGCGCTGGCAGCGGAGCGGCGAAGCCAACGAGCAGAAGCGTCGCAATCGCACCGGCGAGCCGCAATTCCCGCGCGGCGCGAACAAGGTTAGTCATGCGTGTCCCCGTGTAAGCCATCAGTACGCTTTGGCGTCGTTGAGCATCCGCAGTGCCGTCTTCGCCAGAATCTTGAGGTCCAGTTTGATCGACCAGCGGCGCAGATACTCCAGGTCGTACAGCACCCGTGTCTCCATCTCGTCCACCGTCTTGGTCTCGCCACGCAAGCCGTTGATCTGTGCCCAGCCGGTGATGCCGGGCAGCACTTTGTGTCTCACCATGTAGCCCTTAATGAGCTTGCGATACAGCTCGTTATGCGCAACTGCGTGCGGACGCGGCCCGACCAGGCTCATGGTTCCCTGCAACACGTCGAAAAGTTGTGGCAGCTCGTCCAGGGAGTAACGGCGCAGCGAGCCCCCGACCGAAGTCAAGCGCGCATCGGCTTTGGCCGCCTGCACGATCGAGGGCCCGTCCTCGATGACCGTCATGGTGCGGAACTTGCGGACCATGATCTGCTCGCCGTTCAGCCCGTAACGCCGCTGCTTGAAGAGCACCGGACCGGGCGAGGTGCAGCGCACGAGCAGCGCCACAGTCAGCATGATGGGTGTCAGAGTGACCAGCAGCGCAGCCGCGAGCGTTATATCCAACAGGCGCTTCGCCACCGCACGGCGTCCTTGCAGCGGTGTCTCGCACATCGATATGACGGGAATTCCGCCGATCGAGGCATGCGTAGACTGGATCAGATCGAACACGTTGATGTCGGGCACGTAGTAGATCGACGCCGTGGTATCTCGCAGCGCATCGATGAGCGCCATGACGCGGCTGAGGTGCCGAATCGGCAGCGCGACGAAAACTACCTCGACGTCACGCGACTTGATGAATTGCGGCAGGTCAGCGAGCTTCCCCAACAACGATATCCGGTCTTTCGATTGCAGCCGCTCGCCGTCGCGATCGTCGAAGAAGCCGAGGACCGAGAGATTGGAGTTAGTGCTCTTGTTGAGCTGGATTGCCAGCGCCACGCTCGCATCGGTGCAGCCTGCGACGACTGCCGTCCTGGCACTTGCCGGTGCACGCAATAACTTCTGCAACGCATGTTGCAGGGCGAGCGTTGCGGCAATGATGAGCGGAGGGGTTACCGCCGCCCACGTCAGCACGATACGCCGCGGAAAGTCGGCGGAGAGTTTGGTTACATAGCCTAGTGCCAGCAATGTCCCGAGCAGCAGCAGCCAACGTATCAGCAGCGCAATCGAAACCGGAAATGGTCCGCCGGGATCTTGCGCAGCCATCGCATTTGGGGAACTCATCAGCAACAGCGCCAGCAGCGCGACCACGATCGCCAGAGCATGGTAGGCGGGCGCGAGCGGCACTTCGTACGCTGCGATTACCGCATAGAGGCTGCACACCGCTATCCCGGCGGGTGCAACGGCTTGTGCCGTACTCACAGCCGAGATCGCAATCGCGAGGGAGTTCTTGGCGATGACCGCTTCGCTCATTCTTGGGCGCTTCTTCTCGTTGTGGCGCGCTGTTATTGTTTGCGTGGTCCTCCAGACCACTACCTCGGCGAACGTCGCATCATACCTGCGATCTGCCAGCCTCGGTCGCCTGCAGCCGAGGCTTGATTACTTGATTACCATTATCCGCAGATTACCGCGCGCTCCGCAATCGGTCTTATTTGACTTAACCGGATCTCGGTTTTCCGGCTCGCCCGGCGCAGCCGGCGCGCTCGTCCGGACCACCCACCCAATGCGCACAACCACCTGGCCACACTGCGAGCCATGGCCTTGCCAACGCAGTCACTCCCACCGGCTGCCTTGAGCACGGCCAGCCGGGCGTGCACCGGACCGGCTGCCCAAGTAAAGTCCAGCGACCCGCCATGAAAGTGCTCATCAACGCCTTCTGGTTGTCATTTTGTCGCCTGACCGCTGACCTGCTCAGTTTCATCCTGTTCGCGGTAATCGCGCGCACCTTTGGTCCGGCCGGCACGGGCGAGTACTCCTATGGCTTTGCGGTTGGAACGCTGATTGCGCTCATCTCGACTTCCGGATTCGAGGACTACGGAATCCGGCAATACGCGCGTGCCGCAGCCAACGAGCGCCCCAGGCTGTGGGAAGACCTGCTTGCCACACAGTGTTTGCAATTGGCTCTCGGCGCACTCGCCTTCGGGGTGTTCGTCCTCCTCGGCGTGATCGATGCACGCAATTTCATCGTGGTGCTCGAATTGGTGATCTATGTGATCGGATGGTGGCTGTCGCGCACGTTCTTTATTCCAGCGATGGCGTCGCAGTCCATGATCAAGCCGGCGCTTGCCGATCTCGGATGCCGTGTGACGGCCATCCTCGCCGCGCTGTGGCTGGGCGTTGTCGCGCACGTGTCGTTGCCGTTGATGCTCGCAGTATTCCCACTTGCCGGTGTGACACTGTTGCTTTTGTCACTGGCGAGCGCCACACGACAGGGGGCGCGACTGCGGCCGGGGCATGACTGGCAGCGGGTACTCAGCACCGTGCGGGGTACGTTGCCGTTTGCGGGATCGGACATCCTCAACCAATTCTATGCCCGCGCCGACGTCCTCCTCATCGCCTACTTTCTCGGCGACGCAAGTGTTGGCCTGTATGCGACCGACATCAAGTTCGTCGAGGTGGGGCTGCTGCCATTGATACTGCTCGGCATCGCCGCGTATCCGCTGCTGAGCGAGTACGGAGCGCGCGACCAATTGGCGTTCGCACATGCGGCCCGCGACTTTACGCGTCTGCTGCTGCTGCTCAGCGGGTGGCTTGCCATCGGCATCGGCTTCCTCGTTCCACTGCTCATCGTGCCGCTGTTCGGTGCGAGCTTCGCGCCGGCGATACCGCTGCTGCCGTGGATCGCAGCGTTTGCTCTCACCAAGGGACTCGAGGCGACCTGCTACCGTCTGCTCTACAGCGCCCACCGCCAGACGCTCTACTGCCTGAGCCTGCTGGTCGGAACGTTGTTGATCATCGGTCTCAACGTTGCCCTCATTCCCGGACTCGGCCTGAAAGGCGCCATTTGTGCGGCGATCCTCGCCACGATTGTCATCGATTCGCTGGCGTTGAGGGGGCTATGGCGCTACCTGGGTGGCGGTTTCCTCCTGGCCTCGATCGCGCGGCTTGGGCTCGCCCTGGGGCTGACCATTGCATTGGTGGCAGCGCTGCGTAACCACGAAGTGAATAACTGGAATGCGGCATTGGCGGCGTGCGGCGCCTTCCCCCTGCTCGCTGCGGCTCTCGGACTGGTACCCAATCCGCGACGCAGCCAGCTGCTGCGTCACGCCGGTTCGAGCCACACCGCCGCGACACCCTGACCGCACGAAAGGCGTGCTAAGGTCGGCCCGTGCTGTCACCGCCGCGTATCTTCTGGTTGACCACCGAGTTTTTCCCTCCGCAGACTGGTGGAACCGGCGTGATCGCCTCGCGCCTCGCGCACGGGCTGGCAGGACGCGGCGTACCCGTGCAGATCATCACTCGGCAAACGCTGCCCCGCTGTGCGGCCCGGGAGCAGATAGGCGATCTGCGAGTCCGGCGAGTCGGGCCGGCTGGACTGTCGAAGGGCGCAGGATGGCGCGCGATCGTCCCCATGCTCGCCTTCCTGATGACGCTCACGAGTCTTCTGCTGAGAGCACGGCGACGTTACGATCTGGTGATCATCTCCGGCATGAAGACCATTCCGCTCGCGGCTGTGCCGTTATGCCGGCTGCTGCGCAAGAAGTGCCTCGTCAGGATCGAGTCGCCATTTGAGATTGCCGAACCGATCGCAGCCGAGAGTCTCTCCACCATGGGGTCGATCGGGCGCTGGCTGAGTCAACGGCTGATGGCTGCGCAGCGGATGGCACTCAGGCGCGCGGATCGGGTGGTGGCGATCTCCGACGAGATCGCGCTGCGGCTGCGGGACCTGGCGTATCCCGAGACGCGCATCGCCAGGATCCCAAACGCCATCGACCTGTCGAAGTTCACTCCCAGCGCGCCGCACGAGCGACAGGCGCTGCGTAGCCGGCTCGGCTTGCCGGATGACCGCACCATCGTGCTCTATGTCGGGCGCTTGTCACGCTCGAAGGGCGTGATGATGCTCGTGCGGGCGCTGCCTGAGCTGCTCGCAGCCCACCCGGACCTTTACCTGGTGCTCGTTGGCAGTGGCCGAGAGTCCTGGGACAGTTGTGAGCAGGAACTGACCGCCTACCTTCGAACCCAACATCTGGATACCCACGTTGCGCTTCCCGGTCACAGCGAGCGCGTGCACGAGTATCTGCAGGCCGCCGATCTGTACGTGTCGCCGAGCGACTATGAGGGATTTGGTTTGACGATCGTCGAGGCGCTGGCCTGCGCTCTTCCCGTAGTGACGACCGCTGTCGGCGTTGCGACTCAAATCGTGCGCAACGATTGGAACGGCTTCTTGTGTCCTCCGAAGGATCCGCACGCCTTGCGCGCTGCCATCGATCTTGCCTTGCGCGAGCGCAAGCGCTGGCCCGAGATCGGCCGCTTGGCACGTGAGAGCAGCGCGGTATTCGGCCTGCCTCAGGTCATCGATCAATACCTGGCCTTGTGCAGCGATCTGGGTTTTGGCAATGCTGAGCGCTCGGGCGCCGACATCGTCGATGCTGGATGATTTGAATGCCTTCATGGCGACCATGGCTGTGCCCTCGCAGCCACTGTCGGTTGCGGGTGCCGCCAGAATCGTGCGTGATCACTATGGCCTCGAGGCGAGCGCCACGCGCCTGACCGGCGAGCGCGATGAGAACTGCCGCATCCATTCCGGCGATGGCCGCGACTACGTGCTGAAAGTGGCCCACCCAGCCGAGAACCCCGCCATCGGCGATCTGACCACCGCGGCACTGTTGCACCTGGAAGGTCGTGATCCCGTGTTGCCGTGCCCGCGCGTGATGCGCGCGCGCGACGAACGCACCCAGGTGCGTTTCTCCGACGAAGCCGGTGTTGCCCGTAGTGCCCGGTTGCTCAGCTATCTCCCGGGGAGCCCACTCGTTGGCGCCGCGGCGTCACAGCGCCTGCGCATGGCCTGCGGTCGCCTGGGTGGACGTCTGACACGTGCGCTTTCCAGCTTCACCCATCCGGCGGCGCGCCGGGCGATCGTATGGGACGTGCGTTACGCCGCACACCTCGCCACCCTGCTCGAGCAGGTACCGGCCTTCCCGTGCCGCCGCGAGGCGATCGCCGTGCTGGAGCGCATCGTGCCGCGTATCGACTCGCGGCTGGCTGGGCTGCGGCACCAGATCGTGCACAACGACCTGAACCCGCGCAACATCCTGATAACCGCGGCGGGCGAGATATCGGGCATCATCGATTTCGGCGACATGACGTATACGGCGGTGATCGCGGATGTCGCCGTGACCGCCGCGGAGCACCTGCCGGAGGATTGCAGCGTTGGCAAGCAAGCAGCGGCTGCCTCGATCCTCGATGTTGCAAACGCGTATCATGAGGAGCTGCCGCTCTTGCCTGCGGAGCTCGCCATGCTCGACACCCTGGTGGCAGCGCGTCTGGTTGCCAACCTGGTGGTGCACGAGTGGCATGTCCACCGCAACCCCGCAGGCGAGCACTATCAGCCGCTGACGGCCGATTTCATCCGCCACCGGCTGGCGATCGCCACCGAATTGTCATTCGAGGCAGTTGGTCTATGACGAGCTCACCCGGAAATGAGGCAGCGCTGCTCGCGCGCCGTGCGCGCGTGCTCGCTCCCACTTACCAGCTCTTCTACGAGCAGCCGCTGCAGATCGTGCGTGCCGAGGACGTGTGGATGTACGACCAGCAGGGTCGCCGCTATTTAGACGCTTATAATAATGTGCCGGTCGTAGGCCACTGCCACCCGCTGGTGGTCGAGGCGCTGGCCAGCCAGGCGCGCACGCTCAACACACACACCCGCTACCTCGCGGAGCAGCCGCTGCAGCTCGCGGAAGAGTTGCTGGCCACGCTCCTGCCCGAGCCCGGCCGCGTGATATTCACCTGCACCGGTAGCGAGGCCAACGACCTCGCCGTGCGCATCAGCAAGGCGGTGACCGGTGGCAGCGGATTCATCATCACCGAGTTCTCCTATCATGGTGTAACCGATGTGTTGTCCGGCATGTCGCCGGAGGACGGCGGCCCGCTCGGGCCCGGTGTCTACACCGTGCCGGCGCCGCTCGGTGCCGCAGGGGCCGCCGCGTTCGGCGCGCAGGTCCGGCAGTGCCTCGAGCGCATGCACGGCGATGGCGTACGCCCCGCGGCGCTGCTGGTGGACACCATCTTTTCGAGTGACGGTGTGGTGGCCGAACCATGCGGATTTCTCGCCGACGCGGTGCGCGAGGTGCACGCTGCCGGCGGACTGTTCATCGCCGATGAGGTGCAGCCAGGCTTCGGCCGCCTGGGCGAGAAGATGTGGGGTTTCCAGCGTCATGGCGTCATCCCCGACCTCATAACCATGGGGAAACCCATGGGAAACGGACACCCGATCGCTGCCGTCGCGGGACGCACGAGTGTGTTCGCCGAGTTCGCCAAGGGCAGGCGCTATTTCAACACCTATGGCGGCAACAGCGTGTCGTGCGCCACCGCCCTCGCGGTTCTGCAGGTAATCCGTACGCAGAATCTGCTGGAGAACGCGCGGCGCACGGGCGAGTACCTGCGGCGCGGTCTGCACACACTCGCGCAGCGCCACCCGGCGATTCGCGAGGTGCGCGGCGTGGGCTTGTTCATCGGCGTGGAGCTCGGCAACCCTTCAGGTGGTGCCGGCCGCTCGGCCGAGACACGCCGCGTCGTGAACGGCATGTGCCGGCGTGGTGTGCTGGTGGGTTCGACGGGCCGTCACGGCAACGTGCTCAAGATCCGCTCGCCGCTCACACTCGAGCCCGCGCATGCGGATCTGCTGCTCGATGCCCTCGATCGAACGCTGCAATCCCCGGACTGACGATATCGCGCGCGCAGGGTCCGTCGACGCGTGATCATCGAAGCACATGAGCTGGCCAAGTCCTACGGTGGCTTCGCCGCGCTGCGGGGACTGAGCCTGCAGGTGCCCGAGGGCAGCGTCTTTGCTCTGCTGGGCGCAAACGGCGCCGGCAAAACCACGCTCATCAAGATCCTTCTGAATATCATCGGCCCGACCTCCGGAGTCGTGCGGGTGCTCGGCACCGATTCACGCGAAATGGGACCGGCACTGCTCGCAAACATCGGCTACGTGTCGGAAAGTCAGTTACTGCCGCGCCGGCTGCGCGTCGAAGAGTTTTTCCGTTACTTGCGCGGCTGCTACCAGCACTGGGACCGTGAAACCGAGGCGGCGCTGCGGCGTCAGCTGCAACTACCTGCCGAGCGCAGAATCGGCGCGCTCTCGCACGGCATGCGCATGAAGATGGCGCTGGCGTGCGCACTGCCGTTCCGCCCCAGGCTATTGATCCTCGATGAGCCGTTCAGCGGGCTGGATGCACTGGTGCGCGAAGAGCTGGTCAGCGGCTTCCTGCAACGCGCGCAGGAGACGACCATCTTCCTGTCCTCGCACGAGCTCGATGAGGTTGAGCGTATAGCCACACATGTCGCCTTCATCGACGCAGGTCAGTTGCTGTTTCAAGGCTCGATCGCAAGCCTGAACGCGCACGCCGAGCCTCTGCTGGAGGAGAATGCCACGCCAGGGCGGCAGCGAGCCGCGCTGCGCGATGTCTTCATCGCCATGGCCAGACGCGCGCGCGCGCCCGACGCTGCCACGCCGCTGTGATCCGCCCGATCCTCAGAAAGGACTGGTCGCTGCTGTGGCCGCTGGTCGCGATCGTGGTCGTGTTGCAGATAGCCCTCACCTGGTTCGCTCACAGCTCGGGCCTGTTCGGCGGGGAACTGGCACCGCGTGAGCTGCGGCGTCCGTTGACCATGGCGTGGTTTGCCGCCATCGGAGCACTGGTGGCGGCGGTAGTCCATCAGGATCCCATCCCCGGTGTGGATCAGGATTGGTTGATTCGTCCAGTGCCGAGGAGTGAGTTGCTCCTCTCCAAGCTGCTGTTCGTAGTACTCGTGGTGTGTGGACCGATGCTCGTGCTGGATTGCGCTCGCGTCCTCGCGGCTGGATTTTCCCTTTCGGCGGCACTGCCCGTGGTCCTATATAAGGAGGTCTATCTCCTGATCTGCTTCGTCATCCCAGTCATGGCGTTGGCGGCGATCACGGCTACGATGGCCGAGCTGTTGGTATTTGGGGCGGCGCTGCTCGCCATCTTCGCCGCGGCACTGAGTGCCGATGCTTGGCTGCTCGGCGCCGAGCACTGCCCGACCTGCGACTCAGGGGTGTCCTGGATACAGCATGTACTGCGACACGCAGGAGTACTGGTGGGTGCGGGCGTGGTGTTGGCGGTGCAGTACTACCACCGGCGCACCACGGTCTCGCGCGCCTTGGCGGTCATCGGCGTACTCGCCCTCGTCTTCGGGCAGCTGCCGTGGCGTGTCGCGTTTGGTGTTCAACGATGGCTCTCCCCGGCGTCGCATGCCGCCCAGGCAATCCACTTCGCCTACGATGAGGAACGCTCGAGAGCTCCACAGCAAGAGAGCGCTGCGGCGAGCGGCTTGCCTCCATCGACCCGGCGGAATACCGACGGCGCGGCCGAGCGCTACTTCGAGCGCCACGGCCCCGCGCGAACCGCGCCGGTGCTCTTCCAGTTACCGGTGCGAATCGATGGGCTGAAGCCGGACGAGTTGCTGCTCGTTGACCGTTCCGATGTCGCGCTGCTTGGACCAGACGGGACGCCGCGGTATCGCGGCCTAAACCCAGGGGAGCTAGATCGGCCAGGGCCGGTGCAGGCCGCAGGTCTCGCGTTGATGCAGGCGATCGCACTGCCGGCCAGAGTTTATCGGGATTTGGGCGCCGAGCAGCTGCCACTGCGACTCGACTACTCGATAACACTCATGAAAGTCCGCAGCCAGCACGTGATATCGGCGACGGACGGAGTATTGCGGACCGCGGAGCTGGGCGCCTGTGCCACCCGCCCCGATGAGAGCGGTTCGTCGATTCAGCTCCGCTGCCAGAAAATTGGGCTGATGCCATTCTGTGTTGGTGTGACCGTGCGCGGCCCGGAGGGCCGGAATAATCCTGAGTTCCTGCAATGCGACCCGGACTATCGGCCGTACCTGCCGACACTCACCGACGCGTTGAACCGGCTCGCAGTAGATGTCCCGGTGAGAGACCCAACTGGCCTCACGCATTACGCGTTGGAAGGTGCGAACATCGGGACGTTGCAGCTTCTCATCAAGGTCTATGCCGTGCAGGAGCACGCCACGCGCTCGTTAGTGACGCCGCGCATTCGCCTCATCGAGGCGATTACTCGAGAAGGTTCCCTCTCACCAGGTTGAACGAGTCGAACTCGTTATCGGCGCCGTTGTTCACGCCGGAAAAAACCACCCAAAACGTCCTGCCGTCGGAGCTCATCCACTTTGTGGGAATACTCAGACCGGTGGCTTCACCGGCGGTCTCATTCAGACCCTCCCAATCCTCGTAATAGGCGACAGTGGACCACGGACCCCAGGGGGTCTGCGCTTCGAAGAAACCGATCTGCCCGGTCGCTGGACCATGCCAGGCTGCAAGCAGATAACGGCCCAATGGAGAGTCGTAGACGACGCTCGCCGTGGTGAAGGTACCGTATTTTACGTTCTGATCAGTGAAGACGGCCTGTGCATCCGCTTCGTTCCTCGACCAGACCGGCGCATCGCGCTCCAAGCCCGCCCAGTACTCGAAGTGGCCGGGCGTTGCGGGGTCGGCGGTAAGCTCGGTGCTGTGGACCCGCCGCAAATAAATGTGCGTGGAGTCGCACTTCACATCGCGCTGATAGTAGAAGTACACGTGGGCCGGATCGAATGCACCGGCGTAGTCCCTGCCAAACTGCAGTGCGATGCCCGAGTCCGCCGCGCTGACCCAGGGTGCAAGCCGCCAGCTCTTGCCGAGATCCGAAGACCACGCCATGGTGCGCTCGGCGGGGTTCTGCTCAGGGATGACGGTCGGATCGGTACAATGGCAGTTGTCTGCGGTCCAAAGACCGCCCTGTGCGTACAGCACGCCGTCGACCGAGATGAGATCGACGACCTTGCCTCCAAAGGTGGCCTGCGCCTCCGCGAACGTCGGCGCCTGTCCCCATACGTTCTTTCCCGTGAAACTGGCGGCGTCCACTACATCCGGAGTGCCCTCGAGGCGCGCGAATCCCAGGCTGGTTCTACCGGTGCCCTTGCGCTCCTCGGTGCCATCGAAGCCGCCGCCATCTCCCCAGGCGGCGTACAGCTTCCCATCCGCAGCCCAGGTCGTGGGCCAGATGTCGCTGCCAATGGCTTTGCGATGGCTCAGAAGCGTCGAAAAATCCCAGCGCACACCCGGGACCACCTGGCTTTTCGGATAGGGCGCTCGTATGCCGGGCGCCGCGCCGGTGCTCCGCAGTGCCACCAGCTGTATCACATACCAACTATCGAGACTCTGCCGCGCGCTGGCGCTGTAAGTACCAGGACCGGTGACCGCATTGTCCGCAACGACGAGTGAGCTGTCTTTGGGCAGGAGTCTCTGCCGGTAAAACGGTCCTGGGCCCAGAGCGTGCCCGGCGGTGAAGGC
>DATJFM010000046.1:0-70907 GCA_035495655.1 Steroidobacteraceae bacterium
CTCAGGCGGCTCAGGCGGCTCAGGCGGCTCACGGGGCACGTGCGCAGTAGGGTCTTCCCCGCAACAGTGAACCTTTTGGTTGACTATTCCTCAGAGCAACACATACAGCTTGCCCCTCAGGAATGCAGCTCTTCATACACTCTCAACCTCGCGAGCACCGTGGATAAGAGCGGCGTCGCGACACTATGTGCAGCCGCACGCCGCACCAGATCACCGATAATCTGATCCGCTTCGATCCGGTTCCCCGCCTTCATGTCTCGGTACATGGATGCGGTGAGCGTGGAGGTCCTGTCGGTGAACAAGGCAATGACCTGAGATCTGAATGGATCGGCGAGCGGCCGCCAGGCAGCCGAGATGCTGGTGATGACCTCCGTGATCAGCGCCTGCACGAACGCGCTACCGCCTGCTGCCCGCGCAACGCGGCCGATGTCGGCATCCATAAGACAGGTGATGGCAGCGAGGCTCGCCAGCATCGCCCACTTCTCCCACATCTCGCGCTCGATCTCGGTGGATAGCCGCGCCTCGAATCCCGCTCCGCGCATGAACTGATCGAGCGCGACGATGCGGCTCGATCTCTCGCCGCTCCATTCGCCGTAAAAGAGATCATGGAAGCTCGAATGATCCACTATCCGCCCCTGCTCATCCAGGCTGGTGGCGATGCGGGCGACACCGCCGATGACGTGCGCCGCTCCAAAGCGCGTCCGCAGCTCATCCATGTGCTGCATGCCGTTCAGCACCGGCAGAATCATCGTTCGTTCGCTCACATGAGGAGCGAAGTCGTCGATCGCGCGCTGAAGTTGGTAGGCCTTGACCGCAAGCAGGATCACATCGAACTCACCGGCCGCGTCACCAGTGAGCAGCAGCTTGACTGGGACAGTGGTGTCGCCGCGCTGGCTCAGGATGGTGAGTCCACGGGCGAGCTGGCTGGCCCTCTGCGGCCGCACCAGGAAACTCACGTCCCGCTCGGCAGCGGCCAACCGGCTACCGAAGTAGCCACCGACGCTACCCGCTCCCACGATCAGCGCTCGCATACGTGGCCTCCGTAGACTCGACGCCCGCCAGAAGGGAATCGTACTCGAACGACGGAGCGGCGATCGCTTCATGCAGGCGTATCGCGTCATCCCCTACTTTAGAGAGAGTGATCAGCATGCCGGGAGGGGACGAGATTCGCTGCCAAATGCAGGATTGGAGTCGTTAAGAGCGGGCGCCAGAATTCGGCCTCAAGCAGGAGGCGGATTTCATGCATCTCGGCCGGCGGCTCGCACGTGGTGAAAAGGTTCTGGCGCTACGCGCGGGCCGTTGGTCGAACCTCGAGATTCGAGTGTTACGCATTGTGCGAGCCCTGGCGGAGAGACTCGCTCGCCTCATCCAGTCACTGCGTGCACTCGGTCCCTATGCAGCGATTGCACTCGCGCTTCCCGGGGGAACTCTGATCGTCCTCGCCATGTTGGGTTTGAGACATCGAGCCGCCCTCGGCTCCCTCCGCCCAACAGTCCTCGTTTTGATGGTAGCGGCCCCGATCATGATCGCCGGGAGCACCTGATACGCTCCGCCCCCGCCGCCCGCATCGCTGACGGATCCGCGCCGCGCATCGAGCTCGTTCACGGGCGATTCACCTCCGATATTGCATCGTCTGCCACCGGCGCGCACAGTTGCACGCTCGCAATCCAGTGAGGCGAAGCGAAATGATCAAGACACCTGTGGCGGCGTTGCTGCTGGCCGTGTCGGCAATGCTGGGTTCGTTAGCGTTACCGACAGCCGCGACTGCACAAGTCGAGCTATCTGTCATGTTCGCGCCGCCGCCGCTGCCGGTGTACGAGCAGCCGCCGCTGCCGGAACCCGGCTGGATCTGGACGCCGGGATACTGGTACTACGGTCCCTACGGTTACTACTGGGTCCCCGGGACCTGGGTGCAGCCGCCCGCTGTGGGTCTATTCTGGACACCCGGCTACTGGGGCTGGTCCAACGGGCTTTACGTGTGGTCTCCCGGGTACTGGGGCCCGCAGGTCGGCTTCTACGGCGGCGTGAACTACGGTTTTGGATATTTCGGCCACGGCTACGAGGGCGGGTACTGGCGTGGCAACCGCTTCTGGTACAACCGCGAAGTCACCAATGTAACCAACGTTCACATCGAGAACGTCTATACCAAGACCGTCGTCAACACCGTCACGGTGAATCGCGTCAGCTACGTCGGCGGACCGGGCGGGGTCAATGCTCGACCGACTACCGAAGAGGAGCACATCGCACACCAGCACCACACCGCGCCGACCACCGTACAGGTCCAGCATCGCGAGAATGCCGCAGCACGGCCGGAGCTCGTTGCCTCGGTGAATCACGGTAAGCCCGCGATCGCCGCGACTGCTAAGCCAACCAACTTCGAGTCACATGTGAGCGCGACCGCTGCGGGCGGCCCAGTGACCGTGCACGCCCGGGATCTGCCTAAACCGCAGGCGGTACCGCCCGCGTCCAAGACGGCTTCCACTACAGAGCTCGACTCCCAGCGGCAGGAGGCAGCGATGCAGGCACGCCAGCAACAGGAGCGCGATTCGCTGGCGCAGATGCAGGAACGTGATCACGCTTACCTTTCGCAACAGAATGCCAACGCACACATACAGGCCGCGGTCGAGCACCAACACCGGCAGCAAACCCAGTTGCTGCAACAGCGGCAGGCGAGCGAGATGCAGAGCTTTCATGCGCCCGCTCCACACGCGCAGCCGCCGGCGCCACACGCGCAGCCGCCGACGCCGCACGCACCGCCTCCACCGCCGCGCGGCGAGCCACCGCGGCGCTGACCCCCGACCACCGCGTGGGGGCGAGGGTCGATAAGCCGAGCGAGGCCGGCGAATACGACGCCGGTATGCAGACTCTGTTGCAGCTGCTCTGGGGTGAGGGCTTCCTCTCGCCGGGCGGTGCCGCCGAGGTTGCGCAGCTGCTCGAGGGGAGCGACATCACCGGCTGCAGGGTGCTCGACATCGGCTGCGGACTCGGTGCCGTGGATGAGCTGCTCGTGAGGCGGCACGGTGCGCATTCGGTACTCGGCGTCGATGTCGATCCGAGCCTCCTCAGCGACATGGCGCGCCGGGTCGAGCGCGCCGGACTCGCTGGACGCATCACGACGCTGCGTGTCGAGCCGGGACCGCTGCCCCTCTCCGATGCGCAGTTCGATGTCGTTTTCTCTAAGGATGCCATCGTGCAGATTCCGGACAAGGCGGCGGTGTTCGCGGACGCCTGGCGCCTGCTGCGCTCTGGCGGCTTCCTGTTGGTAAGCGACTGGCTGCGCGGTAGCTCGGGGACCTATTCCGCCGACATGCTCGAGTTCTTCCGTCTCGAGGGAATCGCCTACAACATGGCGAACGTCACCGAAACGACTGCGGCGCTCGCCCGCGCGGGTTTCACCGATATCGAGGTGCGCGACCGAAACGAGTGGTACCGCGATCTCGCGCGGCGCGAGCTTGCGGCCCTCGAGGGCGAGCTACGGCCGCTCGTCACCGCGCGGATCGGCGCGGAGCGCACCGCTCATTTCATCGCGAACTGGCGGCAGATGGTGTTGATCCTCGAGCGAGGAGAACTGCGGCCTTCCCATCTCAAAGCCCGCAAGCCGGGCGACCGGACATAGGCCGATGGATGGCACAGTGAAAATACGCGAGGTCGCACGCTCGGACTACGCAGCCTGGCTACCTCTCTGGGACGGCTACAACGCTTTCTACGGGCGCAGTGGTCCGACCGCTTTACCGGCTGAGATCACCGAGACCACCTGGCAGCGCTTTTTCGATGCGCAGGAACCCGTGTACGCACTGGTCGCGGAGCTCGATGGATCGCTCATCGGACTGACCCACTACCTTTTTCACCGCAGCACGACCCTCCTCGGGCCGATCTGCTATCTGCAGGACCTGTATACCGCTCCGCAGCGGCGCCGCACCGGCGTCGGGCGCGCGCTGATCGAGGCGGTGTATCGGCGCGCGCAGGACTTCGGCTCGCCGCGGGTCTACTGGCAGACGCACGAGACCAATCTCGTGGCGCAACGGCTTTACGACAGCGTGGCCGAGCGCTCCGGATTCATTGTCTATCGCAAGAATCTGCCCTGAATGGCCGGATTCTCCGCCGCGCTACCGGCGGCTTGCTTTGGGCGGCTACCCTATGTAGAGTTACGAGCATGGGTAGACGGGATCGCGACGTACGCATCTCTCTGCAGACGCTTCGGGTGCTCGATGCCTTCCTCGAGAATCCAGCGGATGAGCTTGCGGGCGCCGATGTCCACAAGCGCAGCGGTCTCGCCTCAGGCACGCTTTATCCGATTCTGCTTCGCCTGGAGTCCGCCGGCTGGTTCATCAGCCGGTGGGAGAGCGTCGACCCCTCCAGTGCCGGCCGACCCCGGCGTCGACTCTACCGCCTGACGGCGCGTGGATTGGCGCAGGCCGCGGAGGTTTTCGCGAGCTTTGGACGAGGTGTTCCTGCATGAACGGCAACGACCTCCTCGCCGCATTGCCCGCGGCGGCATTGTCCGAAACCTGTCTGCGACGGCTCGACCAATTGACGATCCGGTTGATCGAGCACGCGGCCCGCCACACACCGCCCGCTCTCTCACAACGGCTACAGGAGGAATGGCTCGCCGACCTCGCGGCGCGCGCCGGCCGAATGTCGCGGTTGCGCCTCGTAGCAGGTTGCTGGTGGGCCGCGAACGTGATTGCCCGGCAATATGGGGTGAGTGGCCTCGCGGCCGTGGGCTCGAACAAGGCCGTGGCCTATGCGCCGCCACAGGCTTCCGGATTTCTCTCGCCTCGCACGGTTGCTCTCGTCCTCATCGCCTGTCTGCACCTGGCATTGATCTACTTTTTATCGATCGGTATGGCGAACAGGACGGCGAAGGTCCCGCCGCAACCGCTCCAGTCCGTGTTCAGCAACGAGGACGTGCACCGCGCGCTCCCGCCCCCGCCACCACTTCCACCGAAGTTTGCGCACCCGCTGATCGACCCCATCGAGCCGGATATTCGGATCGAAGTGTCTGCCCAGACGCAGGGTCTGCAAAATGTGCCCGTTGATCGATCGCAGCAACCCAACACGTCTACGACGCCGCCTAAGGTCGATCGGGTGATCGGTGGCCCCGGGAAGGGATTTCCCAACACGACCGACTACTACCCTGATGCGTCCAGGCGTCTTGGGGAGAAAGGAGTGGCCTCGGTGCAGGTGTGCGTAGATGCCAGCGGACGGCTGACATCCGATCCAGCCATTACGCACTCCTCAGGGAACGCGCGGCTCGATGCGGGCGCGTTGACGCTGGCGAAAGCGGGCTCCGGACACTATCGCCCCACCATCGAAGATGGGCGCGCGGTCGGCTCGTGCTTCCCATTCCGCATCCGTTTCGAGTTCAGGGATTAACGCCACCTTCTCAGGACATCAAAGCGCTCCCCTGCGAGGCTGCAATGGGGTGCGCGCTGCGGTGCTGTCTCCACGGGACTCCGGCCAAAGCGGTCAAGTGGCGCGCAAGCTGCTCGGCATGGAGCCGCAGCTCCGGTACCGCGGTGCTCTCCCAATACTTTGCGCGCAGCATCGGGCCGATGTAGTAGAGGTTGCGCGCTGTATTACCGCTCGCATCCACCAGAGCGCCGAATTCCGCGGTCAGCAGTCCGAGATTCAGCGGATCAGCTGTTGCCACACCCTGTGCGAGCAGCGAGCGCATGAGATGATCGCGCGAGTTGCGCACATCGTAGTCCGGCCCCGTGCAGTTCACGACGCGGTCAACCAGTAAAGTAGCTACGCCATCCTGGCCACGCGGCCGCCAGCTGACACGCACCTGTCGACCGGCAGATTCCAGATCGAGCATGCGCCCGGCGCGGACACGCAGTGCCCCCGAGCAGCGCAGCGCATTGAGACTAGACCAGCTTTCCTGGGGGAGCCTATGGCGATGAACGTCCCAATAGGCGCGCAGATGTCGCAGGAAACGCTGCCGCTCCGCCGGAGCGAGTCGCTGCCATAGCATCGGTGCCAGGGTGCGCACGAGCGCGATCGTCTCGCGCCAGTCGCCGACCCGCAGCTCCTGCTCTTGCGCAAGCGCACGCACCGCGCGCGCAAGCTGTCTGAGCGGACCCGACGCCAACCGCAGCAGCTGCGCCCTGCAGTGCCCCTCCTCCGCGTGGCGGAAGTCGGATTGGGCGGCGGGCAGCAGCCCGTGGCGCGAGATGGCATGAACCGATACGGCGCCCGCGGTTGCCTCAGCCGCGGCCAGTACCACATCGGCCATGGTGAGCCCAGTGCCCGCGGCCAGTAAGGTCTCGCCGGCGCGGAATGCACCGCGTGCTGCCCATGGATCGCCCAGGTACTGCGCAGCGCTGAGCTTCTCGCTGCCACGCAATGCCGCAGGAGCGGGGTTGCCCGCGGCGAGCACCACGTAGTCTGCCGAGACCCTCCAGCCACTACCCAGATGCAGCTGCACACTCGATGCGCGCCGCGGCCTATCGATGGCGATGACCTCCGCGCGGAGCCGTTCCAGGCGCACCTCCGGGGGTGCTGCTCTGGCTGCACCGCGGAGTGATGCTTCCAGATACTGTCCGTACAGCGCCCGGGGCAGGAAGTCATGTTCCTTCGCCACTGAATGCGTGCGCCGCGCAAAATCGAGAAACCCGAGCGGCTCGAACGAGCTCGCTGACATGCGCCCCGCCGGCACATTCAGCAGGTAAGGCGATTGATTGGGCCCATAAGCTGCTCCGCCGGTGTGCGGGCTGCGCTCGATGAGCACTACCCGCATCGGCTTGGCCTGTGGCAGACGTAACAGATTCACTGCCACCGCGGTACCGCTGAAGCCTGCGCCCACGATCGCGATAGTTCGGGACGTATCCATGTGCTCGATCCTCCTGAGAGCTCGAGCACCTCACTCTAGGCAAGGCAGGGTGATGTAGCAGTCGCAGCACGGTATCAAAGCTGTTACCGCACTTCGATACACTCGCCGCCATGATGGATGCCGCAGCCACGCTGGCGTTTATCGAGGCGCAGGGTGCCGTGCTCATGGCGGGCAAGGGTCCGGCGCCGCGCCTGGTGGAGGCCATCGTCGGCGCGCCGATCCGCGGCAGCTGGTGGGCGCACCCGGCGAGCCACGAGATTTTCGCCGTACTGAGCCAGGTAGAGCGATCGGGCGATCTGCTGATGTGCCGGCTCATTGAGGGCAAGGTAACTCTGGTGCACCGCCGGCTCTGGCCGGCACTGGTGCGACTCGAACATCGCTTCCCTCGCCCACGGCTCGCGCAGATCCATCAGGAGCACACGGCTTCGGGCAGACACGTGAATCGCCTCGTGGCATTTCCCGAGTGGGTGCCCGGGAGCGTGCGCAGAGAGGCCGCGCAGATGAGCGAGCAGGCAGCCTTGCAGGCGCTGCACAGCCTGTTGCGTTGCGAGCCCGCTATTGCCGCGGTGCGCCGGCGACGCGCGCCGTCGCGCCGATCTCCGCGAGTACCTCGAGGTCGATCTCGGAGCTAGGCTCACCGTCCGCCGTGGCCACGATCGCTTTCGGGATGAGTAGCAAAACCACGAGCATCAACAAGGAGGTGGCGGTCCCTGCGACTACGCAGTATGCGAACCCGTGCGTCGCGCTCCCTCCATAGAGGGAGGTCCCGACGAAGTCGCCGCCCCGGTAAGCGAGCTCGTACATCCCCGCGACCAGCATCATGAGCGTGCCCTGCAGTCCTGGCGGACAGGAGCGCATGCAGAGGTCCCAGAAAGCGGTGAACGCGAAGCCGTTCGCCAGACCGATCGGAACCGCAAACCACAATGCGCTGGCGCTCGAGTGAATGAGCAGCAGCGGAATCGCGGCCGGCAGCCACAACACGCACGCGGACCACAACAGCGTCCGTAGCGGAAAGCGAGTGCACAGAGCCGCGTACAGTGCCGCAGCGGGGATGTAGCCCGCCTGCATGATTCCCTGGAAGTCGCCATACACCCAGTCAGGCGCATGCAACTCGTTCGCCAGGTAGAACTGCAGCGGCGTGTTGAATCCTGGCGAAAACTGGCACAGGCACACCAGCAGTACCGCGGGGTACGCCGCTCGGTGTTTCACGAGCCGCTTGAGATCACCGAGCAGGCTGGTCCCTTGCGCCAGGGGCAGGTCATAGGCGCGGCCGAACACGGCACGCGGCTTCCACAAACCGAAGACCGCAATCGCGGCGCTCAGCATCGCGACCAGGATGAAGGTAACGGCCGGCCTCAGTGCGGCGAGATAGCCAGCCGCAAAGGCACCGAACACGTAGGGCGCCGAGGACACGGCGTTCCAGAGCGCGCTCAGCCGTCCGGACATGAGCTGCTCCTGGCTGATGAGAGCGAGCAGCCCTCGCGCAGCTGCGGCGACGAAACCGAAGGAGAGCATCACGACCAGCAGGCCAAGAAGCAGCCCCCAGTAGGACAGCGTCAGCGCGGACATCAACAGGAACATCGCGGCGGTGAGCGTGCCGAAGATGATAAACAGGCCGCGATCGCGCAGGCCGAACGGGTTCCACAGGTCCCGCGCCAGCCCGAAGAACAAAGCTAAGTACACCGGGACGGCGGTGAGCAGCCGGAAGTTTGCGATCTGCTGTGGGCTCGCCCCGACCTGATTCTTGAGCATGAAGGACGTCGCGATGTCGAGCAGAAAGCCATTCGGCAGCACGAGAAACACCAGCAGCGTGAGCGGCGTGAAGTAGAGCAATACCTCCCGGGCTCGGCGTTCTGGTGTAGCGGCTGCTGCGGTCACGGCCACATTATGCCGGCGTGGTCGCGCTGACGCCCGCGCTCCGCCGTAGGCCCCTCTGTGCCCGGCATACAAACATGTCGATACTGTAGGATATCAACATGTTTTATATCCGCTGGCGCAACTGTCCTGACCGATCCTCCGACCCGGGATGGCTCAGCGACCGGATCCGCGCCGCGTGCCCGGACTGGGAAGACGAGTCATGACGGCGTACTGCGCCTGCGTCGTGGGTTCGGTGATTTCGGCGCACGTGAGGAAACTGAGCCGCTCATAGAATCCGCGGGTCCTGCGCCCGAAGGTCTCGAGGTAACAGACAGCTCCGGCGGCGTCGGCTTCGGCGAGCGTGGGTGCTAGCAGCCGTGCCCCGAGTCCCCGCCCCTGCGCCTGCGGCGCGACCGCGACGATGGACAGATACCACGAGTCGCTTCTGGTCACCGCGCGGGCGTGCCCACTCATGTAGTCGACCATGCTGTGGTAGTTGGCGCTGCCACGCACTCCCAGCACCTCGCGCAAAAAAGCGTGCTTCTGCGCGCGCTCGCGCTCCTGGATGTCCTGGCTCTGCGGAAGGAGCCAGATCGCCACTCCCGCGTGCGCTTCCTCGAGGTGCACGACTCGTCCGATGCGCATTCCCTCGGCGCTCGAGTAGTCGAGGTACGCTCGCAACGCGGCGCGACGGCGCGCAATATCCGTGGCGAACTCCACCGTGATGCAGCGATAGAAGGGATCGCTCTCCAGAGCTGCCACGGCGGCGTTGCTTGCAGGATCGATCGTCGGGTGCATCGGTTCCTTACCCCTGATGCAGGATTTGGAGAAGCCATGAGCCAGGCCACTACGCAGATGATACTGAAGCGCTTCGACCACCCGGATGAAGTGCGCGAGATGGAGATGGGGCGTTTCGAGCTGGTGCGGATTGGTGGCATGTGCATAGGTCGTGCCACTTATATGCCGGGTTGGCGTTGGTCCGCGCATGTCGGCCGCAGGCTGGGCCAGGAGCGCTGCCAGGTAGAGCACCTGGGACTGGTGCTGGCAGGCGCGGCCACAGCAGCCTTCGCCGACGGGCGCGTGGTCGAGATGCGCGAAGGGGATTTGTTCTACATACCACCCGAGCCACATGACTCCTGGGTGGTCAGCGCCACACCGTACGTGTCTCTGCACTTCATGGGCACGGACCACTACGCGAAGAGGGCACCATGATGGCCATCAAGAAGCTGGCGCACGAGTGGGTCGATCAGCACCGCGAGCAACTCTCCGAATGGCATCGCACCATCTGGGAATTCGCCGAGCCCGCGTGGCGCGAATACCGCTCGGCGGCCTGGTTCGTCGAGCGGCTGCAGCACGCCGGCTTCAGTGTCGAGTCCGGCAGCGCGGGCATGCCAACCGCGTTCGCGGCCGAGTGGTCCAACGGGCGCGGCGCGACCGTTGCCGGCTACGCTGAGTACGATGCGGTGCCCGGAAACTGTCAGGCCGCCGCCACTCGGCGCGGCCCGCGTCCGGGGCTTTCCGAGTCCGCCCCGGGTCACACCGATCCACACTCGGCGCTCGGCATCGGTGCGCTGGCCGGCATTCTCGCCACCCAACATGCCATGCAGAAAGCTGGCGTGACTGGCACCTTGCGTTTCTTCGGTGAGCCGGCCGAAAAGGTACAGGGATCCAAACTCGTGCACGGCCTGAGGGGTTATTACGACGGCATCGATGCCATCGTGAGCTTCCACCCCTTCTATATGCTGCCCCTGTGCAATACCACGCGTTGGGATACGCATTGTGGCGCGTACTGCAGCCGTATCTATTCCTTCATATGTGATCAGCCCGAGAACTGGAGCGCGGCCGCGCACGACAGTCCGATTGCGGCCGCGCACTCGGCGGCGCGAGCTCCCGGGGCCAACGTTGCGCTCTTCACCATGTACTCGCTGACCAAGGCGACCATGGAATCGATGCTGGCGCACAGCGGAGGCTGGTCGCTCAATGAGGCGATCCTCACCGCCGGTCAGGCGACCGCAGACAACCTGCCGGCGCAGCTGGCACAAATCAACTATGCCTGGCGCGCGCCCGAGATCCGCATGGCGGATGCGATTCTCGAGGTGCTCGAACGCAATGCCGAGCACGCCGCGGCGGTGTCGCACTGCCGGCTGGTGAAGCGCTGGGTGTCACGCACCCGTCCTGGCGTTGCGAACCATATTCTCGCGGCGCTCACCTACGAGAATCTCGCCGGCGTTGGTCCACCACGTTACGGTGAGAAGGCGGTGGCACTCGCGCAGGAGATTCAGCGCAATCTCGGCCTCAACCCCATGGCCCATCCGTTTCTCACCGCTTGCGGGCAGCTGATCGAGCCGCAGGCGGCGGAGGCGCAACTGCGGGCGCAGATGCCGGCATGGCAAACGCATTGGACCTCGGACGACTACGTCGAGATGAGCTGGTACGCGCCGACAGTCAGGCTCTACATTGCGCGCCCGATGCTCGCGGTACCGGCTGGCTACGCCGGCTACCCGGCGTGGGTGTCGAATGCGCTTGGCGGGCTGAGTCCTTGCATCGACCCTACCGTGCAGATAGCCGGCAAGACCATCGCCGGCAGCCTGCTCGATCTTCTCACTCAGCCGGAGACGGTTGCCGCCGCGCGTGCCGAGTTCGGCGAGCGTACCGCCGGTACGCGCTTCATCGACCCGCTTCTGCCGCGGGACTTCACCGCGCCGATCGACTACCGCTGGCCGGAATATGTGACCACCGCCCGCGGCACGGACTGGTGGATTCCGGCGGTTGCGGAGCTCGAGGCTGGCCGCACTGCTCAGCGTCCAGAGTGAGCTCCACGCACACCGGCCCGACCATGCCAGAGAGCAGCAGGGTAACCGTCTATACCATCGGCCATTCGACCCGCACGATTGCCGAATTCGGTGCGCTGCTCGCTGAGTCCGGGATCGAGCTGGTGGTGGATGTGCGGGCAATACCGCGCTCACGCACCAATCCACAGTTCAACCGCGACGCCCTGCCGGCATCACTGGCCGCGCTCGGCATCGGCTACGACCACATTTCCGAGCTCGGCGGCCGTCGCCGCCGGGTACGCGACGCACCGCCTTCTCCCAACACGTTCTGGCAGAACGCGTCCTTTCGCAACTACGCGGACTATGCGGCGACGGACGCTTTCAAGATGGGTATCACCCGTTTGCGGGAGCTATCGGGCAAGCAGCGCAGCGCCATCATGTGCTCAGAGACGCTCTGGTGGCGCTGTCATCGCCGCATCATCAGCGACTACCTGCTCGCCGACGGCATGCCAGTGCTGCACATCATGGGGCCGCACAAGGTGGAGGCGGCCAGGCTAACGCCCAATGCGCAGCGCCTGCCCGACGGCACCCTCGTCTATCTTGCATAGCTGACGCTGCTCTCATCGGGGCTGCTCGATTTCCAGCCCCGCGGCTTTCCACGCGTGAATGCCGCCGGCGAGCGGCCTCACCGGATGGAAGCCCATGGCGATGAGCTGCTTGGCGATGCGCGCTGCGGTCGCCTCGTTCGGACAGGCACAGTAGACCACTGCCTCCCCCTGGTGTTGAGTGCCGGGCGCGCCCTGCTGGAGCGCCTCGAACGTCACCGCTCCTGGGATCATGCCATCCCGAGTGCGGCTCGCGCTCGGTCGCGCGTCGATGACGATGAGCGAGCGTCCCGCCGCACGCAGCGCCGAAAGCTCCTCGACCGAGATGCGGCTCATGCGCAGCTCCTGGAAAAACTGATGACGCCGCCACCACTTCAGCCCGAGAAAAGCCACGAAGAGAGCGAGGACGACGAAAGCGCCGATCCGACCCAGAGTCGCGAGCTCGGCGAACACGCTGTCCACGGCATCATGAAAGATTACGCCCAGCGCGATTCCTACACCGGACCAGAGCGTGGCGCCAATGAGATCGTAGAAGATGAAGGCAGCGAGCGATGCCCGGGTCACCCCTGACATGGCGGTCGCGACCGCGGCGAGACCGGGGACGAATTTGGCAAAGCTGAGCACCCGAGTGCCGAAGCGCGTGAACATGCGCTCGGTGTCGGACACGCACGAGTCGGGCTCCAGGCTGAGCCTGCACATCGCCTGCAGCACCCGACTGCCGATGCGATGTCCGGCGACGTACCACCCCAAATCAGCGATCAAACAGGCGGCGATGGCAGCGGCGAGTATCGACGCAAACGGCGCGCCGCCCTGCGCCGACCACGCACCGGCAATGATGAGTAACGGATAGGCCGGAATCGGCAGCCCAGCCTGCTCCACGAGTACCAACAGGAAGACCGCGGCAACCCCGACATGCTCGAGCCATGCGATCACGGTTCCCATGCAGGCCTATCGTGGTGCCGAGGGCGAGAGATTCGAGGTGGTCGTCGCCGTCAGCGGTCTGAGGACCGGAGGATCGTGACCGATGCTGAAGAGCACGGTCGTCGTCCGCGAGGGACAGCACAGTGGATCTGTTTGAGCGTAACGAGCGTAGTACGCCTTCAGTTTGCGATCGCCCTCGATGGTGACGCGGTTGAGCGACCCATCGGTGCGGCTATCCATCAGGCCCGGGGAAAGGGTGCCGACGAACGTCGCGCGGCTGAACACGAAGAACTGGTACTGGCGTGGACGACACATGCCGTCGTAGTCGGCTGCTCCGCCGATCACCCGCACCTGTCCGCTCCCGGTGGGTGCCCCAATCAGATCCCAGCCCTGCGCGCGCAGCTCCCGGTCCTCCGCCGATGCGGGCGCCCGCACGAGCTCCCGGCATCGCGGATCCGGGTTCTTCGGTCCCTGCGGAGCGGAGGGGAGCGCAAGGCCGGGGCTGTTCCAGGACTCCAGCGACGCCGAATCGAGCCACAATTTGGCCCCGGGCTGCGACCCTGCAGACGCCGAGAGCACGAAAGCGATGACCGAAAGTGCGATGCGCTGCAAGCTTGTCGCATTCCCGTTGAGAAATGTCCGTCCACAGAATACCGCAGTGCTCTAACGCCGGCGCAAGCGCCGCCGTACGCGATGGCTGCGATCGCGGATCGGTGCGATGATCCTCGAGCCTCGAAGCCCGCAATGCGATCAGGGAAGTGCGATGAATAGCTACGACGCCATCATCATCGGCACGGGCCAGGCGGGCGCGCCACTTGCTGCACGGCTCGCTGACACCGGTATGCGCGTCGCCGTGATCGAACGCGGTCAATTCGGCGGCACGTGTATCAATAACGGCTGCACCCCGACCAAGACACTGATCGCGAGCGCCTACGCGGCGCATCTCGCCCATCGCGCTGGCGAATACGGCATCGAGACCGGCGCAGTGAGCCTCGACATGGGGCGCATCAAGGCGAGAAAGGATGCCCTGGTCGAGCGTGGCAGGACCTCGCTCGAGAAGTGGCTGACGACACACCGCAATACCACTGTCTACCGTGGCCAGGCGCGCTTCACCGGCCCACGCACCGTGGCCGTGGGCGCGGAAACGCTCGCCGCCGAGCGGGTATTCATCAATGTGGGCGGCCGCCCGCTCGTACCGGATCTACCCGGAGTCCGCGAGGTCCCCTATCTCACCAGCGAAAGCATGATGGATGTCGACTTTGTGCCCGAGCAGCTGCTGGTCGTCGGTGGCAGCTATGTCGGGCTCGAGTTCGGGCAGATGTATCGCCGCTTCGGCAGCCGCGTCACGGTGATCGAGATGGGTGCGCAGCTCGTGGGGCGTGAGGACGCGGATGTTGCGGATGCGCTCCGCAAGATCCTCGCCGCGGAGGGCATCGACGTCAGGCTCAACGCCACATGCCTGGCGCTCGAATCGGCGCCGCAAGGTGTGCGGGTGAAGTTGGGCCACTCAGCGGAGGCGCCCAGCGTTACGGGCACACATGTGCTGCTCGCGGTAGGCCGCGTGCCGAACACCGAAAACCTCGGCCTGCGTGAGGCCGGCATCGAGACCGAGGCACGCGGTTACATCAAGGTGGATGAGACGCTCCAGACCAGTGTGCAGAACGTGTACGCGCTCGGTGATTGCAACGGGCGTGGGGCTTTTACCCACACCGCCTACAACGATTACGAGATCGTCGCCGATAACCTCCTCAACCGAGCGCAGCGCAAGGTAAGCGACCGCATACCGATCTATGCCCTGTTCACCGACCCGCCGCTCGGGCGTGTGGGCAAGAGCGAGGCCGAGGCGCGGCGGGGCGGCCACGACATTCTGATCGGGCGAATGCCCATGACGGATGTCGCGCGAGCCCGCGAGAAGGGCGAAACACAGGGGTTCATGAAAGTGCTCGTCGATGCGAGCAGCAAGCAGATCCTCGGCGCGGCGATCCTCGGCGTCGGGGGCGATGAGGTCGTGCACTCGCTCGTGGACGCCATGTACGGCAATCTGCCCTACACAGTCGTGCAACACGGTGTTCGCATTCATCCAACCGTAAGCGAGCTCATCCCCACCCTGCTCGGGGAGCTCTCGCCCCTCAAGTAGCGGCGCAGGCCTCAGGCCCCACTCACCGTGCACAGGAACAGCTGTGCTGGTGGGAAGTTTCGTCGCTCGAAACTGCGCCGCACATCGCGTTGCTTCTTGAGTCCGGCAAGAAAGGCGTGCATTCGCTCCCTCCACTCCATGCGACAGCGCGGCTGCGCTGGCATGAACGAGTTATAGGAATAATATTAAGAACATATGACAAGCCGCTGTGTGGACAACTATTTTTTATGCGGCATGTTCACGCCAGTGTCACGATCCTCGTTGAGGATCCGCGCACATGAGAATCATGATCGTGACGGACGCCTGGTTCCCGCAGACCAATGGCGTGGTCAACACCCTGGCGCAGACCGCCGCGTGCCTCGTCAGATTCGGTCACGAGGTGATGATCGCCGCGCCGCGCGATTTCCGTACCGTACCCTGCCCGAGCTACTCGGAGATCCGCATCGCCGTGCGGCCACTGGCAGCTCTGGCGCGCAAGTTGGAATTGTTCCGGCCACAGGCAGTACATGTGGCTACCGAGGGTCCGCTGGGATTCGCCGCACGGCGCTACTGTCTCAGGCGGGGATGGCGCTTCACGACCTCCTATCACACGCAGTTTCCGCAATACCTCAAGTCCCGCTGGCCCATACCACTCTGGCTCTCGTATGCGGCTTTGCGTTGCTTTCATGCGGCCGCGCAACGCTGCATGGTGAGCACGCCATCGGTCGAGAATGAGCTCCATAAGCGCGGGTTCTGCAATCTCGTACGCTGGCGGCGCGGCGTGGACACGGAATTGTTCCGGCCGCGAAGCAAGGAGTTCCTGCAATTGCCGCGGCCTATCGCGGCGTACGTGGGCCGCCTGGCGGTCGAGAAGAACGTGGACGCGTTCCTGCAGATGCCGTGGCGCGGCTCGATGATCGTGATCGGGGACGGGCCGGAGAGAGCACGCCTCGAGGCGCGCCACCGTGAAGCCGTGTACGTGGGCTTTCGCTACGGCGAGGACCTCGCGGCCCACCTCGCCGCAGCCGACGTGCTGGTTTTCCCGAGTCTCACCGATACCTTCGGCCTCGTGAATCTCGAGGCGATGGCCTGCGGCGTGCCGGTGGCGGCCTTCCCCATCACAGGCCCGATCGATGTCGTGGAGGATGGCGTGACCGGAGCGCTCGATCTGGATCTCGGCGAGGCGGCGCACCGGGCACTACGGCTCGACCCGCGCGCATGCCGCGCCCGCGCTCTGCAGTCGAGTTGGACGGCGTGCACGCGCGAGTTTGAGGCTAACCTGACCACCTGCCGTCCGGGGCCGCTGCCGCGCAGCGCCGCGGAGCGCCCCGTCATCGAGCGGGCCGCCTGAATAACCCGCTGACTACGCCTTCTCTCGCGGCTGCAGCTGCGCACATTCGAGCCGCAGCACGCATCCCTCAGCCGGCGCATGACAGATGACCTTGGGAAGGTTGAGCCCGTAGCGTCGCACGCGATCGCCTGGTGGCACACCTCGCTCCATGCCATCGCCGTGCTGAACATAGCTCTTTGGTCGCTGTGCGCAGTCGCAGCCACACGCCAGGACGCTTCAGTCCCTATCGAGACCGACGCCGCCGGCTACCTGCAACTGCTGCTGTCCGCCGTGTACGTCCTGGGGTGCGCATTCCGCTCCTTCGTGCCGGTGATCGACATCCCGCGTCTCGTCCTCATCGATTCCCGGCTCTCCAGTGTGCTCGTCGGTCGATAGGTGGCGACCGTGGCGGAATTGTGCTTCGCCGCCCAATGGGCCCTCTTACTGCACCGTACTGCGTTGTTGGGTCATAGCCCGTTCGTGCACGCGGTGGCATTAGCGGTAGTACCGCTCATCCTGCTCGCTGAAGGCTGCTCGTGGTACGCCGTGCTGACTACCGAACAGCGCGCGCGTTGGAGAATTCGTTATGGGGACTGGCTGCGACCCTGGCGGTTGCCGCCATGCTGGTGATCGGGCCGCATCGACTGGCGGCCCTGTACCCCCAAGTGATGGTCGGGGGTATCGCTTATGTCGCGTTCATCTTCATCTACGATGTCCCGATGTACTGGTCGCGATGGCTCGCCGACCAGGCAAGTGGGCATAAATATTTGAGCATCCCTGAAGGAATGGTCGATGTCCGCAGACGCTGGAAGGTGTCCTACCGCTGGGAGGACTGGAGAAACGAGGTCCCGTGGATGTCGCTCTATTTCACCTTCGGAGTGGGGAGCAGCATCTGGCTGGTCTACGTGTCACTCGTTTTCGGGTATAGCAACGAAGGAGCTACGCCTCGCTGATGGCTAGCCGCCGGGTGCTTCCTTGCGCACTTCGCTCGCTTCCTCGGGCGCTTTCACTTCGGACGCGCCGTTGCGGAGCCCGTGCTCGAGCAATGCCTGCGCAAACAGCGCTTCGACCGGCTGACCCGTGCGCGCCTGAATCCAGCGGAAAGCCGACTCGAGCGTCGTGGCGCTCCACAAGGTGCGGCCTTCGGCGCTGGTGACGTCCCAAGGCGCAAAGGTCATATTGCCCGGGCGATAGCGCACGATCCGCTTGATACCCCCGATACTGACATGCCAAACGTTCGGTTGAATCTCTTCGACGCGGTAGTCCATGGCTCTTCCCCGAAAAACATCCCTGCAATCGACCAGGCCACAAACAACAATTCTTCTTGTTCTACGCCCACAGAATAGACCAACTGCGAGCAGTAATCCTCTCCCGCGTTTTTATTGAACATATTCGGGAATCGGCGCTGCACATGACTCTTGCCGTCAGCAGCAGATAGAGAAGAGTGGCCTCGCGGCGAACGCGTGCGATGCTATGGAAGGCCGGTATATCAACATATTTATATACCTGGCCTGTTTGTATGCCTGGCCTGCGAGCGCGGCCTCGCAGGGACGATCCGCGGAGTGCTGTGCCTCTTGCGAGATACCACACCTCCTCAGCACGCAGCGGCCGTGCGCGCTACCGACCCGAGAGCTGTGCCTAGGTGCCCACGCGATTAGTTGACCACATGGTTAATTAAACTATTGCGTCCGAGACCTGTAAGCGCGTCGCGGAGGAACGGAGGGCACCAGGCTCAAAGCACCGGTCGTGGTCAAGGCGGGAACGCGTGAACCGGAAGCGTGAAATGAGGCTTTGTCCGACTAGCCCGCAGCGGCGATGCCTGCTGATATGAGGCCATGACATTTCCCTCACGCATGTTGAGCCTGCTCGTTGTAGCCGCTGCACTCACGGCTTGCGGCGGCAAGAATTCGAGTGCCCCTCCGTCCTCGTCTCCTTCCAGTACCCCGCAGCGGGGAGACCTGATCGACAACCCGCCGAAAACGACTGCGACGTATGCACCCAGTGATTTGCTGACCCTTCTTGCCGGGAGCGACGTCGGCAAGGTGTTCCTGCAGCTGGCGTACACCCCCAAGTGCACGATCACCGTGTATCACCTCACCTACCAGACCACGGATCCCAAGGGCAACATCACTCCCGCGTCCGGTGCCTTGATGGTGCCGAGCAGCAGCAGTGACAGTGACTGCACGGGGGCGCGTCCGATCGTGCTCTACGCACACGGCACGAGCACGGACCGAACTTTGAACCTGGCACAATTGAATACCGGCAACAGCGGCGAAGGAGTGCTGCTCGCGGCGGTGTTCGCGGCAGAGGGCTATATCGTCGTAGCGCCCAATTACCTGGGCTACGACACCTCGACACTCGGCTATCACCCGTATCTGATTGCCGCTCAGCAGTCGAAGGAGATGATCGATGCGCTGACTGCGGCGCGCACCGCCTTGCCCACAGCCGATGCCCCGACTTCGACCGATGGCGGCAAGCTTTTTGTCACTGGCTACTCCGAGGGCGGTTATGTCGCCATGGCAACCCAGAGCGCCATGCAAAGCGCTGGCATCACCGTCACGGCCTCCGCTCCGATGTCCGGGCCGTACGCGCTCAGCGCCTTCGGTGATGCTATCTTCGAGGGCGAGGTCAATGCCAACGGCGTCACCAGTGTCGCGCTGCTGGTGCCTGCGTACCAGAATGCGTACGGCAACATCTATTCCAGTCCGAGCGATGTCTTCGCGAGCCCCTATGACTCCACAGTGCCAGGACTGCTGCCGGGCACTACGTCGGTCGGCGTTCTGCAGTCGCAGGGAAAACTTCCGCGTGCGTTATTCAGCAGCACTCCGCCCGCGCCGAGCTATGCGATCTACACCCCGGCGACTTCGCCTGCGAACCTCGCGAGCATATTTGCCGCGGGCTTCGGTACGGACTACCTCATCAACAACAGCTATCGGGGTGCGTACCTCCAGGACGCGCTCATGAACCCGGACGGCGGGTTCCCTACGATTACCGATGGCCTGCCACCCGCTGACCCGACCTTCGCACTGCGCATGCAGTTGAAGGTCAACGACCTGCGCAACTGGACACCGACGGCTCCAACGCTGCTGTGCGGCGGGAACTCCGATCCGACCGTGTTCTTCTTCAATACGACGCTCATGCAGAATTATTGGACGATGCACCCGCCGGCAGTGGCTCCGGTCATCCTGGACGTCGATTCCGCGCCGGGCTCCAACGATCCCTACGCTACGCTCAAAACGGAATTCGCTGCCGCCAAGAGCCTGGTCGACATTGAGGGTGGAGACTCGGCGGTGCTCGCTGCCTACCATGGGACGCTGGTGCCGCCTTTTTGCCTGACTGCGGTCAAGTCGTTCTTTGACGCGCATTGACTGAGTTGGCTGACGCGGCGCGGCCTGCCCCGGCCGGTGCCGCAGGCGTTGCGCGGCACAGGTGTTGCGCATCGGAGGATCCTGCCCTAGCGTGCGTCGATGCAGTACCGGGCACAAGGCAGCCGCAATGCCTAGAAATGACATGCTCGATCGCCTCGAGCGGTATGTGAAACCCTTCCGCATCACCAGCGGCAAGGGATTCCGGCTGAAGGACTTCGACCCCGGCGATACCCGTGGGCTGCGCACCGACAAGAACGAGGCCGCGGAGCTGCTGAAGCGCGGTACCGAGTGGCTCGCGCAGGAGCAGGAGATGCTCTACGCCCAGGACCGCTGGTCGTTACTGCTGATCTTTCAGGCGATGGATGCCGCAGGCAAGGACAGCACGATCAAACATGTCATGTCCGGCATCAACCCGCAGGGTTGCCAGGTGTGCTCGTTCAAGCAGCCCTCTGCGGAAGAGCTGGACCACGACTTTCTCTGGCGACACGCCAAGTGCCTTCCGCAACGCGGGCATATCGGCATCTTCAACCGCTCTTATTACGAGGAGGTGTTGGTCGTGCGCGTGCACTCCGACCTCCTCGAGCAGCAGAAGCTGCCCGCTGCCTGCGTGAGCAAGGACATCTGGAACGAGCGGCTCGCCGATATGGCGCGCTTCGAGGAATACCTCACGCGGCAGGGAACCATCATCCTCAAATTCTTCCTCAACGTGTCGCGCGCCGAGCAGAAGAGGCGTTTTCTCGATCGGCTCGACAAACCGGAGAAGCACTGGAAGTTCCAGATTTCCGACGTGCGCGAGCGGGCTCACTGGTCCCACTACCTGTCCGCGTACGAGCAGGCGATGCGCGCTACCGCTTCCCGGCAGGCCCCGTGGTTCGTAGTGCCGGCAGACAACAAATGGTTTACCCGCCTGGTGGTCGCGGCGGCGATCGTGAAGGCGCTCGAAGACCTGAAACTCTCCTATCCGCGCATCAGCCCGAAGAAAAAGCAGGAGTTGCGCGCTGCACGTGCCATGCTGAAGAGAGAGCGCTAAACGCAGCCTGCTCATGATCGACCAAGCCACAGCCCCGCGCGCAGAGCGCTCCATCGATATCGCCGCGGTTCGGGCAGCTACCCCCGGATGTGCCGAGGTCGTTCACTTCAACAATGCGGGCGCGTCGCTGCCGCCCAGAGCGGTCACCGACACGGTGCTCAGGTACACCGCGCGCGAAGCCCTGATCGGCGGTTACGAGGCACAGGAGGCGGCCGCAGCAGAGCTCGCCTCGAGCTACGATGCGCTCGCACAGCTACTCGGTACACGCGCTCATCAAATTGCACTGATCGAAAACGCCACCAGGGCCTGGGACATGGCCTTTTATGGCGTGCCGTTAGCGCGCGGCGATCGCATCCTCACCTGTCGCTCGGAGTACGCCAGCAACTATCTCGCCTATCTGCAGGTGAGTCGCCGCCGTGGGGTGCGCATCGAGGTAATCCCCGACGACGCAGACGGCGCGCTGGACCCGGCGGCCGCCGCGCGGGCGCTCGATCGCGACGTCAAACTGATCTCGATTACTCATGTGCCTACCAATGGCGGGCTAGTCAATCCGGCCGCCGCCATCGGCGAGCTCGCGCGCTCCGCCGGCTGTTATTACCTGCTCGATGCCTGCCAGTCGGTCGGACAGATGCCGATCGATGTCGAGGCCATCGGCTGCGATTTTCTCTCCTCGACCGGACGCAAGTTCCTGCGCGCACCGCGCGGTACCGGCTTCCTGTACGTGAGCGAGCGCGCGCTCGCGGAGATCGAGCCCCCGTTCATCGACGGTCGTGCGGCTACCTGGACCGCGCCCGAAAGTTTCGAGTTTCGTCGCGACGCGCGTCGCTTCGAGAATTGGGAATTCAACTGCGCCACCCGCCTCGGGCTCGGTGTGGCCGCTCGCTATGCCCATGAGATCGGGCTCGAGGCGATATGGCAGCGGGTGCAATTGCTTGCCGAGCGCCTGCGGGCGCGGCTTGCGCAGATACCGGGCGTGCAGATCTGCGATCAGGGTCGTATCCGCTGCGCCATCGTGAGCTTTGTGTGCCGTGGCATCGCACCGGAAGTCATCAAAGCCTCGCTCGCCCGCCAGCGCATCAATGTCTCGGTGAGCGATGCAGCCTGGACGCGTATCGACATGGACGCCCGTGCGCTCCCGGCGCTGGTGCGCGCCTCGGTGCACTACTACAACACCGAAGAGGAAGTCGACACCGTGTCTGCTGCCGTGGCGGCTCTTTGCCGGGCGGCTCCTCAGGGATGAGCGGCTCGGCGGCGGTGCAGCGGCACCGCCGGGCAGCCCTCCGTTCTGCGAAGCCCATCGCTGAATGGAAAATTCGCCCTACATTAATGTTAAGTTCTGCTTGGCAAATGGAGCGAAACGACAAAACCTGAGCGCATGTCGCATGCTTTGCCAAATGATCTGCCCCAGACGCTCCTCGATCGGCTTCAGGCCGAGGGCGTTGCGACGCTCGAAGCCTGGGTCGCACTAGGCCGTCGCCGTCGTCAGATCTTCGGTGTCACCCGCGCGGCGGTCGAGCTGCTCGACTCGCTTGCGAAGGCGGCGCTGAGATCGAAGACGTAAGCATCGCGCATTAGCTCCTCGCCTCGGCGGCGTGGAGCGCTGCGCGCCTTGCATCGCTGCCGCCTCGCGGGCGCCCGCACCGGGTCTCCCACGCACTCGGCCAGACTCTCAGCTGAATCCTCGATCAGGCCATGATAAAAATGAATGGCGCCTGGCACGAAGTCGTGGCTACATGCCGTCGGGTAGATTGCAGAGGCTGTGAGGGGCGATGCCGACGAGCAACACGAACAACAGATGGACTCGACGGGGAGCTGCGACAGGCGCGGTCATCTGCCTCGCGAGCTTGACGCTCTCGATTGCCATGGGCGCCGCTCCGTCTGCACCGCTGACCACCATCGATGCCGATGCCCATTATCCCGAGGGGCCCCTGTGGCGGGACGGCAAGCTCTTCTACGTGGAATACGCGCCGAGCACGATCAAGTACTGGGACGGCAGGCACACCGCGGTTTACTGGCACGCCGACGGCTGCGGCCCTAGCGCGCTGATTCCGTTCAACGACCACCTGCTGGTGGCCTGCTACGATGCCAACTCGCTGGTGGAGCTGGACGCGGGCGGCAAGACCGTGCGCACCATTCGTGCGGACAGTAGCGGCAAACCCTTCGCCGGACCCAATGATTTCGCAGCGGACGCTCATGGCGGCATCTACTTTTCGGCCTCCGGCATCTATGACATCAAGGCGCCGATCAGCGGCGCCGTGTTGCACATCGCTGCCGACGGCAACAGCATCACTGAAGTCGCCAACACGATTCACTACTCCAACGGACTGACGCTGACCAAGGATCGCCAGCACCTGCTGGTCGCAGAAATGCTCGCGGGTCGTGTGCTCATGTTCCCGATCGGCGCAGACGGCAAGCTCGGTCCGCGCACGGTCTGGGCGCGCCTGCAGGATCTCGCCCCACCCACGCCGAACGAGGACGCCTACAATGGCCCGGACGGCGTGAAGCTCGGCCCCGACGGGCATTACTACATCGCGCAAAACGGCTCGGGCCGGGTCCTGATCGTGGATGAGGACCGAAAACTCGTGCGCACCATCGATGTGCCGACACCCTACGTCACGAATATCGCATTCGGACCCCCCGGCAGCAGCACGGTCTACATCAGCGGTGCGTTCGATCAATGGAAGCCGCCATTTCCGGGGGCGGTCTACCGCTGGGCGCCGCTGACTGCACCGTGAGCTCAGCCTCGCGTTAAGTGCAGGGCACTTTCCCCTTCCGCAGGAAAGGTGCGAGCGGCAGCCGCTCGATGACGACATCCTTACCGCCGATCACGTTGCGACTGCGCGTGGTCGTCGCCATGAAGAGCGAGTTGTAAATCGCCTCCTCGGTCGCCTCGGCCACCGCCTGGAATAGCGGCGACACGCTGTCGTTCGAAAGTTCGGCGACCTGGGCAATGCCGGCGCGCCTTGCGGCCGTGCGTAGCGCGTCCGCGGCGGTCGAGAACGCGATGATGTAGTCACCCGAGCCGTTGGAGAAGCTCGAGCCCGTGCGGGCTATGCCGGCCACCGCGCGCCGTGCCAACCGTCCGAGGTTACGGTCGGAGAGCGGGGCATCTGTGGCCACCACCACCATGATCGAGCCATCGGCGCTCGGTCCGGCGAGCTCATCCTTCAGATAGAACTTGCCGAGCTCTTCGCCCACCCGGCGACCGTCAATGGTCAGCACTCCGCCGAAATTCGTTTGCACGAGCACTCCGACCGTCCAACCGCCGGCGACTGCCGGCACGCGGCGCGAGCTGGTGCCGATGCCACCCTTCCAACCGAAGGCGACCGTACCGGTACCCGCTCCCACAGCGCCCTCCTCTACCGGACCCGCGCGCGCGGACCTGATGGCCTCGAGAACGTGTGCCGCGCTGAGCGTGCGCGCCCGGATATCGTTGAGGTAGCCGTCGTTGGTCTCACCGACGACGGCATTGACACTCGTCACCTTCTCGTTGCCCGGCTGGTTGAGTGTCCAGTCGAGAATCGCCTCCATGCCCCTGGCGACCGAGAGGGTGTTGGTGAGGACGATGGGGGTTTCGATCTCACCGAGCTCCGCGACCTGACTCAAGCCTGCCGACTTGCCAAAGCCGTTCAGCACGAACACCGCGGCCGGCACCTTGCTCTGAAAGAGATTGCCCGCGTGGGGCAGAATCGCGGTCGCACCGGTGCGCACGCTGTCACCCGCGATCAGCGTCGTTTGTCCGACCAGTACGCCCGCCACATCCGTGATCGCGTTCAGCGGTCCCGGTGCGAGAACTCCGGGCGCTATGCCGAGTTGCCGCGCGCGCACGCGGTCCGACTCCGTGACGCAGCCGCTGGAGCCGCCACTGGCGATCTCCGAGCTCAACGCGAGACTGCAAAGCAGAATGGGATACGATCGGGAGACGACCCGCTGCGAATGATTCCGCACCATGAGCACTCCTTTTCACAATTGCAGACTAATGAAGATACCCAAGCCTCGGCGCGATGGGTAAGATCAACGTGCAACGTTGGAACTCACCAACGGGAAAGGCTGGGCGCCAGCGGTCTGGCGAGCTTCTAGTGGAGGAACGGAACACTGCATCGCGCGCCGAGGCGCGCACAATGGATGTGCCGGCGCGGGTGGCGGCTGATGCGAGTGGCGAAGAGCACCTGCCGGTACACGCAACCGTCATGGTGCGGCATCCATGGCTGGTTCTCGGTGCATGGCTCATCGCGATCCTGCTTGGGGCCTGGGGCGCCCATCGGCTCCCTCAGGTCACACTCGGTGTTGAAGCCGGCGTAGCGGGCAGTCCCTCGCGGCGTGCCGCCGACACGCTGCGCAACGAGTTCAGCAATCCGTTCTTCGATCCGCTGGTTCTAGCGGTCAGCGCCCCGCATCTGCAGGTCGAGGCGCCGGCGTACTTCGGCTGGCTCAAGGAGACCGCGCACCTGGTCGCGGGAATTCCCAGTGTGCGCCAAGTCATCAGCTACGCGGACGGACGCGATGCCCGCCTTCGCTCGAGCGACGGTCGGGTCACGATGCTGTTTGTCGCGCTGACGCCGCTCAGTCACAGCGCGCGGCAGGAGGCGGTCCTGGCGCTGCGCAGCGCACTTGCGCCGCGCGCCGCCGCGCTCGCGCATCTTGATCCGGCGGCGCGCGTCGCGGTCACCGGCGGTGCCGCTGCCGAGCTGGATGTAAACACCTGGAGCGCAAGCGGCGGCGATCGCGCCGAAAAGCGTGCGCTGCCGCTGACGCTCGCGATACTGCTGCTCGCGTTCGGCACGCTGCTGGCCGCCGCCCTGCCCTTTCTCACCGGACTGGCGACCACGACCGTATCGCTGGGGATCGCCTTCCTGCTGGCGCACCTGATGCCTGTATCTAACCTGCTCGCCAACGTGGTGACCATGCTCGGGCTCGCGATCGGTATCGATTACTCGTTGCTGATGGTGACCTATTACCGCGAGGCCGCGTCGGCCTCGGTCGCTCAGGGCGTTGCAGCCGCGATCGCGCGCGGCGGCCGCACCATCGCCTGGTCGGGCGTCACCGTGATCATCGGCCTGCTGGCACTGCTGTTGAGTCCGATCCTCGAGACCCGCAGCGTCGGTGTCGGCGGCGCGCTGGTGGTCTGCGTCTCGGTGCTCGCGGCACTATCGCTGCTGCCGCCGGCGCTGATGCTGTTAGGTCCGCGCATCGACTGGTTGCCGGTGCTCGCGCGCCGCAACGGCCGCCCGCGGCTGTTTCCCTTCTGGCGTGCTCTCGGTGGCTGGATCGTGCAGCATCCGCACGTCACCTTGCTTCTGGCCGGAAGCTGCGCGCTCGCGCTGGCGGCCCCGGTGACCCGTATCAATACCGGCTTTGCCAACGAGCGCTGGTTCCTGCCGCCGGGAATGGAGTCGCGCATAGGCGCGGATCTGCTTGCCGAGGTGCGCGGCGACAACGCCGCTTCGTTGATCTACGTGCTGGTGCGCAGCACCGATGGACTGCCGATCCTCGCCAGCGGCCATCTCGAGCCGCTGGTCGACTACGCCTCAGCGCTGCTGCGCGATCCGCGTGTCGGCGATGTGAGCTCGCCGGTCAACCTGCAGAAAGGACTCAGCCTCGAGGATTACCGCGCCCTCTATGGAGATCCGGCCCAAGCGGTCAAGAGCTATCCGGAGATCGCCAATCACTTCCTGAGCCATGACGGGCGCGCCGCCATCTTCGAGGTGACCCCTGCCGAGCGCACCGGGGCCGCGGACATCTTGCGCCTGTCGCGCGAGCTGCAAACGCGTGCGCCAGGTGGGCCCTTCAGCGTGATGGTGGCCGGGGGCCCGGCGACCTACAACGACTTCCGCAATGCGATGTCGCATAGCCTGCCGCGCATCTTTGCGTTCGTCGTCGGCGCGACGCTGCTGATGCTGTTCGCCGCCTTCCGTTCCTTCCTGCTCCCCGTCAAGGCGGTGCTCATGAACCTGCTCGCCGTGGCGGCCGGCATGGGTGCCGTGGTCGCGGTGTTTCAGTTGGGCTGGCTGAATGGCCTCATCGGACTCGAGCATCCGGTGTCAACCATCCCGTTGGAGATTCCGCTCATGGTGTTCTGCCTGAGCTTCGGACTGTCGATGGACTATGAGCTTTTCCTGCTGTTCCGCATCCAGCGGGAGTACTACCGCCACGGCGACAACAACCGCGCGACCGTCGAGGGTCTCGCCACCGTGGCTCCGGTAATCACCGGAGCCGGCCTGATCATGGTGGTGGTCTTCGGTGCCTTCGTGAGCGCCCCGCTGCCGGTGCTGAAGATGATCGGCCTCGGGCTGTGCGTGGCGGTGCTGGTCGATGCCACACTGATCCGTGCATTGATCGTGCCGGCGGTGATGGCCCTTGCGGGACGCTGGAACTGGTATCCGGGGCGCCGGGCCGAGAGCTAGCTTCGAGCAGCGACCATGCCGGCGATCAGTGCGGGTTTGTTGCTTTATCGACGGGCCGAGTCGGGCCTGGAGGTCTTCCTCGTACACCCCGGCGGACCCTTTTGGGCGAGGAAGGACGAAGGCGCCTGGTCCGTGCCGAAGGGCTTGGTCGATGCGGACGAGGAGGAGCTCGCCTGTGCGCGCCGCGAGTTCCGGGAGGAAACCGGATTCGACGCGCCATCGGGCGCGGAGCTCGACCTTGGAACCTTCCGGCAGCCGAGCGGCAAGCAAGTGCACGTATGGGCGATCGAAGGCGACTGCGATCCGGCGCAGCTCAGCAGCAATCTCTTCGAGATGGAGTGGCCGCCGAAGTCAGGCCGCAGGGCACGCTTCCCGGAGGTGGACCGCGGTGGCTGGTTCGACCGGACACAGGCGCTCGCCAAGATCACCACCGGGCAGCGGCCGATTCTCGAGCGCCTCTATACCGAGTTGCGCTGATCCGTAGCAGCGCTCGAGAGGCTGCCGCTTTCAGGCGTGTTGGCGCGCCCAGCGCATGATGTCGGCTTTTCCCATGGCACCGGATTGCCGCGCGACTTCACGGCCGCCTCGGAACAGCGCCAGAGTTGGAATGCTGCGGATCTGGAATTCGCCTGCGAGGGTAGTCTCCGCGTCGGTGTTGACCTTGGCGAGCCGCATTGCCGGTTCGAGCTCCACGGCAGCCGCAGCATACTGCGGCGCCATCATCTGACAGGGACCACACCACGGCGCCCAGAAGTCCACCAGGATGGGTACGTCACTGTGCTCGATCTGCCGGCGAAAACCTGACGTAGTGAGCTCGAGCGGATGCCCGGTAAACAACAGCTGATGGCAGTGTCCGCATTTGGGGCGCTCACCGAGACGCGTGGCCGCAATACGGTTGATCTTCTCGCAGTGGGGACACACCAGATGCAACGCATCGCTCATCCCCGCGGTATGGGGAGCGCCTGAAGAGTTTTCAAGGCATGCCGCGCGCTCAGAAGCTCTCGCCCCAGGGCCGCAAGTCGAGCTCGAGTGTCCAGGCGCTGCGGTGCTGATGATGCAAAGTCCAGAAGGCTTCGGCGATCGCGTCCGGTTCGAGCAGGCCGTCCGCGCCGCGTCGTTCCCGCAACTGCGGATTGCGTGACAGCAGCCGCTCGCCGCCAATGCCGCCATCGACTACCACGTGACCGACATGGATGTTCTGCGGCCCGTATTCGCGCGCGATGCTCTGCGCCAGGTTGCGCAGTGCCGCTTTCGCGGATGCAAAGGGCGCGAACATTGCCTTGCCGCGCAGGCTCGCTGAAGCGCCGGTAAAGAAGAGCGAGCCGCCACCGTGCTGCACCAGCACAGGGAGCGCGGCCTGTGCCAGCTGAAATCCACCGAGCGCATGCTCGCGCCAGTGTTGCGTGAAGCGCTGCTCGCTCACCTGCAGAAACGCCGCCGGTTCGTTGCTGCCGGCGTTGTGAATGGCCACACCGAGTGGAGCGAGGCGCTCGGCTTGCGCCACGAAGCGTTGGGCATCCACGGCCTGCGCCGCATCGCCGACGACGCACGCGGCCATAGCAGCGGTTTTTCTCAGCTCCGCAGCGGTGGCTTCCAGCTTTTCCGCGTTGCGTCCCGCGATTACGACCGGGTGTCCGTCCCTTGCGAAGCGGCGCGCCAGAGCCGCTCCCAGTCCCTGCCAGGCGCCTACTCCGACGATGAGCACGCTCGTCTGCGCGGCGGGTCTTGCTGCTTCGTTCATCGCACCACCTGCACTTTCTCTCCACACTACCTCCTCGGTGGCTCGGGTAGTAGGAGGGACCTGCGGCTCAGCTCACGCCCAGGTGAGCCTCATCAGCGCCATCGCTACGCCGTTGCAGGGGGTTCAATTGGGAAGCGCGATCTGACCCGACTTCCAGAACGGGATCGGTGGCACCAGCGTAATGTCCGGATTGACGGTGCCCGAGAGGCGATAGCTCGGCAGGTCGCCGCCACGGAACAGCTTCATCGCGAGATTCGGTACGCTCATCGCGAGATTCGTGGTAACGACCATATCGAAGTCGCTCTCTCCATGCGCCGGCACGTTGAAGGGGGCGCTGCTCTCACCATGCCCCACTTCCACCCCCTCGATCTCGAGTGCGCAACTGACCGACTTGATCGGCAGCGCCCGGTCGTTGGGATTTTGCACGTGCATGCCGACCTTGAAGCGTTGCCCGGTGATCTGCGCGTCGACGAGCTCGACGGAGGTGGGCATGACATCGGGAGCCTGCAGGCGCATGGTCGAACACGCGCCCAGCAGCATGGTGCAGGCCGCCAGCGTGAGGATGCGGAGTGCGGACGGGCCGCCAATGATCACCGGCAATCTTGACATGAGGCGAACTATAGACGAGTCGCGCTCACTCCAGAATGGTGCTGATCTCGGCACCCTGCTTCAGCGTCAAGGTGACCGGTGTGCGCTCGGCAATGTCGGCAAGACGCGCGCGCTGCGCTTCATCCAGATCCCCCTCGAAGCGCAGCCGCCGGGTGATCTTGTGCGCCTTGCCTTCGATCTGCAGCAGCACGTCCACGTGTACGCCACGCAGCGTCCACTCCTTGCGTTGCGCATACATGCGCAGGGTGATCGCCGTGCAGGCGGCGAGCGCCGCGCACAGCAATTCATGCGGCGAGGCGCCGGCATTCTGGCCCCCGGCCGCGGTTCGCTCATCCGCCGTGAGCGTGTGATGACCGGCCACGAGCGCCACCGTGTAGTCGGTTGTGCCGATATCGGCGGTCGCGTGTGCCACGGGATGCTCGCAGGCTCAGGACATGGCGTTGGCGCTCGGATGAGCGTCGGCGGGCAGAGGAATGAACTCCGCGTTGTCGGCATCGGGAAGTTTCATTCGGCCGGCGCGCCAGTCCGCCTTGGCCTGCTCGATACGCTCCCGCGACGATGAGACGAAGTTCCATTCGATGAAGCGTTGTCCGACCGGCTCACCGCCCAGCAGCATCAGCACGCTGGGACTGAGCGCTTCGATCACCGCAGGCGCATTGCGCTCGAAGATGATCATGTGCCCCGGTTCTACCGTTTGCCCATCCGCGCGCACGCTGCCGGAGACCAGGTAAGCCGCGCGCTCGGGATACTCGCGAGGCAGGTCGATGCGCGCCGCAGGCTCGAGCGCAATGTGCAGATAGAAAAGCGGTGAATGAGTCTTCACCCCGGAGCGCAGCCCGTAGGCTGTCCCCGCCAGCAGGCGCAGCCACGCGCCGCTCTGCTGCTGGAGAGGAAGATCGCCGGCGGCGTGATGCGCAAACACCGGCGCGGTCTCCTCCTCCCGATCAGGTAACGCGACCCACGACTGGATCGCGTGCATCGGTCCGCCCTCGCGCCGTGCCCGCTCGAAGCGCTCGGAGTGAGTGATACCGCGCCCGGCGGTCATCCAATTTACTTCCCCTGGACGAATCGCCTGCTCGATGCCGGTCGAGTCGCGATGCATGATCTCGCCCGCAAACACATAGGTCACGGTCGAGAGCCCGATATGCGGATGAGGCCGCACGTCCGCCTCGCGCGGCAGGCCTTGCGGCAGCTCCACTGGCCCCAGATGGTCGAAAAAGATGAAGGGACCCACCATGTGCCGCTGGGGATGCGGCAACACGCGGCCGACCTCGAATCGCCCGAGGCTGCGCCGGCGCTGATCGATCAACGTGATGCTCATGCTCGTGACTCCGCCGCGCACCTCAGGGCCGGTCCGGCTGACCCTCGGGTGCACCGCGCTTGAGGACATCCGGCAAAGCCTGTCCCTGGTCGGTGAACGAGAGTGACACTGAATTGAGGCAGTGACGTTCGCCAGTCGGCGGCGGCCCATCCGGAAATACATGGCCCAGATGACTGCCGCAGCGTGCACACACTTCCTCCGTACGGATCATTCCATAGCTGCTGTCGCGCACGCGGCGAATGTGCGACTCCTCGTAAGGCCGGAAGAAGCTCGGCCAGCCGGTGCCCGAATCGAACTTCGCGTTCGATCGGAACAACGGCAGTCCGCAGAAGCGGCAGGTGTATATACCATCACGATGATTGTCGAGGAACACGCCGCAAAAGGCGGCCTCGGTGCCGTGCTCGAGCAGCACACGCCGCTCGTCGGCTTTGAGTCCGGCGATGATCTGGGTGCGTTGCGCTTCGCTCGGAGGCTGCAGGTCGAACTGGCTCATGACGCTCCTCCGCTTTTGCAGCGAACGTGCCGTGGAGCCCTGATTGTAAGGGGAATCGTGCACGCGCGGGTGGCTCGGGCTCGATCTGCGCACGAGTGCGCGGCTACGCTGACTAATTTAGAGTGCTGACATGCCCGCGCCACCCGACAACCAGCAGGACGATGCCGTTGCTGCGAGTGGCGACAAGTCCGCTCCGGTACTCATCTACGATGGCGATTGTGGGTTCTGCGTTTACTGGGCTCGGTACTGGCAGAGGCTGACCGGTGGGCGCGTCACGTACCGCCCGTACCAGGAGGCGGCAGGGGAGCACCCGGCAATACCGCTGGCTGATTTTAAGCGCGCGGTGCAATTCATCACCCCCGACGGTCGCCGCGCGAGCGCCGCCGAAGCGAGCTTCCTGACGCTCAGTCAAGCGCCCCACCGCGGGCTGTGGCTGTGGCTCTATCGCAAGCTGCCCGGATTCGCCTTTCTAGCGGAGCGCGCTTACGCCTTCACCGCTGCACACCGCGCCGGCTTCTTCCGCATCAGCCGCCTGCTCTGGGGCAATCATCCGGAGCCTCCACGCTTCGAGCTGGTTTCCTTCCTGTTCCTGCGCGGGTTCGGACTGATCTATCTTGCCGCGTTCCTCTCGTTCGCCGTGCAGGCGCAGGGCCTCATCGGCAGCCGCGGGATCCTTCCCCTCACCGAGCTCATCGATGCGGTCGCTGGCAGCACCGGCCGCGAGCGTTTCTGGCTCATGCCCATGGTGTTCTGGTGGAGCAGCAGCGACCTCGCCATCAAGGTGGTATGCGGCTCCGGGGTGGTGCTGTCGCTGCTGCTCACCTGCAATGTGTTGCCGCGCCTCGCTCTGGTTCTGCTGTATGTGTTGTATCTGTCGCTGCTCTACGCCGGTCAGACCTTCATGACCTTCCAGTGGGACACATTTCTGCTCGAAGGTGGATTTGTCGCGCTCATCCTCAGCTGCGCCACCGTCCCCGGAATCTGGCTGCTGCGCTGGCTGCTGTTTCGTTTCATGTTCATGTCAGGTGTGGTGAAGCTGCTGAGCGGAGATCCGAACTGGTGGAACCTGTCGGCGCTCTCTTATCACTTCGTGACGCAGCCGCTGCCGACACCACTCGCCTGGTATGCGGCGCAGCTCCCGGAAGCGGCGCTAAGGTACTCGACCGCGGCGATGTTTTTCATCGAGCTGGTGCTGCCGTTTCTGATTTTTTTTCCGCGGCGCCTGAGATTCGGCGCCGCCTGTGGCATCGCGCTGCTGCAGGTGTGCATCGTGCTCACCGGCAACTACAACTGGTTCAATCTGCAGACGCTGTGGTTGTGCCTGGCACTCTTCGACGATACGGCGTTGCGCCAGCTGCTGCCTCAGGCGATGGCGCAGCGTTTACCGCCAGCCCCGCTGCGCCCGCTGCGCCTGCGGCGCAGGCGGGCTGCTCAGGCCACCATTGGTGCGGTTTCGCTTCTGCTGGTGTTGTGCAGTCTCGTCGAGATGGACCTGCGCTTTGGTGGCAACCCGCCCCGGTTCGCGCAAGCAATCGACCGCTTTTTCGAGCCGTTGCACATCGTCAGCAGCTATGGTCTGTTCGCGATTATGACGACCAGGCGCGATGAGATCGTGATCGAGGGATCGGCCGATGGCATCGAGTGGCGCGCGTATCAATTCCGCTACAAGCCCGGGGAGCTTACGCGCGCTCCGCCGTGGAATATCCCGCACCAGCCGCGCCTCGACTGGCAGATGTGGTTCGCCGCGCTCGATGATCCGCGCCGTCTGCCGTGGTTCTGGCGGCTGCTGCAGCGGCTGCTCGAGAACGAGCCGACCGTGACGGCGCTTCTGCGCAACAACCCCTTTGCAGCCAAGCCGCCCGCTTATGTGCGAGCCAGCTTTTACGATTACCGCTTCTCCGACCGAGCGGCAAAAGCCAATGGACTGTGGTGGCAGCGCCAATTGCTCGGGTTGTACTTTCCCGTGGTGCAGCTGAAAGCTCACGATAAGCAATTGCAATAGTCCGGAGCGGGGAACTTTTTGGCGAGGCGCTGTAGCAGGCCTTGCGGACTCTACCTACGCGGGTACACGCCGGTGGCGCTATAATGTCGGCCTGGATTTTTCAGCAAAGGAGAGCGGCTTTGGCCGATGCGAAACGCACAACTCATCGACAGCCGAGCGGCGATGCGGCAGCAATCGCGGCGCTGGCAGAAGAGACCAGTACGGATGAGGCCGTGGTACAGGTCTTGTACGAAGAAGAACGTGCCGCATTGGAAGCCCGCTCGAGCGTCAAGAACTTCATCGGCGTCATAGCGGCGCGCCGGGTAAAGGCGCGGCTGACAGCTCCCCAGGAAGAAAACCGCCCGGTTCCGGCGGAGCGCCGATCGCACGCTGCCTGATTTCGATAGCTGCACCAGTACTTCGATCCTGATTCCGGCGGGGCGCGCACTGCTGCCAGCTCCGGCACCTCGCCCTCGCCCACCCCTGGCTTGAGTTAGCCGCGTGACTCACTCACCATTGTCGCCGTGCAGGTCCGAACAAGAACCTAAACGGTAATCGCCGCCCCTCCGGGGCGAGCGCACAACACCGTGATGAGGGCGCTACATGAGCTTCCCCGGACGTTTCCTCACGTGCGCAGTCGTTCTGGTCTTCGTGCTGTGCGGCTGTCGAACCATCGAGCGCGCAGATCCGCGTAAGCGAGCCGCTGAAGAGCACTCCGAGCAGGTGCGCAAGCTGCAGCTCGAGGTGATGCGCTTCGCCGACGAGTACGCCGGCCGCACACGTGAATCCGTCAACCGTTTCCAGAGCGGCCTGCAGAGCGCCGACGAGCGTCTGCTCACACAGAACTGGAAAGTGCAGCAGGCGAGTGCAGCCTACACGATCGCCAGCGGCCCGAATCCCGTCAGCAACGCGCTCGACATGGTGGTGCTGGCCTCTCTCAGCCGCATGGTGATCAATGACAGCTGGAAGGCCGAGGGTGCGCATGTATCAGATGTTCAGGAGACCTACCGCTCGTTGGAAGCAGAGGCCTGGGGGCTCGTCAACGGTGTTTTGACGCCGGAACAGATCGCGAGTCTGCACCAAACCATCACGCAGTGGCGCGCACGGAACCCCAACGTGCATGCCGTCGCCTACATCCACTTTCGCGACTTTGCGCAGGGCGTCGGTCCCAATAACCAGAATAACGCGGGTACCGCAAGTCTCCTCTCCATGGTCGGCATCGATCCGCTGTCGAATCTCGACCCCGCCGTGCAGGAGATCGCCCAGACGCGCCAGCTGGCCGAGCGCGCAATCTACTACGTGCAGCGCGCACCGGACCTGCTCGACATGCAGGTCGAGCGCTTGAGCTATCAGTTTGCAGCGATGCCCGAGACGCGCTCGCTGCTCACAAGCGTCGACCGCGTGTCGCTCATCGGCAGCTCCTCGGATCGTCTCGTCGACAACCTGCCGAACCTGCTCGATCGCCAGCGTGAGGCGCTGGTCGCGCAGTTGACCGACACCTTGAACAGCCAGAGTGCGGCGCTCGGCACCCTCGCCGGCCAATTGCGCACCGCGCTGCAGGCCGGCACCGATACCGCGACCGCCGTGAACGGCGCCTTGCAGACCTTCGAGCGCATCAGCGGCCAGTTCGCCAAGAAGCCCGGCTCGGCATCGGAGCCGCCGCAGCCGCCGGGTCCGCCGTTCGACATCCGCCAATACACCGCGATGCTCGAGCAGGCGGCGCTCACGATGCGCGAGCTCGAGAATCTCGCACAGCGCGGTGACGTAGTGGTTCCGGCGCTGCGCTCGGCAACGCAAGATGCCGGCTCACAGGTGCGCTCGATCCTCGATCACCTGTTCGTGCTGCTGGTACTGCTCGTGGTTTTCATCGCGCTCGCGGCGCTCGCCGTCGCGCTCGCCTACCGCCGCATCACGATGCGGTTCGCTCGGGCAGCCTAATCCTGGACGTTCTTCTCGTAGCACTGTCGTATCAGCGACTCACCGAAGCGTCCAACGACCGCGGGCGGCACAGCCACCCGGTCCACTTCGTGGAACTTGAACTGGATGGGGTCGCGCTCGTTCGCGCCGCGCGGCTGTACGGTAGCCAGCAGATACCCGTACACATGGGTGCGCGCCAGCCTGCCCTGCGGTAGATCGGCGGGGAGCGCATAACGCACCGCGCCAGCGCTACCGATGATCCACCCCGGCAGCACTCCGCCATGCTGACGCCAGTAGGGTGTGTCGAAAATACCCTCCATGACGAAGTGCGAGTGCGAGGCCAGCACATACACGGGCTTGCTGGCGCGCACGCCGAGCAGCTGCGTGTAAACCTCGCGTCCCGTCGTCTGTTCGATCACCTCATCGTCCATGCTGTGCTTGTGCGCGAAGCTGCCGGGCAATGCCCCGTGCATGCCAACTACGACCGCGCGCACGTCCCGACTCTGTCTATCACGCGCGAGCAGCTCTCTCAGCCACTGCAGCTGCGCCGCATCGAACTGCTCCACGGAGGCATTGTCGAGGTTGATGAAATCGATGCCTTCCATGTACCAGTGATAGTAAGTGCGTAGCCGGTGATCGCGCGGATCATCCCGCAACCGTTGCGTACGGATCATCGGCGCATCCAGCCAGTCGGCGAAGGTGACCAGGAACTCCTCACGGGTCTTCGGAGGAAGCACCTCGTGATTACCGATTCCGAGGAAGAACGGCAGGTCACCGAAGGGCTCGATCTGATTCTGCTGGAAGTCGAACCAGGCATCGGCCAGGTACTCGGCGATGGTTGTGTGGGGATGGAGCTGCAGGTAGTCCGCATCGAAGTCGCGGATGAAGCGCACGTCGCCCAGGTGCCAATAGAAGCGCGCGCCGCGTGCGCGTACCCCAACGGCAATAGCCGGCATCACGACATCGCCACAGTTGCGCGAATCGCCCGAGACCGCAAAGCTCCAGGACGTGGCCGGTGGCGCGCTCTGCGCAGCGACCGACGAGGCCGCGAGCAGGAGTAACACCGTAGCCGAGCGGGCGATAGTCATGAGTCGAGTCAGCACTGCCCTCGAGACCGGCGATCTTACCGCAGCCCCCGCGACAGTTGACTCGGCGGCAGGCGTTCCTTAAGAATCCGCGCCGGCCGCCGCCACGGCAGCCACTGAGCTCTTATTGAAAGGTAGGGAATGATGCCATTCCTGCGCGCGCTCGCGTCGCTGCTGCTGCTTCTCGCACCGCTATCCCCGGCGCTCGCCGCGACCACGGTCGTCACTGCGGCGCACATGGTCGATGTGTTGGCCGGACGGGTGGTCGAGCGGCCGCAGATCCTCATCACGGACGAGCGCATCACGAGTGTCGGCCGGCAGGGCGATCCGGTGCCTGCCGACGCGAAACGAGTCGACCTGGGAGCGCGCACGGTATTGCCGGGGCTCATCGACATGCACGTGCACCTCACCTCCGATCCGCTCTACAGCGGCTACCGCGAACTTCAGTTCACCGATGCCTTCTGGATGACGGTGGGCGTCGCCAACGCTCGCCGCACCCTCGAGCGCGGCTTCACCACCGTGCGCAACGTCGGCTCGAGCAACTACGATGACGTCGGGCTCAAGCAGGGGATCGAGAAGGGCTACATCGAGGGTCCGCGCATCGTGCCCGCAACCTACGCGATCGGCTCGACCGGTGGTCACTGCGACGCGACCGAATTCCCGCCATCGATCAGCTCGCCGAGCACGCAGATCGCGAACTCACCGGATGAGTACCGCGCGCTCGTGCGCAAGATGCACAAGTACGGTGCCGAGATCATCAAGGTGTGCATGACCGGCGGGGTGCTGTCCAAGGGCGACAGCGTCGGTGCGCAGCAGCTGTCGCTCGACGAGATCAAGGCGATCGTGGATGAAGCCCATCGGCTCGGGCTGCGCGTGGCGGTGCACGCACACGGCACCGCGGGAATCAACGATGCCCTGCGTGCAGGCGTCGATACCATCGAGCATGCGAGCCTCGCCGATTCCGAAAGCTTCGCGCTTGCCAAGAAGCACGGCGCGTGGTTCGACATGGATATCTACAACGACGACTACATCCTCGCCGAAGGCGAAAAGAACGGGGTGTTCCCCGAGAGCCTGGCGAAGGAGAAGGTGATCGGGCGCAAGCAGCGCGAGAACTTCCGCGCCGCGCACGCCGCCGGGGTCAAGATGCTCTTCGGCACCGATGCCGGCGTCTATCCGCATGGCCAGAACGCGCGGCAGTTCGCCAAGATGGTCGAGTGGGGGATGACTCCCATGGAGGCCATACAGGCCGCGACCCGCAATGCGGCCGAGGCGCTGGACCGGACGGGCGATGTCGGCGCGATCGCACCCGGCCGCTACGCGGACCTGATTGCCGTCGATGGCGATCCGCTCAGCGACGTTCGGGTGTTGGAATCGGTGGCCGTCGTCATGAAGGGCGGCCAGATCGTCAAGGGCGGCCGCGAGTAGCGGACACGCACAACAGCAGGCCCGGACGGCATGCTGCCGACCGGGCCGCTTTCGCCAGCAATCGTTGCTACTACTCGCTGTTACTCGTGCGGGTTGCTGCCGCTGCTCGAGTGCATCTGCGCTTTGCAGGCTTTCTTCATGTCGCTCTTCGACATGCTGGGATTGTTGGCCTGCTCCTGCGCCATGCAATCCTTCATCATCTGCTCGTGTGATTTGGTGGTCGTGCTGGACGACTGCGTCGTAGTGGTTGTCGTGCTGCTGTTGCTCGGATAGCTCGAGCTCGGTGGCGCTGTCGACGATGACGTCTGTGCTGCGACCACGCCAGCGGCGGTCAGCGCCAGCACGGCGAACGATGCGGCTATGCGTTTCATGGGCTACCTCCGATCGATTGCAGAGCGAGCAAGGATGGACCGCTGAGCCTGCGGAAAGTACCTGCCGCACGCCCCGTGTCGGCGTAGGCCGCAGCTTACGCGCCCTGCAGCCGTGCCCCTCGCACTGCACGGTTCAAGCGAAGGCCAGGTAGACGCTGTAGCTCGCGAGCACGAGCACGAGCGCTGCGCACAGGGTGAGGTCGGTACGTACGCTGCTCGCCGAATGGGCCAGACTGTCATCGAGCATGCGCGTGGTGCGTACGAAACGCAGCGTAGCGGTGCGTACGAAATGCAGCGTAGCAGTGCGCCCGCATCATGGCCGAGGCGCCCAAGGCCGAGCTTTCCCCGGCACGCTGAGGTGGCAGTCAGTGTTGGGACTGTGCGCAACACGTGCACTACCATCGAGGCAATGCAGGAACAGGTTCGTGACATCGTACGGGTTCCACTTTCGCTCCTTACCCGGCTGCGGCTCATCCTGTTCGGTCACGAGGATCTGGCCGGCATCATCTTCTGGGCCGCGTTGATCGGCATCTGCGGCGCGCTTTGCAGCGTGGCGTTTCGCGAGGGCGCGCGGCTGCTCGAGCTGCTCTTCACCGGCCAGTCGCAGAGTCTGGTGCATGCGGCCGCGCATCTCGCGTGGTGGCACCGCGCGCTCGTGCCGGTGATCGGCGGTCTGCTCGCCGGGCTCGTCCTGCATGTGCTCGCACACAGGCTCACTTTGGCGCGCGCCGTCGACTATATGGAGGCAGTGCTGGTCGGTGATGGGCGCATCGGTTTTCGCGCCACGCTGGTCAATGCGCTCTCCTCACTGTTGACCATCTCCTCCGGCGGTTCGATCGGCCGCGAGGGCGCCATGGTGCAGCTCGCAGCCATGATGGGCTCGCGCCTCGGTCTGCTCGCGCATGCTCCGGTTCCCCGGCTGCGGCTGATGGTCGCGTGCGGTGGCGCGGCGGGAATCGCGGCGGCGTACAACGCGCCGATCTCCGGTGCGCTCTTCGTCGCCGAGATCATCCTCGGCTCGATCGCCATGGAGAGCTTCGGTCCGTTGGTCGTGGCCTCGGTGACCTCCAGCGCCACCATTCATCACATCCTCGGCTACGGCCCGGTATATGACGTGCCACCCGTGCACTTCGGCTCGAACTACGAGCTCGTCTTCTACGTGCTGCTCGGCGTCATCTGCGGGCATCTCGCGCCCCCGTTCCTGAGCCTGCTCGATCTCGCGCGGGCGGCGTTTGCGCGGCTGCACCTGCCGCTCTACTGGCAACTGGCGGCCGGAGGCCTCGTGGTGGGTGCGATCTCGATATTCGTCCCGCAGGTGTGGGGCAATGGCTATAGCGTGGTCGGCACCATCCTGCGCGGTGAGCTCGCCGGTCTCATGCTACTTGCCGTGCTCGGCGCGAAGGTGGTGGCGACCTCCGCGACGGTGGGCTCGCGTGCCGTCGGCGGAGTGTTTACCCCAACACTCTTCATTGGCTGCGCGATCGGAGCGCTCTACGGTGGCCTGCTGCACCATGCGTTGCCCACCTTCACTTCCGTACCCGCGGCCTATGCACTCATCGGCATGGGCGGATTTCTGGCGGCCACGACGCATGCGCCGCTCACCTCGATCATCATGCTGTTCGAGATGACCGCCGACTACCAGATCGTACTGCCGCTGATGCTGGCATGCGTGGTCGCCCACTTCACTGCCAAGGTCTACCGCCGCGGCGAATCCATTTACCATGCCTCGCTCACACGTGCGGTCAGCGCCGACGGAGCCGATGACTGGCGGCTGCGCACCATCCAACCGCTGGTAAAGCCGGTCGCAGCGGTGACTGCAGCCGACACGCGCCTGCAGGAGCTGCTCGGCAAGCTGCCGTCACGCCCGGTGAGCCGTGTGTACGTGATCGAGGGGAACAAGCTCCTCGCATGGCTCGACCCGCGTGAGGTACTGACCGGGCTCGAGCAGAAGCGCCTCACCCCCGATGCCACCGTCGCCTCCGTCGCTCAACCGGTCACCTTCGCGCTGACACCGGAGATGCCGCTGTCTGCGGCTCTCGAAGGGTTCCTGCGGGAGCCGACCACAACGCTTCCCGTCACCAGCGATCAGTGGCGCAATGCGCTGCTCGGGGAGGTCTCACGCGCGGACCTGCTGCTCGCCATCCAGGACCGAATGACGTATCCCAAGTGAGCTGCGCACTGCCCGCGGCCGGTCAGCCGCTCAGCTGTGGATGCGCTTCATCTGCGGATCGTAGAGTGGCCGCGCCGAAACCAGCGCTGGATAGCGCCGCCCGGCGATGTCAACTTCCCAGCGGCCGCTGCCGAGGTAATCCTCATCCACCACGACTTTCGGTTCGACCATTGCGAGCCCGACGGCGCCGCCGAGTGTGTGGCCGTAGGAGGCGGCGCGTACGTAGCCGACCGGCGCACCATCCCGGTGCAGCACCTCGGCGTGGAACATGAGCGGCTGCGGGTCATTGACCAGCACCTGCACCAGCCGGCGGGTGAGCGGCCCGCGCGCCTTGTGCGCCAGCACCGCCTCCTTGCCGATGAAACCGTGCGGCTTTTTCAGATCGAGTGCGAAGCCGAGCCCAACCTCATAGGGTCCGTCGGTGTTGTCGATGTCATGTCCGTAGTCGCGGTAGCCCTTCTCCATGCGCAGGCTGCTGAGTGCTTTTAGCCCGGCGTGCGCGAGCCCGAACTCCTCACCGGCCGCGACGATGCGGTCGTAGACGTGCGCCGCCTGCTCGGCCGGGATGTAGAGCTCGTAACCCAGCTCACCGACATAGGTGATGCGGATGCACAGCACCCGCGCAAACCCCACATCGATCTCCCGTGCCGCGCGGAAGGGGAATGCACCGTTCGCCAGATCGGCACTGGTCAGCTTCTGCAGCAGCGCTCGCGACAACGGACCCTGGAGATTGAGCTGACCATAGCCGGAGGTGACATCGCTCACGGACGCCTGCGCGTCGTCCGGGATGTGACGCCTGAGCCAGGTCTCGGCGTGGCGCACCATGGTATCGGTGACGACGACCAGAAAACGATCCTCGGCGAGCTTGGTAACCGTGAGATCCGCCTCGAGCGTCCCGCCCTCGTTCAGCCACTGCGTGTAGGTGATTACTCCCGCAGCGCCATCGACCTGATTGCCGGAGATGTGGTTCAGAATGCGGCCGGCATCGCGTCCCTGGACGAGGAATTTGCCCATGAAGGACATGTCCATGAGGATGACGCGCTCGCGTGCCGCGCGATGCTCCTGCTCCCAGCGACCGAACCAGCTCGGGCGCTCCCAGCTGAGCGGACCCGGATCCGGGACCTTACCGGGCGCACCGTACCAGTCCGGGCTTTCCCAACCGCTCACCTCACGGAAATAGGCGCCGGCAGCCGCGAGGCGCTCGTGAAAAGGCGAGCAGCGCACACCGCGTGCACTCGCGAGAGACATGAACGGGTAATGGCACTTATAGACCATGCCGAGCGACTCGACCGTGCGCTCACGGCGGTACTGCGGGTTCGCCTGGGCCGGGTGAAGACGGTCGATGTTGAAGGCGGTGACATCGACATCCGGACGGCCCGTCACGATCCAGTGAGCGAGCACCCGTCCTACCCCACCGCCGGTCAGCACGCCGATCGAATTGAGGCCCGCAGCGACGAAGTACCCCGCGACCTCCGGTGCTTCACCGAGAATCGGACGCAGATCCGGTGTGAAGCTCTCCGGTCCGCAAAAAAACTTTTTCATCCCCACTTCGCTGGTGATCGGCACGCGCGACATGGCGCGCTCCAGGAACGGAGTCATCCGCTCCCAGTCCGGCGGCAGCTCCCCGAAGGAGAAGTCCGCCGGGATGCCCTCGACGCGCCAGGGCGCGCACGTCGACTCGAACAGCCCTACCATCAGTCCACCGCCCTCCTCGCGGTAGTAACCATAGGCGGCGGGATCCTCGAGCACGGGCATGTTGGGTGGCAGGTCGCGAATCGGCTCGGTGATCAGGTAGTAGTGCTCGGCGGCCTGATTCGCGATCGTGACCCCGGAGCGCGCGCCGAGCTGCCGTGCCCACATGCCCGCGCAATTGACCACGATGTCGGTGCGGATGTCGCCGTGCGCGGTGCGCACACCCCTTACGCGGCCACGCTCGATGAGAACGTCGGTGACTGCCACACCCTCGATGATTCTCACGCCGCGTTGCCGCGCACCCTTGGCGAGCGCCATGGTGACATCGACCGGGTTCACGCGGCCGTCCTCGCGCACGTAGAAGCCGGCCTCGATGTCATCAACACGCGCCAGCGGAAAGAGCTCGTGCACCTCGCGCGCGGAGATCTCGTGCACATCGACGCCGCAGTAACGGTTGAAGGCCGCCACCCGCCGATACTCTTCCAGACGATCCTTGTCGGCCGCAACCTCGATGAACCCGATGGGTGCAAAACCGGTCGCCTGGCCAGTCTCGCCTTCCAGACGGCTGTAGAGCGCGCGTGCGTACTTGCGCATCTCGGTCGAGGTTTCGGAGGTCGACCCGAAGGTGACCATGAGCCCCGCCGCGTGCCAGGTGGTGCCCGAAGTCAGCCGGTCGCGCTCAAGCAGAACCACCTCGCGCCATCCCATGAGGCCGAGGTGGTACGCCACCGAGGTGCCAATCACCCCGCCCCCGATCACCACCGCACGGGCGTGGCTGGGGAGGCTGACCGGAACGGCGTTGACGGCGCTCACACCCCTCCTTCAGCGCCCAGGCGCTCCCGCGGCGCGACCTCGAGCCGCGCCCGCCACCTCACTCGGCTCCGACCCCGCCCTTGCCGAAGCGATAGCTCAGGCGCACGCCGAAGACGCGCGGCTCGTTGGTGGTGAGGCGCAGGTCGAAATTACCTGTGTTGCTGTAGACGATGGCGTTCTTGTCCGCGAGGTTCGTGATGTAGAACTCCGCGAGCCAGTGATCATTTATGGGATTCAAGCCGAGACGCAGGTTCATGATGGTGTAGGCCGGCTGCAGGACGCGCGGCAGACCGGTGTTGACGTCATTCGGGTTGAGCCCGTTGTACATGTCGCCCTTGTGGGCCATGTCGAACTGGAAGTAGCCGCGCAGATTGTCCGCAAGCGGATGCTCGTAGCGCAGGTTCCAGCTCCAGTTGAAATATGGCGAGAACGGCAGTCGTTCGCCGACGTAACTCTGGTAGTTCGGGTTCACCGTGGAGGTGACGTGTCCGTCGGTGTAGTTGATCGAGGCCTGCAGCGACAGGTTCTCGTTGACCTGGTAAGCAAGATTAGACTCAACGCCGTAGATGCGCGCATCGCCCACGTTGATGTTGTAGCTCGCGGAGGGGCATACCAGGGCGTTGTAGATGAGTGCCTGCAGGTCCTTCCAGTCCATGTAATAGGCAGCGCCGTTCCACAGCAGGCGATTCTGAACACTGGTCGTTTTCCAGCCGATCTCGTAATTGTTGAGGGTGTCCGGAGTGTAGGTATACGGCGTGCCCTGGGCGTAGCACGACTGCGGGTCACCGGAATTCGAGCCTCCTGGACGGAAGCCCTGCGCCCAGTCGGCATAGACCATGGCGTGATTGGTCAGGTGGTAGCTGATGCCCGCCTTGCCATTCCATTTGTGTGATTCGTCGGCGTAGTAGCTCGGGGCATACGCGACATACGCCCAACCGAAAATGGGCGTGTCGTAGCTCTGCTCGGACTTGAAGTGCACCACACCCGCTTCGACGTTGAGTTTGTCGGTCACATCGAAATTGATGTTGAGGAATTCGCTGGTCTGCAGGGTGTGAGAGGTTTCGGTGTATGTGTACCACTGGCCCGGCGGGAGTGTCGGTTGCGTGTTGCCGTAGTAGGACAGGTAGTACTGGAACGCCGTGCCGTTGTATTGCAGGTTCGGGATGAAATAGGTGTTGTTGAAGTTGTGGTCGGTGGTCCTCTCCCAGTACGCTCCCACGAGCCAGTGGAAGCGGCCGCCGGCCTTGGAGGAGAGTCGCAGCTCATTCGAGTAGCGCTCCGGGTTGATATTGTATGAGTAGTACTGCAACGGCGGTTTACAACCGGCGTAAGCGCTGCCGAAATACGGATCGTCGAGGCAGGTAAAGCCCTCCTGGGTGCCCGGAAATCCGCCGCCGGGAGCGCCGGCGTTGAAGTTCTCCATGTACTGCGAGTACTCGTTCCACTGGCGTCGCTCCTGCTTCCAGTAGCCACCGATGTACACGAGGTCGCCGATGCCAACATCGCCGTCCACGCGTAGCTCGAGCACGTTGGTCTCGAACAGGTTCGACTCAGGTCCAAAGCGCGCGACCGTGCGCGGCGGCAGGTTCGGATCCTCGTCCCAGGCGCCGAGGGTGTGCTGGCGCTGGAATCCGTAGCTGAGCAGTGCGCTCCAGCCCTCGCTGAACTGCGCCTTGAGTGCGGCGCGACCGCCCTCTATGTGCTCGCGGTTGTAGTTCTTACGCGCCCATTCGGCGTTGTCGGATACGGAGCCATTCACCCAGGTACGCGTGGTCAGCTGGTTGTTGATGAATCCGCCCGAAGAGTCGCTGAAGGCAGAAGCGCGGAAGCCGAGCACGCCGTCGATGAGAGGAATGTTGACGAACCCTTCGTAGGTTTGGTTGCTGCGGCCACCGTCGATGGAACCGGCGTTGACATCGATGCCGGCACTGAAGTTGTGCACGTCAGGCTTGTTGGTGATGTAGCGAATCGCGCCCGACATGGCACCGGCCCCGAAGGTGGTACCTTGCGGGCCATTGAGGATCTCGATGCGCTCGATGTCGTAGAGGTGCAGATCCGGCTGCGCGCCCCCATTGCTCATCGATATGTCATCGACGAAGAAGCCGGTGGACGAGGTGTTCGCGTAGTTGGGATTGCTGCCGTCGGAGACCCCGCGCATGACGAATAGCTGCGTACCCGGCCCCGTGCTGATATACGAGATCGAGGGCACCTTCTGCAGGTAGTCGTCCATGTTGGTGATCGCGAGGTTCGAGAGGTCCTTCTCGGTGAACACGTTGATGCTGATCGGCACGTTCTGCAGGTTCTCCTCGACCTTGCGGGCGCTGACGATCACCTCCTGCAGTACCGCACCCCCACCTCCTGCAGCCGCCTCGGCCGCGTCCGCGAGTGCCGGGGCACGGGGTACAGCGACGCCGGCGAGTGCCGCGGCTACGGCCACGCCGATCTTCGAACGAGTTCCGCCTGGAGGCATCACATGGATGCCGCGAGGATGACGGATCGCAGGATTCGGGCTACCTGAACGCATTGGATCAACCTCCCCCAACGGCTTCTTGAACTGTCGCGCGCTCGCAACGCGTACCGCCCCGAGGCTCGCCCCCGATCATCCTTTGAGCTGGTGTCCTTAGTCAACGAGCGTTCAATAAGCGAACAAACGCAGGGCGGCGGCCGGCGACGCACAGGGCCGCGGCGCACGCGTGCATCCTCAGGAAAAGCGGTCCAGGCAGTCCCCGAGTGCCTGCCGCAGAGGCTCGAGTTGCCGCTCAAAATGCCGCCAGTAGCCGACTCCGGAGCTGTAGAGCGGCTGGCGCACCTGCTCGGCGCTCGCCGTGCGCACCGGGCGGCGCGTCTCGTGAAAGTTCAGGCAGGCGGGCTCGAACGGCAGCGCGCAATGCGCGAGCAGGCGGCGGATATTCGCTTCTGGCTCGCGCACCAGTTCCTCGTACCGAAGGTGCAACACCTTGCCCGGCAGCACCCGGTCCCAGTGGTCCATGAGCGCGAGATAGCAGCGGTAATAGCGGCCGAGATCGATGAGGTCGTAGCTGAAGGTCTGCCCCTCGGCGAAGTATTGCTTGAAGGTGCTGAAGCACGCGTCCATCGGGTGCCGGCGCGCATCGATGATGGTCGCGCACGGCAGGATGGCATGAATGAGCCCGACGTGACTGAAGTTGTTGGGGAGCTTGTCGGTGAAGTACTCGCGCCCGGAACGCAGCGGTGCGGTCTCCTCGAGGTAACGGCGGCCGAGCGCCGTGAGCTGGGCCGGCGAGGCGCGGGCCACAGTTTCCGGATAGCCGCCACGGTCGGCTGCGAGATCATCGAACTGGCCCACGAGATTGAGGATGTTCGGCAACTCCATGGTGCCTTGCACCTGCGAGTGGCTGGCGAGGATCTGCTCCACCAGCGTCGAGCCCGAGCGCGGCAGGCCGACGATGAAGATCGGCGCGGGACTCGGATCGCCGCTGCCAGAGCGCGTGGCGAAGAAACTCGCGTCGAAGAATGCGCGGATGCGTGCGCTGCGCCGCTCGAATCCTTCGATATCGAAGGGCGCATCGAGCCGCCGCAGCGCGTTCCCCTGTGCGTAGTGTTCGAACGCCCGCTCGTAGTCCTCCCGCTGCTCGAACGCCCGGCCGAGCGCGAAATGCAGCTGCGCCTCGTTGGAACGTTCCCGCCTGTCGCTCGCGAGCAGCCGCTGCATGGCGGCGATCTCTTCATCGCTGAAGGTGTAGTTCTTGAGATCGGCGAGACTCCAGTACACCTCGCCGCGGCCCGGATCCATCTGCAACACCGCCTTATATGAAGCCTCGCTCTCACGCCGGCGACCCAGGGTTTTTTGCACGTGCCCGGCGGACATCCGCAGACCGACTGCGTCGGGCGTGAGTTGCGCCGCGCGCTCGTAAGCCTCGAGCGCCTCCTCCTGGCGCATGAGCCGTATGGCGATTGAAGCGATCACGACCCAGGTCTGGGGGCTCTCGGGCTCCATCTTCTCGAGATAGCGCGCGGCGGCCTCGGCTTCCGCCAGCCGCCCGAGCTGCACGAGCGCCGGCGCTAAGCCGCGGTACGCGAGCGGGATGTGAGCGGATTGCCGCAAGGCGTGACGCAGCAGCCGCTCGCCATCCTGTGCGCGGTCGGTGGCGACCGCGAGTGCTGCGAGCCCACAAAGAGCGGCGACATGGCTCGGGTCCTCCCGCAGCACCTCGCGAAACAGCTCCTCGGCCTTGCGCCGGTCATCCGCCACGAGCGCCGCACTTGCCGCCTCGATCCGTGCCCGGTGCGGATCGGTGAGACGCGCGCGGTCGAAAGCCACCGCGGCATCCCGATATTTCTCAAGATCAACGAGCACATCGCCGTAGGCGAGCCAGGCCCGATGGTGATGCGGCATCGCTTCGAGCACCCGCCGCACCTCGGTGCGCGCCTCCGCGGCACGCCCCGCGCGCTGGTATGCCCGCGCGAGATCCACGCGCGCGTTGTGAAAGTTCGGGGCAATCACGAGCGCGCGCTCGAGCGTCTCGATGCTGGCCGGGAACTTGTCCTGATCCAGGAGCGCAATACCGAGGAGCCAGAGGCAATTGACCGCGCCCGGATACCGGGCGTCGAGCGCCCGCAAAGCGGCTTCCGCGCTGGCTGCGCGTCCGGTGCGCAGCAAGGCATGCGCGCGGCGCAGGCTTTCGGTGAACTCCGGGTGCTGATTGGGAGCAGTGCCCATAAGAACTCGTGCGCGGCCGCAGCGCACCGCGTGCACCGGAGCCTAGCATGCTGGCGCCGGCGCACCCATCGGCACCTGCGCTGCCACGCCGGTGCGGCTCTCAGCTACACTGCAGCGCGCACTGAGCTCGGTGCGCCACACCATGCGCAAAACCATGCACGCCAAAGGCCTGCTGCCGCTGACTCTTGCCCTGCTGGCTTCACTCACTCCGTTCGCCGCGCAGGCGCGGCGTGCGCTCACCCCGGAGGATTGGTACCGGTTCCAGGCCGTCTCGGACCTCGAGGTTGCCCCTGACGGCGCGGCCGTTGCGTACCTCGTGACGAGTTACGACAAGAGCTCCGATGAGAGCCGCTCGGCACTATGGACCGCCGACTGGGCGGGAACACGCAGCGAGCAGCTCACCCAGGGAGAGAGTGTGAGCGCGCCTCGGTTCAGTCCGGATGGCCGCTATCTCAGCTTCCTGTCCGCGCGTCCTGCCACCGACGCAACGCAACTCTGGCTGCTCGATCGGCACGGCGGTCAGCCACGACAGCTCACCCATATAAAGGGTGTGATCAGCGGCTACGAATGGGGGCCCGATGCCGCGCACATCGTGCTCGTCATGCATGGGGTCGAGGAAACGAGCGCCGAAGCCAAACCGGGAAAGACGGGTAAAGCCAGCAAACCGCACAAAGGCGAGACGGCGGTGAAGCCGATCGTCATCGATGCCTACCAGTTCAAGCAGGACGAGGAAGGTTATCTCACCGCCGACTCGCGCCCGCACCTCTATCTGCTCGATGTAAAAAGCGGTGCGGTCGAAGCGCTGACGAGCGATGTCGAGCGAGCGGATACGCACCCGGCCTTCTCCCCCGATGGGCGGCAGATCGCGTATGTCAGCCGCAAAGCAGGCGGTGGCGGGGAGGATGTCGGGATAGATGAGATCTACCTCATTCCGGCCACTCCCGGCGGCAAGCCCAGGCGTCTGCTGAAGACCTGGACTCCGAACCGACAACACCTCGAGTGGAGTCCCGATGGGCGGTCGATCGCATTCCTCATCGGTGATGAGCCGAAGTACAACGCTTATATCCTCGATGTTCTCGCGGTCGTGGAGGTGTCTTCCGGCAAGGTGCGTGATCTGACCGGCAAGCTCGACCGCGCGGTCCTCTCGCCGACCTTCACCTCCGATGGCCGTGCCCTTCAGTTCGCCGTCGAGGACGATGGCTTCCAGTATCCCGCGCAGGTGGCGCTCGCCACCGGCGACATCACGCACCTCGCGGAGTCAATGGTGGTGTCGGAGCTGGAGGCGGCGCAGGGACATACGGCCGTGCTCGCCAGCAGCGATCAATCGGCAGTCGAGGTGTATGCGCTCGAGGGGGGGAAGCTGCGGCCACTAAGCTCTCATAATCGTGCGTTGCTCGATGAGCTCGCCCTGGGCACGGTCGAGAATATGGTCTTCACGAGCCGCGACGGTACCGAGATCCATGGTCAGATCGTCAAACCGCCGGACTTCGTCATCGGCCACCGCTATCCGACCATTCTCTGGATTCACGGTGGACCGAATGGCCAGGACCAGCATGAGCTCGTGCTCGAAGGCTACGGCCCGCCGCTCGAGCGGCAACTGTTTGCGACTCACGGCTACGTCGTGCTGGCGGTCAACTACCGCGGCAGCACCGGACGCGGCGCGGCTTTCGCGCGCAGCATCCTTGCCGACTGGGGACACAAGGAGGTCGAGGACCTCCTCGCCGGGGTGGACTACGCGGTCAGCAGAGGCATCGCGGATCCCGTGCACCTTGGCATCGGTGGCTGGAGCTACGGTGGCATCCTCACCGACTACGTCATCACGAGCGACAACCGCTTCCGCGGCGCCATCAGCGGCGCCGGCAGCGGCAACCAGCTCACCACCTTCGGAACCGATGAGTACATCGTGGAATACAACGCGGAGCTCGGACCGCCGTGGCGCAACCCGGCGCTATGGGCGAAGGTGTCCTATCCGTTCTTTCATGCGGACCGCATCCGTACGCCGACCCTGTTCCTCGGGGGCGACAAGGACTTCAACGTGCCGATCGCCGGCGGTGAGCAGATGTACCAGGCGCTGCGCACGCTCGGCATACACACCGAGCTCATCGTCTATCCGGGCGAGTATCACGTCCTCACCCGGCCGAGCTTTCTTGTCGATCGCTCGCGGCGCTACCTCGCGTGGCTCAGCGAGAATGTTGGCAGTGCGCCCTGAGCGGCCGGCGCACAGCAGGACTCTGCGGCGATTCTCAACCAGTTGACCGACGTCCTTGCAGGTGAGCCGTCTGCTTGCAGGCTACGAGCAGACAATTGAAGGCGCACCGCGAAGCGGCCATTCCGTGGCGCGCTTGCAGACAAGTCGGAAGCGCTGCTCCAGGCGATGCAGGAGTTGCAGAGCAAGCACATCGATCACCTTGATTTGCTCCGCAATGAATTTGCGCAGCTCGATTGACCATCCTGCGCGGCGGCACCGCAGACCATCATGGCTGAAGCGTCGCGATTCGCGCATCCATGAGGGTTGCTCGATGCATTTTGCTTGGATCCCGCTCGTCCTGATTGATTAGGCTCGTCGCTCTACAGCGACGTCGGAGGTCAACCTACGGTTGCATCCGTGCTTTTCCGATAGCTGGAGCGACAACTAAAGGCTTAGGTTTGAGCCATGAGCCATGTGATCGAGTTCGCAGCAACTTGTCCGCGATGCAAGCGCGAGCAACTGCAAGAAAGCTTTACACTCGCTGATCTCATGGGTTTGCTATATGGCGGCAGTCCGATCAAGGCCTACTGCTCCTCGTGCGCTGGGTTCTGGACTGTCAATGTGCAAAAACGAGTCGAGCTTGGTGAGCTAGTTGCCGCGAGGTGCGGAGCTTCTACACTTGGAGCCCTTACCGCCGGCGCGCGGTGAGGTGATCCAGCGCATGCCAATAGAAGAACTCTCCCTGGAGGCATTACGTGCACGGGCAGCGCTGCTGGGCTGGACTGTCCGGAGCTGCCGCAGTTGGAGCCGCGTTGGCACGGACGCTTTCGTTGTGCTCAATCGGTGTCGCAACTTAGTAGTCACCGAGCTGCTCGACTCGTCCGCTGTGCGCGAGTGGCTGATCGACGCGTTGAGAGAGCGCCGAAGAGCCTACTACTGGTAGCAAGCCCTCCGTCGCTGACTGCCCGCCGCAGCGCCGCCCTGGATTCACACACGCGAAGTGCTTCGCCGTAGGCTTTGCCGTTCGTCCTGGTGCGCCGCGGGGCACCGACCCTCTTGAACACCGCGAGAGAGATCCTACTTTGCGGCTATCCGTTCACACCGCGTAAGGAGATAGCCATGTTCGAAGGACTCTGGGGTTACGAGCATCCGCTCGCCGGTCAGATCAGGAGGCTGGAGGACGAGCTCGATGCAGTTTTCGGAAGGGGTGCGAGCCTGACGGGCACACGCAACATCCGGTCATTGCCCGCCGGAGGCTTCCCCGCAGTGAATATTGCCTCAACGCCGGAGGCGCTCCTCGTGTACCTGTTTGCGCCTGGGCTGGACACGAAGGCCTTTGATATTTCCATGCAGCAGAACCTGTTGTCCATCTCGGGCACGCGCGACATTCCCGTGGACGAGACTGCGACCTACTACCGCAGGGAGCGCTTCAGCGGCGAATTTCGCCGCACAATCAGTCTGCCAGATGATGCCGATCCGGAGCGCGTGGAGGCGAAATACCTGAACGGCATCCTGACCATCCGCATCGGCCGGCGCGAGTCCACTAGGCCGCGACAGATCGAAGTGCGCTAGCACCAGTTGACAAGGAGAACACAATGGCAACCCAACGGGACTTCACACAGCTCGAGAAGGCGCGTGCTGCGACCCAGGCGACCCGACGGAACGAGTCGGCCACGCGGCCCCCGGTCGATGTGTTCGAAAACTCCGATGGCATCAGGCTGATCGCCGACATGCCAGGTGTCTCGAAAGAGCACCTGCGGCTGCAGGCCGAAGGCAACACACTCACCATCGAAGGCGACCTGCAGTTCGAGGTGACCGATCGCATGGAGCCATTGCACGCCGAGGTGCGCTCCACGCTCTATCGCTGCAGCTTCGTGCTGAGCTCCGAGCTGGACACAAGTCAGATCGAGGCGATCCTGAAGGATGGCGTGCTAGCCGTGCGCATTCCCAAGCGTGCAGCGTTCCGACCACGGCGGATCGAGGTGCAGAGCGGCTGATATCGACTCCGGCGCTCGGCCATGAGGCCGGGCGCCGGAGTCTTCCAGCCGTAAGAACCGTGCGAACGCCTGCGGCTGTATCGCTCGGCAAGCGCCGCACTAAGAAGTTACCGGGACAGTCATCAAGCCGCTCGATGGACGTTTAGCTGCTGCCACACGACTGTTAGCGCAACGCGCGGTGCCGAGGCATGCGACGTACAATCCGCCGGGCAGCGATCGCTAGGGTCCCAGGTAACGGGCGAGCACGTTCTGCGTCACGCGCTCCACCATCAGGTCGCGCCGCAGCAGAGCCGCCACCCACTCGCAACTTCCGGCGTGAAACACCTCACCCCGGCCGCGCGAGAAATTGACGATCATCCCTGCACCACGTTTGACCCGTTCGACGGCCGCATCGGATGCCGACCCGAGCCGGATCTCCGCCACGTACTTCGCATCATCGGCGGACAAGAATCGATCATCGAGCGGCGCGTTCAAGCCTTCCTCTTTGAGTGACGACAAACCGAGCGCGAGGATCTGCAATCCCGCCGGAGCGCTGCTCGTCTCACTGGGCTCGGGGAGTCCCTCCCGGATGATGTAGTCGAGCCCGTCAACCTCGTAGCCGAAGGCGTGACCCTCAGCGCCGAGAAGATCTCCGTAGGAAAGCCCAGTGCCGGCGAAAGCCCAGTGCTCGGGCCGATACACCGGAAAGCCCCGCACGCCTCGCGGCGCGCACCCGCCCCAGCCCGCATAGAGACCATTGGTGGCGTTGAGGCCGAAGGTGAGTGCCCCCGGACGTGCCGTCTCACGCGCCTCCCACGAACCCGTCGTACGCGAGGGGTCGGCGGATCGGTACACCGGATCCTCCCCGCGCGCCCGGTACTTGTAGCAGACCTGGGCCTTGCCGCCTCGTTCCAGGCGCGTCTGCCACATGAAATTCCCGGCGAACCGTGCGACGTGCCCACCACGATCCACATAGTGATCCACCGCGTCGCGCATCTCCCAGGTCCAATACTCGTCGTGTCCGACGAACACGACGCAGTCGTAGCCCCCGAGAATCTCGGGGGTGAAATGCAATTCGTGCTGACTGGCAAGATCGACGGCAAAGCCCGCACGCTCCGCCCACTGGAAGAAATGTCGGTCGTAGCTCGCCCAGCCGGCCGAGGCGTACTTGTATGAGTAACCGTTGGCGAACGCCCACTCCATGTGGGGGTAACGCGGCGCCGCACCGGGCGGCGGATCGAATTCGAGCGGCACCCGCGGCGCGTCCTCCGGCAACAGCACGAAGCCGCGGCACCAGGGACGCTCGAGGCTCACCGTCGTCGCGTACTGATTGCGGTCAGGCCCCGTGATGCCCTGGTAGTGGTTCGAGCCTCCCCAGGTGTTGTAAGCCATCCAGCTACCCGATGCGGCCACCTGGAGGATGCGTTGCGGTTTTCGTCCAGGGAGCGGGCGCACGATGAATAGATGGTGTGCGCTGAGCTCATCGCCGGCGCTGCCCTGCGCCGTCAAAGTGATCCGGTAGGCGCCCGAAGGCCAATCCTCCCCGATCCGAAACTCCAGCGACGGTGCCCAGCCACACCCGGTCACCGAGCACTGCTCGGGCGTATCCTGCCAGCGCGCATCCCGCACCTCGCGCTCGAGCACCGGCCGCTCGCTCGCACCATCGCGCAGGACCGCGAGCCGATAGCTGCCGGCACTGGAGCTCACACACAGCCGCACGACCGCGCCCGGCGGATAGGCTAGCGCATCCGTGTAGCACCAGATTTCACCCCGCGCGCCGTGCATGCCGGCGTGCTCAAAGCGGTGGCCGAAGACCGCTTCGTGCCGCTCGGCCGGGGTGAGGCCGAAGTCCGGAAAGCCTGTCATCGATTCACTTTAGCGTATGTTATTGTCGCCCGCCTCGTGTCCTCGCGCATCGAACAACACACGATCTACCAGATCCCGCTGGATCAGCGACACGGCAAGCCGCGGCAGCTGTTTACGCTCTGGTTCGGCGCGAATCTGAACGTGCTCACGGTCGTCACCGGAGCCCTCGGCACGACGATCTTCCACCAGTCCTTTCTTTCCGCGCTGCTGGCCATACTGCTCGGCAACCTCGTCGGTACGATCTTCATGGCGCTGCACGCCGCGCAGGGTCCACGGCTCGGGGTGCCGCAGATGGTGCAGAGCCGCGGCCAGTTCGGAGCAAAGGGAGCGGGCTTCGTGGTTGCGCTGGTGGCCTTCATGTACGTGGGCTACGCCGGCACTGCCTTCGTGACCGGCGGTCAATCGGTGCATTTCATCGTGCCCGCGCTCGGAGCGGACGCCGCCATCATCGCCATCGGAGCGGTCAGCCTCGTGGCGGCGATCTACGGCCACGATCTGATCCACTTCTCGACGCGCATGATGACCTACATCTCGGGAAGCGCGCTCTTGATCGCCTTCGTGTGGGTGCTGTTCGTCACTCCCATACCCGGCTACTTCTTGACCGAGGGATCGTTCTCCGCGGTCGGCTTCTTCAAGATGGTCTCCATGGGTGCGCTCTGGCAGCTCGGCTACGCGCCGTATGTCTCCGATTATTCGCGCTATTTGCCGCCGGACTCCGGACCGCGCCAGGCATTCTGGGCTTGTTACTGGGGCACGGCGCTCGGCGGAATATTGCCGATGATCCTCGGTGCCATGATCGGGCCGGCCGTGATCGACGGCAATGTCGTCACCGCCATCGCTCAACTCACAGGACGAGTGAGCTTCATCATCATTCTGCTGCTGGTACCCGGTGTGGCAGTCGCGGGTGCGATCTGTCTCTACGGCGGTGCGCTCGCGATGATCACACTCGGGCACACCTTGCTGCCGCGCTGGCGCATCACCCATCGGGCGCGCATCGTGATTGCGGCGACAATCTTCGCCATCGCACTGCTCATCAGCATCGTGGGCGAAGCAAACTTCCTCTCGCTCTACAGCCACTTCAACGAGCTGCTGCTTTACCTGCTCGTGCCCTGGACCGCGGTGAATCTCATCGACTATTACCTCATCCGCTTCGGTGAGTACCACGTGGACTCGTTCTTCGCCGCCGACGGCGGGGTCTATGGCCATTACAACGTCACCGCGCTCGCCTGTTATCTCGTAGGTATAGTCGTGCAGATCCCTTTCGTCGCGGCCGACTTCTACACAGGTCCCTTCGCCCGGGCGCTTGGCGGCGTCGATATCTCCTGGGTAGTCGGCATCGCGGTCGTGAGTCCGGTCTACTACTTCGCCGTGCGCTCTTTTCAGCGGCCGCTCTCGGCGCAGCGCGCCGCGAAGATCTCGCAGGAGTACTGAGCGCAGTTGAGGAGCTAGGCGCGCGCGCTGGCGGCGATCCCGCCGGCACCAGCGAGGAGACTGCGCTCGATGGTACGCGCTCCGCTGCGCAGGGCCGGCAGCACCTTCTTCAATGCGTGCGTGCGTGCCTCGACCCGGAAGGGCATACCGGCGTTGAGCGCCGCGATGATCTGGCCGCGGCCATCGCGCACCGGGACCGCGAGCGAGCACAGGCCTTCCTGCAATTCCTGCTCGACATAGGCGTAGCCCTGGGTACGTGCCCGCTCGACCGCGCCGCGCACTGCCGCCTTGTCGGTGAGCGTGAGGCGCGTCCAGGCCTGCGGCCGCAGACCCCGCAGCCAGCGGTCGAGCGCCTCGTGCTCGAGACCGGCGAGCAGCATGCGGCCCATCGAGGTGCAGAAGGCGGGCAACCGCGCGCCGATGCCGAGCGTGATGGTCATCACCTTGCGCACTGGCACGCGCTGCACGTAGACGATGTCATAGGCATCGAGGACTCCCAGTGAGCACGACTCATCGATCGAGTGGGCCACCTGCTCCATCACCGGCTGCGCCAGCATCGCCACGGTGAGCGAGGAAAGGTAGCTGAACCCGAGCTCGAGCACGCGCGGGGTGAGCGAGAACTGCCGTTCCTGCTGGCGCACGTAGCCAAGGTAGGTGAGTGTCAGCAGCAGCCGCCGCGCGACCGCGCGTGAGAGCTGCGCGCGCACCGCGACTTCGGACAGCGTCATGGCGGCATGTTCGGCATCGAACGCGCGGATGACTGCGAGTCCCCGGTCGAGGGACTGCACGTAGTCGGGGCTGCCCGGGAATTCCGGGGTCGTTGACGAGAGATACACGCGCGCGTCTAATGTGATTCGCTATACGAATTGCTGTGCGATAATAGCACAAGGTCGAGAGCACCGCACGTGGCAATCGTCATTCCCGAACGGCAGACCGTGCTGCACAGCTGGTGTGTGCAGAACGAGTGGGATGCGCCCACCATCGTCGGCGGCGACGGTGCACGGCTGCATACCGATGATGGCCGCTCGATACTCGACATGAGCAGTCTCGCGGAATGCAGCAACTTGGGTCATCAGCATCCGCGCATCGTCAAGGCGATTCGGGCGCAGGCGGAGAAACTCTGTTTCGTCACCAACGCCTGGGGCGCGGAGCCCCGTGCGCAGCTCGCCTCGCTCCTCCTCGAGCGCACAGGTTACGCGGGCGGACGGGTGTTCTTCACGCTCGGCGGCACGGATGCGAATGAGCATGCGGTGAAGTTCGCGCGGCAGGCTTCGGGCAAGCCGCGCGGCTGGATCGTGACGCGCGACCGCTCCTACCACGGTGCGAGCTACGCGGCGATGGCGCTCTCGGGCGATGCGCGCACGCGGGCGCAAGCCGACCCGGAAGCTTTCCGGGTACTGCACGTTCCCCCGCCCTACTCCTATCGATGTCCTTACGGGACACGTACCGACGCTGAGTGTGGTGAGGCAGCGGCTGCGCGCATTGCGGAGGTCATCGGCGAGCGCGGTGCGGAGGAGGTGGCGGCGGTGCTGATGGAGCCCAACGCCGGCACAAACGGCATCATCGCGCCCGACAGCTTCTGGCCGGCGTTGCGCCGCGCGACACATGAGGCGGGCGTGTACCTCATCGCGGATGAGGTGATGAGCGGTTTCGGCCGCTGCGGAGAATGGTTTGCCTGGCAGCGCTATGGCGAGGCGGCACATCCGGACCTCATGACGCTGGCCAAGGGGTTGACCGGCGCCCACCTGCCACTCGGTGCCGTCGTGCTCTCGGCGCAGGTTGCCCGCGCGCTCGAGCCGCAGATGCTCTATACGGGACTCACCTATTGCGGACATCCGCTGTCCTGCGCCGCGGGCCTAGCGGCGCTCGAGAGCTACCTGGAAGAGGATCTCATTGGTCGCTCGCGGGCGCTCGGCAAAGCGATGCGCGAGCAGCTTCGCCGCATGGAGCTGCGACACGCCGTCATTGGCGAAGTGCGCGGCGGGCATGGACTTTTCGCGGTGGTGGAGCTGGTCCGTGATAGGCTCACGCGCGAGCCGCTCGCACCCTGGCCGCAACAGCACCCTGCCCTGCGCAAGCTGCTGCAGGAGGGGTTGCGTCGTGGAGTGTCCTTCGCAGCACGCGGCAACCTGCTGCTGCTCGCTCCACCGCTCGTCATTCGCGAGAACGAGCTCGCCGAGGCGCTCGATCTGCTCGATCGACTGCTCGCGGAGCTCGCCATCGATCTGAAAGGAAGTTCATCATGAGTTTCAAGCTCACCTACGCCACCATGTTCGATCCGCCCGAGGAGCTGCATCAGCGCTTCGAGGCGGCGATGGCGCGCATCTCGAAAGACCTTGGCCGCCGCCATCCGCTTTACATTGACGGCGCGGATCGGGACGCCGCGGCGGTGCTGCGCAAGATGAACCCCGCCAACAATCAGCAGCTCCTCGGTGAGTTCGCGGCGGGTACGCGCGCCGATGCCGAGCGCGCGCTGCGCGCCGCGCACGCCGCGTGGCCGGCATGGCGCGATACTCCAGCGAGCGAGCGGGCGCGTCTGCTGCGCCGCGCCGGCGAGCTGATCGAGGAGCGGGTGTATGACATTGCGGCGGCGCTCACGCTCGAAGTGGGCAAGAACCGCATGGAGGCGCTCGGGGAAGCCCAGGAGGCGGCGGATTTCTTTCCGGTGTATTGCGATGAGTTCGAGCGCCAGCATGCGTACGACCGCAAGCTGCCCAATGATCCCCTGAGCGGCTATACCTCGCGCAACCGCAGCGTACTCAAGCCCTATGGCGCCTGGGTAGTCATTACGCCGTTCAATTTCCCCATCGCCCTCGCCGCCGGCCCCACGGCTGCGGCACTCATCACCGGCAACACGGTGGTGCTGAAGGGTGCGACGGCCACGCCCTGGGCAGGACGGCTGCTCGCCGACTGCCTGCGCGACGCGGGCCTCCCGGCGGGAGTGTTCAACTACCTGAGCGGCTCATCGAATGAGCTCGGCGCGGCGCTCGTCGATCATCCACTCACCGCCGGGATAACCTTCACCGGTTCGTACGATGTCGGCCGGCAGATCTCGATGAAGCTCCAGTCAGGCGCCTACTCGCGTCCCTGCATCGCGGAGATGGGTGGCAAGAACGCCTGCATCGTCACGGCGCGCGCGGACCTCGACCGCGCCGCAGCGGGAATCGTCCGCTCGGGCTTCGGCATGGGCGGGCAGAAGTGCTCGGCGCTCTCAAGGCTCTATGTGGATCAGAAGGTCGCCGACGCGCTCATCGACAAGCTCCTTACGCAGATAGCGCCGTTGCGGATCGGGGATCCGGCGAAGCGCGAGAACTGGCTGGGGCCGGTCGCGACCGGCTCCGGGTATGAGGACTATGCACGCTACGTCACGCAGCTGCGCAGCGGAGGTGCGCGCATCCTTTCTGGCGGTGAACAGCTGCGCGAAGGCGCACTCGCGCACGGCTTCTTCGTAAAGCCGACGCTCGCCGAGGCCGGATCCGAGCATCCACTGTGGCAGAAGGAGATGTTTTTGCCGATCGTGATGCTGCATCGCGTGTCCTCGAACGATGAGGCGATGGCGCTCGCGAATGCTTCGCCGCTTGGGCTCACGGCGGGTTTCTACGGCGCGAGCGATGAAATCCCCTGGTTCCAGGAGCACATCGAGGCCGGTGTCACCTACGCCAACCGCCCTCAGGGCGCCACCACCGGCGCGTGGCCGGGATACCAGGCGTTCGGCGGCTGGAAGGGCTCGGGCTCCACCGGCAAGGCCATGGGCTCGAGCTATTACCTGCCGCAATACCTGCGCGAGCAGTCGCAGACCGTCGTCGAGTGAGCGCATGCGGCTGCTGCCACTGCAGGATGCGATCGCCACCTACGTGCAGGATGGTGCCAGCCTTGCGCTCGAGGGCTTCACGCACCTGATCCCCTTCGCCGCAGGGCACGAGATCATCCGTCAACAGCGCCGCGGCCTGCACCTGATTCGCATGACACCGGATCTGGTGTACGACCAGATGATCGGCATGGGCTGCGCGACGCGACTCACCTTCTCCTGGGGCGGCAATCCGGGCGTCGGCTCGCTTCATCGGCTGCGCGATGCGGTCGAGCACGGCTGGCCGCAGCCGCTCGCGCTCGCGGAATTCACTCATGCCGAGATGGCGGTCGCCTACCAGGCCGGTGCGAGCGGACTGCCCTGCGGAGTCATGCGCCGGCAGGTCGCCACCGATCTCGCCAGCGTCCCGGGAGCGAGCGTGCGCGATTTGCGCTGCCCGTTCACAGGCGCGGCGCTGGCGCTGGTCCCGGCGCTGCAGCCCGATGTGACCATTCTCCATGCGCAGCAGATCGACGCGCGCGGCAATGTGCTGATCCGCGGCATCGTTGGAGCGGCCAAGGAAGCCGCGCTGGCCGCGCGAGAGCTGCTCGTCACCGTGGAGGAACAGGTCGAGACACTGCGCACCGACATGAATGCAGTGATTCTTCCCGCGTGGGTGGTCACCGCCGCCAGCATCGTGCCGGGGGGCGCCTATCCCTCCTATGCGCAGGGTTTCTATCCGCGCGATAACGGTTTCTATCTCGCGTGGGATGAGATCGCACGTGATCGCACGGCGTTCAAGGCCTGGATGGAGCGCCACGTGCTCGCGGTCGCCGACCATGCGGCCATGCTGCGCAGGCTCGGTGTGGCCGCTTGAAGTCCATGAGCCCCTCCGACTACAGCCGCGATGAGATCATGACGGTCACCGCTGCGCGCCAGCTGCGCAACGGCGCGGTCTGCTTTGTCGGCATCGGGCTGCCGAGCGCTGCCTGTAATCTCGCGCGGCTCACGCACGCCCCGGACCTGGTGCTCATCTACGAATCCGGCACCGTCGGCACGCAGCCGGTGGTGCTGCCGCTCTCGATCGGCGACAGTGAGCTCGCCGAGACCGCAACCTGCATCGTGCCGTTGCCGGAGATCTTCGCGCACTACCTGCAGCGCGGCCGTATCGACATCGGCTTCCTCGGCGCCGCGCAGATCGATCGCTTCGGCAATCTCAACAGCACCGTGATCGGCGAATATGCGCATCCGCAGGTGCGCCTGCCCGGCGCCGGTGGCGCACCGGAGATCGCCGCCAACGCTCACGAGGTGCTCGTGGTGATGAAGCAGACCGCGCGCAGTTTCGTCGCGCGGCTCGACTTTCGCACCTCGTGCGGCTACCTCGATGGCGGGGGTGCCCGCCGCGCGCGCCAGTTACCGGGCGCGGGACCGAAGGCGGTGATCACCGATTTCGGCGTGCTGCGTCCCAACGCAGCGAGCGAAGAGCTCGAGCTGACCGCACTCTATCCGGGCGTGACGGTCGAGTCCGCTCGCGCGGCCACCGGCTGGCCGCTCAGCGTCGCGCGCACGCTCGAGCTCGTGCCGCCACCTGAGCCGCGCGAGCTCACGGTGCTGCGCGATCTGCACGCGCGCACCCAAGCCGCGCATGTGCGCCCCATTCACATCGAGCTGCCGTCGTGATCCAAACGACAGCGAGGAAACTGACATGAGTTCACCCATGAAGAACGACACGCGCTCACCGCATATTTCCATGACGCTCCCGGGACCGAAGGCGCAGGCGCTGATCGCCCGCGACCGTCCGGTCGCCTCACCCTCTTACCCGCGCGACTATCCCTTCGTCATCGCCAAGGGCCGCGGGGCGGAAGTGTGGGATGTCGATGGCAATCGCTTCCTGGACTTCATGAGCGGCATCGGCGTTGCGAGCACCGGTCATGCGCACCCGCAGGTGGTGCAGGCGATCCGCGACGCCGCGGAGGACTTCCTGCACATCTCCTCCGACTACTGGCACGAGCGCATGACAAGGCTCTCCGAGCGGCTCAATGCACTCAATCCCGTCGGGGAGCCCGCGCAGGTGTTTCTCTGCCAGAGCGGCACCGAATCCGTCGAAGCCTCACTAAAGCTCGCCCGCTACGTCACCGGCCGGCCGCGGTTCATCGGGTTCCTCGGCGGTTTCCACGGCCGCTCGATGGGCTCGCTCGCTTTCACCTCCAGCAAATACACGCAGCAGGCGGGATTCTTCCCCACCATGCCGGGCGTCACGCACGTTCCCTATCCGAATCCTTATCGCCCCATCCTGGCCGGCGCCGATCAGGTGAAGGCGACCATCGATTACATCGAGAACGTTCTGTTCCAGAACAACTTGCCGCCGAGCGAGGTAGCCGCGGTACTGGTCGAGCCGATCCAGGGCGAAGGCGGTTATATCGTGCCGCCGGATGGCTTCCTCGCCGCTCTGCGCGCACTCTGCGACCGGCACGGCATGCTGCTCATCTTCGATGAGGTGCAATCGGGCATCGGCCGCAGCGGGAAAATGTTCGCGAGCCAGCACTGGGGCGTGACGCCCGACATCATGGCGCTCGCCAAGGGTCTGGGGTCGGGTCTGCCGATCGGCGCGACGGTCGCACGCCGCCGTTACATGGAGCAATGGAAGCGTGGTGCGCACGGCAACACCTTCGGTGGCAATCCGCTCTGCTGCGCGGCGGCGCTCGCCACGCTCGACCTCGTCGAGCGCGAGTACGCCAGCAATGCGGCGACCGTGGGCGAGTATTTCATCGCGCGGCTGCGGGAGCTCAAGGAGCGGCACCCGTGCATCGGTGATGTGCGTGGCAAGGGACTCATGATCGGCATGGAGCTGGTCACCGACCGCACCACCAAGGCTCCCGCGCGCGCACTGTGCGATGCGGTGCTGACGCGCGCCTTCCAGCAGGGACTGCTGCTGCTCGCCTGCGGGCAAAGCACGGTGCGCTTCATCCCGCCGCTCATGGTCAACCGCGGCCACGTCGATGAGGCCCTGAAGATGCTGGAAGCCGCGCTCAAAGAAGCGCTGGCCGCGAGTTGAAAGCGCACGCCGTGCGCGCTGCCATCGACTCCAAGCGGGCCCTCGGCCTGATCATGTGCACGGCGCTCGTGATCGGCAACACCATCGGTGTTGGCATCTTCATGCTGCCGGCCTCGCTCGCCCCGTACGGCATGAATGCGCTGCCCGCGTGGCTGATTACCGCCGCCGGCGCCATCTTCATCGCCTGGTCGTTCGCGGGGCTCGCGCGCGCCTTTCCGCAGGATGACGGACCCTACGCCTACACCGCGCGTGCGTTCGGATCCGGCGTCGCGTTTGTGCTCATGTGGTGCTACTGGGTCTCTACCTGCGTGACTCTGCCGGTTCTTGCAACCGGCGCAGTCGGCTACCTGTCGAGTTTCTTCCCGGTGCTCGGCGTCAATCGCGGGCTTGCCGCAGTCACCGCGCTGGCCATTCTCTGGCTGTTCGTGTTGATCAATCTGCACGGCGCCCGCACCGCCGGTTGGGTGCAGGTGCTCACCACCGTGCTGAAGCTCGTGCCGCAGGCCGGCATCATCGCACTCGGCATCTGGGCGCTGTTCGCGCCCCACGCCACGTCTCCGGTCAGGGTACCCTCCACACCACTATCGATGCCCGGGTTGATTGCGGCGTCCACCCTGGCGCTCTACGCCATGCTCGGGGTTGAAAGTGCCGCCATGCCTGCTGGCTGTGTGAGGGACCCCGCCCGCACAATTCCGCGCGCTACCTTCATCGGGACGTTCCTGGTCGCGCTCATCTACATCTGCGTGTGCCTCGTGCCGATGCTGCTCATTCCGCAGAGCGAGCTCGCCGTTTCCAATGCGCCCTTCGCGGACCTCTTTGCCCGTTATCTCGGTGGCGCCTCCGGCAAGCTGCTCGCGGCTTTCGTCATCGTGGGCGCCCTCGGCTGCCTCAATGGTTGGACACTGATCCTCGGCGAGCTCACCGTGAGTTTCGCGAGACATGGCGGCTTTCCGCGAGCGCTCGGCAGGGTCAATGCGCACGGCGCGCCGCACTGGGGCCTGATTTTCTGCGGCGCTATTGCGAGCCTGATGTTGATCATGAACTACAACGACTCGATGGCCGGCGCATTTACGCTGCTGAGCGTCGTCGTAACCGCCACCAACCTGCCGATCTACTTCGGCTGCGGACTTGCAGCGCTGGTGCTGTGGCGACGCCGGCAGATCCCCAGGCCCGGTGCGCGCGAGATACGCTGGATCGTCGCATCGTTGCTCGCCGCGATCTACTGCGTCTGGGCCTCGATCGGCATCGGCCGCAAGCCACTGCTGCAGGCCCTCTATGTGAGTGCCCCCGGCGTGCTCGTGTACGCGGTGTACTGGTGGTACTCCGCGCGTCGCGAGGTGGTTGCGGCCCGCGCCTGATTCCGCGCCGCTAACGTTCTTTTCACCCGGAGATACCCAGAGATGTTTCGCACATCTGTCGCTCTTCCTATGCTCATGCTCATCGCTTCACTCAATGCTGGCTTCGTCTACGGCGCCGATGCGCCAGCGCGGCCACGCGCGCGCGACCTCGGTGTGCCCTTCGATGGCACCCCGGGGCCCAACAACGCGATCACGGATGTCGAGGGCGTGTTGGTTGGGCACACGACACTCATCTTCGGCAACGGCAAGCTGGTTGTCGGTAAGGGCCCGGTGCGCACCGGCGTCACCGCCGTGCTGCCGCGCGGCACATCTTCCATGGACCGCTTCTCCTTCGCCGGCTGGTACGCGCAGAACGGCAACGGTGAGATGACGGGCACTACCTGGGTCGAGGAGTCCGGGTTCCTCGAAGGTCCGGTCATGATCACCAACACCCACAGCGTCGGTGTGGTGCGCGATGCAGTGATCGCGTGGCGTGTCGCGCATGGATCAGCAGGGCCGGACGATGATTGGTGGTCGCTGCCTGTGGTGGCGGAGACCTGGGACGGCTGGCTGAATGACATCAACGGATTTCACGTCAAGCCCGAGCACGCCCTTCACGCCATCGACAGTGCCCACTCCGGTCCGGTCGAGGAAGGCGCGGTTGGCGGCGGCACAGGAATGGTGTGCAACGGCTTCAAGGGCGGGATCGGTACCTCATCGCGCAAGCTGACCGACAAAGATGGCGGTTACATGGTGGGCGTTCTCGTCCAGTGCAATTACGGCAGGCGCCAGAATCTGCGTATCGCCGGTATTCCGGTCGGCCGCGAGATCGAGAGCGAGGACCCTTACGCCTGGCTGCCGTCCGCTGCCAACGAGCTCGGCTCGATCATCGTCGTGGTGGCGACCAATGCTCCGCTGCTCCCTCACCAGTTGAAGCGCATCGCGCGTCGCGTGTCCCTCGGCATCGGCCGAACCGGCAGCATCGCCAGCAATGGCTCAGGCGATATTTTCATTGCCTTCTCGACCGCCAACCCCAGCGCGAGCGACGTCGGTCACCTCATCGACCTGAAAATGCTGCCGAACCCCTCGCTCGACCCGCTGTTCGCGGCAACAGTGGAGGCCACCGAGGAAGCCATCGACAATGCGATGGTCGCGGCCACCGACATGACGGGCATCAATGGTCACCACGTGCGCGCGCTGCCGCACGATCAGCTGCGTGCGGTGCTCGCGAAGTACAACCGGCTAAAGCAGTGAGGCTTGAATCGGTGGTGATCAGGGGTCGCGCGCCCGCCTCACGGCGTACTGACGATCGCCCGCCAGTTGATGATGGCGTTCCAGAGCATCCGCTGGTCGCCGCGGTTGAGATCGCGGTGCAGCGGGTTGAAGTTGAAGGTCACCACGTGACCCTTGCCGACCGGCATGTCGAGGACCGCGGCGCGGCCGATGAGATTCTCCTCACCCCACGCCTGCCCGCTCACGACGAATGGAGCGCCTTCCCGATCGCCCCACTCGAGCACGATGCCGCTGCGATCGATTGGCCCATCGAGGCAGACCGTGCAGTACGCCATGCGCAGCCAGCGCCGCGGTATGGAATAGAGCGCATAGTTCTGCCTGAAAACCCAGGTGCGCGGCCCATAGCCGTAAGCGATCGGGTGCTCGGGCCGTGCGAAGGAGACGCGTACGTGCGATCCGGGAGTGCGTGTGACCGCATTCTGCGAGGCCGCAGCGGACGCCGCGCCACCCCCCGCGGTGCTGCGCGGTACGCCACCTGCCTCGCGCCTCACCCCACGCACGAGCCCGCCCTCGAGCGGCAGCATCGAGCCGCTGCCGAGCGTGATCAGTAATCCACCGCCCTCGATGAACTTCTGCAGCTCGCCAAGGCCGGCGTAGCCGATGCCACCGGTGATGTCATCCGAAGAAGCGGGTGTTCCGAAGCTCGGCGTGCTCGCCGTCTTCTTGAAAGGCATCGGGCTCCAGGCCTTATGCAGACCCTCGATCTGCTCGGCGAGCTCGAGGTCGACGTGCGGGTACAACAGCACGTCGTACTTCTCGCGCAGCTTGCCGGCGCGGATGTCCTCATCGCGCACGTAGATATAAGGGATGTGGCGCTGATCGAGTGCATAGCGCGCCCAGCCTGCGGTGTCGGTGTCGGCCCACGGCACCCACAGGCCGAGCCGCGGCACGGGCGCATCGTGCCGGGCAACATCCGGCAGCGTCCCCGTGCTTGCAAAATCGAGTCCCAGCTTTCCGGCGGTGTCGCGCACCGCCGCCGCAAGCCCCGACTGCGCGCCGAGGATCCACGAGCCAGCCGGGTAGTCGGTGCCCGCGATGTTGAAAGCATGCTCGGCGATCGCGATGCGGAACCCGTGCAGCGCATAGCGCGCCTCGAGAAGTCCCTCCTGCCCACTGTCTTTCAGCAGGAACACCGGTCCCGCGCCCGTCACGGCGCCGGCGACGTGCGGCGCTACCGTCAACGGGGCGAGCGCCGCGGAGCGCACCTGCGGATCCGCAGTCGGGATGACGGCCAGGTGATAGTGTGCAGGAAATGCCCAGGAGATGTCGTCGTAGGATTCCGGGCCGTCCTTCGGAAACTGCTGCGCAGTGAGGATATCGACCGCGTAGTTGCGGTACGGCTGATCGAGCCGCACCACGTAGGTGCCCGCGGGCCAGGTGCCTTCCTTCAGCGTAACCGGTGAGGTCGCGCGATGCACCTCGATGCCGAGCGACAGGAGCCGCGAGACCAGCTGAGCTACGCGCGTCGGATCGCCCTGACCGTCAGGGATCAGAAAGCCGTAAGGCGCCTCATCGAGCCCCTTGCGGTAAGAGTGCACGCCCTTCAGGTAGTAGTTGTGCAGCAGCGTCTCCGCCTGCTGTGCGGTGTCATCGAGCGCCGCGAGCATCGCGGTCTCGTTGTAGTTGACGTTGTCGCGTGCCGACCAGAGGAAGGAGCCCACTGGCGGCGCGGGCGATGGCCGGTACCATTCGACGCTCGTGTTGGAGTCGGGCTGCTCCGAGTGCATGGTCTCCGCGGAGCCGTTGCCGAAGGTCTCGTAGCCGCGGCCGTCCGCGTTGTGGTTTATACCGATCGCATCGAGGTATAGGTGTGCCCAGTCATCACCGAAATTCCACGTCCATACTCCGGGCATACCGAAACCGGTCATCGTCTGTACCTCATGGAAGGAGAGCTCGAGCCGCTCGGCGTACGTGAGCGGATCGACGTGCTCATTGATGGGATTGGTACCGTTCCAGGTGAGGAGTAGAGCGACGCTCTCGTGCAGGTCGTGGACCATCTGCGGATGCCACTCGAACAGCATGTGAAACACCGCTTTGGTGGTGGCGTGCACCTGCTGGTGCGCGTCGCGGTTGATATCGACGAACGCATAGTGCGACCAGTAAGGCGGCGCCTGGCGCGGTAGCTGCGCCTGCTCGGTCTTGCCCTTGAGATAGCGGTAGAACCACTCGACCTGCTTGTCGCGGCCATCGGGGTTGGAGACCGGATTGATGAGCACGACGAGGTTCTCACGAATGCGCCGGATCATCGGCTGCTCGGACGCGGCGAGCCGATAGGCGAGCTCGAGCACCGACTCGGTCGAGCCGCTCTCATCGGAATGAAGTCCCGCGTTGAAGTAGTAGATAGGGCGTGCGGTGGCGATGAGCTGCTCGGCGGCGGCCGCATCGGTGCGCCGCGGATCGGCAAGCGCTGCGGTCGCAGCCTTGAGGCGGTCGAGATCACGGATGCCGGCCTCATCGGCGATTGCGAGCAGCACGATGTCGCGACCCTCTTCCGAGCGCCCGATGGTGAACACGCGCACCCGGGCGGAGGAGCCGGCGAGCGCGCGACAGTAGGCGTACGCCGTAGCGGAATTCACCAGCTCGCCGGGCGCACCCGGAATGCGGTGCAGGAAGCTGCGGGGTGATACTGCCCCACCGGTCGAGGCCGGCAGATATGCAACCCACGGTGAGAGGAAGCGCGTCTCGGTGGTTGCCTTCGCGATCTCCTGCACCGAGCCTGCCTCGGGAGTATCCGGTGCAAAGGACTGCGCACCGGCGAGGTGCGGCAGACAGCTGATCAAACCGAGCAGGGCGAGCGGTGCGTGACGCATGCAGGGTTTCCCGTGAGGCTGCGGTGTGTAGCTATGAGCAGCAGGCGCATCCTACAGTAGTTGAGCATTCGCTCAACTAGCGTCAGACTCGCGCCATGGCGCGCAATCCGCGATACGACGTACTCTTCGAGCCGGTGCGCATCGGGCCAGTCACGGCCCGCAATCGCTTCTACGCCGTGCCGCACGCCGCCGGTATGACCAACGCCATGCCGCACATGCGCGCGGCATTTCGCGGCACCAAAGCAGAGGGCGGCTGGGGAGTGGTGTGCACGGGGTACGTTTCGATCGAGCCCGGTTCCGACGATTCGCCTCTGCCCTACGCGACGCTCTGGGACGATGACGATGTGCGCTCGCACGCGCTCATGACCGAGGCGGTTCACCGCCACGGCGCGCTCGCCGGTATCGAGTTGTGGCACGGCGGCGGCTCGGTAATGAACCGCACGAGCCGCCTGCCGACGATGTCACCTTCCGGCACCTCTTGGATGGCGACCCACGTGAACTTCATGGGTCACCAGCGGCCGCGCGTCATGGACGCCCGCGACATCCGGCTGTTGCTCGATTCCCAGGCGGCGGCCGCGCGGCGCGCGCGCCAGGCCGGCTTCGACATCGTCTACGTCTATGCCGGCATGGGCTACCTGCCTTACGAATTCCTGCTGCCCGAATGGAATCTGCGAACCGACGCCTACGGCGGCAGCGTGGCGAATCGTGTGCGCATCGTGCGCGAGCTCCTCGAGGTGACGCACGAAGCGGTCGCCGGTAAGTGCGCGGTGGCGCTACGCATCAGCCTGGAGGAGCTGCGTGCGCGGCCGAGCGAGCATGCGCCCTCCGAGGCGCACGAGGTGGTCACACTCCTTTCTGAGGTGCCGGATCTGTGGGATGTGAAGATGGACTCCTCGCCGACCGACTGCCCGCCTTCGCGCTTTGCACCCGAAGGAAGCCATGAGCCGGTTATCGACTTCGTGAAGAAAATCACCCGCAAGCCCGTGGTAGGCGTCGGGCGCTTCACCTCCCCGGATACCATGGTCGGGCAGATCAGGCGCGGCGTACTCGACCTCATCGGTGCGGCGCGCCCTTCGATCGCCGACCCGTTTCTGCCGGTGAAGATCGAGAGCGGCCGCGAGCAGGACATCCGCGAGTGCATAGGTTGCAATATCTGTATCTCGAGCTGGCACGATGGTGTGCCCGTGCGCTGCACGCAGAACCCGACCGCGGGCGAGGAATGGCGGCGCGGCTGGCACCCCGAGCGCATCGCGCCCGCCGCAAGCGCCTCTTCCGTGCTCATCGTCGGCGGCGGTCCTGCGGGCCTCGAGTGCGCGCTGTCACTCGGCCGGCGCGGCTACGAAGTCACCGTGGCGGAGGCAGCCGATGACATCGGCGGCCGCTTACGCTTCGAGGCGCGCCTGCCGGGACTCTCGGCCTGGGGACGGGTCCTCGACTGGCGGCGCGGGCAGCTCGAGCGGCTCACGAATGTGAACATCTATCGCGGCAACCGCCTGAGTGCTGCGGAGATCCTGGAGCTCGAGCCCGCGCACGTCGTGATCGCGACCGGCGCTCACTGGGCGCGCCTTTTGTACTCGCCACTCGAGATCCCGGTGGGCGAGCTCTCGGCCGCTGGAGTATTCACTCCGGATGACATCGCCGCAGGCGTGCAGCTGTCAGGTCCCGTGGTGGTCTACGATTTCGACAACTACTACATGGGGAGCGTCCTCGCCGAGCACCTGGCGAAAAGCGGCCACGCGGTGCGTTACGTGACTCCAGCCGGCCACGCCTCCGCCTGGGGCATCATGAGCAACGAGCAGCCGCAGGTGCACCGTGCGCTGGAATCGGCCGGCATCGCGCTGCACACGCTCTCGCGGGTGAGCTCGTTCGGGGATGGGAGCGTCACCCTCGCCAACCAGTTCACCAACAGCGAGACCGTGTTTCCGTGCGACTCGCTGGTGATCGTCGGCACCCGCTTCGCGAACGATGCGCTCTATGCCGAGCTCATGGCGCTGGAAGCGGAATTCGCGCACGCCGCGATTCGCTCGGTGACCCGCATCGGCGATGCACTCGCCCCGGGTGCGATCGTGCACGCCACCTACAGCGGCCACCGCTACGCCGAGGAATTCGACGCCGACTCGCGGGCCATCCCTTACCGGCGCGATGCGCCGCTGCCGAGGCACGCGTGAGCGCGCACGAGACGCCCTTCCTTCCCGCGCTCGAGCCGGCGCTCCCCTCGAGCTGGTATCGCTCGGAGCGCGTCTGGCTTGCTGAGAAGGAGCGCATCTTCTGCCGCGAGTGGCTGTGCGCAGCGCGCGAGGAAGAGCTTGCCGATGAGCCAGGCGCCTACCGGCTGCTCGATGTGCTCGGCGAGAGCATCATCCTCGTGCGCAATCGCGAGGGCGCCCTGCGCGCCTTCTACAACACTTGCCGGCACCGCGGCTCGCGCCTGTGCCGTGAGCCGGGCACCACCGGCGCCGTACCGCATCTCACGGGCGGACTGCGCGGCGGGCGGATCACCTGCCCATACCACCAGTGGAGCTACGATCTCGATGGCCGCCTGCTCGGTGCCCCGCACATGGCAGGCGTTGCCGGGTTCGACAAGACGCAGTTCGGCCTCTATCCAGTGGGCGTCGCGCTCTGGGGCGGCTTCATCTTTCTCAACCTGACACCAGGCTCCGCGCAGCCGCTGCCACAGCAGCTCGGTCCGATCCCGGCGCGTATTGACCGCTATCCACTCGCGCAGCTGCGCATCGGCCACTCGATCCGCTACCAGGTGGCCGCGAACTGGAAGGTGCTGTGCGAGAACTACAACGAGTGCTACCACTGCGCGGGCGTCCATCCGGAGCTGTGCGATGTGGTACCGGCCTTCCGCGAGCGCGGCGGCGCGGGGCTCGATTGGCTGAGTGGCATACCGCATCGCACCGGCGCCTACACCTTTACCCGTTCCGGCACGACGCAGCGCCGGCCCTTCCCGACACTCGACGAGGACGAGCGGGTACGCCACAAGGGCGAGCTCGTTTATCCCAATCTTTTCCTCAGCCTCGCCTGTGACCACGTCGCGGCCTTCGTGCTCCAACCGCGCGGCCCGGCGGCAACGAGCATCGACTGTCACTTCCTGTTCGAACCCCACGAGATCGCGCAGCCGGGCTTCGATCCGCTCGACACGGTGGAGTTTTGGGATCTCGTCAACCGCCAGGACTGGGCGATCTGCGAGGCCGTGCAACAGGGAATCAGCGCACGCGTCCACGAGCGCGGCTACTATGCACCGATGGAAGACTACAACCTCGACATCCGTCGCTACGTGCTCGAGCGGATAGGCGACGCGGTCGACGCTGTGTGAGCGGCGAGCCGCCCGCCTCATCCTCGTCGATATCTCCGCCACGCATGCGCGTGCGCTGGAACATCTTACTCTATCTTTTCGGCTTCGGGTTCGTCGCGTATCTGCAGCAACGCGGCCTGACGGTCGCGAGCTACGACATGATGCCGCACCTGCATCTGAGCCAGATGCAGATCGGCTGGCTGTTGCAGTCGATGCTGCTCGGTTACACGGTGTTGCAGTTCCCCGGGGGCATCATCGGCCAGCGTGTGGGCGCACGCTGGATGTTCGTGATCATCAGCCTCATCGCCT
>DATJFM010000047.1:0-54818 GCA_035495655.1 Steroidobacteraceae bacterium
TCCTCGATCTCGACGAACGCGCCGTAGTCGGCAATGTTGGTGACCTTGCCGAACACACGCGTGTGCGGCGGATAACGCCGCGAAATGTTCTCCCACGGATCGGCGCCGAGCTGCTTGAGCCCCAGGCTCACGCGCGAGCGCTCGCGGTCGAACTTCAGGATGCGGACATCGATCTCATCGCCAACTTTGACGACTTCGGAAGGATGCTTGACGCGCTTCCACGCCATGTCGGTGATGTGCAGCAGGCCGTCGATGCCGCCGAGGTCCACGAACGCACCGTAGTCGGTGAGATTCTTGACCGAGCCGCGCACGACCGCGCCTTCCTGGAGGTTCTCCATGAGCGCGCTGCGCTCGGCGGAGAATTCCTGCTCGACGACCGCGCGCCGCGAAACAACAACGTTATTGCGCTTCTGGTCGAGCTTGATGACTTTGAACTCGAGAGGCTTGCCCTCGAGATAGGAGGTGTCGCGCACCGGGCGCACGTCGACGAGCGAGCCGGGAAGGAACGCGCGCACGTTCTCGATCTCGACCGTGAAGCCTCCCTTGACGCGTCCGGTGATGATTCCGGTCACGATCTCGGATTTGTTGAAAGCCTCCTCGAGGCGTGTCCAGGTGCGGGCGCGCTTGGCTTTCTCGCGCGAGAGGCGTGTCTCGCCGGTGCCGTCCTCGACCGAGTCGAGTGCAACTTCGACCTCTTCACCCGCCTTGACCTCGACTTCCCCGCGCTCGTTCTTGAACTGATCGAGAGGGATGACGGCTTCGGACTTCAGACCTACATTGACGATGACGACGTCGCTGGTGACTTCGACGACGAGCCCGGTGAGGATCATCCCCGGGCGGATGCGCTGGTTGGCGAGACTCTGCTCGAATAGCTGGGCGAAACTTTCTGTCATACCTTCACTGATGCCACCGCAGATGGCGTGTGTGTGTACTGGAACCGCCTTCCGCTGCGGTCCAGGAAAACATAACGGGCACCCGCTTCCTGCGCGTGCCTTCCCTCGGACATCCTGCTCCCATGCGTATCGCGACGAGCGGCCCTAGGGCCACAAGCGACGAGCGGCTCCCAGTTCCAGCACCCGCCGCACCACCGCCTCGACCGAAAGACCGGTCGAATCGATGACACAGGCATCGGGCGCCGCCTTCAGTGGGGCGACCTCACGGGTCTGATCCCTTAAATCCCGCTCGGCTATCTCGCGTGAAAGGGCCGGAAGGCTAACACCGGACCCCTTGTCTTTCAACTGCTTATGCCGCCGGACCGCCCGTTCCTCCGGGGTGGCGGTCAGGAAGATTTTAAGCTCCGCGCCCGGGAAGACGACGGTGCCCATATCGCGGCCGTCCGCCACCAGACCGGGGGGTACCGCAAAGGCCCGCTGCCGGGCGAGCAGCCCCTGACGCACCCCGGGCCAGGCCGCGACCCGGGAGGCGCCCTGCCCGGCTTCCTCGGAGCGGATATCGCCGGTTACATCCCGTCCATCGAGCGAAATGCGCTCGCTCCCATCGGGGGCGACGGTAAAAGCCACGTCCATGCGCCGCGCCAGAGCCGCGTGGGCCGGCTCGTCCTCGGGCGGCAGACCGGCGGCGGACCCGGCCAGTGCAACCAGGCGATAGAGCGCGCCGCTGTCGAGCAGGTGCCACCCCAGTTTTCGCGCGACCGCGCGACTGATCGTGCCCTTGCCCGAGCCACTTGGACCGTCGATGGTGACAATGGGACAGGCGGCGGGCTTCGGCATCGGGACAGTGTCCCTCAGAGCGCCTTAAGGCCCAAGCCGGCCCGGCGAGCGCATTCCTCGAAGCCAGGAAAACTGGTCGCGACAGTCGCCACATCGGCGATCTCGAGCGGCGCGCGCGCGCGCAGCGCTGCAATCGCGAATGCCATGGCGATGCGGTGATCGCCCAGGCTATCGATGGCCCCTCCGGAGAAATCTGCCTTGCCGCGGATCCGCAACCCATCGGGCAGGAGCTCATGCTCGACCCCGAGTGCACCGAGACCCGCGGCCATCGCCGCGAGACGATCGCTCTCCTTCACCCGCAGCTCCCCGGCACCGCGCACCAGCGTGTCCCCCTGTGCCGCCGCGGCGGCGATGAAGAACACCGGCAGCTCATCGATCGCGAGCGGCACCAGGGCCTCCGGCACTGTAATGCCGCGCAACGCGCTCGCGCGCACCTCGATGTCCGCGACCGGCTCCGCGTTATGTCCGATCGTGCCGGTATGTGGCAGGACTCGGATGTCTGCGCCCATGAGCTGCAGCAGCTCGAGGAGCCCGGTACGCGTCGGATTGACGCCGATGTTCGTGAGGGTGAGCGGCCGTTCGGCGGCGAGCACGGCGCCGACGATGAAGAAAGCGGCCGAGGAGAAATCCGCCGGGACCGCCACGGTGGCGCCGCGCAGTGCCTGTCCGCCCTCGAGGCTGATCACCCCACGCTCTTGGGCCACGTCTACCCCGAATGCACGCAGCATCCGCTCGGTGTGGTCTCTCGAGGGGGCGGGCTCGGTGAGCTCGGTGCGGCCGCTCGCGGACAGCCCGGCGAGAAGCAATGCCGATTTCACCTGCGCACTCGCCACAGGGAGGCTGTACCGCAGACCCTTGAGCTGCGGAGTACCGTGGATGACGACCGGCGGCCGTCCCTCCTGAGTCTCGATGCGTGCGCCCATCCTGCGCAGGGGCTCGGCGACCCGCTCCATCGGCCGTCGCATGAGCGAGGCATCGCCGATCAGTGTCGAGTCGAAGCTCTGAGGCGCGAGGACTCCCATCATGAGGCGCATGGCCGTGCCGGCATTACCCAGATCGAGCGGTGACGAAGATGGTGCGAGGCCGCCCCTGCCGCGGCCATGCACGTGTACCTCGGTCTCCGCCGGGCGCTCGATGCGTACACCAAGCGCTGCGAGCGCGCGCGCAGTCCCCAGACAGTCGTCACTCGTGAGGAACCCGGTGATGCAGGTCTCGCCCGCGGCGAGAGCTCCCAACATGAGCGCACGGTGCGATATCGACTTGTCCCCCGGCACGGTGAGCATGCCACTGAGCGTGCCGCCCGGGGCGACACGCCAGTGACGGACCGGCGGTGCGCTCACTGCACGGCCCGCGGGTAGGAACCGAGCACTCGAAACAGCGACGCTCGCTTCTTCAGCGCTGCGAGCGCGCGCGCCACGTGCGGCTCCTGCGCGTGTCCCTCGAGGTCCATGAAGAAGACATAGTCCCACTTGCGACGACGCGAGGGGCGTGACTCGATGCGCGTCAAGCTCACCCGGTGGCGTGCGAGCGGCTCGAGCAACCGATAGAGCGCGCCGGGTGCATCGGTGTGCCCGACGGAGACCAGCAGCGTAGTCCGATCCTCACCGCTCGGAGCGAACAGCTTGCGACCGAGCACGAGGAAGCGCGTGGTGTTATCGGCCCGGTCCTCGATCTCCGCCGCCAGCACCTTGAGCCCGTAAACTTCTGCTGCGGTCGCACCCGCAATCGCGGCGGTTCCCTTCTCGTCGCGCGCGCGCCGCGCTCCCTCTGCGTTGCTGGAGACCGGCACCTGCTCGACTCCGGGCAGGTGCTCCTCGAGCCACTGCCGGCACTGGGCCAGTGACTGCGGATGCGAGCACACGCGCAGGATGCGCGACAGCTCGCTCATGGCGCCCATCAGGTGCTGGCGTACCCGCAGCTCCACCTCGCCGCAGATCTTGAGCGGCGAGCCGAGGAAGCGGTCGAGTGTGTGATTGACGGTTCCCTCGGTGGAGTTCTCGATCGGCACCACCCCGAAGTCGGCGTTGGCGGCCTCGACCTCGTGGAACACCTCATCGATCGAGGCGAGCGGCAGCGCGCGCACCGAGTGGCCGAAGTGATTGAGCACCGCGGTCTGCGTGAAGGTGCCTTCCGGTCCGAGAAACGCGACCTTGAGTGGCTCCTGCTGCGCGAGGCACGCCGACATGATCTCGCGAAAGAGCCGCAGCACCTCCTCATCGCGCAGCGGACCGGCGTTGCGCGCACGTGCCTGGCGCAGCACCTGCGCCTCGCGCTCCGGCCGATAGAAGTCCACGGTATGCCCGTCGTCCGCCTTGGAGATGCCCACCTGCTGCGCGAGACGTGCCCGCTCATTGAGCAGCCGATGGATGTGCTCATCGACCGCGTCGATGCGGCCGCGCACATCCTCGAGCCCGTGCGGCCCAGCCGGCGCGGAGGCCGGGGTCGAAGGCGTGGTGCGGGGCGGCTTCCGCGCAACGCGGCGACGGGCTCGGGAAGCGGGAGGGCGCCGAAGCATGGGTTTCAGAGAATACGCGCCGAGAGCACGCCATCGATCGCGCGAATGCGTGCCAGCAGCTCCGCACCGAGCATGCCGTCGGCATCGATGAGCGTATACGCGTATTCGCCGCGGGACTTGTTGAGCAGGTCGGCGATGTTGATGTTCTGGGCCGCGAGGCAGGTCGAGATCTGTCCCACCATGTTGGGGACGTTGCGGTTCGCGACCCCGAGGCGCGTGGTGTTCGGTACGCGCGGCAATACCGCCTCCGGATAGTTCACGCTGTTCCTTATGTTGCCGTTCTCGAGGAAATCGCGCAGCTGCTCCACCACCATGATGGCGCAATTCTCCTCCGCCTCCCCGGTGGACGCGCCGAGGTGCGGGAGCGTGATCACCCCTGGATGCTCCTTGAGCGCACGCTTGGGAAAATCGCACACGTAGGCGTGCAGCCTGCCCTGATCGAGCGCTGCCAGCACCGCTGCCTCATCCACGATCGCGGCGCGCGCGAAGTTGAGAATGGTGCCACCGGCGCGCATCACCCCGAGCCGTGCGCCATTCACCAGCGCGCGTGTGTCCTCATTCAGCGGCACGTGCACGCTGATGGCATCGGAACGCGCGAACAGGTCATCGAGCGACAGCGCCTGCTCCACGCTCGAGGAGAGCTGCCAGGCGCGCTGCACGGTGAGCTGCGGGTCGTAGCCGAGCACCTTCATGCCGAGCGCCAGTGCGGAATTCGCTACCTCGACGCCGACCGCGCCGAGCCCGACGACGCCGAGTGTTCGCCCGGGAAGCTCGAAGCCAACGAAGCGCTTCTTGCCGGCCTCCACCGCTTCTTCGATGGCGGCATCATCGCCGCTCAGGTCGCGGGCAAAGAGCCACGCCGGACCTATATTGCGCGCCGCCAGGAAAAGCCCCGCCAGCACCAGCTCCTTGACGGCGTTGGCGTTGGCCCCCGGGGTGTTGAACACCGGCACACCACGGCGACTGAGCTCCGCCACCGGAATGTTGTTGACACCGACCCCGGCACGTCCGACGGCGCGCACCGAGGCAGCGATGGGCTTGTCGTTGAGCTCCGCGGAGCGCAGCAGGATCGCATCCGGATCGGCAACCGCGGTACCGACCTCGTAGCCGCTCGCCGGAAGGCGCGTGAGACCGCGCGGACTGATCTGATTCAGGGTGAGGATGCGGAAGGGCATGGGCACATCAGCCGTGGCGGCGCGCGAAGTCCCGCATGAATGCCACCAGCGCCTCCACGCCGGCGAGCGGCATGGCGTTGTAGAGACTCGCGCGCATTCCGCCCACCGAGCGATGCCCGGCGAGGTTGGCGAGACCGGCGGCACGCGCGCCCGCGAGGAACGACTCATCGAGGCGCGCATCGGCGAGCGTGAAGGGCACGTTCATCCACGAGCGGCAGTTGACGGCCACCGGGTTGCGATAGAAGCCGGAGGAATCGATGGTCTCGTACAGCAGCTGCGCCTTGGCGCGGTTGTGTGCGGCCATCGCCGTGAGCCCGCCCTGTGCCTTGAGCCAGCGCAGCACGAGACCGGCGACATACCAGGCAAAGGTGGCCGGCGTATTGAGCAGGGAGCCCTCCTGCGCCATCGCGTGGTAGTCCCACACTGCCGGAGTGCCGGGACGCGCGCGGCCCGTTAGCTCATCGCGCACGATCACCACGACGAGGCCCGCGGGGCCGATATTCTTCTGCGCGCCTGCATAGATCAGCCCGAACTGCCTCACATCCAGCGGCCGCGAGAGCAGCGTCGAGGACATGTCCGCCACCAGCGGCACGCTGCCGGTCGCGGGGACGTAGGGAAACTCGACCCCGCCGATGGTCTCATTCGGCGTGTAGTGCACGTAAGCGGCCCCCGGCGTGAGTCGCAGCGCCTGCGGTGAGGGCACAGTGGTGTATTTCGATGCGGCCTCATCGGCCGCGATGTTGACGCGTGCGATGTAGCGTCGCGCCTCGCGCAATGCCTTCTGCGACCAATGCCCGGTGTCGATGAAGTCGACGGTGGAGTCGGCCGCTGCGAGGTTGAGGGGTACGGCCGCGAACTGGCCGGTCGCGCCGCCCTGCAGGAACAACACCCGATATTGGGACGGCACCCCGAGCAGCTCGCGCAGCAGGGCTTCCGATTCCTGCGCCACTGCCATGAACGCCTTGCCGCGGTGGCTCACTTCCATGACCGAGGCGCCGCTGCCCTGCCAGTCGAGCAGCTCATCCCGGACCTGTTCGAGGACTTCCACGGGCAACGTGGCCGGCCCCGCAGCGAAGTTGAATACGCGCACGAGCGCCCGGTTAACTATCCGCCGTGGGTGGCGCGGCGCCCGGTGCCGGCTCGATGAGCGGCTCTTCGTCCTCGCCCTCGCCGTCCAGGCTCTCGATGCGCTCGATGCCGACCAGCCGCTCGCCTTCGCCGAGCCGGATGAGCCGCACGCCCTGCGTATTGCGTCCCTGTACCGAGATCCCATCCACGGTGGTGCGCACCAGCGTCCCGGTGGAGCTGATCAACATGATCTCCTGCCCAGGCATCACCTGCAGCGCCGCCACCGTGAAGCCGTTGCGATCGGAGGTCTGCAGCGCGATCACGCCCTGGCCGCCGCGGCCGTGACAGGGAAACTCCGAAAGCGGCGTGACCTTGCCGTAGCCGGTCGCGGAGGCGGTGAGCACCCGCGGCGCATCGTCCGCACCGCTGCCGGCGCCCTCGCCCGCCACGATGAGCGCGATCAGATCCTGCCCGGCGCCAAGCTTGATGCCGCGCACGCCGGCCGCCTCGCGCCCCATCGGGCGCACCTCGCTCTCGTGGAAGCGGATGGCCTTGCCGCCGCTCGACACCAGCATGACCTCGCGCTCGCCATCAGTGAGCGCGACGCCGACCAGCTGATCGTTGGGCGCAAGATCGATACCGATGATGCCGGTGGTGCGCGGTCGCGAGAAAGCGGCGAGCGGTGTCTTCTTCACCGTGCCGGCACGCGTAGCCATGAAGACGAAATGCTGCTCGTCGTACTGCTTCACCGGCAGCAGCGCATTGATCTTCTCGCCCTCCTCGAGCGGTAGCAGGTTCACCATCGGCTTGCCGCGCGCGCCGCGGCCCGCCTGCGGCAGCTCGTAAACTTTCAGCCAATACACCTTGCCGCGGTTGGAGAAGCACAGCACCGTATCGTGGGTGTGCGCGACGAAGAGTTTCTCGACGAAGTCCTCGTCCTTCACCGCGGTCGCGGTCTTGCCGCGACCGCCGCGACGCTGGGTCTGGTATTCGGTGAGCGGTTGGCTCTTGGCATAGCCGGCGTGCGAGAGCGTCACCACGACATCCTGCGGCTCGATGAGATCCTCGGTCGTGAGATCGAGATGATCGCGGTTGATCTCGGTGCGGCGGGCGTCACCGAAGCTGTCGCGTACCTCGATGAGCTCGGCGCGCACCACCTGCGTCAGCCGTTCGGGCCGTCCGAGGATGTCGGTGAGGTCGGCGATGTTGACGAGCAGCTCCCGGTACTCGGCGATGATCTTGTCCTGCTCGAGCGCCGTCAGGCGGTGCAGACGCATGTCGAGGATCGCCTGCGCCTGCGTCTCCGATAGCCGGTAGCTGCCCCCGTGCAGGCCGGTGTCGACAGGAAGTCCCGGTGGACGCGTGGATATCTCACCCGCGCGCGCGAGGAGCTCGGTAACCGCACCCGGCGGCCAGGCGCGCGCCTGCAGCGCGCTGCGCGCCTCTGCCGGCGATGCCGCCGCCTTGATGAGCGCAATCACGGCATCGATATTGGCAAGCGCGACCGCGAGACCCTCGAGGATGTGCGCCCGCTCGCGCGCCTTGGCGAGCTCATAGATGCTGCGCCGGGTGACCACCTCGCGCCGATGGCGGATGAACGCCTCCAGCATCTCCTTCAGCGACATCAGCTTCGGCTGGCCATCCTGCAGCGCCACCATGTTGATGCCGAACACGGTCTCCATCGGCGTGTGCGCGTACAGATTGTTCAGCACGATCTCGGTCACTTCGCCGCGCTTGAGCTCGATGACGATGCGCATGCCGTCCTTGTCGGACTCATCGCGCAGACCGTCCGCGGCTATGCCATCGAGCTGCTTCTCGCGCACCAGCTCGGCGATGCGCTCGATGAGGCGCGCCTTGTTGACCTGGTAGGGAAGCTCCGTGACCACGATCGCCTGGCGATCGCCGCGGCCCACTTCCTCGATGATCACCCGCGCGCGCACCGACAGCCGCCCGCGGCCGGTGCGATAGGCGGTCGCGATCTCCTGTGCGCCGTTGATGATGCCGCCGGTCGGAAAGTCCGGGCCCGGCATGTGCTGCATCAACGCCACGAGCGGCAGCGCGGGATCATCGAGCAGCGCCAAACAGGCGTTCACAGTCTCGGTGAGATTGTGCGGCGGAATGTTGGTGGCCATGCCGACGGCAATCCCGGTCTGCCCGTTCACCAGGAGGTTCGGGATGCGAGTCGGCAGCACCGTCGGCTCGGTCTCCGACTCGTCGTAGTTCGGATTGAAATCGACGGTCTCCTTGTCGATGTCCGCCAGCAGCTCGTGGGCGATGCGCGCCATGCGCACTTCCGTGTAGCGCATCGCGGCGGGCGGATCGCCGTCCACGGAGCCGAAATTACCCTGGCCATCGACGAGCAGGTAGCGCATCGAGAATGGCTGCGCGAGGCGCACGATGGTGTCGTATACCGCGCTCTCGCCATGCGGGTGGTACTTGCCAATCACATCGCCGACCACGCGCGCGGACTTCTTGTACGCCCGGTTCCATTCGTTACCGAGCTCGCGCATGGCGTACAGAACACGCCGGTGCACGGGCTTCAGGCCATCGCGCACGTCGGGCAGTGCACGCCCGACGATGACGCTCATGGCATAGTCGAGATAGGACTGCCGCATCTCTCCTTCGAGAGTGACCGGCAGGATTTCGCGGGCGATCTCAGCCATCAATCAGGGCTTGAATGTCAACGCCCGGCTGGGCGCGGAATAAAGAGGAAATTCTAGCATGAACTAGACCTGCGGCGGCCTGTCGCTACAGGTCGCCGAGAGGAAGTGGGCAGCGGCCGCAGCACCGGAGCTGACGCGTCCGGTCTGCGGCCGCACGCGGGGGCGCTACGCGCCCGGCCCGCGATAGTTGTGTTTCTTCTCCAGCGCGCGATCGACTTCTTCGACGCTGAGCAGTGCCGTGGTTTTCACGCGTACGAGTCCTGTCGCGGAAGCTGCGAGTGACAGTGCCGCGACGCTCACTGCGTCGGGCGCCTCCACGATCGCGACCACATCCCGATCGCCCATGGAGAAATAGAACGCCTCGACCTTGCCCTCGAGACTCTCTACCGCCTTCGCCATAGCCTGGCGTCGCCCGCTCGCTTTGTCTTTCTGCAGACCGCGGAGGCCGTCGGCCGTGTAAGCCGCTTCGACGAGATATTTCGGCATGGTGTTCTCCTTCGCTCCGATGCTGCTGCGGGCCGTGGATTGTACGCCTGTGTCGCACGCCGCGGGGGCTGCCCTGCAGGCGTCGAACGCGTGTCTCTCCGCCGATATACTGCATCGCCATGTCGAGCTCAGGCGATCCCGAGTTCCTGATCGAGCCGCGCTGGCTGCTACCGGTCGCGCCCGGCAATGCCGTGCTCGAGGGACACGCGGTCGCCATCCGCGGCGGACGCATTCTCGCCGTGGGGCCGGCGCTGGAGCTGCGCCAGCGATATGCCGGAACCACGCGCCTCGCGCGCGAGCGGCACGCGCTGCTGCCGGGTCTCGTGAATGCGCACACGCGCGCCTGCCACACACTCCTGCGCGGGCTGCCGGTGCGCGGTCCGCGGCTGCGTTGGCTCGGCGAGACCCTCGCACCGCTCGAGCGGCGCACGCTGAGCGCTGACCTGGTACGCGATGGCACGCGGCTCGGCGTAGCCGAGATGCTGCGCGCGGGCATCACCTGTTACGCCGATGAGAGTCCGCTCCCCGAGGAGGCGGCGCGCGTCGCCGCCGGCGCACAGGTGCGCGCCCTCATTGGTCTTCCGGTCACGGATGCGGCCGATGGCTGGGCAGAAGATGCCAGCGCACACCTGGCCCGAGCCGAAGCGCTGTGGGACGAATACCGCAATGATGCCCGCATCGGCCTGTACTTCGCTCCGCAACCCGCGAAGGGCCTGAGCGATGCCACCTTCATGCGCGTGCGCCGCGTCGCGGATGAGCTCGATGCGCGCGTCGTCGTCCATCTGGATGAGCTTGCGCGCGACGATGGGTTCGAGGGGCACATACAGCGCGGCGGCGCGGACGCCACGGGCGTTGCGGATTCTGCGGGGCGAGCGCAGGCACCTCACGCGGCGCGCCGTCTCGCGGACCTTCAGGATCTCGGGCTGCTGCGCCCCGGGTTCGGGGTCATCGGCGCACTCGGTTGCGCCGGCAAGGATGCGCAGCTGCTTTCACGGCACGGCGCCGCGCTCATTGCCTGTCCGCAGGCGGAGCTGCGCCTCCAAGGCGCGACGGCAGTTCTCCCACCCGCGCGTCCTCTTGCGCTTGGTACCGATACGCCTGCGGCCGTCGGTGCACTCGACATCCTGGCCGAAGCCCGCAGCGCGGCGCTGCTGTTTGCCCTGACCCCGCTCGAGGCGCTGCGAATGGCGACGCTTGGTGGGGCAACGGCCCTTGGGCTCGGGACGCAGATCGGTTCGATCGAGCCCGGTAAGTCAGCCGATATGACCTGCCTCGATCTCGACAACCTCGGGTGTCGCCCGGCGGCGGACGTCGCGGCATCGATCCTGTTCGGTGCGACGCGCGCGCAGGTCAGCGATGTCTGGAGCGCGGGCCGTGCGGTAGTGAGCGAAGGCCGGCTGCGGCTCTTCGATGAGGCAGAGCTCGCCGCGCTAGCCGCTCACTGGGCGCATCGGCTGTCGCTCGAGGTCGCAGCGTGACAGTCAGTCCTCCCATTGGAGCCGCCAACGCCGATCGGGCGGAGCTCGCCAAGTTCGATGCGCTCGCGGCTCGGTTCTGGGATATCCACGGTGATTTCCGACCGCTGCACTTGCTGAACCCCGTGCGCCTGCAGTTCGTGACCGCACGCACCGCGGTCGCGGGGCGGCGCGTGCTCGATGTGGGCTGCGGCGGCGGACTGTTGTCCGAAGCGCTGGCACGCACCGGTGCGCAGGTGTGCGGTATCGACCTCGCCCCCGGGATGATCGAGGTGGCGCGGCTGCACGCCGCCGAGAGCGGGCTGGCGATCGATTATCGGGTCGCCTCCGCGGAGGAGGTCGCGCAGCAACGGCCTGGACATTTCCACGTGGTCACCTGCATGGAGATGCTCGAGCACGTCCCGGATCCCGCCGCCATGACTGCGACGCTCGCGCGGCTGCTGGCGCCGGGCGGCGCGCTGTTCGTCTCGACACTGAACCGCAACCTGAAGTCGTTTCTCCTTGCCATCGTCGGCGCGGAATACGTCCTGCGCCTCATCCCGCCGGGCACGCATGAATATGAGCGCCTCATCCGTCCAGCGGAGCTGGCGCGCTGGGCACGGGCGGCGGGTCTCACGCTCGCGGAGCTCGCAGGCATCGAGTTCAACCCGCTGACGGGTCACGTCGCGCTGAGCGCTGATGTATCCGTGAACTACCTGGCGCACCTCATCTCGTGAGCGCCGCGCTCATCGTGCTGTGTACGCTTGCCGGACTCAGCACCGGAGTGCTGTTCGGCGCGCTGTTCGCTCAACTGCGAGCTGCGCGGCGCATCGAGGCGCTGCGGGTGGATCTCGCCTCGGCCCAGGCGCGGCTCGAGGCGAGCACCTTACAGGAGGAGGACCGGCTCAACCTGCTCGAGCAGTCCGAGACGCGCCTGCGCGCCGCGTTCGACTCGCTCGCGGGCGAGACTCTGCGGATGAACAGCGAGTTGTTCCTGCAACTCGCGCGCGAGGCGCTGGGGCGCGACCAGGCGATCGCGCAGGGCGCGCTCAAGGAGCGCGAGCTGGCCATCGCACAACTGGTGGAGCCACTGCGCGTCGCGCTCGAGCGCACCGAGGCCCAGGTGCAGGCCCTCGAGCGCGAGCGGCGCGACGCCTTCAGCGCACTGCGCACCCAGCTCGAGAGCCTCGCCGGCGGCCAGGCGCAACTGCAGCGCGAGACGCGCAACCTGGTAGGCGCGCTTCGGCGGCCGGAAGTGCGCGGCCGCTGGGGCGAGCTGACCCTGCGCCGGCTGGTCGAGCTCGCCGGACTCACCGAGCACTGCGACTTCACCGAGCAGCTGCAGCTGGTGGGCGAGGAAGGTGCGCTGCGCCCGGACATGGTGGTGCACATGCCCGATGCGCGCGATCTGGTCATCGACGCCAAGACACCGCTCGAGGCGTACCTCACGGCACTCGAGGCGGCGAGCGAGGAGGAACGCGCGCAGGCACTGCGTCGCCACGCTCAGCAGGTCGAGACCCGCGTGCGCGAGCTCGCCTCCAAGAGCTACTGGTCGCAGTTCGAGCGCAGCCCCGAGTTCGCCGTGCTGTTCCTGCCAGGTGATCAGTTTCTCTCCAGCGCACTCGCCGAGCGCCCCGAGCTGCTCGAGAGCGCACTCTCACAAAGTGTAATCATCGCGACACCCTCGACGCTGATTGCGCTGCTGAAGGCAGTCGCCTACGGCTGGCGGCAGTCCGCCGTTGCGCACAACGCTGCGCAGATCCGCGATCTGGGCCAGGAGCTGTATCGGCGGCTGAGCAGCTTCAACGGACACCTGGGACGGATGGGACAGCGGCTCGCCACGGCCGTCGAGGCGTACAACGCCGCAGTCGGCTCACTCGAGCGCGGGGTGCTGCCGCAGGCGCGGCGCTTCGGTGAGCTTGGCGTAACCGCAGATGCACCGCTTGCGCCGCTCGAGCCGATCGGGCAGCTGGTACGCACCAGCGGATCGCCGAGTCCGGACGATGCCGCGGCCTGAGTTGTCTGCGACACGCCGCCTCGCCTGGCTCTATTGCTCCGCCCCGCAGCGGCTCGCGCTCAGCAGCTTGACCGCTCTCGAGCAGGAGATCGGCGCGAGCCTGCGGCCCGGAGTCGACCATCAGATCGCCCACGCGCGCCTCGACTGGTGGCGTGAGGAGTGCGAGCGCACCGCGCACGGACGAGCGAGCCATCCGCTCACGCGTGAGCTTGCGGCGCTGTTCTCCCCGATGGGGGCGGAGCCGCTCCAGGAGCTCACCGGTCTGGTGGATACGGCGGCGTGGGATCTGTCCGGCGCGACCTTCGAGCAACATCGGGAGCTCACCGCTTATTGTCAGCGCTGGAGCGCTGCGGTGGTCGCGCCGCTGATGCGGCTCGCGGTGCCGGACATTCGCGCGGCGCAGGTGGACGCGCAGGCGCTCGCGCTCGCGTTGGGAGTGAGCCTGCGCGAGATCGAGCTGCTGCTCGCGCTCGCGTCCGATGCGCGGGCGGGGCGGCTGCGCATCCCGCTCGATGAGCTGGAGCGCGCTGGCGTGCATCCGGAGAGCCTGGCTCAGCCGCCGTGGCCCCGCGCGCTTGCGGATCTGCTGCGGGAGCGCCACCGCGAGCTGCGCTCCGCACTCGGCGGGGCACTTGAAGCTGTCGCGCCGCCGCTGCGCAAACCGCTGCGAGGTCTCATCGTGTGGGGCGCGCTGGTGTGCACCGCTTCTGCACGCGCAGAGAGACGTTTACCGCAGGCGAGCGGGCCGCGCGAACAGCATGCGCCGCTCGATGGATGGCGTGCGTGGCGGACGGCCCGTCGTGTGGACCGGTCTCCAGTGGCGCGAGACGACAGAGGTTCTACTACGAATACTGCACCAAACGGTTAATTATCGCCCGAGACACCTGGTGGAAGCCGGCCAGAAAACAACCTCCTTTGAGCCCCGTGAGCATGTCGCGGGCCCCACTGAGCTCGCAGGACGCGTGGTCGCGATCACCGGCGCGGGCTCCGGCATCGGCCGTGCGGTGGCGCTCGAGTGCGCACGGCGTGCGGCGCACGTGGTGCTGATCGGCCGCGATGTGGCGAAGCTCGAAGCCGTGCACGGGCAGATCGCCGCGGCGGCCGGCTCCTCCTCGGAGGCGAGCATCGCGCCGCTCGATCTCGAGAAGGCCGTGGCGCGCGACTACGACACGCTCGCCGACGCCGTGCTCGAGCGCTTCGGGCGTCTGGATGGGTTACTGCACAACGCTGGCCTGCTCGGCACGCTTTCCCCCATCGAGCATTACGACGTGCCGACCTGGTGCCGCGTGCTGCACGTCAACCTGACCGCGGCGTTCGCGCTGACGCAGGTGCTGCTTCCGGCGCTGAAGAAGTCCGCCGATGCTTCGGTGGTGTTTACCGCGAGCAGCGTCGGCCGTCGCGGGCGCGCGTACTGGGGTGCGTACGCCGTCTCCAAGTTTGCCCTCGAAGGTCTGGCACAGGTGCTGTCCGAGGAGCTCGAAGGGATCAGCCATATCCGGGTGAACACGCTCAACCCCGGCCGCGCGCGTACTGCCATGCGCCGTCAGGCCTATCCGGCCGAGGACTTCAACCAGGTGCCATTGCCCGAAACATTGACCGCCGCATACATCGCGTTGCTCGGTCCCGCGAGCCGCGGCGTCACCGGCCGTGCGTTCGATGCTCAGCCGCCCAATCGGCCCTAGCCGGAGTCGGATCTTTCGGCTTCTGCAAGCAGCGCGCGCAGCTCTTCCGGAGAAAGCTCGCGGAAACGCCCGCGGCCAAGCGACCGCTCGAGTGCCAGGGTCCCGAGGCGCGTGCGCAGCACGCGGCTCACCTGCGCACCCTGGCGCTCGAGAAGCTGACGCACTTCGCGGCCGCTCGCGCCGCGGATGGCGAGCTGATACCACCGATTGGCGCCCTCCCCGCCGGCCGGTGCGCAATGCTCCACCGTGAGATGCGCGCCGCTGTCGAGCTCGCCACCGAGTATTCCACGCAGCTGCGGTTCGCTGAGCTCGCCACGCACACGCACACCGAACTCGCTCGTGAGGGCATGCACACGGCGCTGCAGGTGCGCGGCGAGCTCGCCATCGCCGGCAAGCAGCTCGAGCCCGCCATCGGGACGTGGCATGGGACTGACCGCGATGAGCCGACGGGCGAGCCGCCGCGGCAGGCGGCCAGCCATTCCCGCCGGGTCGGTGAGGGACTCGCCCGGGGAACGGTGACAGAGAAACGCGCGTGCATCGGCCTCTACGCGTGTACGTACCGGACGCCCATCGAGCCGCAGCTCATCTCCGGCAGCGACGCGGGCCCCGAGCACGGCGACGGTGCCGTTGATGGTGATGCGGCCGGCGCGGATCCACTGTTCCACTTCGCGCCGCGATGCGAGACCGGCCCGCGCGAGCACCTTCTGCAGTCGCTCGGCGGCCGGCTGCCGACCCCCGCCCGTGCGAGGCATTCAGTCGTCCAGTGAGCGCGGACCTGCGACGAGCTCCGTCGAGGCGCCGCCCTCGGCCGAAAGCTCGTCATCATCCTGCGGGTCATCCTCCGGTGGATCTTCCGCAGCGCTCGATGCTGCGTTGCCGGGCTCGGAGGGCGCTGCCGCCACCTCTTCCCCGGCCAGCACGAGCTGCAAGGTGAGGTCTCCCATCGCCTTGAGCTCCGCAAGTGGCGGCAGCTCGTCGAGGTTTTTCAAGCCAAAGTAGTCGAGGAACTCGCGCGTAGTGCCGAGCAGCTCCGGATGGCCGGCAACGTCGCGGTGGCCCACGACCCGCACCCAGTTGCGCTCGATCATGGTGCGGATGATGTTGGGATTCACGGTGACGCCGCGCACCGCCTCGATCTCGGCGCGCGTGATCGGCTGCCGATAGGCAATGAGCGCGAGCGTCTCGAGCAACGCGCGCGAGTAGCGCGCAGCCCGCTCTGGCCAGAGCCGCGAGATCTCCCCGGCGAGCTCGCGGCGCACCTGGATGCGAAAGCCGCTGGCGGTCTCCTTGAGCTCGATGCCGCGCCCGGCATACTCGGCGTCGAGTGCTTCGAGCGCCGCGCGCACCGCCTGGGCGCTCGGGCGTACGGCGTCATCGAAGAGCCGCAACAACTCGGCTACCGGCAGCGGGCTTCCCGCGGCGAGCAGCGCAGCCTCGATGACGTTACGAATGTACGACTCGTTCATGGAGCATCCTCATCGGCAGGCGCAGTGCGCGTATCGGCGGTATGGTCGGGTTCACCCGCGTGCGAATTGTCGGCGACGACATGCAGTGTGCGCATCGGGCCGGTGGCGCGAACGTGCAGCGGCGCGTACGGCTGCGCCTGCACGATATCGATCAGTCCTTCGCGCATCAGCTCGAGAATGGCGACGAAGGTCACCGTGACACCCATGCGTCCCTCGTGCGGCCGGAACAGCTGCATGAACGGCACGAAGCCGCCCACGCCGAGCGCCTCGAGGATGTCGCTCATGCGCTCACCGACCGAGAGCTGCTCACGCTGGATGTGGTGGTGGGCGAACATCTCCGCGCGCGTGAGCACCTCCTTGAAGGCAATGAGCAACTCCTGCAGCGTGATCTGCGGCATCGCCCGCACGACGCGCCGTTCCTTCAGCTCCGCCGACACGCTCCAGACATCGCGCTCGAGACGCGGCAGCGCATCGAGCTGCTCCGCTGCGCGCTTGTAGCGCTCGTACTCCTGCAGGCGCCGCACCAGCTCGGCACGCGGATCCTCCTCGCTGTCCTCGGCAAGCTTTGGCCGCGGCAGCAGCATGCGCGATTTGATCTCGGCGAGTGTGGCGGCCATCACCAGGTACTCGCCCGCAAGCTCGAGCTGCAATTCCTGCATGAGCTCGATGTACTGCATGTACTGGCGGGTGATCTCTGCCAGTGGAATGTCGAGAATGTCGAGATTCTGCCGGCGGATGAGGTACAGGAGCAGATCGAGCGGGCCCTCGAAAGCCTCGAGAAATACCTCCAGCGCCTGCGGCGGGATATAGAGATCGCGGGGCAGCTGCGAGATCGGCTCGCCGTTCACCACCGCAAAGGGCATCTCCACCTGCTCGGGCGGCAACTCCGGCGCCGCCGGCGCGGCGGGTGTGCGCGGTACGATTCGTAGATCCGGCCGCTGCTTCATGTCTGCCCCTCAGCCGGGCCGCAGGTGCATGGCACGGCGCACGTCATCGAGCGTCTCGCGTGCCGCCTCGCGCGCCTTCTCGGCGCCTTCGCCGATGATGTTGCGCACGAGTTCCGGGTTGTCCTCGAATTCCTGGGCGCGACGGCGCATGCCGCTCACCTCCTCGACGATGCGCTCGATGAGCGGCTGCTTGCACTCGAGACAGCCGATGCCGGCACTGCGGCAGCCTTCATTCACCCAACTGCGCGTCGCCTCATCGGAATAGATCTTGTGCAGGTCCCATACCGGGCACTTCTCGGGGTCGCCCGGATCGGTGCGGCGTACGCGTGCGGGATCGGTGGTCATGCCACGCAACTTGTGCGCGACCGCCTCCGGATCCTCGCGCAGCCCGATGGTGTTGCCGTAAGACTTCGACATCTTGCGCCCATCGAGGCCCGGCACCTTGGGCGTCGCGGTGAGCAGTGCCTGTGGCTCCGGCAGTATGGCGACGCCCGTGCCCTCGAGGAATCCGAGCAGCCGCTCGCGGTCGGCGAGCGTGATGCGGTTATTACTCTGCACCATCGCCTGGGCGCGCTGCAGCGCCTCGGTGTCGCCGCTTTCCTGGAACCGCCGGCGCAGCTGCCGGTAATTGCTGCTGTTGCGGCCACCAAGGCTCTTCACGGCCCGCTCGGCCTTGGCTTCGAAGTCCGGCTCGCGCCCATACAGGTGGTTGAAACGGCGCGCGGTCTCGCGCGTCAACTCGACGTGCGCCACCTGGTCCTCACCCACCGGCACGTAGGCAGCGCGGTACACCAGGATGTCGGCGCTCTGCAGCAGCGGATAGCCGAGAAAGCCATAAGTGGCGAGATCCTTCTCCTTCAACTGCTGCTGCTGATCCTTGTAGCTCGGTACGCGCTCGAGCCAGCCGAGCGGCATCATCATCGACAGCAACAGATGCAGCTCCGCGTGCTCGGGCACGTGCGACTGGATGAACAACGTGGCCACACCCGGATTCAACCCTGCGGCCAGCCAGTCGATCAGCACATCGCGAATGTTCTCCTGCAGGTGTGAGGTGTCCTCGTAGCCGGTGGTGAGCATGTGCCAGTCGGCGACGAAGAAGAAACACTCGTATTGATACTGCAGCTCTACCCAGTTGCGCAGCGCGCCGTGCCAGTTGCCGAGGTGCAGCGGACCAGTGGGCCGCATGCCGGAAAGGACGCGCCGCGCCGGCGCGGGGGAACTCACGTGCGTGCAATGACAGGATGACTCACGAGCCGAATTATAGCGCACGCCCCGTGATCGGACCGAGTGCGCCCTTGCCTTTGCGTACGATGAGCGGTGGCGTGACCGACAGGTCGATCACCGTCGTGGGCTCGATGCCACAGTCACCGCCATCGAGGACCGCGTCGATGTCGTGCCCGAGCCGCGCCTCGATCTCGCGAGCGGCGGTGAGTGGCTGCTCATCCGTCGGTAACAGCAGCGTCGAGCTCATGAGCGGCTCGCCGAGCTCAGCGAGCAGCAGCCGTGGCACCGGGTGATCGGGAATGCGCACGCCGATGGTGCGCCGGCGCTCGTGTTGCAGATGCCGCGGTATGGCGCGCGTCGCGCGCAACAGGAAGGTGTAGGGGCCCGGCAGGCAGGCACGCACCATGCGGAACTGCCAGGTTTCGAGCCGGGCGAAGCGGCCGATCTGCACGAGATTCGCACACACCAACGTGAAATGATGGTGACGGTCCGCCTGGCGGATGCGCCGCACGCGCTCCAGGGCGCGCTTGTCTCCCATGTGCCAGCCGAGCGCATAGCACGAGTCGGTCGGATAGGCGATCAGCCCACCGGCGCGCACCACCTCCGCCGCCTGGCGGATGAGACGCGCCTGCGGGTTTATCGGATGCAACTCGAGATACTCGGCCAAGTGAAAACTCATGGCAGTCGGGCGCGGCGCGTGACAATATACGCGGCCCTTTGCCGCTTAAACGGTCGCTCTTCAGGTTCCAGCTCTCATGCAGGCTCTCGCCGAGTTTGCGCCGCTCGTGGCGTTTTTCGTGACCTATTCGTTCCGCGGCCTGTACGCCGCGACGGGCGTGCTCATGGTGGCGATGCTCGCGCTGCTCGCCTTCGACTGGTTGCGGCTGCGGCGTATACCGACGCTGCACGCGGTGTCGGCGCTCCTGGTGCTGGTGCTCGGCTCGGCCACGCTGCTGCTGCACAATCGGCTGTTCATCCAGTGGAAGCCCACGGTGCTGTTCTGGCTGGTGAGCATCGCCTTCCTGGCGAGCTTCTGGATCGGCGAGCGCACGCTGACGCAGCGCTTCCTCGAGCCGGCGCTCGCCGGGCGCGCCACGGTGCGCGCGGCGCAATGGCGGCGCATGAACCTCTGGTCGGCACTCTTCTATATCGCACTCGGGGCCCTGAATCTCGCGGTCGCCTATGGTGCGAGCGAGCGCACCTGGGTGTACTTCAAGCTGTTCGGGCTGGCGCTCCTCACCTTCGTATTCATCGCGCTGCAGATGCTGTGGTTGAGTCGCGCCGCGGGCGAGCTGCCGACGCGTACGCCCGCCTCCGACGCACCGCGATGAACGCGCTGGTGGTCGCGCAGCTGCGCAGTGCGCTCGAGCAGGCGTTCGCACCCACTACACTCGAGATCCTCGACGACAGCGCTGCGCACGCTGGTCACGCAGGTGCCCGCAGCGGCGGCCATTACCGCGTGAAACTCGTGGCGGAAGCTTTCCGTGGCCACTCGAGCCTCGAGCGTCACCGGCTCGTCTATGCGGCGGTGGCGCCGCTGCTCAGCGGCTCGGTGCACGCACTCAACATCGTGGCCCGCACCCCCGAGGAGCCCGGCTGAGCCCGCGCACCCAGAACCAAATCGCGGCGCCGCGCTCTCACCTCTCGTGTTCGTCAATTTCTGCTCAAGGCAAAACGGAAAATCGGTATGAATCATTCGCGACTCGTTCTCCTGCTCTCAGCGCTGGCCGCACTCGCGGCCTGCCAGCCCAAGACCGCGGGCACCGCGGTGAATGACACCTCCCCACCGGTCGCCACGGTGAACGGCGCGCCCATCACCCGCAACTTCTACGACTTCTACATCAAGGGCGTCACGGGCGGAAAATCACCCGCCGACATCACGCCCGACCAGCGCAATCTCGCGCTCGACAACCTCATCCGCGCGCAGGTAGTCGCCGAGCAGGCCATCAAGGACGGAGTCGACAAGAACGGCGATGCGGCCTACATGCTGCAGCTCGCGCGGCTGAACGTGCTCGAGCAGGCGATGCAGGAGCGCTATCTCAAGGATCGTCAGCCGACCGAGCAGGAGTTACGCGCCGAGTACGAGACGCAACTCGCCGCCATGCCGAAGACCGAGTATCACGCGCGCCACATCCTGGTCGCCACCGAGCCGTTCGCGCAGAAGATCATCGAGCGTCTCGACAAGGGCGAGAAGTTCGATGCACTCGCCAAATCCGAATCGATGGATTCCTCCAAGAACAACGGCGGCGATCTCGGCTGGTTCACGCCGGGCCGCATGGTGCCGGAGTTTGCCGGCGCAGTGATGGCCCTCAAGCCCGGTGAGTACACCCACAAACCGGTGCAGACCCAGTACGGCTGGCACGTCATTCAGCTGCTCGAGACGCGCGAGGTGACTCCGCCGCCCTTCGAGCAGGTGCGGCAGCGGCTCGTGCAGGTGGTACAGGCAAAGAAATTCCGCGTCTATCAGGATGAGCTGCTGCGCAATGCCAAGGTGGAGAAGTTCGCCGACAAGATCAGCGGAGCCGCACCGGCAGCAGGCGCCGCACCTGCCGCTCCGAACGCACCCGCGCCGGGCGCCGCTGCGCCGAACGCTCCCGCTCCGGCGGCCCCACCGGCTGCACCGGGCGCTGCCGCCACACCACCTGCGGCGACCCCGACACCAGCGCCGCCGGCAAACACTCCAAAGAAGGACTGAAGCGCCGAAGGAAAGCAGCGGCGGGCCTCAACGCCCGCCGCTGCACCGGCTAGCGCGCATCAGCGCACTCGAGAAGCGCGAGAAATTGCCGCTCATCTAGCACCGGCACCTGCAGCTCCTGCGCGCGCGTGAGCTTCGAGCCGGCCTCGCTTCCGGCGACCACGAAGCTCGTCTTCTTGGATACGCTGCCCGAAACCTTCGCACCGCGCGCCATGAGCGCCTCCTGCGCCTGCTCGCGCGTCATCGCCTCGAGCGTACCGGTGATGACGAAGGTGCGGCCCGCGAGCGTTTGCTGCGCGCGCGCGGATGCAGGCATGTCTGGCCAGGTGACGCCTTGTTTGCGTAACAACTCGATTACGCGGCGATGATCGTCCGAAGCGAAGAACGCGGCCACGTGCGCCGCTACCACCGGTCCGATATCCGGTACCTGCTGGATAGCGGTCTCGTCTGCCTCCATCAACCGCTCGAGGGTGCCGAAATGCCGTGCCAGCGCGAGGGCCGTGGCTTCGCCCACTTCCCGAATGCCGAGCCCATAGAGCAAGCGCGGCAGCGTGGTGCGACGGCTGCGTTCGATGGCAGCGATGAGATTGGCGGCGGACTTCTCCCCCATGCGATCGAGTCGCGCGAGCTGCTCGGTGGTGAGCGAGTACAGATCCGCCGGCGTACGCACCGCATCGTGTTCGACGAGCTGCTCGATGAGCTTATCGCCGAGTCCCTCGATGTCGAGCGCGCGGCGGCTGGCGAAGTGACGCAACGCCTCCTGGCGCTGCGCGCGGCAGGTAAACCCTCCGGTGCAGCGCGCCACCGCCTCACCGGCGGCGCGCAGCACCTGCGAATGGCACACCGGACACTGCTCGGGTAACTCGAGCGGCTGCGCACCGGGCGGGCGCTTCTCGAGCACTACGCTCACCACTTCCGGGATCACATCGCCGGCACGGCGCACCACCACCGTGTCGCCCACACGCACGTCCTTGCGGTGCACCTCATCGATGTTGTGCAGCGTGACGCTGCTCACCGTCACGCCGCTCACGAACACCGGCTCGAGCCGTGCCACCGGTGTCAGTGCCCCGGTGCGCCCCACCTGGAAGCCGATGTCGCGCACGACCGTGAACGCCTCATCGGGCGGGAACTTGTGGGCGATCGCCCAGCGCGGCGCGCGTGAGACGAATCCGAGCCGCTCCTGGTCGGTGCGCGAGTCGAGCTTGTAGACGACGCCATCGATCTGGTACGGCAGTGAGCTGCGGCGCTCGCCGATCGCGCGGTAATACGCCAGGCACCCTTCCACGCCGCGCACCGCGCGCGCCTCCGGCGACACCGGCAGTCCGAGCGAGCGCAGCAGCTCGAGCAGTTCACTCTGGCGCGCCGGGGCAGCTACGCCTTCGAGCACCCCGATAGCGTAGAAGAACGCGCTCAGCGGCCGTGCGGCGGTAATGCGCGCATCGAGCTGCCGCAGGCTGCCTGCGGCCGCATTGCGTGGATTGACGAACACTTTTTCGCCGCGGCTGCGCGCGAGCTCGTTCATGCGCTCGAAGCCGGCGATGTTCATGAAGACTTCCCCGCGCGCCTCGAAGACCGCCGGCGCTGCAGCGCGCAGGCGCTGCGGCACCGCGCGAATGGTGCGTACGTTGGCGGTGACATCTTCGCCGGTGATGCCATCGCCGCGCGTCGCCGCCTGCTCGAGCCGGCCGGCGCGATAGATGACGCTCACCGCAAGTCCATCGAGCTTCGGCTCCGCCACGTAACCGAGCTCGCCGGCGAGGCCGAGGCGCTCGTGGATACGCCGATCGAAACCGCGCACGGCGTCCTCGGTGAAGGCATTATCGAGCGAGAGCATCGGCACCTGGTGCACCACCTCGCCGAATCCGGCGCGCGGCGTGCCAGACACGCGCTGTGTAGGCGAGTCGGGCGTGACGAGCGCAGGATGCGCAGCTTCGAGCGCGCGCAGCTCCTGCATCAAACGGTCGTACTCGGCATCGGAGATGAGTGGATCGTCGAGCACGTAGTAGCGGTAGTCGTGCTGTGCGATCTCGGTTCGCAGCTGCGCGGCGCGCGCAGCTGCCACGTCGGTCACGATACGGCTCCAGCCCGAAGCTGCTCACGCAGCTGCTCGACGCGCGCCGGCGTGAGCGGTGTTCCCTGCTCATCCTGCAGCACACCGTGCAGGCGCTCATTCAGATTGCGCGCCGCAAACACGAGCTCATCGAAGGCCTGGCGCGCGGGCTTCGGCCCCGGCAGCACCGCGAACAACGACAGCCCGCCGTAATGCTGAAAGTCCATCGTGTCCATGTCGAACGTGCCGGGGCGCGTCAGACTGGCCGCGGAGAGCACCGCGCGCCGCTCATCGTCGGGCTTGTGGAAGATCGCGAACTCACCGAGAAGAAACCCCTCCGCGGCGAGCGCCTGTCGCAGCGATCGTCCCGGGAAGCGTTCACGCTGCGGTGCGACCAGGCGCAGCGCGAGGATGCGCCGCTCCTCCGCTGCCGGCCAATCGACCACGAGCGGCGTTCCCGCAGGCAACTGCGGCAGCGCCTCGTCAAAAATCGGCTCCCCGGACGCCGCAGCCTCGAATGACTCTTCCGGCTCGAACTCCTCGGCGGTCTCGTGCGCCCCGAGGACGAGCGTCGGCAGATCATCGACCGTGTCGTCATCTTCGGTGAGCTCCTGTCCCTCGAGCGAGGGCGGTGGTTCGTGTGCGGATTCGAGCAGCCGCGAAGCCGGCTCCTCGAACGCCTCGACGACCGGCAACTCCGCCGCTCCGACCGGCTCGCGTACGTGTACCTCCGGCAGCGTCAAGGGCGGTTCGCGCACGACACGCGGCGCGGACTCTGGCAGCGCATCGCGTAGCGGCATGCGCTCGAGGCCACCGCTCGCCTGGCGCGGACGTCGTCGCTCCCAGAAGGTGAGTGCCACGATGAACAGCACCCCCAGAACCAGCAGCGCCCAGCGCAACTCGGACATCATGCGCACCCGCTCACACCGCCGCCAGCCGCACCGCCTCATCCACATCGACGGTCACGAGGCGTGAAACGCCCGGCTCATTCATGGTCACGCCGATCAACTGCGAGGCGAGCTCCATGGTCCCTTTGTTGTGGGTGATGAACACGAACTGCACCCGGCTCGACATCTCCCGCACGATATCGCAGAACCGGCCGACATTGTGCTCATCGAGCGGCGCGTCGACCTCATCGAGCAGGCAGAAGGGCGCCGGGTTCAGATCGAAGATGGAGAACACCAGCGCCACAGCGGTGAGGGCCTTCTCGCCGCCGGAGAGCAGGTGGATGGTGCTGTTCTTCTTGCCGGGCGGACGTGCCATCACCGCCACACCTGCGGTGAGCTTATCCTCGCCCACGAGCTCGAGATACGCGTGACCGCCGCCGAACAGGCGCGGAAATTTCTCCCGCAGGCCGGTATTGATGCGCTCGAAGGTGTCCTCGAAGCGCGTGCGCGTCTCGCGATCGATGCGGCGCATGGCTTCCGCCAGCGTGTCGAGCGCGGAGGAGAGATCGGCGAACTGGCTGTCGAGATATTCCTTGCGCTGGCTGTGCTCGCGCAGCTCATCGATGGCGGCGAGATTCACCGAGCCGAGCCGCTCGATGTCGGCGCGAGTGCCGCCGAGCTGCTCCTCCCACGCGCCGATCCCGGCCTCGGCTGGCAGTTGCGCCTGCACCGCTGCCAGTTCGGCGCCGGTCTGGGCGAACTGCTCGGCGAGCGCTGCGCGACGTACGTGCGTCTCCTGCGCCGCAAGGCGCGCCTGTTCCATGGCCTCGCGCGCCGCCTGCACGCGTTGCTCGGCCGCGAGACGCCGCTCATCGAGTGCGCGCAGCGCGCTCTCGGCCTCCTCCAGCGCGCCGCGCGCCACGCCGAGCTCGGCTTCCACGGTGAGGCGCAGCGCGAGCGCTTCGTTCAGGCGCGAGTGCAGACGCAGAATGGGCTCATCGCCCGAGGCGAGCTCCTGCTCGAGCTCCGCCCGCCGCCGCGTGAGCTGCTCGCGCTGCTCGAGCATGCGTCGCAGTGCCTGGCCCACCGAGGTCTCGGTCGAGCGGCGCGCCTCGACCTGTACATGCAGATCGCGTGAAGCGAGCTGCGCCGCCTGTACCTGCGCGCGCGCGCCCGCGACTCCCGCGCGGCGCTCCTCGCGCTCCGTGAGGAGCGCGGTCTCGAGCGACTCCAGCGACTGCCGTGCCGCGAGCGCCCGGCTGAGCTCGTTCGTTGCGCTCTGCTGCGCGCCTGCGGTCGCCGTACGCTCGCGCGCCACTTCCCCAGCGTCCTGTTGCAGCCGCTCATCGCGCAAGCCGGTCTCTTCGGCGCGGGCACGTGCCGCCTGCAAGGCACCCGTGAGCTCCGCATAGTGCTCACGCGAGCGCTGCAGCTGCGCCTGCACCGCCTCGCGCTCGGCTTCTGCGCGCTGCACTCCGGCACGAGCATCGGCGAGCGCAGCCTCATCGTCACGCACGCGCTCTTCTGCATGCCTGGCCGCCGCACGCAAGCCCTTCAGTCGTTGCTCACGCAGCAGCACGCCCGCGCGCGGATCGGCGCCGCGGCTGATGCGCAGCCATTCACGGCCGAGCCATTCGCCATCACGTGTAATGAGTGATTGCCCGGGGCCGAGGCCAGCGCGCGCGCGCAGTGCTGCGGCGAGCGATGCCGCCGTCAGCACGTGACTCAGCGGTCCGAGCACTGCGGCCGGGCCGCGTACCCGGCTTGCGAGTGTGTCGGTGGCGGCTGCCGATGCCACGGAGGCGCCTTCGACCAGCGTGACGCTACCGGCCGTGAGCGTACCGAGCGAGGAGCAGGCGGCATCGAGCTGCTCGACGCACACCGCCTCGAGATAGTCGCCGAGCGCTGTCTCGACCGCTCGCTCCCATCCCGCCTCGACTTCCAGCGTCGCCGCGAGGCGCGGCTGCGCGGCGAGCCCCGTCCCGCGCAGCCATTCCCCCGCCTGCCCCGAGTGATCGGAGAGCGCGGCCGCCTGCAAAGCCTCGAGCGATGTCAGTTCAGCGCGGGCCGCCTCGCGTGCGCTGCGCGCGCCCTCGAGACTCGCCTCGGCGGCGAGCTGTGCAGTGCGCGCCGCCTGCACGCGGCCCTGCGCCTCGGCGAGAGTATGGTTGAGTGCCTCACCGGCGGCGCGCGCAGCTGCCTCCCGCGCCTCGAGCTGCGCCAGCTGCTCGGCGAGCTCGCGCGATCCCAGATCCGCGCTCTCCGCCGCAAGCCGTGCCGCCTGGCTCTCTAGGCGGCGCAACTGGCCCTCGAGCTGCTCGAGCCGTGCACGCTCGACCTCGGCACGGCGTTCCGCGACCGCGAGGGCGGCGGTGTGTGCCTCCCAGCGCTGCTGCCACTGCTGCAGTGCCTGTTCGGCGAGCTCGAGCGCTCCAGAGGCCTGCGCCTCGGACTGCTGCGCCGCATCGCGCCCGGGCGTGAGCCGCGCAAGCTCGGTGCGTACCGCGGCGAGATCGGCTTCGTCACGCTCGATGTGCTGGGTGAGCTCGGCGAGTGTCGTCTGTGTCTGCGTCAGCTCATCGCGCTGGCGCTCGCGCAGCTCGCGGGTGTGCTCGATCGACTGCTCGAGGCGCGAGATGTCCGCGCCCACTTCGTAGTAACGCGCCTGTACGGCCGAGAGATTGTCGGTGTGTGCGGTATGGACCGCGCGTTGTTTCTCGATGGCGGCTTCGGCGGCGCGCTGGCCGGCCAGCTCCCCCTGCATGGTGAGCTCGCGCTCGCGCACCGCGGCATCGTGCACCTCCGCGCCGCTGTCGAGGTCGCGCAGACGCAGCGCCAGTACCTCGGCGGCCAGTCGCCGCTCCTGCTCCTTGAGCGCCTGATAGCGGCGTGCGGTGGCCGCCTGACGCTGCAGGTGGCGGATCTGTTTATCCACTTCATCGCGCACGTCCTGCAGCCGCTCGAGGTTCTCGCGCGTCTCGGCGATGCGCACCTCGGTCTCCTTACGGCGCTCCTTGTAGCGGGAGATGCCGGCCGCCTCCTCGACGAAGGCGCGCATGTCGTCGGCCTTCGCGTCGATGACGCGGGTGATCATGCCCTGCTCGATGATGGCGTAGCTGCGCGAGCCGAGGCCGGTGCCGAGGAACAGGTTGGTGATGTCCTTGCGGCGGCAGCGCGTACCGTTGATGAAGTATGCCGAGGTGCCGTCGCGGCCCACCTGGCGACGGAGCGAGATCTCGCTGTAACTCGCGTAGGCGCCGCCGATCTTGCCATCGGCATTGTCGAAGATCAGTTCGACCGAGGCGCTGCCGACCGGCTTGCGGGCGGAGGACCCATTGAACACCACATCGGTCATGCTGTCGCCGCGCAGATGCTTGGCGGAGAGCTCGCCCATCACCCAGCGGACCGCGTCGATGACGTTCGACTTGCCGCAGCCGTTCGGGCCCACGACACCGGTGAGATTGCTGGGAAGGTTGATTTGGGTCGGATCGACGAAGGATTTAAAGCCGGCGAGCTTGATCTTGGTCAGCCGCATCTGATGATTTCGTCCTTCGTGCCTGCGCCTCTCGAGAATGGTGGTGTAGTGTAGTGCAATATGCCGAGCACGCCCACCAAAGAGCTCGAAACTTTCGCCAGTCCCGAGCTCGCACGCGACTACACGATCCGCATGCAGATCCCCGAGTTCACCTGCCTGTGCCCACGCACCGGGCAGCCGGATTTCGCCACGCTCGATCTCGAGTACGTGCCCGATCGGCTGTGCGTGGAGCTGAAGTCATTGAAGCTCTACATCTGGTCTTTCCGCGATCGCGGTGCTTTTCATGAGGCGGTGACCAACGAGATCGCCGATCATCTCGAGACGACCCTGCGGCCGCGATTCCTGCGTCTCACGGCGCACTTCAACGTGCGCGGCGGTATCTGCACGACGATCGTCGCGGAGCGACGACAGCAGAGCTGGCAAGCGGCATCCCCGGTCAGCCTGCCGTAGAGCACCCAAATCTGCCGTCCAGGCGGCCTGCGGGCCTCCCCCTCCGGAACCCTGTACAGCGGGGGGTGCGCCGGTATAATCGCGCGTTCTTCACGAGCCTGGTGCCGATTTGAGGAGCCATTAAATGCCGGCCAAGAGACCCGCCCCCAAGTCCACCAAGGGCAAGAAGGCGGCCAGCCGGCCCCCCGCGCGCAAGCCGCTCGCTCGCAAACCCGATGTCGCGCGCGCCCGGGTCGTCGCGGCGCACGCGCGCAAGAGCACAGTGGCGGCGCCGCGCAAGGCAGCGCCGGCGCACGCCGCGGAAGCGCCGCTCGAGCCAGCCGCCGAGCTGAGAAAGGCCCAGCGTCCTGGCATGAGTGGGACCGCGGCCCCGCCTGCGCCGCAGATCACCCCTGCGCGCACACCGGTGCCGCCCACCAGCGCCGAAGGCGATGACGGCGAAGGAGTCGAGCCGGGGAGCCTGCTGGCGGGACCACGCAACGTCAAGCCGTACATCGTCAAGCGCGGCGAGCTGTACATGAGCAAGGAGCAGCTCGAGCACTTCCGCAACATTCTCAACACCTGGAAGCGCGACCTCATGGTCGAGGTGGATCGCACCGTCTCGCACATGAAGGACGAAGCCGCCAACTTCCCCGATCCCAACGACCGCGCGACCCAGGAGGAGGAGTTCAGCCTCGAGCTGCGCACCAGGGACCGCGAGCGCAAACTCATCCGCAAGATCGACGATGCGCTCAAGCGCATCGAGGACGGGTCGTACGGCTACTGCCTCGAGACCGGCGAGGAGATTGGCATCAAGCGTCTCGAAGCGCGTCCGGTAGCGACCCTCAGCATCGAAGCGCAGGAGCGGCGCGAGCGGCGCGAGCGCCAGTACGGCGACCGCGACGATCGTTATCGATAAGCCCTACGTCGGGCGCTTCGCGCCCTCACCCACCGGATCGCTCCACCTTGGGTCATTGGTCGCTGCGCTCGGCAGCTACCTGGACGCGCGTCACCGTGGCGGCCGCTGGCTCGTGCGCATGGAGGATCTCGACCGCCAGCGCGTGGTGAGCGGATCTGCGGAAAGCATCCTTCGCACACTCGAGCTGTTCGGTCTTCCGTGGGACGGTGTCATCGAGTACCAGAGCGAGCGCACTGCGCACTACGCGCAAGCGCTCGAGACGCTCAAGGGGCTCGGCGTAACTTTCGAGTGCAGTTGCTCACGCCGTGATCGCGACAGCGACACCGACGGCGGCTATCCGGGCACCTGCCGCAACGGACCCACACGCACTGGTGCTACGGCGATCCGCTTCCGGGTCGAGGACCGGCTCCAGCCCGTAGAGGATCGTTTTCAGGGATTCTGTCAATTCGACTTGCGCGAGCGGGGTGATGTGATCGTCCGCCGCCGCGACGGCGCCTTTGCATACCAGCTGGCTGTGGTCGTCGATGATGCGCTGCAAGGTGTCACCGACGTCGTGCGCGGCGCGGATCTGCTCGACAGCACACCCTGGCAGATCGCACTGCAGCAGGCGCTGAAGCTTCCAACGCCCCGCTATGCCCACGTGCCTCTCGTGACCGAACCCGACGGCAAAAAGCTTGCCAAATCAAGGCGTTCTGTAGTCCTGGAGGCGGGCAAAGCGGGCAGCCAGGCTTGCGAGGCACTGCGGCTGCTGCGCCAGGACCCCCCTGCGGAGCTCGAGACCGAGGCTCCCGCCAGCATCGTACGCTGGGCCTGCGCCCACTGGCGTCCCGAGCGACTGCACGCTGTACGCGAGGTCCGCGTGGGTGCCAATGGGACCACGGTCTGAGTTGGGTTCGCCCCGCCGATGTAATAAGGTATGTACCTAAACTCGTACGCACTATGGAAGGTGCAGCGAACCATAGTGAGGGACGTGCGATGAATGAACCGCGCACCATAAAGAAATATCCGAACAGGCGGTTGTACGACACGGTTGAGAGCCGCTACATCACACTGGCCGACATCCGTCGACTGGTGATCGAGCGCATCGACTTCGTAGTCGTCGACAAGAAGTCCCAGGAGGACATCACGCGCACCATACTGCTGCAGGTGATAGCCGAGCAGGAGCACGGTGGCGAACCGTTGATGAGCCGGGATTTCCTGTCGCAGATGATCCGCTCCTACGGTGCGGGGCTGCGCACCGCGATGGGGAGCTACCTCGAGCAGAGTCTGAAGCTCTTCGACGGTCACGGCGCAGGGCGCGGCCCGCAGGGCTGAAGCGCCCGCGCCGTTCGGCGAATTTCGTTCAGGCGTTTTCGACGTCGCGCATCGAAAGGCGGATGCGGCCCTGCCGATCCACCTCGAGCACCTTCACGCGAATCACATCCCCTTCGCGCAGCTTGTCGCTGACACGCTCGACGCGCTCGTTCGAGATCTGCGAGATGTGCACCAGGCCGTCGCGCCCCGGGAGGATGGTGACGAAGGCGCCGAAGTCCATGAGCCGCGCCACCTTGCCTTCGTACACGCGGCCGACTTCGACGTCGGCGGTGATGAGCTCGATACGCCGCTGCGCCTCGCGCCCGGCGGCACCCGATACGGAGGCGACCTTCACGGTGCCATCGCTCTCGATATCGATCGTGGTGCCGGTCTCCTCGGTGATCTGGCGGATGACCGCACCGCCCTTACCGATGACGTCCCGGATCTTCTCCGGATCGATCTTGAGAGTGATGATCGAGGGCGCCCACTCGGACATCTTCTCGCGCGGCTCGCGGATGACCTTGTTCATCTCATCGAGTATGTGCAGCCGTCCGGCGCGCGCCTGATCGAGCGCGACACGCATGATCTCCGGGGTCACGCCTTCGACCTTGATGTCCATCTGCAACGCCGTGACTCCATCACGTGTGCCGGCCACCTTGAAATCCATATCGCCGAGGTGGTCCTCATCGCCGAGGATGTCGGTGAGCACCTGATAGCGGCCGCCCTCGAGCACCAGTCCCATGGCGACTCCCGCCACCGGCGCCTTGAGGGGCACTCCCGCATCCATCAGCGCCAGCGAAGTCCCGCAGACACTCGCCATGGAGGAGGAGCCGTTGGATTCGAGGATCTCCGACACCACGCGGATCACGTACGGGAACGCGCTCATGTCGGGCATCATCGCATTGACGCCGCGACGTGCCAGATTGCCATGACCGATCTCGCGCCGCTTCGGCGAGCCGAGCATCCCGGTCTCCCCGACCGAGAAGGGCGGGAAGTTGTAGTGCAGCATGAAGGGCTCGCGGCGCTCGCCTTCCAGCGCATCGATGATCTGCGCATCGCGCGTAGTACCGAGTGTGGTCACCACCAGCGCCTGGGTCTCGCCGCGCGTGAACAGCGCCGAGCCGTGAGTGCGCGGCAGCACGCCCACCTTGATGGTGATCGGGCGCACGGTACGCGTGTCGCGTCCGTCGATGCGCGGCTCACCATTCAGGATGCGCTGGCGGACGATGTTGCTCTCGAGCTTGAACAGTGCGCTCTCGACCTGCTCGCTGGTGAACTTCGGCTGCTCACCGCCGGCCAAGGTCGCAACGGTCTGTGCCTTGATCTCGCCGAGCCGCGCATGCCGCTGCTGCTTCTCGGTGATGCTGTAGGCCTGGGCGAGCGCTGCCTGCGCGTGCAAGGATGCCGCGCTGTTGAGCTCGGCATTGTCCGCGGGCGGCTCCCACTTCCAGCGCGGCTTACCCGCCTCGCTCGCCAGCTCGCGGATTGCGCGGATGGCGACCTGCATCTGCTCGTGGCCGAATACGACGGCCCCCAGCATGACCTCTTCCGAGAGGCCCTTGGCCTCGGACTCCACCATCAGCACCGCGTGCTCGGTGCCTGCGACGACGAGGTGCAGTTGCGACTGGCTGAGTTCCTTGGCAGTCGGGTTGAGCTGATAGCGCCCGTCCTTCCAGCCGACGCGCGCCGCGCCGACCGGCCCGTTGAATGGGATACCCGAGAGCGCCAATGCGGCCGACGCGCCGATGAGCGAGGGAACATCCGCGTCGATCTCCGGATCCATCGACAGAACCGTAGCGACGACCTGCACATCGTTATAAAAACCATCCGGAAACAGCGGACGGATCGGACGATCGATGAGCCGCGATGTGAGCGTTTCCTTCTCGCTCGGGCGGCCTTCACGCTTGAAGAAGCCACCGGGGATACGCCCGGCGGCGTAGGTCTTCTCGACGTAGTTCACGGTGAGCGGGAAGAAATCCCGACCCGGTGTTGGGGTTTGCTTGGCGACCGCGGTAACGAGCACCACGGTCTCGCCCATCGACACGCGCACTGCCCCGTCGGCCTGACGGGCGAGCTGTCCGGTCTCGATGGTTACCGAATGTGGACCGTACGGAAACGACTTGCTGACGACGCTCACAGCTGAATCCTCGAAAAAGGTGGAAATCCTGGGTCGGGAAACACAAAGGCCGCGCAGTCGCGGCCCTCAGGTCTCAGCGGCGAAGTCCGAGGCGCTCGACGAGCTCCTGGTACTTCTCGGGCTGTGTGGACTTCAGGTAATCGAGGAGCTTACGTCGCTGATTAACGAGCTTCACCAACCCGCGACGCGAGGCATGGTCACGCTTGTGTGCGGTGAAATGCTCGCCGAGTCCGTTGATCCGCTCGGAGAGCAGCGCCACCTGCACTTCGGGGGACCCGGTGTCGGCCGGACCGCGGCGGAACTGCGCGAGGATTCCGCCCTTCTTCTCACTGGATAAAGCCATTGCGCGATTGTCCTAACTACTTGTCTTAAGAGCCCTTTTGTGAGCCGCGCATTCTACCTGTGCCCGTGGCCTCGCCACAAGCCGAAAAGCATGTGCACGGTTGCTTACAGCGCACGTTGAAGACTACGATGCCCTTCGAGGTGACACGGCCATGTTGAAGACATCGCTCCTCGCCGCTTCGCTGATCGTCCTTGCAGGCGGCTGTGCCAGCAATCCTCCGGCCGCAACACGCCAGGCTACGGCGAACGCCGCGAGCAACTCCGGCTCACCAGTTGGCTGCGTCAACAAGACCGCCACGCGGCTGCCCACGAGCCCCGATGACTGCGCCGGTTTCGGCAACAGCCACTCTGCGGACGCCATGAAGAGCACCGGTGAGCCGCGCGCGGGGGATTCCCTGCGCCTGCTCGATCCGTCGGTCACGGTTCATCCGTAAGCGCGCGGTGCTCAGTCCTCGGCACGCGACTCGAACTTGAGCAGCCGGCGGGGACGCACGGCACCCGCCAGGTCAGTCTCACCGATACCCAGAAACTTTTCCCCTTCATAGAGGCGCACCCGGGCACCGATCGGCCCATCGGGCGCGGCCACCGGCTGACCCTGACACAGCCGCCGGGCCTTCGCCGGCTCGAGCTGCACCGCCGGCAGATGCTCGAGCGGTCGATCGACCGGCAGGAGCGGCGGCCACTGCCCGCTCGTGCAGGCGGCCTCGAGCGACTCGAGCGTGTGCATCGGCTCGCGTGCGAAGGGCTCGACGTACTCGCGCCGCAGCACGCGCACATGGCCGAGCGTGCCGAGAGCGGCGGCAATGTCCTCGGCGAGCACCCGCACGTAAGTGCCCTTCGAGCACAGCACCTCGAGCTCGAGGGTCTCGCGCTCCAGCGCAAGCACGCTCAGACGGGACACTTCGATGCTCCGCGGTGCACGCGCGACCGTGACTCCCGCGCGTGCCAGGCGATAGAGCGGCCGGCCCGCCTGCTTCAGCGCCGAGTACATGGGCGGAACCTGCTGCCCGTGGCCGACGAATCGGCCGAGCACGCTCTCGATGTGAGCACGCTCGAGCGGTGGCACCGGGAGCTGCTCGATGACAGCACCCTCGGCATCACCCGTCGCGGTGCGAGCGCCGAGCGCCACGGTGAAGCGATAGCACTTGCGGCCCGCCACGATCTCGCCGGCGACCTTGGTGGCTTCTCCGAGACAGATCGGCAGCATGCCGGTCGCGAGCGGATCGAGGCTGCCGACGTGGCCGCCCTTCTCCCGGCCGAACTGAGCGCGCACCCGCTGCAGGGCCGCGTTCGACGACAGGCCCCGTGGCTTGTCGAGCAGCAGGATGCCGCTTGGCATGGCGGCCCGTATCAGCGTGGCGTGCGATCGTTCTGCGGTGTGGGCGCAGCGGATGATGGCGCACTCTCCGCATCGGGATCGGCCCGATCCTCCGCCACCGCCTGATCGATCAAATGAGTGAGGCGCGCAGCGTCGTCGACGCTCTCGTCGAACACGAACTCGAGGCGCGGCGCATGCCGCAGTGCGAGCCGCCGCCCGAGCTCACCGCGCAGGAAGCCGGCGGCACGCGTAAGGCCCGCGTGCACCTCCTCGGCCGGATGAAGCGATGCGAAGGGGATGAAGAACACCCGCGCGCTTCCCATGTCCGGAGCGACGCTCACCGCGGTGATGGTGACGTTGCCCACCCGCGGATCCTTGACCTCGCGCGCGATCAGCGAGGCGAGCACGCGCTGGATCTCGGACTCGATGCGTTGGGTGCGTCCGTGCGCGGTCACTGCAGCGTTCTCGCCACCTCGACGCGCGCGAAGCACTCGATCTGATCGTTGACGCGCACGTCCTGGTAGTTCTTCACGCCGATGCCGCACTCCGTGCCGGCGCGCACCTCGTTGACGTCGTCCTTGAAGCGGCGCAGCGACTCGAGCGCGCCCTCGAAGATGACGACGTTGTCGCGCAGCACCCGGATCGGGTTGTTACGGCGCACGACGCCCTCGGTGACGAGGCAGCCCGCAACCACGCCGAACTTGCTCGAGCGGAACACCTCGCGCACCTGTGCCACACCGACGATCTGCTCCTTGATCTCCGGCTGCAGCATGCCGGTCATCATCTGTTTAACATCGTCGATGGCCTCGTAGATGATGCTGTAGTAGCGCACCTCGACGCCCGTCTCCTTGAGCGCATCGCGCGCACCGGCATCGGCGCGCACGTTGAAGCCGATGACCAGCGCGCGCGAGGCCGCGGCGAGCTGCACGTCGGAAACGGTAATGCCGCCGAGGCCGCTCGCGATCACCTTCACCTGCACCTCCTCGGTCGAGAGCTTGGTGAGCGCCTCGCGCAGCGCCTCGACGCTGCCCTGCACGTCCGCCTTGATGAGCACCGAGACGACGCCCGCTTTCTCCTCACCCATCTGCGAGAAGACATCCTCGGCGCGCGTGCTCTGGCGCGCGAGCTTCACGTCGCGGAACTTGCCCTGGCGATAGAGCGCGACTTCGCGCGCCTTGCGCTCGCTCTCAACGGCGAGCAGCTCATCGCCCGCGTTAGGCGCGGCTGCGAGGCCGAGCACGACGACCGGCATGGAGGGCGGCGCTTCGGTCACGGGCTTGCCCTGCTCGTCGAACATGGCGCGCACGCGCCCGAACTCCGAGCCGGCGATGATTGGATCACCCATGTGCAGCGTGCCGCGTTTCACCAGCACCGTCGCGACGGCGCCACGTCCCTTCTCGATGCTCGATTCGATCACCACGCCGCCGGCGAGGCCGGTGCGCGGTGCGCGCAGCTCGAGCACCTCCGCCTGCAACAGGATGGCTTCCAGCAGCTGGTCGATTCCCTGGCCGGTGCGCGCGGAGACGGGCACGAATATGGTATCGCCGCCCCACTCTTCCGAGATGACCTCCTGCTTCGAGAGCTCGGTGCGCACGCGCTCCGGGTCCGCATCGCTCTTGTCGATCTTGTTGACGGCGACCACGATAGGCACGCCCGCCGCGCGCGCATGCTGGATGGCTTCGATCGTCTGCGGCATGACTCCATCGTCCGCGGCTACCACCAGCACGACGACGTCGGTCGCTTTCGCGCCGCGCGCGCGCATGGCGGTAAAGGCCGCGTGGCCCGGGGTGTCGAGGAACGTGATGACTCCGCGGGGCGTCTCCACGTGATAGGCGCCGATGTGCTGGGTAATGCCGCCAGCCTCGCCCGCCGCCACCTTGGTACGCCGGATGTAATCGAGGAGCGAGGTCTTGCCGTGGTCGACGTGCCCCATGACGGTGACCACCGGCGGCCGCGGCTCGAGCTCGGCTTCCCCCTGTCCGGCCTGGAGATCCGCCTCGATCTGATTCTCCTTGAGGACCTTGGGCGTATGGCCCATCTCCTCCACCACCAGCACGGCGGTGTCCTGGTCGATCGGCTGATTGATGGTCGCCATGACGCCCATGTTCATGAGCACCTTGATGACCTCGGTCGCCTTGACTGCCATCTTCTGCGCGAGCTCGGCCACCGTGACGGTCTCGCCGATCCCTACTTCGCGCACCACCGGTGCGGTCGGCATCTCGAAGCCGTGCTTGCCATCGCTCGCACTCGGCATCGGGCGCGCCCTGGCGCGGCGCTTTTTCTTGTAGCGCGAGCTGACGTCGGTCGCGACGTGCAGCTCCTGACGCCCATAACGGGTGTGCTTGTCATCCGCGGCCGGGGCGGCAGGTGCTGCAACCGCCGGCCGCTCGCGCGCCACGACAGGCGCTGCGCCGGTCGTGCGCTCACGATCGCGCTCGCTCGCGCGGCGCTCGTGTTCCTCACGCTCGGCGCGACGGCGCACCTCATCATCGCGGCTGCGCTGCTCGGCGACGCGGCGCGCTTCCTCCTGTGCGCGGCGGCGGGACTCTTCCTCCTCGACGCGCCGGCGGTTCTCCGCCTCGAGCCGCTCGCGCTCGCGCCGCTCGTTCTCGGCGCGCTCGGTCTCGGCGCGCGCCGCTTCCTCGGCTTCGCGGCGGCGGTGATCGATCTCGTCCTGCTGCGCCCGCGCCTGTTCCTGGAGCACGTCGCGCTTGATGTAATTGCGGGTGCGGCGCACCTCGACGCTCACGGTGCGCGCGCGTCCCTGGTTGCTCGCGAGCTTCAGCTCGCTCTGCGTCTTGCGCTTGAGCGTAATCTTGCGCGGCGCGCCATCGCTACCCGCGTCCTCGCTCCCATGTGCGCGACGCAGGTGGGTGAGCAGCTCGAGCTTCGCATCGTCGGTGATGCGCGCATCGGGCCCGGACACCTTGATGCCGGCCTGGTCGAGCTGTGCAAGCAGCCGATCGACCGGCACTTTCAGCACCTCGGCAAACTGCGAAACGGTCACTTCCGCCATAAACTTCGCTTCCTCGTCGCCTCAGTTACCCGCCTCGAACCAGGGGGCACGGGCGGTCATGATGAGCTGCGCGGCCTTCTCGGCTGCGAGCCCCTCGATGTCGGCGAGCTCATCCACCGACTGCTCGGCGAGATCCTCGCGCGTGCGCACGCCGCGGCGCGCGAGCGTCAGCGCCAGGTCCGGGCTCATACCCTCGAGCAGCAGCAGGTCATCCGCCGGCATCGACTGGTCAAGCGTCTCCTCGCTCGCGATCGCCTGGGTGAGCAGCACGTCGCGTGCGCGATTGCGCAGCTCCTTGACGATGTCCTCGTCGAACTCCTCGATGGCTGCGAGCTCGGCCTGCGGTACGTAGGCGATCTCCTCGATGGTGGAGAAGCCCTCCTGCGCGAGGATGGTCGCCACGTCCTCATCCACATCGAGCTGTTTCATGAAATTCGCCACCAGCTCCTTCGCCTCGGTCTCGCTCTTCGCCTCGGCGTCGGACTCGGTCATGACGTTCAGGTCCCAGCCGGTGAGCTGGCTCGCGAGTCGGATGTTCTGTCCGCCGCGCCCGATCGCCTGCGACAGCTTGTCCTCGGACACCGCGATGTCCATGCTGTGGGCGTCCTCGTCCACCACGATCGACATCACTTCCGCGGGCGACATGGCGTTGATCACGAACTGCGCGGGGTTGTCGACATACGGGATGATGTCGACGCGCTCGCCGGCGATCTCGTTGGACACCGCCTGCACGCGCGAGCCGCGCATGCCGACGCACGCGCCCACCGGGTCGATGCGCGGATCGTTGCTGCGCACCGCGATCTTGGCGCGCACGCCCGGGTCACGCGCGGCGCCGAGAATCTGAATGAGGCCCTGCCCGACCTCCGGCACCTCGAGCTTGAAGAGCTCGATGAGAAACTCCGGCGCCGTGCGGGTGAGAAACAGCTGCGGGCCGCGCGGCTCGGAGCGCACCTCCTTGAGATAGGCCTTGATGCGGTCCTGGGGCTTGGCCTGCTCGCGCGGAATCATGTCGGTACGCGGTACGAACCCCTCCGCATTGCTGCCCAGGTCGATGTAGATGCCGTTGCGGTCGACACGCTTCACCACACCGCCGACCAGCGTGCCGACGCGGTCCTGGTAAGCCTCGACCACCTGCGCGCGCTCAGCCTCGCGCACTTTCTGCACGATCACCTGCTTCGCCTGCTGCGCGGCAATGCGCCCGAAGGCGACCGACTCGATCGGCTGCTCGACGAAGCCGCCGACCTCGACCTTGGGGTCGACCTCGAGCCCGTCCTCGAGCCGCAGCTCGCGCTCGGGCACCTCGAGCTCCTTGGAGTCATCGGCAAACACCTTCCAGCGGCGGAAGGTCTCGTAATCGCCGCTCTTGCGATCGATGGCGACGCGCACGTCCCACTCTTCGCCGTGCTTCTTGCGCGTAGCGGACGCGAGCGCGGCTTCGAGCGCCTCGAAGATCACTTCCTTGTCGACGCCTTTCTCGTTGGAGACGGCATCGACCACCATCAGAATTTCTTTGTTCACTTCGCTCCTACCTCGCGTACCTGTCTGCGCACCCAGGCGAACGGTGCCCTAGGACGCCAGCCTTGCCTTGCCGATCTCATCGAACGCCATCCTCACCCGCTCGCGATCGACCTCGAGCGCGATGCCTGCCTCATCCACGGTGAGGAGCTTGCCGGTGTAGCGACGGCGACCGTCCCGGGGCTCCTTGAGCTCCACGAACACCCGCGAGCCGACAAAGCGCCCGAAGTGCGCCTGAGTACGCAGCACTCGATCGAAGCCGGGGGAGGAAACCTCGAGCGTATAGGCACTCGGAATGGGGTCCTCGACATCGAGCAGCGCGGAGAGTTCACGGCTGATGCGCGCGCAGTCATCGAGCGTCACACCATCCGGCCGATCGACGAACACCCGCACCAGCGCATGAGCCCGGCCGGCGGAATAATCCAGCTGCACGAGCTCGTAGCCCAGGCGCTCGAGCAGAGGCTCGATGAGGGCGATCAACCGCTCGCGCAAGATTCCCGCCACGATCGTATATTCCCCTCGAGGCGCCACCGGCGCCCGGACCAAACAAAAATGGGCCTTAAGGCCCACCCAAAAAGAAAAAGCCCCGCGGGGGGCTTTCCACTCTGTTCTCCTCGGGGGTGCCCCAGGTCCGTCGAAGGACCACCGCCGGCACCGGCCACCCACCCCCGCGCTCGCTCAAACCCGCGGGGGCCGCGCATTCTACCGGAACTGGCGGCGGAGGGAACAGGCTTTGCGGTGGCTGATCCGGTGCTTTCCCTGGAGAACCACCCTGGACCTGTATAGACAGGTGCGGCCCGCCGAGGCATCATGGCGCCCTCCCGGCCGATCTTCAAGGCGCCCATCGAATGTCGCTCCAGGCCGCCGCCGCGCGCTACCTGCAGGTGAAGCACTTCATCCTCGAGCGCATTGCCTGCGGCGCGCTGCCCGCGGGCGCACGCGTGCCCTCGGAGAACGAGCTGACGCGTACCCTGGCCATATCCCGCATGACCGCCAACCGCGCCCTGCGCGAGCTGGCGGCGGATGGCGTGCTGGTGCGCGTCGCCGGTGTCGGCACCTTCGTAGCCGAACAGCGGGTGCACGCCCATCCGCTCGAGGTGCGCAACATTGCGGACGAGATCCGCGCGCGCGGGCACGAGCATCGCGCGAAGGTGCTGACGCTCGAAACGGTGAACGCCACGCGCGAGCTCGCCGAGCGCTGTGGCGTGAAGCCGGGCGCAGCGCTCGATCATTCACTGCTCACGCACTTCGAGGACGGCATGCCGCTGCAGGTCGAGGAGCGCTACGTCAATCCGCAGGTGGCCCCCGGTTACCTGCAGAACGACTTTGCGCGCATCACGCCACATGAGTTCCTCATCCGTGTCGCGCCGCTGCAGCGCGCCGAGCACACCGTGCGCGCGCTCGTGCCCGAGCAGCGCATCCGCCGCCTGCTCAAGCTCAAGAGCGGCGAGCCTTGTCTGCTCATCCTGCGGCGCACCTTCTCGAACGGCCGCATCGCCAGTGTCGCCGACCTTTATCATCCGGGCTCGCGTTACGAGCTCGCCGCCAACTGTCAGCCGAGGTCATCATGACTGCCCCATCCGCCCGAGTGCCGCTGCGTGCTGCGCGCGGCCCACAATTGTCGTGCCGCAGCTGGCTCACTGAGGCACCGCTGCGCATGTTGATGAACAACCTCGACCCGGAGGTAGCCGAGCGGCCCTCGGAGCTCGTGGTGTACGGTGGCATCGGCAAGGCGGCGCGCAACTGGCAGTGCTACGAGCAGATCGTAACGGCGCTGCGCGCGCTCAATGACGATGAGACGCTGCTCATCCAGTCGGGCAAACCCGTCGGCGTGTTCCGCACCCATGGCGACGCACCGCGCGTCCTCATCGCCAACTCGAATCTGGTGGCGCGCTGGGCGGACTGGGAGCACTTCAACGCGCTCGACAAACGCGGTCTGATGATGTTCGGGCAGATGACGGCGGGCTCGTGGATCTACATCGGCAGCCAGGGCATCGTGCAAGGCACCTACGAGACCTTCGTCGAGATGGGGCGCCAGCACTACGACGGCAACCTTGCCGGCAAATGGATCCTGACGGCGGGACTTGGCGGCATGGGCGGGGCGCAGCCGCTCGCGGCGACGATGGCCGGTGCATCCATGCTCGCCATCGAGTGCCGCCCGGAGCGCATCGCCAAGCGCCTGCAGACCAGGTACCTCGACCTCGAGGCGCGCAATCTCGATGAGGCGCTCGAGCTTATCGAGCGGGCGTGCGCGAGTGGTGTGCCGCGCTCGGTCGGTCTGCTCGGCAATGCCTGCGAGGTGTTACCAGAGCTCCTACGCCGCGGCGTGCGGCCGCACGCCGTGACGGATCAGACCTCGGCTCACGACCCCGTCAATGGGTATCTGCCGGCCGCCTGGAGCCTGGAGAAATGGGATCGACTGCGCACGGCCGATCCGGCGCAGGTTGCGCGCGCGGCGCGCGGCTCGATGCGCCGACACGTCGAGGCGATGCTCGAGTTTCAGAAACTGAATGTGCCGGTGTTCGACTACGGCAACAACATCCGTCAGGTGGCGTTCGATGAGGGCCTGAAGGAGGCCTTCTCGTTCCCCGGCTTCGTACCCGCTTACGTGCGCCCGCTGTTCTGTCGCGGGGTAGGACCGTTCCGCTGGGTGGCACTGTCGGGGGATCCCGAGGACATCTACCGCACGGATGCCAAGGTGCGCGCGCTCATCCCACACGATGCGCACCTGCACCACTGGCTCGACATGGCGCGCGAGCGCATCCAGTTCCAGGGCCTGCCGGCGCGCATCTGTTGGGTAGGGCTCGGAGATAGGCATCGTCTCGGGCTCGCCTTCAACGAGATGGTGGCACGCGGTGAGCTCAAGGCACCGATCGTCATCGGCCGCGACCACCTCGATTCCGGTTCGGTCGCAAGTCCCAATCGTGAGACCGAGGCGATGCGCGATGGCTCGGACGCCGTCGCCGACTGGCCCCTGCTGAACGCACTGTTGAACACCGCCAGCGGCGCCACGTGGGTGTCGATACATCATGGCGGTGGGGTCGGTATGGGCTACTCGCAGCATGCCGGGGTCGTCATCGTCTGCGACGGCACTCCCGCGGCGGCGCGCCGCATCGAGCGCGTACTGTGGAACGATCCGGCGAGCGGGGTCATGCGACATGCGGATGCGGGCTACGCCAGCGCCATCGACTGCGCGCGCACGCACGGGTTGAATCTGCCCTTCCTCACTGCGCAAGCGTAGCCGCCGCCCCGTGCACCAGCCGCTCAAGCTCTGGCGCAACGCGCAGCTCGCCACCTGCGATGAGGCGGCGCGGCGCATTGCGCGTGGAGCTCTCCTCACCCGCGGCGCGCGTATCGAGTGGGTTGGAGAGGAAGAGGCACTGCCGCCGGCCGATCCCGAGGAGATCCACGATCTCGGCGGCGCATGGGTCACGCCGGCGCTGATCGATTGCCACACGCACCTGGTATTCGCCGGAACACGCGCTAACGAGTACGCCGAGAGGCTGCGCGGGACTTCCTACGAGCAGATCGCGCGTGCCGGCGGTGGCATTCTCTCCACGGTGCGCGCGGTGCGCGCGGCAAGTGAGCAGCAGCTCTTCGATGAAAGCGTGCCGCGCCTGGCGGCGCTCATGGCTGAAGGTGTCACCACGCTCGAGATCAAATCGGGCTACGGACTCACGCTCGCCGATGAAGCGAAGATGCTGCGCGTCGCGCGCGCGCTGGGACGCGCTTTCCCGGTCACGGTGCGCACGACACTGCTCGCCGCCCACACGGTGCCGCCCGAGTATCGCGGCCGCGCCCAGGAGTATGTCGAGGTCATCGCGCGTAAGTGGCTGCCGGCCCTGCTCGGCGAGGGACTGGTCGATGCGCTCGATGTATTCTGCGAGAGCATCGCCTTCAGTGTCGAGCAGGCGCAGACCTTGTTTGAGGCAGCGCGCGCGCTCGGTGTCCCGGTGAAGATGCACGCCGAGCAACTCTCCAATCTCGGTGGCACGTTGCTCGCGGCACGCCACGGCGCACTCTCCTGCGATCACCTCGAGTACGCCGGAGCCGCGGAGGCCGCGGCCCTTGGCGCCGGAGGCACCGTGGCGGTGCTGTTGCCGGTCGCGTTCTACTGCCTGGCGGCCGAGCGGCCGCCACCCATCGCGGCGCTGCGCGCGGCGCGTGCGGCGATGGCGGTGGCGAGTGACTGCAATCCAGGCTCTGCGCCGGGGGCTTCGCTCCTCACCGCCATGAGCATGGCGACACGGCTTTTCGGGCTCACGGCCGAGGAGGCGCTGCTCGCTGTTACACGCTACGCGGCGCGCGCGCTCGGGCTCAGCGGCTCGCACGGCGCACTCGCACCCGGGCATGCAGCCGACTTCGTGGTGTGGAACGTGGGCGCCCCGGAAGAGCTCGGCTACTGGATAGGTTTCAACCCGCGGCGGACGGTAGTCCGCGCGGCGGAGGTTCTGCGATGGCCGAATCAGACATCCTGAAGCTCGGCGCGCGGCCGCTGCGCCTGGCGGAGCTGCGGCGGGTGTACGAAGGGCCGGTGACGGTCGGCATCGCGCCCGAGGCGCTCGGCCCGGTGCGCGCCGCGCACCTGCTCACCGCGCGCCTCGCAGCCGCCGAGGCGCCGGCCTACGGTATCAACACCGGGTTCGGGCTCCTCGCCAACACCCGCATCGCGCCCGCCCAGCGCACGCTCCTGCAACGCAACATCATCCTGTCACACAGCGCCGGGGTCGGCGCCCTGCTCGACGACTCCGTAGTGCGGCTCACCCTGGTGCTGAAGCTCGCGAGCCTGCTGCAGGGCTTCTCCGGGGTAAGCGAGCCGCTGGTGCGTTTTCTCGAGCGTTTGATCAACACCGGGCTCCTGCCCTGTGTTCCGGCGCAGGGATCGGTTGGGGCTTCCGGCGATCTGGCGCCGCTCGCGCACCTGTCGCTGGCGGTTCTCGGCCTCGGGCAGCTGCGCCGCCATGACGAGGTGTTGCCCGCCGCGGAAGCACTGGCTCAGGAGGGTCTCACTCCAGCTGCGCTCGGCCCCAAGGAGGGACTGGCACTCCTCAATGGCACGCAGGTGTCGACCGCGTTGGCGCTGGCGGGCCTGTTCGAGCTGGAGAAGGTCTACGCCGGAGCGGTGGTGACCGGTGCCCTGTCGGTGGATGCGCTGCAGGGCAGCGATGTGCCCTTCGATCCACGCATTCAACACCTACGCGGCCACGAAGGTCAGGCGCGCGTCGCACACCTGTACCGGGAGCTGCTCGGGGGCAGTGAGATCCGCGAGTCGCACCGTACCTGCACGCGCGTGCAGGATCCGTACTCGCTGCGCTGTCAGCCGCAGGTGATGGGCGCCTGTCTCGATCTGATGTCACAGCAGGCCGCAACGCTCGCCACCGAGGCCAACGCGGTCACCGACAATCCGCTCGTGTTCAGCGACAGCGGCGAGGTGCTGTCGGGCGGCAACTTCCATGCGGAGCCGGTGGCGTTTGCGGCCGATGTCCTCGCGCTCGCCTGCGCAGAGATAGGCTCGATCGCGGAGCGGCGCATTGCGCTGCTGGTCGATCCAAACATGAGCGGGCTGCCGGCCTTCCTCGCCCCCGACAGCGGCGTCAACTCCGGCTTCATGCTGGCACAGGTGACCGCGGCGGCGCTGGTCGCGGAGAACCGCATGCTGTGCCACCCGGCGAGCATCGACAACATTCCGACCTCGGCCAACCAGGAGGACCACGTCAGCATGGCGACCCACGGCGCCCGACGGCTGCGCGAGATGACCTCCAACGCCTTGAACATCGTGGCCATCGAGTTGCTCGCCGCCTGCCAGGGGATCGACCTGCGCGCGCCGCTGAAGACCTCATCCAGGCTCGCGACGGTGCACGGCGCCCTGCGCCTGAAGGTACCCTTTGCCGCCACCGACCGGCTGCTCGCGCTCGACATCGAGGAGGCCGCGACGATCGTGCGGCACGCCGAGGTGCAATCAAAGGCCAACTCGTTGTTGCCCAGTTACCGCTGAGGCGCTACAGGGGTCCACAGCACCAAACCGTCAGGCCCGCCCGGCCGCATTCTGTTAAATCGGCCGCAAGAGCCCAAACGCAATCGCCCGTCGGTGCGCCTCGCAAGCGAATGGGCTCCCGCCTCTCCGGCTTCGCGGCGCAGCGTGGGGATAGAGACCAGCCTGAACGCTGCCCCGGCCATATCTTGCGGGCGTGCAACAGCGACGCGCCGGCCGCAGCGCCGGTCGCGGTTGACCTGCTGAGCGCTTTAAGGTGCGGTCGATGCGGCCGCGAAATCTGCGGCACGCACCTCTCGAGCCTCAGGCCGGCGCGCACTCCGCCGGCTTGGGCTGTTCCACCTCGTCGGATTGCTGCTCGCGCTTGATGCGCTCGTAGATTTCCTCGCGGTGGACGGCGACGTGTTTTGGCGCATTGATTCCGACGCGCACCTGGTTCCCTTTGACCCCCAGAACCGTGATGGTCACGTCGTCACCAATCATGACGGTCTCGCCGACACGTCGTGTAAGAATGAGCATCTTCCATATCCTCTGCCGTTCTAGTTTTAGGTTTGCGGGAGCGAACGCATCTCACCCCCAAGCCCCTTCTTTTTGTTTGTGAAGCGTACTATGTCGAGCGTACGCGGAAACGGGAACAAAAGAAAATACTAACGTTGCAGGCCGGACCTGGCTTGAACGGCTGCGCCATCGAAACCCGGACCCATCAGGCGGTCGTGGGCTCCAACAGATGCCGCAGCGCCGCAGCCGCCGCCCCCGCCTCGGGCCCCACGAGCAGGTGTACGCAATCCGGCCGCAACACCGCCACACCGCGCAGTCCCAGCGCATCGAGCCGCGCGCGGTCGAGCCGCGCAGCGTCCCGGATTTCCACGCGCAGGCGGCTCGCAGCCGCCGCGAGCGTTCGAACGTTGTCGCGTCCGCCGAGCGCAGCGAGGAGCGACGCGGCATCGCCGCGCCAGGAATCGCCGGCTGTCTGTGCGATAACCGTCCGCCGCGCGAGCGCTGGCAGAGCTGTTGGTTGCATCTGCGCTGCGGAGGCGCCGCGCACGGCCGCAGCCTCAGCGCCTGGCAGCGCCGCGCGGATCTCGCCGGCGAGTTGATCGGCGGTCGTTCCCACTACGACCTGCAGCGCCTGCGGCGAGGGGCGCACCATACCGCGCGCTCCGAGCTGCCGCAGCGCTTCGGCATCCACCAGACTCTGGCTCTTCACGGTGAGCCGCAGCCGTGTGGTGCAGGCATCGACCGAGCGCAGGTTGGCGCCGCCGCCGAGAGCCGCGATCCACGCCGCGGCGCGCGCGGCGGGCGCCACCGGTGCCGGCGCCGCTGCCGCCTCGCCTGCCTCACGCCCCGGAGTCTTGAGATCGAAGCGCACGATGACGTAGCGAAACAACACGTAGTAGAGCGCGAAGTACACCGCTCCGAGCGGCAGCAGCCACAGCGGGCGCGTGGCCAGGCGGAAGTTCAGCACGTAGTCGATCAGCCCGGCGGAGAAGCCGAAGCCGAGCCGCACGTGCAGCGCATTCGTGACGATGAAGGCGACGCCGGTGAGCAGCGCGTGTACGGCATAGAGCGCCGGTGCGAGAAACATGAAAGTGAATTCGATCGGCTCGGTAACTCCCGTGAGAATCGAGGTGAGCGCGATTGAGCCGAGAAGGCCGCCGGCCACCCGGCGCCGCTCGGGCAGCGCGCAGTGGTACATCGCCAGACACGCCGCCGGCAGTCCGAACATCATCACCGGGAAGAATCCCGACATGAAGACCCCGGCGCTCGGGTCGCCGGCGAAGAAGCGCGCCTGGTCGCCGGTGACACCGTGATACTCCCCGAGCAGATACCAGGCGATGTTGTTGATGATGTGATGCAGCCCGGTGACGATGAGCAGGCGATTGAGGACACCATAGGCAAAGAGGCCGAGCGAGCCCGCGTGCAGAACCGAACGGCTGAGTACGTCCATGCCCTGCTCGAGGTGCTGCCACTGCGTGCCGAAGGCGAACGCCAGGACGAGCCCGCCGAGACCGCTCACGATCGGCACGAAGCGCCGGCCGCCGAAAAAGCTCAGGTAACTCGGCAGCGTGATGTTGTAGAAGCGGTTGTAGAGCGCGCCGGCCATGAGGCCCGAGAGGATTCCGACCGGCACGGTGAGTCGCGCGAGCTCGTGCGACTTGTAGGCCGCGATGGCAAGCTCCCGGGCGCGGCCGCTGACATCCGCGATCGCCTCGGGCGGCACGCTGATGAGCACTTCGGCGCCGCGCGTGGCCACGAGATACGCCACCACGCTCGCCAGTCCCGCCGCGCCGTGGTTCTCGCGCGCCAGGCCCACCGCGACACCGATCGCAAACAGCAGACCGAGATTACCGAAGATTGCCTGCCCAGCCGCGGTCATCGAGGCGGAATCGAACAGGTCCGGCTGCCCAAGCCTTAGCAGAAGTCCCGCGATGGGCAGCACCGCGATCGGCAGCATCAAAGCGCCACCGACCTTCTGCAGGCTGGCCAGCAGTCCCTTCATGCCGGCACCTGGGCCGCAGCGGGTGTCGCATCTGCGGCGAGCGCGCGCACCGCGGCGGCGGTCGGTAGCTTCAGCGCCTCCTCGGCGAGCGCGCGACAGTCGCGCAGCGAGACGCTGCCGATCCGCGCCTTGAGCTGCGGTATGACGGCGGGCACCGCCGAGAGCTCATTCACCCCGAGCCCGACGAGGAGCGGTGCGGCGATCGGCTCGGAGGCCAGTCCACCGCACACCGCGGCATGGCGGCCATGGGTACGCGCACCTTCGGCCGCACGCGCGATGAGACGCAGCACCGCCGGGTGCAACGCATCGAGCCGCGCGGCGAGCTGCGGGTTACCGCGGTCCATGGCGAGGGTGTACTGCGTGAGATCATTGGTACCGATCGAGAGAAAATCCGCCACCGCCGCGATGCGCTCGGCGAGCAGCGCCGAGGCCGGCGTCTCGATCATTACCCCGACAGCGATCGACTCGCTTCGCCCGAGCTCGCCGCGCACCTCCTCGAGCACTCTGCGCACCGCCTCGATCTCCTCGAGGTCGGTGATCATCGGCAGGAGCAGCCGGCAGCGCGCCGGGCCGCGAACGCCGAGCACCGCGCGCAGCTGTGTGCGCAGCAGCTGCGGCCACGCGAGGCCGGTGCGAATACCGCGCAAGCCGAGCGCGGGGTTGTCTTCGCGCGGCATCGGCAGGTAAGCGATGGGTTTATCGCCGCCGGCATCGAGCGTACGGATGGTGAGCGGACGTTCCCCAAGCGCGTCCGCGATCTGCTGATACTGCGCGGTCTGCTCGGACTCGCTCGGCGGAGTGAGACGGTCGAGGAACAGGAACTCGGTGCGCAGCAGCCCGCAACCCTCGGCGCCGTTACGTACGGCGGCCTGCGCCTCGGCAACGGAGCCGACGTTGGCCAGCACCTCGATGCGCACCCCATCCGCGGTACGGCACTCACGCTGCGCAGCCGATGCGAGCGCCGCACGCTCTGCCACACTCGCGGCCAGACGCGCCCGCGCCGCCGTCAGCCGCGGCTCAAGCGGTGCCACCTCGAGTGCACCGACCGCGGCATCGAGAATCACCTCGGCGCCATCAGGTATCGCGAGCACCTGCGGCCCGAGCGCGACGAGTGCCGGGATTCCCATGGCGGCGGCCAGGATGGCTGCATGCGAGGTCGCGCCGCCCGCTGCCATGGCGATACCGGCGAGCCGTGCGCCATCGAGCGCGATCAACTGCGAGGGCAATAGCTCGCGTGCGATGACGATCGCCTGCTCCGGAAGTGCCGCCGCAGGCTCAACCGACTCCCCTGCGAGGACGAGCAGCACCTGCGCCTCGAGATCGAGCAGATCATCGACGCGCTCGCGCAGGCGCGCATCGTCGAGCGCCCGCAAGGTGTCCGCGCTGTCGCGCACCGCTGCGCGCCAGGCGGCGCCGGCACTGCGCCCGGCATCGATCGCGGTGCGCGCCGCGGCGATCAGCTCCGGATCATCGAGCAGCTCGAGGTGTGCCGCCGCGATCTCCCGGGCCGTACCCATTGCATCGCTCGCGGCCGCGAGCGCCGTGCGCTCGAGTCGCGCACGCACCTCGGCGCGCGCACTGTCGAGCGCAGCATGCTCAGCGGGCGCTCCCGCTCCCGTCTCGCGCACGCGGATCTCGGGCCGGTGCAGCTGCAGCGCGGGTCCGATGGCGAGACCCGGACTCGCCGCGACGCCACGCAGGACCCCGTATGTCATGACAGTGCGAGCTGCGGGCGACTCTCCAGGCTGGGCGGTTCCGAGGTCGAGTCCGGCGGGCGGATGAACTGCGGCCGATGCGGGCGGCGGCTGCGCCGGCCGGGGCGCGCTCTCGTGCGCATTGAAGATAGCGGTGAGCGCGTTCAGCGCATTGTGCGCATCCGGGCCACTGGCGCGAATCTCGATCTCCTCGCCATGCCGCACGCCGAGAGCCATGAGAGCCACGGTGCTGCGCGCATTGGCCTCGCGGCCGCGCGCCATGAGGCGTACATCCGCCGCTAGCGAACGCAGTGCGGCCGCGAGCAGCGCCGCGGGGCGGGCGTGGATGCCGTGCTCGAAGCTCACCGTCAACCGGCGCACCGCGGCCGCCGCCGACGCTGCGTTGCCAAGGCTCGCGTCATCGGGCCGTGCGCGCTGCAGCGCGACTTCCATGAGCCGCTCGCCGAGCGCGATGGCGCGATCGACCGTGCGCCCGCGAATCGCCCAGCCGCTGTCGGAGGTGACGATGACCGGTGTGAGCACACTGCGCGCGCGCTGCGCGAGGAAATCCAGGTCGAAGCTCAAGAGCGGCTCGCCGGCGCGCACCCGCGCGCCCTGGCTGACGTGCGCCTCGAACCCCTCCCCGCCGAGCGCCACGGTATCGATGCCGACGTGCAGCAAAATCTCACATCCCGCCGCGGTGCGCAGCGTCACGGCGTGGCGTGACGCCGGCAGCAGCACGACCACCGCATCGCAGGGAGCATGCAACGTCCCCTCGGTCGGATCGATGGCGACACCATCACCGAGCAGGCGCGCGGCGAACACCTCATCGGGCGCCTCATCGAGCGGCGCACTCCAGCCGGCGAGCGGCGCGAGCAGCGTCAGTGTGCCGGGCGGCTTCACGGCGCGAGCTGCACCCAATCGATCGCCCACATGGGATCGAGTCCGCGCTGCGTGAAGCTGAAGCAGAGTCTGTGAGTGCCTTGCAGCGCGGGCAGCTCTGCCGCGGGCAGCACCGTGACGGCGTCTTTGCCAGCCGCGGCTGCGAGTGGCAACACTGCGAGCGGCTCGCCCTCGCAGGAATCGAGACGCACCTCGAGCTCGCCCGCCGGGGTGCGCGGGGGTCGCAGACGGATCGCCTCGATGTCGTGGCCGATCTGAAAGTTGAAAGGCACCTGGCCCACGGCCGCCGTCAGTTTGCGTGCGCCGGTGAGCTCGGCAGCCGGCAGCATCCAGCAGGGATTCTCGATGTCGATGAGAAACACCGCGCGCGGCCCCTTGAGCGGCGCATCATCCTCGAGATTCAAAACATCTTTGTCCGTACAGGTGGCGAGGTCCTGACTCATGTGCCGGTCCCACGGGCCGAGCACGCGCGGCGGCGCGAACACATCCGCCGAGAAGGCAATGCCGAGCGCGCGGTAACGGTCCAACTCGAGGGGCAGCCGCCGCACGAAGTCGGCGTAGTCGCGCCTCTCCGCCGCAGACCAGCCGATCTCAGACAGTGCCGCGGCGCGCGGCCAGCTCATGTAGGCGGTCTGCTCCTCGGTGCGCACGTGCTCGGTCCAGAGGTTGGCCTGTACCCCGAGCACATGTGCGGCCGCTGCGGCGAGTGGCCCGGGAAGCGGATCGAAGCGATACACGCGCTCGAGCGAGACGACCTCTCCCCTGCCCGGCGGCTCGTTGGGCCCGGTGCCCTGGCGGAAATCCAGATACAGCGTGGGTGCAGGGGAAAGCACTGTATCGTGTCCGCTCGCAGCCGCGGCGACTGCGCCCTCGACGCCCCGCCAGGACATGACCGTCGCACCCGGCGGCACGCCGCCCTCGAGTATCTCGTCCCAGCCGATCAGACGGCGGCCGTGCGCCTGCAGATACTTCCCCATGCGCTGAGTGAAATAGCCCTGCAGGGCCTCCTCATTTGGCACGCCGAGCTCGCGCATGCGTGCCTGCACGCGCGGCGAGGCCTTCCACTGGTCCTTCACGGCCTCATCGCCGCCGACATGAATGAACTCACCGGGGAAAAGCTGCATGACCTCCGCAAGCACGTTTTCGAAAAACAGGAACGTGGACTCCTCCACGTTGTAGAGATTGGTGAACACGCCCCAGTCGGCGGGCACCGCGCGTGGCGGATGCTCCGTGACGCCGAGACTCGGATAGGCGACGATCGCCGCGCTCGCGTGCCCGGGCATGTCGATCTCCGGGACGATGGTGACGTAACGCTCGCGGGCATGCGCAACGATGCGCCGCACGTCCTCCTGGGTATAGAAGCCCCCGTACAGCCGCGGGCGGCCGGTCGCCGGATCGATGTCGCGCCGTGCCGCCTCGCCCGCTTCGACCCGCCATGCGCCCACGGAGGTGAGGCGCGGGTACTTGCGGATCTCGAGCCGCCAGCCCTGATCGTCGGTCAGGTGCCAGCCGAGAACATTCAGCTTGTGCAGCGCCAACCAGTCGATGTAGCGCATCACGAACTGCGGCGACTGGAAGTGGCGCGCCGAATCGAGCATCAGTCCGCGCCAACGGAAACGCGGTGTGTCGCGGATGAGTGTCGCATCGAGCTCGATTTCGGCGTGCGCAGCCGGTGCACTGCAGAGTTGCCACAGGGTGACAGCGCCGTAGAACAGGCCCTGCGGCTCGCGGGCCGAGACCATAACCGCGTCCGCGGAGACATCGAGCTGGTAGCTCTCCGGGCTCGTGCCCGGAGCCTGCGGGTCGAGTCGGAAGAGGACCGCATGTGCGGGTACGAGCGAGTCGGCCCCCTCTACCTGCGGCAGCTTGCGCACTCTGAGCGCCATAGCGTGACTCGTGCGCAGGAGCTCGGTGAAATAGGTGGCGATGCGCTGCGAGTGCGCATCCGCCGTCGCATACACCTCGGTGTCAGTGCGCAGCAGGAAGTGTCCCGGGCGGGAGCTGACGTTCGCGGGACGCGGAATGACACCGACGTCGGCGCTCGCGCCACCCGGCAGAGCTGCGAGAGCGATTGCGGTGCCAAGACCCGCCACCAGGAGGCGCAAGCGTACGAGCACGGCGCTACGCATCACTTGTGCGGGCGCAATCGCTCGGCGAGCTGCGCCTGTAGCCGCTCGGCATCGGCGGGAGCGAGCCGTCCGAGAACTCCGCGGCGTGGCTCGGGAATGTGTGCCGTCACCGCCTCCTGTGAGCCGAACACGTAGTGCTCGAAGAGCTCGCGCCACGCAGCCCGCGCCGGCTCGGGAAGCTCGCGGATGTTGAGGATCGCGTGCAGCAGGCTGTCGTAACCGGAAACGCTGCCGAGCGGTGCTCCGCTCGCATGCCACCAGTAGTTCACGAGCACATTCAGCGCGTCGAGCGATTCGACGTTGTGCCACCAGAGCGGTGGAATGAACATCGCATCGCCCGGGCCGAGCTCGGCCGAGCGCGCCTGCGCGAGCGCCTCGCGGAAGCGCGGGAAGCGCGCGAAGTCCGGTGCATGCAGCTGCACGAGACTCATCGGCGCTCCGGTCGGCGCGTAATCGAGGGGTCCTACGTAGAGATTGGCGATCTGCGCCGGCGGAAACAGCGTGAAGCGGCGCCGACCGAGCACGACACACCCCACATTGAACCACTCATCGAGATGCGTTGGAGTGGTGACGGCGTTGCCGAGCCAGATGCGCGGCTGCGCGGAGGGGTGTGCGAGTGGCAAGGGATTGGCCGCGGCAAAGCCCGGCAGGCACTCACCGAGCGGCGCGCTTTGCACGGCCACCGCCGGCGCACGGGCATGGCCGGCGTAGCGCAGTGCCTGCTCGGCGATGGCGGTGAGCGGCAGGCGGTTGCGGACGAAGTTGAAACCGTTGAGCGCGTCGCGGTAGAAGATCCGCCCCTCGATCTCGGGAGCGGTCATGATGGCATCGACCGGCGCGCCGCTATCGAGCTGGCGCAGGTAAGCGATGAGATCCCCGGGCGAGCGGCGCGCGGCGGCAACGGCGGGCCACTCGCTCACCAGTTCGCGCAGCACCGCGGGCTCCCCGCTCATCAACACCTCGCGACGGATGAGCTCGGCATCGCACGTGTCGAATTCGCGGATCGGTGCGGGAGCTTGCACGGCGAGGGCCCCAGCCGCGGTGCTCGCGGTTACCAGAAGTAGGCCTGCAACGCAGGCTCACGCCGCCGCAATGGGATGCGGGCCAGCACGCTCTTGTGGTCGGGATAATTCCCGGCGCTGCGCTGGAGAAGGTTGTCGATCTCCTCCATGCGGTAGCGCGACTCCTGGGCGGTCGGGGCCCGCAGCTCCTGCTGATCAGGGAACACTCCCATCCCGGCCATGAGCGCAAACCAGGAGAACACCGGGTAACCGCGGCCGATCACCTGCTGACGCACCCCCGGCACGATGCTTTTGCCGGTCATCCACAGCGAGTAGAGCTTCTTCAGATCATCCGAAACGCTCAGATTCGCCGCATTGTCACGCCAGTACTCGGTGTCGGTGCGGGTGTTGGTCTTGTAGTGCGTGACGATGTAGTCGCGGATGCCTTCGAAGTGGGCGTTCATGAGCGCATTGAAGCGCTCGTGCGCGGCCTCGCTCACATCCCCCTTCTCCAGGAAGTCGGCGAAGGTGGTGGCGGTTTGCTGAATGAAGAGCAGCGCCGTCGCCTCGAGCGGCTCGATGAAGCCCTGGCTGAGACCCACGGCGAGACAATTACGGTTCCAGTGTTGCGTGACCCGCCCGATGCGCATCTTGAGGTGCCGTGCCGGCACATCCGCCTCGAGCAGCCCGAGATGCTCGCGCAGCTCGCGCTCGGCCTGCCCGGCATCGCAATAGCGGCTGCTGTACACGTAGCCATTGCCATAGCGGCTCGTGAGCGGGATCTTCCAGGCCCAGCCGTGGCGCAGTGCGGTCGATACCGTCTCGCACGGAATGGTCTCATCCATCGGCGTCGGCAAGGCCACCGCCGCATCGTTGAAGAGATTCTCCGCGAAACTGACCCAGGGAGTGTGCAGCGCCTTCTCGATCAAAAGACCCGCAAACCCGCTGCAGTCTACGAATATGTCGGCGGCATAGGTGTCGCCTTCGCGCGTGGCCACCGAGGCGATGTTGCCTTCCGCATCGAGCGTCGCGTGGGTCACGTGGCAGCTCTGGTAGCGCACCCCGCGCTCGAGCGCCTTCTTCTGCAGAAACTGCCCGAGGAGTACGGCATCGAAGTGATAGCCGTGCCAGATGTCGAACGGGAAGGTGTCCGGCGCCTTGGGTGCGCGGCGCTCACGTGCCAGACGGGTGGCGATGAAGAACCGGTCCGGATGGGCATGCAGGTCCGCTCCCTGCACGCGTGCCTCGACGTTGTGCACGAACTGACTCATGGTGAGGTTGTCGAGCATCGAGGCAAAGGGATGGAAATAGCTCGTGAATCCCGGCCGCGTCGACCACCCGGCGAAGGTGATGCCGGACTTGTAGGTGGCATGACAGGCCGGCATCCACTCGGATTCCTCGATTCCGAGCATGTCGAAGAAGCCGCGCAGCCACGGTGTGGAACCCTCGCCGACGCCGATGATGGGAATGGCCGGCGACTCGAGCACCGTGATGCCTACCCCGCGGCTGATGAAGGAGCGCGCGAGAACGAGCGCCGTCATCCAGCCCGCCGTGCCCCCGCCGATGATGACGATGCGGCGCAGGTTGGCGGGCGCGGGCCCCGAGGGAAGCGAACTCGGCGGGCTATAGGAATAGTTGAAGAGCGTCGCGGTTGTCATGGCGAGTCCATCGCCGGCAGATGATGCGCCTCACGGCGCCGGATGCGCCACAGCTGCGGCTCGCCGGGGCGGGCCCAACGCCCGCCCCGGTGAATCCGTGCCCTCTCAGAACCTCGCGCGCAGCGTCAGGTAGTACTGACGTCCGTTCTTGTAGAACGCGCGCGGCTGAGTGGTGTCGAGCGCGTAGTACTTGAGCGTCGGATTGTTCAGGTTCTGACCATCGAGGTTCACGCTGAGATTTTCATTGAAGATCCACGCCAGCGTTGCGGCGAGGGTACCGATCGAATCCTGCGTGAACGCCGTGCTGCGATCGAGTCCGCTGTAGAACGCCGAGCGGTAGTTGTAGGAGACGCGCGCACTGAAATGCGCGTTCTCGTA
>DATJFM010000048.1:0-5249 GCA_035495655.1 Steroidobacteraceae bacterium
CCTGGTCGACAGCACGTTCAGCTCTTTTTCCATCCAGTTTCCCGCGAGCGAGGGGTCGCAGTGGCTCGACTTGACGGGGTTTCTGGCGAGTACCGGCGAAACGATCAGGCAAACTGCACCGACCGTCGTGGGCAGGACGTACCACCTGTCGTTCGCGGTGGGAAACGTCTTCAATCGTCATGGCATCTACGGTACAAGGAGCACCGTCGTTGTCACGGTGAATGGCGCGCCCTTGGGGACGTTCACAAACTCGTGCACGACCTGTACGAACGAGCTGAGCTGGGAAACCTTCACCGCCTCATTCGTGGCAAATAGCACGACTACGGTCATCGAGTTCCTCAATAAAGACCCTTCGACCGATAACTGCAACGGGCTGGACGATGTGGTACTGACCGAGGGTAGCCGCGGGGCGACGTGAGCGACAGTGTCCGAACGGCCACTTACTTTTCACCCCGGGCCAGTGCAGATTCTTCGGCGAGCCAATAAGCCTCCTTGAAGAAGTGGCGTTGGTGCATCTAGCGTCGCGGTGCAGCCGAAGAGACCATGGTCGTCAGCATGAGAATCGTATTGATCGCTGTGCTCGCTGCTCCGTTGGCATCATGTGCCAGCTCAGGTCTCTACAACATGTCCGACGACTGGTGTGCGACACACCAGGATGCGACCGTAGCGCGATGTCCCGAAAAAGCTGAGAAGCGGCGCGTCGCCGTCAACGATAAAGAGCACGTCGCTGAAAGCGATGGCGACGTTGCGCAAACCACTAAGCCTGCCGCTCGCTTCAGTGCGGATGCGTCGGCGAGAGGTCCCGGAGACCTTTAACCGCCGGTAGTTCTTCCCACCGTCCGCTGTGCCTCCGCGATTCGCGCGTGCCACTGGCGCACATAATGCGTTGCGCGCACCTCCGGCACCAGGCCATCGATCAGGTGCGTGGCCTCACTTAAGAGCGCGGCACGGTTGGCAGGGTCTGTGAGTGCCTGTGCATAGAGTGCGGCGGCAAGCTCCTGTGGCTGCCAGCGATCGCCGCGATTGCGCGCCGCCAGCTCGCGTTGAAACTTCACCACCGGTGCGATCGTCTGGACGGCTTCGTCCGTGTGGCCTCGACCGACCTGCGCCAGCGCGAGCCAGGTGTGCAACATCTCGAGCTGTCGCCGATCATCGGTGTCGCCGGTGCCGACGGCCGTGCGCGCTTCCACAGCCTTCACCATGTACTGTTCCGCTGCGGCAGGGTCACCTGACAGATATGCGGCGCGTCCCCCGGCGTCGTAGAGAAAATAGAGCTCAAAGTTCTTGCGGAATTGCAGTTCGCCGTGCGGCGTGATTCCCTGCAGTTCGCGCAGCGCCTCGGCCACGATGCGGCGGGTCGAGACAAGATCGTCACGCTGCAGCGCAACATACGCCGCGCCAACCTGCAACCAACCCTCCGCGATTACAGCCGCATCTTCGCCGCGGTCGCTCTGCCTAAGCTTGAGGACCTCCGCTTCGCCCGATGCCAGCGTTGCCTTCGCTGCGCCGTCATCGCCCACGGCTGCCTGAAAATACGCGACGCCAGCCAGTGTGCCCGTGTAGTTGGTCACGAACGAGGCGCCACCGACGGCTGCACGGCGCGCGTAATCGAGCTGCCGCACACGATGCACCACGGACTCATGCAACTGTCCGGCCTGCCAGAACGTGTCGGCGAGCTGATCCACGGCTACCGCCATGTTGTTGAGGCTCGTGACATTGTTGGGATCGAGATTGAGCAGATTGAGCGACACTTGCTCCTGACGTAGCGCTGCCTGACGTGCGGCCTGTGGATCGAGCTCATCCTTGCTCACGGACACGAGCACTCCTGCAAGTATCTGCTGCGAATGAAGCGCAAGCCGGTAGCCAGGGCGCCGCTCGAGGACGTGGTCCGCCACTGCGAGGCACTCATGGCTGATGCGTCGTGCTTCGGCGTACTGCCCGAGATTTTCTAGCACGGTCACCAGCCAACCCCCGGCCTCTGCGTAATAGGCGCCCATCTCCGGATCGTGGGCATCCCGGCCCCCGAGATCGGACGCCGCCTGCATCGCTGAGCGCAAGGTGCGCACTGCGTCCTCGCGATGAGATGCAGCTCCCTGTTGGTAGCCAAGACGTGTGGCGATCTCGACATAGGCCCGTCTCGCCGCCAGGGGTGGCTTGGGCGCGGCAAGCAGTGGCTGCAATGCGCCGATCGCCTGTTCACTGGTCAGGGTGTCGGTTGGGTCGCCGCGGCTCTCCAGAACACGTGCCTTCGCAGCGTAGGCGCGTGCGAGCGGCACCGTGGTCGCCTCGGAGCGGCCCGTCGAATCGGCAAGTGTACGCAGGAGCTGCACGGCTTCGTCCGCATTGCTGCCGGCGACGTCCAGCTGACCCAAAGCGCGGACGGCGCGCGAATGGTTCACGAGCGCGAGTGCACCATTGCGCACCGTGTCGGCACCCCGCAACGCCGGCGGGAGCCCGTGAAAGTAATCGATCTGGCGCTGCGAGAACTCCGCCAGCACCTCGAGCCGTCCGAAGTTCTCGAGCTCTCGCGCAAAGTCATCACTGAGATACCCGAGCAGTTGCTCGGCCTGCCCACGAGCCTGCTCCGCCAGCGCGCGGGTCTGCTGGGCCTCGCGCTCGGCGCGCCGGGCACGTTGACTGCTGAAGTAGGCAAAGACCGCCGCGATGAGCGCCACGGCGGCAAGCACCGTGCAGGCGGCAGCGATCTGTCGGGCGCGCGCCGCTGCCCGCCGCGCAACAAGTTCGCGTTCCTTCTGCTCCGCGAGCAGCCGCTCGGTGGCCTCGCGCGCTTCGCGCTCCTGGCGCCGATCCCGGCTGGCTTTGACGACGCCACAGAGGACATCGTGTGTGAGCTCCACCCTCCGAACGTCGAGTCGCTCCTCGATACGCAGCAGGCGGCGGTTCACCAGCAGCGCAAGCGTATTGGGCGCCGCGTCCGCCTCGGCGAATCGCTTGACGAGGCTCTCCTCGGCGACGTTCTCGCGGAACCCGGAGTCGGTGAGGAGATCATCCTCGATGAGGCGCCTCACGGCCGCAGGTTGGTCGGCGAGGGCGCGCTCGTAGAAGTTGGTGAGAATGGTGGTGTGCGAGCCAGCGAGCAGATCGAGAGAGATCTCCCGGCGGCCCAGTGCGATACGCGCGTCATTGAGCTCTCGGCAGATGAGACTGAGGAGCGAGGGCTCGACGACCGCGTTGGCGAGCTCGGCCCCGCCTGCGACGAAACGCACGATCGCTTCGGCCACTTCCTGGGTGACCAGTCCCTTGCCCGGCTCCAGCACCGCGGCCAGTGCCTGCGTTCCGGTCATGGGGGCAAGCCGCAGGCGGTTCTGGGAGATGCTGGGAATGGTCTGCTTCAGCCCCTCGAGCGGGGCGAGATAGTCTTCGCGCAGCGCGATCAGCACGCGGTAATCGCTGCGCGCAAAGTCGAAGCGTTCGGCGGCGGACTCGTCCTGCTCGAGCCGCGCCTCGAACTCCTTCGGCGGCCGGTTCTCCACCAGGTCCGCGAGCTCCGCGATGAAGCGCGCGGCGCGCGCGCGGCCAAAGTCATCGCTCTGTGCGAGAGTGAAGATCTCCTCGAACTGATCGAAGATCAGCAGTGGAATGAGCGTGCGGCCCGACTCATCGAGCAGCACGTCATCGCGATGGTGTAAGAACTCCCACAGCGACTCGCCCTCCACGGCCACCCCGGTCTGCGTCCACTCGCCCGAGCGACGCGCATTGAGGCGGATGGCCTGCTTGATCTGCTCGGCGGGCTCGGGCGAGCCCTTGCTGTAATCGATACGTACGTAGACCGGGCAATACCCCTGGCTGCGTAGGCGCGGCACGAGCCCGGCGCGCAGGATCGAGGTCTTGCCGAGTCCCGACTGCCCGAAGAGCACGGTGAGGAGCTTGCGCTGTACACGCCGCGCGAGCTCGGCGACCTCCTCATCGCGACCGAAGAAGTACTGGCGTGTCTCCTCCGTGAAGGAAGCGAGCCCCAGCCAGGGGTTCTTTGCATCGACGGTCGCGGCGACCTCGACCACCGCTTCGCGTACCGCCGCATTCATCGGGAGCGCGCCTGCATGAAGTCTGCGAGCCGTGCGGCGAATTCGCCGCTCACCTCACCGCGTGGCAGATGCGTGAAGTGCAGCGCCTTGAACTTATCGGGGACCAGAGCCTCCGCTGCGGTGGTGGCATCGACGCTCACGGGCAGGATGAAGAGTGCGCCATCGGCCATGTTGCGCACGCGGTCCATGGCATAGCTCCATTCGCGCCGGAAGTAGCCTTCGAGACGACGCTGGGTGTTGGCGGAGACCACCGGAATGAAGTAGGAGCAACGCATGATGTTGCGTTGTATCTTGCGGTCGTAGTCGTCACCGACCTCGAGCCGATCTAGGTCGAACCAGGTGGTGACCCCCGCCGCTTCGAGTCCCGCCTTGATCTGCTGAACCGCCGGCAGGTCCTCGCGCGCGTAGCTGATGAACACTGCGTGGTCGGGCATCTCGCGTGCTGGCGGCAGAAACCGCGCCGGCACGGCGGCGATCGTGGCGGCGCTCTTGCGCCCGGCTTGCCAGCGAGTGAACAGCTCCTCGACGAAACGCTCCGCTCCCATATAAATGCGAGTACGCACGCTCACTTGCTGCAGGAATGCCACCAGGCGGTCGTCCATGCTGCTGTGGTCATCCGCCAGCACCTCACCCACATCGCGTGGGTCGGACAGGCGCTGGCGCTTCGCCATGCGCAGAAACAGCCGCGCCAGCCAATTGGTGAAGTTGCTGCCGATGAACAGCAGATGATTGTGCTCGAGCTCGTGGAACAGCTTCTCGGGCACCAGGTGCTCGCTCTGCAGTGCGCAGATGAATTCCAGCAGGTCCTCGTCCGAGATGACGTAGGTCGGTGAGGCGGCGAGCTTTCCGAAGAGGTGGTAGACGATCGGGCGCTGCAGCCGATCGCGCTCGCTCGGCAGATCCACCACGCGGTTCGGTGCGTAGGAGAGTACGTCGGTCGAAGGTGTCCCGCCAAAGCGCTCGAGGTTGATCGCGGTCTCGAGCAACGCATCGGCCGTGGTGCTCACGAACAGATCGAAGTCGGTGATGGCCGCCAGGTGGCGCAGCGCTGGCGGTGGCTCAAGCGCGGCGTCCTTGATGATGCTGCGCAGACGCACATAGGCTTCTTCGCGCCGGCCACGGGCGGCGAGGAACAGGCACACCACATCGTTGAGCGTGTATGGTTGCGGTAACTCGGCGGTGTTGACGTTGAGCCGTGCGGCG
>DATJFM010000049.1:0-32843 GCA_035495655.1 Steroidobacteraceae bacterium
AACTGCAACTCACTTGCCAACTGTCGCCAAATGGCGAACACGAGCGGTGGCTCGGGCGAGCTGCGGGCACCGAGCGCTTGGAGGCCTACCACGTCTTATGTTTAATTATCGCGGGCGTAACGCGCGCAGGAATTCGCCCGCATCTTCTCCACGCTCCAGCACTTCCACGAGCGCCGATCCGACGACCACGCCATCCACGTGGCCGCGCAGCCGCTCGACCTGCTCGCGGCGGCGAATGCCGAAACCCGCGCACACCGGAAGTGTCGCGATGGCACGCACGCGATCGAGATAGTCGAGGACTCCGGTGGGCACCGCGACCTTGCGTCCGGTCGTGCCGGTCATCGTGACCGCGTACACGAAGCCCTGACTCCCGGTGCACAGCTGCGCGAGCCGCTGCGGCTCGGTGACCGGGGTGACCATCTGAACCAGCGCGAGCTGCCGCTCATCGAGCGCGGCGCGCAGATCGCTGCTCTCATCGAGCGGTAGATCCGGCACGATGAAACCCGACACGCCCGCGCGCGCCGCGGTCTCGGCAAGCCGTGCGATGCCAAATGCGAGCAGCGGGTTCAGGTAACTCATCAACAGGAGCGGCGTGGCGAACCCGGGGAGTGCCGCAATCTCCTCCAGAATCCACGCGAGGCTCACTCCCTGTGCGAGTGCGGCGAGGCTGGCGCGCTGAATGGTGACACCGTCGGCCATCGGGTCGGTGAACGGAACCCCCACCTCGACCACATCGGCCGCATCTGCGAGTGCGCGCAGATGCTCGCGAAAGCGCTCGCGGCTCGGGAATCCGGCGGTGAGATAGGCGATGAGCGCCGGCTCCCCACCGGCCGCTGCCGTTCGGATGGCGGCGCTCACCTGCTCGCGCGGACTCACGCGCGCTCCGGTGTCAGGAGCATCTGTTGCAGGGTCGACATGTCCTTGTCTCCGCGCCCGGAGAGGCAGACGAGCACCGCGCCGCCCGGGTGCCGTCGTGCCCAGCGAGCAGCGCCCGCGAGGGCATGAGCACTCTCGAGCGCGGGCAGAATACCTTCGTGCTCGGAAAGCTGGCGCACGCCCTCGAGTGCTTCCGCATCGCTCGCGGTCTCATAGCGCACCCGCCCCGAGGCTGCGAGCAGCGCGTGCTCGGGTCCGACACCGGGATAGTCGAGTCCGGCCGACACGGAATGCGTTTCCTGGATCTGGCCGTCCGCATTTTGCAGCAGCAGGGAATAGGTACCGTGCAGAACTCCCGGCCGCCCGTGCGCCACGGTAGCGGCATTCTCCCCGAGCGCTGATCCGCGGCCGCCAGCTTCCACACCGATGATCTCGACCGCGCTGTCGGGAACGAAGGCGTGAAAGGCACCTATGGAGTTCGAGCCTCCACCGACACAGGCGATGAGCGCATCGGGTAGTTTTCCCGTGGCGGTGAGAATCTGCGTGCGCGCCTCGCGCCCGATCACCGCTTGCAACTCACGGACCAGGTACGGATACGGATGCGGGCCGACGACCGAGCCGAGCAGATAATAGGTATCGAGCGGATCAGACACCCAGTCGCGCAGCGCTTCGTCGATTGCAGCGCGCAGCGTGCGATCGCCACTTTCGACAGGGACGACACGCGCGCCGAGCAGCCGCATGCGCCCGACGTTGGGTGCTTGTCGCTCCATGTCGATCGATCCCATGTAGACCGTGCAGGGCAGCCCGAGCCGCGCGCACGCGGCGGCGCTTGCGACCCCGTGCTGTCCCGCGCCGGTCTCGGCGACGACGCGCTTCGCACCCAGGCGGCGCGCGAGCAGTGCCTGGCCGATGGCGTTGTTGATCTTGTGCGCGCCGGTGTGCGCCAGATCCTCGCGCTTCAGCCAGAGGTTTGCGCCCCAGCTCGCCGAGAGACGCGGCGCGAAGGTGAGTGCGGTGGGACGGCCGACCCAGCCGGTAAGCTGCGCGGTGAGCTCCGCCTGAAACTCCTGCGAGTGCAGGTGCGCGCGCACCCCGCGCTCGAGCCGTTCGAGAGCCGGAATGAGTGTCTCGGGGACATAGCGTCCACCGAAGGGGCCGAAACGACCGCGTTGGTCGGGGAACTCGCCTGCCAGCGCCGCAGCGAGCAGCTGAGTGGCATCGGGAAGCGGAGCTGTTGCGGACATGTTGATGCTCCTTTCGCGCTAGAGAGAGATCGCGCCCGCGGCGCGGACGGCCGCTACGAACCTGAAGATGGCGGCCGGGTCTTTGACTCCCGGCCGCTCCTCGACGCCACTCGACACATCCACGCCGAAGGGACGCACGCGCTCGAGCGCGGCGGCGACATTCGCTTCGCTGAGTCCGCCGGCGAGGATGAGCTCAGTGCGGCGCGCGAGCTCTGCAGCAGCGCTCCAGTCAGTCAGCTGGCCACGACCGCTTGCAGGTCCCTCGAAGAGAAGCCTGGCGGGGAGCGCTGCAGGCAGTGAGTCGCCTGCGCGCACGACCGCGAGCGTCTCGAGCGTCGGTGGCAGCCGCAGCGGCGCGAAATCTTCGGCATCGCTCTGCAGCAGATCGGGAGCAAACTCGCGCACGATCTCATCCACCGCGTGTTGCGTGGGATGGTGTGTGACGGCCACACAGCGCACCCGCCCGCGCGCCGGGCGGGCCAGAGCGCTCGCCGCTGCCGGCGTAAGCTCGCGCACCGAGGCGGCGAACACGAAGCCAATGGCGTCGACGCCGGCCGCGAGCGCCGCATCCACCGCAGCCGGCGTCGTCATGCCGCAGATCTTGATCCACATTCAGGATCCCCTGCATGCGCAGCGCCCTGCCTCGAGCAGTGCGCGAAGGAGCGCCGCGGGATCCTCGCCGCGCATGAGCGCGCTGCCGACCAGTGCCAGAGCGTATCCAGCCCCCGCAAGCCGCCGTGCATCCGCGGCACACTCGACGCCGCTCTCGGCAACGTGCGGCACCTGCGGCGGGAGCAGTGGGCCCAGCTCGAGCAACCGCCCGGCCACCACCTGCAGCGTAACGAGGTCCCGGCAATTCACTCCGGCAAGCAAGGCGCTGCGGCCGGCGTCAGCGGCGATGACCTGCTGCATGCGATCGAGATCGGTCTCATCGAATGCTTCGATCAGCACGAAAAGCCCCTGAGTCCGTGCGCACTCGATGAGCGCGCCGAGCATTTCGCGCGAGAGCATGCGCACGATCAACAGCACACCGCCCGCACCGGCCGCGCGTGCCTCGAGTACCTGGTAGGGATCGATGAGAAAGTCCTTGCGCATCGCGGGCACGCCGAAGGGTGCGAGCGCGCGCACCGTCTCGGTCAGGTGGGACAGAGAGCCATCGAACCGACTCGGCTCGGTGAGCACCGATACGGCCGCCGCGCCCGCACGGGCATAGGTGATCGCGCGCTGCGCGATCGGAGTCCCCGGCACGCCGAGGGCACCGGCGGCGGGCGAGCGCAGCTTGAGCTCCGCGATCACATCGAAGCCCTCCGCGGAGAGTCGCAGCGGCGGTGCTGCGGCAGTGTGCGAAGCGAGCTGCAGCAGTGCCGCCTCGGAGACCTGCGCCTGCGCCGCCCGCACACGCGCCGCGCTCGCTGCCGCCATCTCATCGAGGAACGAGCTCATGTCGGCTCGCCGCGGGGCGCGAGCCCGCCGCGCGAGCCGCCAGTCGGGGTGCTCTGGCGCGGCAAAGATTCCAGCAGACGCGCCGCGGCTCCCTCATCGATGGCCGCGGCAGCTCGGGCAACTCCTTCCCGCGGATCGTTCACGATGCCGGCGACCTCGAGCGCGAGTGCCGTACCGAGAAGCAGGCAGTCACGGTGGGCGCCGCGGTCTTCGCCCTGAAGCACCGCCTTCAGCGCTTGCGCATTGTGGGCCGCATCGCCGCCTACCAGATCCGCTGCGGCGCACGGTGGCAGGCCATAGTCGGCAGCGGAGCGCTCGCTGACGGCGATCGATCCGGGGCGCACATCGAAAAGCGTGAAGGGACCCATCGGAGTCGGCTCATCCCATCCCGCCGTCCCGTGAACCACGAAAGTGCGTTCCGTGGGAAGCCCCTGGAAAGCCTCGGCCATGAGCCGCGCGACTTCCAGGCTGAAGGCGCCCACCAGATGCAGCGGCGGCTCGGCCGGATTGACCAGGGGACCGAGGATGTTGAACACCGTGCGCACACCAAGGGCAGCGCGAATGGCAGCGACACGTCCGATCGACGGGTGGTAGTAGGGCGCGAACAGGAAGGTGAAGCGCGTAGCGGCAAAGCAGGCGCGCGCCGCTGCGGCATCCAGCGGCACGGTGAGCCCGAGAGCCTCGAGCACATCGGCACTTCCGCAGCGGCTCGACACCGAGCGGTTGCCGTGCTTCACCACCGGCACTCCGCAGGCCGCTGTGAGCAGCGCGGTGCCGGTCGAGATGTTGAAACTGCCGGAAGCATCGCCGCCGGTGCCGACGATATCGATCGAGTGCAGATCCGGCGGCAGATCCGGGCGGCGTGCCAGGCGGCGCATGGCCTGGGCGAGTCCACGCACCTCCGCAGCGGCGAGACCCTTGGCCGAAAGCGCAGCGAGCAATGCCCCGGCCATCGCGGGCGGCAACTGCGGATCGGTGAGGTGCGTGAGCAGGTCGTCGGCCTGCGACTGCGACAGATCGCGCCGTTCGATCAGCTGCAGCAGCAGCTCACGCGGCGCCGACATGCTCGGCTCGGTCGCGCACGCCGGCGCGATGTTGCAGGAACGACCCCAGCATCTTCGGGCCCTCGGGTGTAAGGATGCTCTCTGGATGGAACTGCACGCCCTCGACCTCGAGAGTGCGGTGCCGCACCGCCATGATCTCGCCCTCGTCGGTGCGCGCACTCACCTCGAGAACGGCAGGCAGACTCGCCGGCGCGGCGATGAGCGAATGGTAGCGCCCCACCTCGCACGGCTGCGGCACTCCGGCGAACAGCGTGCGACCGTCATGACGCACGAGTGAGGTCTTGCCGTGCATGAGCCGGCCGGCACGTACGATCTCACCACCGAAGACTGCGACGATCGACTGGTGACCGAGACAGACGCCGAGCACCGGAATGCGTCCGGCGAACTCGCGGATCATGTCCATCGACACCCCGGCATCGCGCGGCGTGCCGGGTCCCGGGGAGATGCACAGATGCGAGGGCGCGAGCGCGCGCGCCGCGCCCGGAGTGAGTGCGTCGTTGCGGTGCACTTCTACCTCGGCGCCGAGCACGAGGAAGGCCTGCACCAGGTTGTAGGTGAAGGAGTCGTAGTTGTCGATGAGCAGCAGACGCGGCTTCACAGGCCTTCCTCCGCCAACTCGAGCGCGCGCACCATGGCGGCGCTCTTGGCGAGCACTTCCGCGTGCTCGCTCTCGGGCACGCTGTCGGCGACGATGCCAGCGCCGGCCTGGTAACTGTATTCATCGCCGCTGAACACCAGGGTGCGGATGGTGATGGCGTGATCCATGTCGCCGCGCGCCCCGAAGTAGCCCACCGTGCCACCGTAGAGGCCACGGCTCACGGGCTCGAGCTCGTCGATGATCTGCATGGCGCGCACCTTGGGCGCGCCGACCAACGTGCCCGCCGGGAATGCCGCGGCGAACAGATCGAAGGCATCGCGTCCGTCGGCGAGCTCTCCCTCGACTCCGCTCACCATGTGCATGACGTGGCTGTAGCGTTCGATGCAGCGATAAGGATCGACACGCACGCTGCCGGCGCGTGCCACGCGCCCAAGATCGTTGCGCGCGAGATCCACCAGCATCACGTGCTCGGCATTTTCCTTGGGATCGGCGAGCAGGGCTGCCGCCTGTGCTGCGTCGCTGCCGCTGTCCGCGCCGCGCGCGCGGGTGCCGGCTATCGGACGCAGCTGCGCACGCTGACCGTTGAGCTTCACCAGCGCTTCCGGCGAGGAGCCGACTACGGTCACCGCCCCGAGCGCGCAGTAATACATGTAGGGCGAAGGGTTGATGAGACGCAGCGCGCGATACACCTGGAACGGATCGAGCTCATGCCGTCCGGAGAAGCGACTCGCGAGCACGAGCTGGTAGACATCGCCGGCGGCGATGTATTCCTGAGTGCGCCGCACGCCGGCGAGGTAGTCACTGCGCGTGAACGCCGCCGCCGGCGGTGCATAGCGGCCGCGACTATGGCCATTCGGCAGGCCGCCGCGCAGCGCGCGCACCACCTCGGCGCGCAGCGCGCGCCGTTCGCTCTCCGTGCCCGCGTGGACCAGTGCGATACCGCGTGTCAGGTGATCGAACACCAGCACGGAGCGTGGCGCGATGTAATGCAGTGCCGGCACCGTGCCGGCGCGCGCTGCGCGCGCCGGCAGCCGCTCGAAGTGACGTACCACGTCGTAGGCAGCAAAGCCCACCAGGCCGCCGGCGAGCGGCACACCGCCGATCTCGGGCTGCGGTCGTGGAGCGTTGGCGAGCGCCGTGCGCAGGCCCGCGAGCAGCGCCGCCGCGCTCGCCGGCACCGGCGAGCGCTTGCCGTCGATCACCAACCCGGCCGCATCGAGTCGCACCTCCAGGCCGGCGCCGAAGCCGATGAAGGAGAAGCGTCCGAGCCGCTCGCCCCCTTCGACGCTCTCGAGCAGAAAGCGTGGCTGGAACGCCGCGAGTTTCATGAAGGCCGAAACCGGCGTGTCGAGGTCTCCGGTGATGTCGAAAAGCGCTTGCAACGCCCGTGATCTCCTCAATGTTCAGGCAACAAAAAACCCATCCCGGGGTCATCCGGAGATGGGTTTCTGGTGCCGTTGGATCCGTTGAGTCGCGAGAAAAAGCTAACCGTCAGCCCACTCCGTTAGGAAGTGCGCCACCACCAGGGACGCGCGCTGCTGAGGCTGGAGTGTGACATTTGCCGCCGAGTATCGCCGCCGGATGCGCGAGCCGTCAAGCCGCGCCGGGTAGGCGAGCACTCGAGCTGCGTTCCGTGACGCTCATTGCGAGCTCATACACACCGCTTCGATGTTGTTGCCGTCCGGATCGAACAGGAAAGCTGCGTAGTAATCAGGACCATAGTCCCGGCGCAGTCCCGGGGCACCATTATCGCGACCGCGCGCCTTCATGCCCTGGCGGTGAAAGGTGTCGACCGCGCTGCGGGCACCCGCGCTGAAGGCGACGTGCACCAGTGAGTGTGCCAGCTGCGCGTCCGCGTACAGCCAGAGCGAGGAACCTTGCTTGTCCACGAACGCCGCCACGGTCTCGTCCTGCGAGTCGAGCTCGTAGCCGAGCGGCCCGAGTGCTGCGACGTAGAAGTGCACGCTCGCGTCGAGGTCCTTAACCTTGAGCCCGATGTGCTTGAACATGACAACCTCCTTGCACGGCCGATGCTACGCGCCTGTGCGCGCGCCTCACAACTGGCGCAGTCCCGTGCGCTTCAGCACGCTCGATGAGCGCCCATCGAGAAGCAGGAGGCGAAATCTTGCGCAGGCTACTAAAATGCCGCGCCACGCGTGTGCGCGTGCCATGAGTCATCGACGTGAGCTTCAAAGAGTTGCTCGACAGCTGGCGCCAGAGCGCGGCCGCACCGCGCACCGTGGCCACCTATGCGGTCCGCCTGCCGCTCGATGATGCCGCGCAGCTTGCGGCACTCGCCGAGATGTTCCCCGGACGCTCGATGGAGCAATTGATCACGGAACTCCTGGGCGCGGCGCTCAAGGAACTCGCCGCCGCCATGCCCTATGTCGCGGGCGGCCGGGTGATCTCCACCGACGAGCACGGCGATCCGGTGTACGAGGACGCGGGTCCAACTCCGCGTTTCATGGAGCTCACCCGTCTCCACCGCCGCACTCTCGAGCCGGGCCGGCAGCGGGCTGCGCGTGCGAAGAAGCGCCGCTCGCGGCGCCCGGCGAGGTAACGGCATGCCCTCCTTCGATGCGGTCTCCGAGCTCAACGCACACGAGGCAGCGAATGCCGTCGATCAGGCGAACCGCGAGCTCGCGCAGCGCTTCGATTTCAAGGACAGCGGTGCACGTTTCGAGCTCAAGGACTTCACCGTCACGTTGCACGCGCAGGTGGACTTTCAGCTCAAGCAGATGCTCGAGATTCTCAAACTGCGCCTCTCCAAGCGCGGCATCGATCTCGGTTGTCTCGAGCTCAAGGAGCCGCACACCACACTCTCGAGTGCCCAGCAGGAAGTGGTGCTGCGCCACGGCATCGATGCCGACACCGGTCGGAAGATCACGCGGCTGGTGAAGGACTCCAAGCTCAAGGTGCAGGCGAGCATCCAGGGCGACAAGGTGCGCATCACCGGCAAGCAGCGCGATGATCTGCAGGCGGCGATCGCATTGCTGCGCGCGGCGAAGCTGGATGTACCGTTGCAGTTCACTAACTTCCGCGACTGATGCGCGCAAGTGTGCGGCACAGATCCTCGGTGGCGTCGAGGACGCTGGGGCCGAGCCGGCTGAGTGCCTGATTCTCGAACGCGACCACGCGGTGGTTACGCACCGCGGCGAGACCGGGCAGGCGTTGCCAGTCGGCGACCCAGGCCGCGCCCTCCCCGGGCGGGGCGGCAGCCAGAATGATGTCCGGATTGCGGCCGATCACTGCCTCGATACTCACGAGCGGCGCGGGCTCGGGTAGATCTGCAAATACGTTGCGCGCACCGCAAAGCTCCAGCGCATCGCTCATCAGGTGCCGGCCGCCGATCGTGTAGATCGGGCGATTCCACACCTGCAGCAGCACCGTTGGCCGATGTCCCTGCAGGCTCACACCCGAATAGGTTTGCTCGAGCGCCTCGAGGCGCGCTTCGAGCGCCGCTGCGGCTCGGTCCCCCACAGCTTCGGTGCCCGCGAGCACACCCAGCCGCCGCAGCGAGCCTGGCAGGTCGGCGAGCCGTGCCACCTGCTGCTGATAAAGCGGTATGCCGAGTGCGTCGATCTTCGCGCGCTGGGCCGGATTGCCGCCCGCGGGCCAGGCGATCACCACATCCGGCTGCAGCGCCACGAGCCGCTCCATATCGATCGCCGCCACATCGCCAATGCGGGGTACGGAGCGCGCCGCAGGCGGCTCACTCGAGTACTGCACGGTAGCGATGAGTTGTCCGCCGGCGCCGGCCGCGAACAGCATCTCCGTTGCAGCCGGTGTCAAGCTGACGATGCGTAGCGGCGGCTGAGCCACCTCGAGCGCACGGCCCAGATCGTCAGACACGGTACGCAGCGGTTTGCGGGCCGCAGCCTCCAAGGAAAACGTCTGCCCCACAAACAAGGCGCCGAGCATCACCGCGCGCATGAGCGCGAGAAATGCCGTACGCCTCATCGGGTGTCGGGTCACCGGCGTGGTGTCAGGGACGAGCGCGCACCCCGGGCACGCTGCGCATATGCGGCAGCCGTGAGCCCAGCACTACCAGCGGGACGAGGGTAACGAGAAAGACCAGGTGGTACCAGAACGGAAAAAAGCTCCAGAGCCTTACATGAACCGGGATGAAGCCGACCAGCAGCGTCACACCTAGCAGCAGCGGCACGCGCGGACTCGCGGGAGCAATCCAAGCGGCGACCGCACCGGCGATGAGTGAGGTGAGCGCCGCGATCGTGAGGCGCGCGAGCTGCATGCCGAGGGTGAAGCCCATCGTAGGTTCGGCTACCGCATAACCCACCAGCAGCACCCGCAGAGCGCGGTCCAGTACCGATATCACGACGACCCAGACTACGACACCGGCCGCAAAGGCGAGGATGGCTCGCTTCATGTATCTATCCCCCGAGAGAACAGCGCCCCACTCGCTGCGGTATCCCTTGAGGCCAGCCGCCCGAGCTGCTCGGCAGGCCGAGGGCGATGTCGTATGAGGCTCTCCTATGATGCTCACGGTTCGGAGGCCCTCGTCAACAACGCATTGGGACCTTCCAATGAGATGCCCCGCCAGCGCAGTCCTCACTGCCATGCTAACGGCCGCCGGCAACCTCGCCACCGCCGCCGAGCCGGCAATGTTCCGTGGCGATGCACCGCACCGCGGGGTCTACGAGGCAGCCGGTGTTGCGGTGTTGCACGGCGTGAAATGGACGTTCCGCACCGGAGCAGCCGTGATCTCCACCCCGGTGGTTGCGGGTGGCTCCGTTTATGTCGGCAGCAGCGATCACAACCTCTACGCGCTCGATGCCGCCACCGGCGCGCTGCGCTGGAAGTTTGCAACTCGTGGCCGGGTGACCTCCTCTCCGGCGATAGCCGCCGGGCGCGTGTACTTCGGCAGCTTCGACAGCAACCTCTATGCCGTCGATGCCGCCTCCGGCGCGCTGGTGTGGACATTCACCACTGCAGGCGAGCGCCGCTTCAGCGGCAAGCATCTGCATGGGGCCGAGCCGGCGGCGGAGGTGATGCCCGACCCGTTCGACGTGTTTCTCTCCTCCCCGGTGATCGCCGGCGGTCTGCTGTACTTCGGCAGCGGCGATGGCAACGTGTACGCGCTCGATACGGCAACGGGCACGCTGCGCTGGAAGTTCCATACCGGCAACGTCGTGCACGCCTCGCCGGCGGTCGCCGCCGGCACGCTCTATGTGGGCAGCTGGGACAGCTACTTCTATGCGCTGGACGCGGCGAGTGGCCGAGAGCGCTGGCGCTTCAAGACCGGCGAAGACCCGAACATCAACAACCAGGTCGGCATCCAGTCATCGGCGGTCGTGGCGGGCGGAGTGGTGTATTTCGGCTGCCGCGACTCGCATCTATATGCGCTCGATGCGGCGAGTGGCACGCAGCGCTGGGCCTTCTCGACCGGCACTTCCTGGGTGATCAGCTCCCCGGCGGTCCGCGACGGCAAGGTTTACTTCGCGACCAGCGATTCGGGACTCGTGCAGGCACTCGATGCGCGCACTGGCACGCCGGTGTTGGCACTCTCCTTCAACCGCTGGCCTTTCTTTTCCTCACCTTCGCTCGCCGGAGATTTCCTGTACATCGGCTCGGATCAGGGGAAGCTGCTGGCGATCGATCTCACTGCGCAACGCCTGGCCTGGGCGTTCCAGACCGAGGACTCGAGGAAGAATGCGCCGATGTATACGAACGCGGACGGCACGCCGAACTATCGTGCCGCGCAAAGTGATTCCTTCTATGACCAGTTGGTGATCGCGCACGAGCGCATGCTGAGCGTTGGAGCGGTGCTCTCCACACCCGTGGTCGAGGGCGACACTATTTACTTCGGCAGCTGGGACGGTCAGGTGTACGCGATCAGCTGAGCCTTACCTAGCCGCCTTCCCACGACGCCGCGTCACTACCGACTGGCGGGCGAGGTCTTCGTATACCGCCGCGGGAAGACCACACGGAATGTGGTTCCCTCGCCGGGCGAGGTTTCCATCTCGAGGCTCGCATCGAGCAGCTCGCACAGACGCTTGACGATCGAGAGCCCTATGCCCTCACCGCCCGCATCGCGGGGAGTGTCCGGATCGGTCTGTGACCTTAGGGTCGGCGCCGGCTGCGAGCCTGGCTCGGATTGCTGCGCCTCCGCGGTCGCCTCGAGCATCGCATTCTCGAGTGGTGCCGCTGGCGATCCGGCCTCAAAGCCCGGGCCGGTATCCTGCACGCACAGAAGCCACTGCTCGACATCCGAGACCTTGCGCTCGGCCCAGATCACACTCACGCCCCCGTGCTGCGTGACGTTCAGGGCGTTCAGCATCAGGTTCTGCGCGATGCGCTGCACCTTGGCGGCATCACCCTCAACCCACAGCTCTTCCGGCCCCTCTACCTTGAGGAACAAACCGCACTCCTGGGCCAACGATCTCATCGCGTCGCAGTAACCACGTAGCAGCGCGGCAGCATCGAAACGCGCTGCGTGCAGCTGCTCCTGTCCCGCTTCCAGCCGGGCGAGATCCATCATGTCGCTGAGCAGGGTACGGAGCGACTCTACCGAGCGCTGCAGCGTGCGCGAGGCAGATGCACGCTGCCGATCGTCCGCGCTCGGATGCAGCAGCGCACTCGAGGCATGCGCCACCACTCCGACCGTGCCACGCAGATCGTGCGCCGCTTCACGCCAGTTCTCGGCGCGCTGCCGCTCGAGACGCTGCAGCTGCAGCAGTGCCCACTTGAGCTCACGCACGCGGCTCGCGGCCTCGGTGCGCTGCAGCCGCTCGTAGCTGGAAGCACTCTCGCACACCCCCTCGCCGCACAACCGCACCAGCGCCCGCCGCGCGATGGGCATGACCGTCGCCTGAAGCTCGGGGTGGACGCGTGCGTAGCTCTCGAGCTCATCGAGCACGCAGTACTGCAGATGTCCCCATTCGCGTATCGCCTCGCGCTGGTTGTAGCCCTGCTGCCAGCGATGCACACCATGCTCGGCGGCGCTGGTGATCTGGTCCTCGAACGCGGCCTCCTGCTCGAGCGGATCGCGCGCCATGAGCCGCCGCTCGAAGGCAGCCAGCAGTTGCGGAATGTGGTCGGTAAACTGAGTACGCCCGAGGCTCGACGAAGCGCTGAGCTCCGGGTCGGCTTCGACCGCACGCTGCCAGGCACGCAGGATGGCCCGGCGCTGCGAGGCGAGATGCTTTGCAAGGGCCGCTAGGGCCTGCTTGATATCGGTCTGATGATCGCTCACAGCCAGATCGCAAACGCGCGGTAGCGGTCGCCGCACTATACGCAGGTTCATCGCGCGCGTGAGGACGGCGAGCTACCCCCTGCGGCTGGCTCGAGCGCGTCGCGCCCAATGCCGGGACCGCGCGGTGCACGGCCCCGTCTTAGCTTCACGCAGCCGCCTTGGCCAGCTGCTCGCCACCGGTGCTCTCGAGCACGCGAGCCACCGCGTGCACCGTGGCTGCAATACGCACCGCACTCTGGATGGCCTCGCGCTCGAGTCCGTGGTGACGGAGCTGCCGCTCGTGCGAGGCAATGCAGCTGCCACAGCCGTTGATGGCCGAGACGGCGAGGGCAAGCAGCTCGAAATCTGCTTTGGCGATGCCCGGATTGCCGATGACATTCATGCGCAGCCGCGCGGGCAGCTTGCCGTACTCCTCATCCTCCACCAGGTGCAGGAACCGGTAGTAGACGTTGTTCATCGCCATGACCGCCACCGCCGCGTGCGCTGCGCTCACGTGCGCCGCATCGAGGTGCTGAGCGGCAAGCGCCTGCAGGCGGCGCGTGAACTCCGCGTTGCGTGAGGCGCTGGCCGCTGCGAGCGCCACCGCCCAGATCTGTCGTTCGCTGAGACCCGGCGCGCCCGCCGGGGTCAGCACAGTGCCGAGATTCAGCTGCAGGTCGCGCGCGTAACCCGGCAGCGCCTCGCGAATGCTCTCGAGGGTGTTCATGTCAGGCCGCCTTCAGGGTCTCTTCGCCCTTCTGCCAGTTACACGGACAGAGCTCATCGGTCTGCAGCGCATCGAGCACCCGCAGCACTTCCTCCGGGCTACGGCCGACATTGAGGTCGGTGACGTAGACAAAGCGGATCACGCCCTCGGGGTCGACGATGAAGGTTGCACGCTGTGCAACACCGGCCTCGGGATCGAGAACGCCGAGTGCAGCGGCGAGCTCGCGCTTGATGTCGGCGAGCATCGGGAAGGGAAGCGAGCGCAGCTCTTCCTTGTCGCGCCGCCAGGCGAGATGTACATACTCACTGTCGATGCTCACTCCGAGCAGCTGCGCGTCGCGTGCGCGGAACTCCTTCTCGAGCTTGCCGAACGCCGCGATCTCGGTAGGGCAGACGAAGGTGAAGTCCTTGGGCCAGAAAAACACGACTTTCCACTTGCCCGGGAAACTGTCGTGCGTAAAGGTCTGGAAAGCGCCCTTGGCATCGTTGGACACGACGCCGGTGAGCGTGAATTCGGGAAAACGACGGCCGATACCTGACATGCGATTTCACTCCTTGGCATGGGACGGAAAGGGTCTCCGCCTTCAACGGTGCATATGATGGTGACCCCCCTGCTATAATTCCAATCGATTGATTTTATTAATTCGATAGATCGTATATATGGCCATTGAGCTGAAGCTCAAGGACCTGCGCTACCTGGTGGCGCTGGCAGATCTGCGCCACTTCGGGCGCGCGGCCGGGCGCTGCTTCGTGAGCCAACCGACACTCTCGGCACAGCTGAAAAAGCTCGAGCAGTCGCTCGGGGTGCAGCTCATCGAGCGCGCGCCCAACGCGGTCGCGCTCACCGCGGTGGGCGAAGAGATCGTGGCACGGGCGCGGCGCATACTGGAGGCGAGCGATGAGGTGGTCGAGCTCGCACGCAGTCACCAGGATCCCCTCGCCGGGCGGCTGCGGGTGGCGCTCTTGCCCACCATTGGTCCGTACCTGCTGCCGCAGATCGCGCCGGTGATCCGCAAATCGCTGCCGCGTCTGCAGCTGCACCTGTACGAGTACCAGACCGCCGCCATGATCGAGAAGCTGCACGGCGGCGAGCTCGATCTCGGCATCCTCGCGCTGCCGGTCGAGCTCGAGGGGCTCGAGTCGCGCGAGCTCTATCGCGAGGAGTTCCTGTTGGCAGTTCCCGAGCGGCACCGCCTCGCCACCCATGAACGCGTGCGAGTCGCCGATCTGCGCGCTGAGCGGCTGCTGCTGCTCGAGGAAGGACACTGCCTGCGGGATCAGGCGCTGGAAGTATGCAGCCGTGTCGGCGTGCGCGACTCGCAGGATTTTCGTGGCACGAGTCTCGAGACCCTGCGTCAGATGGTGGCAGCCGGCGCTGGAGTGACGCTGCTGCCGGAGCTCGCCGGCCGGGGCGCTTACCGCAGCGGGCGTGGCGTGGCGCTGCGTCAGTTCGTGCGCCCGGCTCCTGCGCGGCAGGTCGGTGCCGTGTGGCGCGGGACTACCCCGCGGCGCACAGCCATCGAGGCGGTCATCGGACTCATCGCGCAGCACGCGCCTTGAGCACAAATCCGGTCCCGCAGCCCGTAACGCTCGAGGCGAGCGATGGGCGCGCGCTCGGTGGGTTGCTACTCGGGGCAACGCCCGCGCGCGCTGCGCTGTGCATCAACGGTGCCACCGGCTTCCGGCGCGAGTTCTACCTCAAATTCGCGGGCTACTGCGCTACACGCGGCTATCACACGCTCGTGTACGACTACCGTGGCATGGGTTTCTCGGCACGCGCGCCGCTCGAGCGCGAGAGCGCGCGCATGAGCGATTGGGGTCGGCTCGACATGCCGGCGGCACTCGAAGCACTCGCACAGCGCCACCCGCAGCTGCCGCTCTTCACACTAGGACACAGTGTCGGCGGCCAGCTGATCGGCTGCATGCCCAATCAGGCACGCGCCCGCGCGCACCTGATGATCGCCACTGCGACCGGGTATTGGCGCCGGCAGCGTGTGCCGTTTCGCTACCAGGCGCTGCTCTTCTGGAAGGTTTATGGACCGCTGATGTTGCGGTGTCTCGGCTACGTGCCCCGCGGTGTGCTGTGGAGCGGCGAGCCGCTGCCGCCCGGGGTGTTCCTGCAGTGGCGGCGCTGGTGCCTGAGTCCGGCTAAGTTCGGCGATGCACTCGATCGAGACATGAGCGATGCCGGGTTCGCCGCGGTGCGCGTGCCGCTCCTTTCCTGGGGTTTCACCGACGATCCGATCGCGACACCAGCGGCAGTCGAAGCACTGCTCGCCTCATACTCCAACGCCCGCATCGAGCGGCGCTGGACTACGCCGGCCGAGGCGGGAGCACGCGTCATCGGCCATCACGGATTCTTTGCGGAGCGTCACCGCAGCTCGCTCTGGCGCGCCGCGCTCGACTGGCTCGATGCACGCTGCGGTTGAAAGGAGGCACCGGCGAGTCAAACATCGAGCGGCATGCGGACACCACAGGTATAGTCTGCGGCGCGAAAATCACCCATCCAAAAAGGGACACTAATATGAAGAAATCCGTTCTGCTGCTGCTCGCAGTCAGCCTCGCGATCTCCACATCGGTGACGCGCGCCCAGGAAGAACATGCCTACACACAGGGAGCGGTTGTGGTCGTGTCATTCGTCCGCACGGAGCCGGGCATGTTCGAGGACTACATGCGCTACCTCGACAACACCTACAAGCGTCTCATGGATGGATACAAGAAACAGGGGATCATCGTCGACTATGCCATCTATCAGTCGCTGCCGCGCGATCCGCACGACGCGGATGTGATCCTGACCGTGACGTACAAGAACATGGCGGCGCTCGATGACTTGCAGTCGCGCACCGATCCAGCGCTCAAGCAGGCCTTCGGATCCTTGCCGAAAGCCGCTTCGGCCTCCGCCGATCGCGAGAAGCTGCGCAAGCAACTCGGCAGTCAGCTGGTAAGACAGTTGATACTGAAGTAGCTGGAGCGGCGACCGTTGCGGGTCGGTGCGCTTCCCGCCGCTTGCCTCGCGCTGCTCAGCCTGCTGGCGCCGGCCGGCGCCGCGCAACCGCCGGCGCTCAGCGCACAGGACGCATGGATCCGTGCGACACCAGGAGTCGATGTGGCGGCGGCCTACCTCACGCTGCACAACGGCGGCACGCAGGTGGTAGTGTTGAGCGGCGTAAGCTCGCCCGAGGCCGCGTCGGCAATGCTGCACGAGACCAGGATCGTCAACGGGCAGTCGACCATGCGCCCGCATGAGCCGCTGCGGATCGCGCCCGGTGAGACGGTGCGCCTGGCACCCGGCGGCTTGCACATCATGCTGCACAACCTCAAGCGGCCGCTCGCTGCCGGCGATGAGGTGCCGCTGATGCTGTTGCTGGAAGGTGCCGGCAACCTTACGGTGATGGCGCGCGTGCGCCCACTCGATGGCGAATGATACGGCGGCACCGCGCGTGCTCGCGAACGATCCTTCACTCGACCACATCACCCCTTACGATCGTTTCGCGTGGAGTGATGTGCAGATCGAGGAGTGGCTCGCGAGCGGCACGCACCGGCGCGAGCTCAGCGACTACTTCGGACCACACGAATACCGGGTGCTCGCTGCGCTCGCACGCCGCGCCTGCGCCGCGCGCGCGGCTGCCGAGGGACTGCGCGTCCTCATCGTGCCGGGGATCATGGGCTCGCAGCTCGGTATGGCACGCCCCGCGCCGCTGCCAAACGACATTCTCTGGCTCGACCCACTCGACATCCAACGCGGGCGACTCGCCGCGCTGCGCATCCCCGCCGCTGCACCCGTCGTGCCGCTCGGGGTGGTGCTCTTCTCGTACCTGCGGCTGAAGCTGCAGCTGCGGGCGCGAGGGTTCGCGGTCGAGTTTCATGACTATGACTGGCGGCTATCGGTGACGCGTGCCGGACAGAGATTGGCCGAGAGGCTGCAGGCGCTGCGGCCGGCGCGCGTGGCGATCGTAGCGCACAGCATGGGCGGCCTCGTGGGTCGAGCCGCGTTGGCTTTGGGCGCGGCACCGCACGTGGAGCGTGTGGTACTGCTCGGGACACCTAACTGCGGCTCGTTCGCAGCGGTGCAGGCGCTACGCGGTACCTACGCAGTCGTACGCAAGGTGGCGCGCCTCGCACTTCAGGGGTCTGCGGAGTCTCTCGCCAGTGATGTCTTCAGCACCTTCCCGAGCCTTTACGAGCTGCTGCCCTATGGCGCCTGCAACCGTGCGCGCCTGGATCTCTTCGATGCGCGAGCCTGGCCGGCAGCCGCGCCAGCGCCGCACCCCGGGCTGCTTGCGGCGGCGCGCGCACTGCCCGAGCAGCTCGCGCCTGCGGACCAACGCTTCGCCACCATCGCCGGAGTGGGCGAGGAAACGGTCACCGCACTACGCCGGTGCAAAGAGGAGTTCGTCTACACCCTCACGCGCACTGGCGATGGCACCGTACCGCTGGCGAGCGCGCAGCTTCCCGGCGCGCCTTGCTTCTGCGCCCGTGTCGCGCACAGCGATCTGACACGTGACTCGCAGGTCGCGGCGGCCGTAGTGGACCTGTTGAGGAGTGGCAGCACCAGGCGGCTACCGACGCGATGGGGGGGTGCGGTGCGCGCCCGGGCCCAGGTAAGTGATGCTGCGCTCCGGCGCACGCATTGCGAGAAGGTCGATTGGGGAGCGCTCACACCGAAGGAGCGGCGGCTTTTCCTCGAGACTCTCAACGAGCCTCCACACCTGCGGCTGCACGCACCACGCAGCACCGGCAGGCGGCGCCGCGCGCGGCGGCGCAAGTAGGACCAACGCTGCACCCGTTGCGCCGCGTAAGCATCGGGCTGCAGATCGTGCTTACTCGCCGGCGTGGTCAGTTCCAGCAAGGACGAAAAGATCTTCGCACGCGCAGCTGCAGGCTGTCTTGTGTGGCGCGCGGCCCTACAGCAACGTCGCGTCGGTTTCGATCACGCTCGCGGCCCCCGACTCGACCACGCGCGCGAGCGCTGTTGCCGTTGGCAACACATGGGCGGCGTAGAAGGCTGCCGTGTGTAGCTTGGCGGTGTAGAAATCGCGCTCCGCGCCTTGCGCACGCGCGGCCGCGATGGCCGCGGACTTCGCCAGCAGCCAGCCGCCGGTGACATATCCACAGAGTTTCAGATACGGCACCGACACCGCCATGGCGCGCTCGGGGCGGCTCGAGAGCGCTTCAAGGAGCGAGCGCGTTGCACGACCGAGAGCGGCAACGCCATCGAGAGCCGCTCGGCGTACCGCCTCGACCATCACATCGCTTCCTGTGATGGCGCTGAGTTCCCGTTCCATTTCGGCAAGCAATGCGCCCATCGCAGCGCCGCGGTCGCGGGCGAGCTTGCGGCCGATGAGATCGTTCGACTGTATACCGGTGGTGCCCTCGTAGATCGTGGTGATGCGCACATCGCGCATGTACTGCGCAGCGCCGGTCTCCTCGATGAAGCCCATGCCGCCGTGCACCTGCACCCCGATGGCGGCAACCTCATTGCCGATCTCGGTGCACCATCCCTTGATGATCGGGGTGAGCAGCTCACCGCGCGTGCGTGCTGCAGCACGCACCTGTTCATCTGCATCGTATTCCGCCAGGTCGAATTGGAAAGCACCGTAAAGCGTCAGCGCACGCGAGGCCTCGGTCTGCGACTTCATCATCAGCAGCATGCGTTTGACGTCGGGGTGATGGATGATGGCCACCGGCCCTGCGGGCGCTGCCACCGGGGGCTTGCCCTGCATGCGGGTGCGCGCCCATTCGAGCGCGCGCTGGAAAGCGCGCTCGCCGACCGCATAGCCCTCACTCCCCACCGAAAGACGGGCGCTGTTCATCATGATGAACATGTATTCGAGCCCGCGGCCGGGCTCACCGACGAGGTGTGCCACAGCGCCATCCTTCTCACCGAAGGCGAGCACACAGGTAGGGCTGGCATGGATGCCGAGCTTGTGCTCGATCGAGAGGCAGCGCACCTCGTTGCGCTCGCCGAGCGAGCCATCGGGCTTCACCAGCACCTTCGGCACGATGAACAGCGATATCCCGCGTACGCCTGGCGGCGCCCCCTCGATGCGACCCAACACCATGTGGATGATGTTCGCGGTGAGATCATGATCGCCCCAGGTGATGAAGATCTTCTGGCCGAAAAGGCGATAGTGATCGCCGGCCGGCACGGCGCGCGTGCGCACCTGGCCGAGATCGGAGCCGGCCTGCGGCTCGGTGAGCACCATGGTGCCGGTCCAATCCCCGCGCACCATGCGCGGCAGGAAGGTCTGCTTCTGCGCCGGTGTACCGCAGAGCTCGAGAGCGTGCACCGCGCCGTGCGTGAGCATGGGGCCGAGCTTGAAGGCGAGATTGGCCGATCCCCAGAACTCGGCCACGGCGCTGTTGAGCACGCGCGGCGTGCGCTCGCCACCGAACTCTGGAAACGCGCCGAGCGCGGGCCAGCCGCCTTCGACAAATTGCCGGTACGCCTCCCGAAAGCCGGGAGCCGTCACCACGCCATTTTCCGTCCAGCGCGCGCCGTGGACATCGCCCGGACGATTGAGCGGCTCGAGCACGTTCTCGGCAAAGCGCGCCGCTTCCTCGAGCACCGACTGCGCCAGCTCATTGGAGTAGTCGCGCAGCTGCGCGCCGGCAGCGAGGCGCTGCGCGCCGAGCAACTCCTCGAGCACGAAACGCACTTCACGCACGGGCGCACGGTACATGACAAACTCCCTTGGCACCTCGCGGACGGCGTGCCACCGCCCGCCCGCTGCGAATCCTGACGCGGACCCTAGTCTAGCTGCGCCGCCACGGGTCTCAGTGTGCGGCGCCCGCCGTTTCCCGTAGGCCCGTTGCGCCACCCCGGCCCGCCTGTGGCAGCGCGAGCGCCGGCACGATGTTGGCCGCAAGAAAATCGACGAATTGCTGCACGCGGGCATCCGATTCGAGCGCGCGCGGATAGAGCGCATAAAGCGCGGCAGCCGGCGGCAGGGTCCACTCCGGCAGCACGGACTTCAAACGCGAGGTAGCGAGCCCCTGGCGGCATAGAAACTCCGGTAGTAGTCCGATCCCGAGCCCCGCCGCTGCGGCCGCGTGCAGCACCGCCGGGTCGTCCACTGTGAGCTTCGGCGCCAGCGGTACTTCGGCCCGTTGCGCGCCGCGCGCAAGGTGCAGCCGAAACTCCGCGAGGTCGGAGCCTTCGGGAGTGAGCAGATCGTGCGTGCGCAAGTCATCGGGACGCCCAGGCACACCGCGCTGCTGCAGGTACTGCGGCGTGGCGCACAGCAGCGCCGGCGGCGCGCCGAGTAGCCGGCGGACGATCGACTCATCGGCCGGCGGGTGGGTGCGGATGGCAACATCCCACGCCCCAGGGTCGAGCTGTCCGGCCTCGAGTGCAACCTCGAGCGGCACGTGTGGGAACGACTCCAGAAAGCGCGGCACGAGCGGCGCGAGCAGCACACGGGCGTAAGTAGGATCGGCGACCACGCGCAGTGGCCGGCCCTCGGGGGACTTTAGTCTCGCGATGGCGCTGCGCGCCGCGTCGGACTCCTCAGCCACGCGGCGCGCGTGCGGGTACAGCAGCCGCCCGGCCGGTGTCAGCGCGACGCGGCGGGTGGTGCGCTCGAGCACACGCACGCCGAGTGTCTTCTCGAGATCCGCCACGCCGCGGCTCACGGCCGCCTTGGGTACGCCCAGCGCGCGCGCCGCGGCGGAGAAACCGTTGAGATCCACGACCTTGGCGAGCATGGCCAGTTGGGCCGGCGTCCAGATCAGGTTCATATTGGTCTCAATACCCCCCGGCGAAGGCAACATTGTTTCACTGCCAAGGCGCCGGCGCCAGTCTGAGGTAAACTCCGCCTCCTTCCAATGCAACGACTCAGAAAGGCGGGCTTATGAAAGGCGCGATGCATGCATTGTCTGTGGAGGTGTTCACGAACACCCTGGGAAATCTAGCGCTCATTCTCGAGAAAGCCGCGGCGAGCGCCACGCATCGCAAGTTCGACGCGTCGGTGTTGCTCGGCGCGCGCCTGGCGCCCGACATGCTTCCGTTCACGCGTCAGATTCAGATCGCCGGCGACATCGCAAAGAACTCCGTCGCGCGGCTCGCGGGTCAGGACCCACCGCGCTTCGAAGACACCGAGACCACGATCGAGCAGCTGCGCGCGCGCGTTGCGCGCACCATCGACTTCCTCAAAAGCGTGCCCGCGAGCGCGCTCGAAGGATCGGAGACACGCGACATCAAGGTACCGATCGGCGAGCGGACGCTGGAGTTCAAAGGACTGGATTACCTGCAGCATTGGGCCATCCCGAATGTGTTCTTTCACGTGGTCACCGCCTACGACATCCTGCGTCACAACGGCGTTGACCTCGGCAAACGTGACTTCCTCAACGGCGGCCGCGATTGGTAGAGATATGACAAATGGCGGCAGCGCTCGCCGCCTTTTGCGAAGGATACGCGAGGGAAATCACGGCGCCGCGCGCCGCGCGCTGCCACGCTGAGATCCAGTGGCAGGCGCTGGGCCTGCCCGCGCTCAAAGCGCTGCGCGTCGGGGGATCCTCTTGCTGCGAAACAAAGCCTCGGCGGCCCGCCCGCCAGTCATGAAGCCGGTGCCGGCCGCGCCCGCGCCTGCACCGGTGGAATCTGGCCCCGCGACCGTCGTATCCCTCGGGCAGCAACTGCGCCAGGTATTGCCGACGCGCCGCCTGCACTCGGTCTCTCTCTGTGACCACGAAGCGAACGTCCTGTGGTTGAGCGAAGGCGCACTCGGACCGGATGAGCACGTACTCGTCGTCGAAGCCCTCAATGTGCTGACGAGCGACAACTCCCTCCACATCCATGAGATGGGCACCGAAGATGGCCGGCTTGCGCTCTTCCTGCCGGTGCGTACCCCGACCACCGAGCTGGTCGGCATTGCCATGATCCTCGCGGACGCCAAGTCATTCAGTGACGACACTCTCGAGCGCATTTCGGCGGCGCCGGTGCGCGCCATCATGCTGCGTCTTGCGGTGCTGCTGAAACCGGCGGCTGCGGTCGAGCCTCCAAGACGAGTCGAGCCTCCACGGCAAGTGGAATCGGCGCTGCCCGATGAGCCGGATCTCGAGGCGGCCCTGGCCGCGGTGCCGGCAGTGCCGCTCATGTCGTCCGAAGAAGTGGACCAGATCCTGGAATTCGACCTGCCGGAGGAGAAGCCGGCGAAGCCTCTTCCCCCGTTGCGCGACATTCCGGTCGCACGGCCAGCTGCGGCCGTGAGACTACCGCCGCCCACCGATGCCGGGGATGCGGACATGGTCAGTCTCGAGCTGCTCGATGAGCCTGTGCTTGCAGTGCGGCCGGTGAAGCCTGTCGTAGCGGCGCCGGCCGCTCCGCCCCCAGCACCGCCCCCGGCCCAGCCGACGCGCGCAGCGCCGACTCCCAGCCAAGAGGCGCCGGCGCGCACCCCCCCGAGCACCGTGCGCGCTCCGGCGGGCATGAAAAGCCCCGGCGCGATCCAGGCCGCGGCATCCGTTCCGGCAGCGGCCCCGCCGGCGGCTGCCCCACCCGCGGCTGTCCCGGCTGCGGCAGCTGTTGTCAGTGGTGCGCCCGCCGAAGCGAACGTGCAGCTCGAAGTGCTGCCCTTCGGCAAGCTACGCGCCGGTGGCCAGACACGCCGCTTTCAGGTCATGGCCCGCGTGACGGGCGCCGCGCGCGACCCGGCGGCCCAGGATGCGCTGGTACTGCAGCGGTTGATGGGTTGGCTCGCGGCACATCGCGCTGCATGGAACTCTCAGCCCACCGGCTTCACCCTCAACCTCTCGATCGCTACGCTCGAGGACGAGCGCTTCGCGCAGAAGCTCGCATCCGCGCTGCATTCACACGGCATCGCTGGGGACACCTTTGGCTTCGAGATCGCCGAAGCGCTGTGCACACAGCGGCGTGCGCAGGTCGAACGCTTCATCGCGCAGTGCGAAAAGGCCGGTGCCTGGATCGTGATCGATGACTTCTCCTTCGACTCACAGGTGCTGTCGCTCCTGCGCTCGAAGGCGGTGCGTGTGGTGAAGATCGACACCAAGCTCACTTCCTCGGCGTTGAAAGACAAACTGTGCCAGGCCATGGTGGTCGCCACGGTACAGGCCGCCAAAGTGCTCGGTGTCCACTGCGCCGCAAAGAGAGTCGATTCCCAGGCCGCCCTGCAGTGGCTCACCGCCATCGGTTGCGATTTTGCCCAGGGAGCGGCACTCGGCGGGGTCCAGTCACTCGACTCCCTCGCAAGCTCCCCCGACCCGACCGGTCTCTCCCCGGTTCTGCGGCCGACCTGAGCTCCCCGGGCGGGCAGCCCCCGCCGTCCCTGCGCGAGCGCTTCGCACGGTGCGACGAAACGAGCCGTGCATGCGCCGCCCCAGGCCACAGCGCTCCCTGAATGCCCTAAGCTTCGATGGGGCTGCCTGCGCCAGAGCACGCGCACGGTGCCCCTTTGCCAGCCATGAAAATGTCCACGCTCGATCAGTTCCGCTCGAACCGCAACGTGTTGTTCTGGACGCTGCATGCGGCCGGCTGGGCAGCTTACGGGCTCACGCAATACTTCGGCGCGCTGCTGTACGAGAAGCCCTCGAGCTACGCACGCGTCATCGCCGTCTCCGCAATTGCTGGCTTCATTTTGTCGATGCCGATGCGCTACATCTACCGACGGCTGTGGAACCGGCCGCCGCGCGCGCGCATCCTCGGGGTGCTCGCCACCTGCTACATCACGGCGCTGGCGCTGCGCATCGTCATCAACCTCTCCTACAAGGCCTTCGTCGAGCCCGACTGGCAGGCGCAGACGCTGTTCGAGTTGTTTGGTGGCACGCTTTCCACCACCTATCTGCTGGTGTGCTGGAGCGTGCTGTACTTCGGCATCAAGTTCTACGAATCACAGCGCAAGCAGGAGGAGGCGATGCTCAAGGCGGTCGCACTTGCGCAGGAGGCGCAGCTGAAGATGCTGCGCTACCAGTTGAACCCGCACTTCCTGTTCAACACCCTCAATGCCATCTCGACGCTGATCCTCGATAACCAGAACAAGAAGGCGAACCACGCGGTGACTCGCCTGTCTGAGTTCCTGCGCTATACACTCGATCAGGATCCGATGAAGAAAGTGACACTGCGTCAGGAGATCGAGGCGCTGGATCTGTATCTCGGTACCGAGCGGCTGCGCTTCGGTGAACGGCTGCACCTCGAGTACGCCATCGAAAGTGGTGCACTCGATGCGCTGGTGCCGAGCCTGCTGCTGCAGCCGCTGCTGGAGAACTCGCTGAAGTATGCGGTGTCTGCGCGCGAAGAAGGCGGCAGTGTGCGCATCGAGGGACGCACGCGCGATGGCAGGCTCGAGCTTTCGGTGATCGACGATGGGCCTGGGCTGCGCGAGGGAATGCCGGCGGGTGAGCGACGCGGCGTCGGGTTGCGAAACACGCGCGAGCGCCTGGCGGTGCTCTATGGCCAGAATTGCCGTTTCGCGGTGCTCAACGCGCAACCGGGGCTACGTGTCGAGATGGCACTGCCCCTCGAGATCGGCGCTCTCAACACGGAGAGTCAGCCAGCGCGCGCGCCGATGAGCGCCTCTGGCGGAGTGGGCGCATGAAGATCCGCACGCTCATCGTCGATGATGAGGTGCTGTCTCGCCGCGGCGTCGAGATCCGGCTGCGGGACGAGACGGACTTCGAGATCATCGCGCAGTGCGCCAACGGCCGCGAGGCGCTCGCCGCCGTCCAGCAGCTCAAGCCTGACCTTGTATTCCTCGATATCCAGATGCCCGGCATGTCCGGATTCGAGGTGCTGGCACACTTGCCTCAGCAATCCATGCCGCTGGTGGTGTTCGTGACCGCCTACGACCAGTACGCCATCCAGGCGTTCGAGGCGCGCGCCATCGACTACCTGCTCAAGCCGATCGATGAGGCGCGTTTTGCCACCGCCCTCATGCGGGTGCGCGAGCACGTGCGCGCCAAGAGCGCCGCCGAGCAGCGCGACCGGCTGCTGCAGATCATTGCCGAGATCACCGGTTGCGGAGAGCTCGCCCTCGATGAGGTGCTGGTCCGCGGATCCAAGGGAATCGGCGGCCGCTATCCCGAGGTATTGCCCATTCGCCAGGGGCGCGAAACAGTGCGTGTACCGGTGATTTCGATCCAGTGGGTGGATGCCGCGGGCGACTACATGTGCATCCACGCCGGTGGGGACACACACATCCTGCGCGGCACCATGAAGGAGCTGGAAGAGATCCTCGATCCGAAGCTCTTTCAGCGCGTGCACCGCTCGACCATCGTCAATCTGCGCCTGGTGCGCAGCCTGCGCGCACACATGAACGGCGAGTACTTCCTGACACTCGAGGGCGGTCACGAGCTCAAGCTCTCGCGCACCTATCGCGACAAGGTCGAGTATTTTCTCAACGGCTCCGCGCGCTAGGACTAGTATGCTCGAGTTCACTCGCGATCTCACAACGAACGGCCGGCTGGCAGTCTTCTCGAAATCGCCGAGCGGCGTGATGCACTTCGCGCGCCGCACTGCCTATGGAGCAAGTGTGAACTGCGTCACGAACACGGCACGCACGGCGGCGATGTGTGAGCCATCGCGATGCGTGCAGCGGCCTGCATTGCTTAGATATGTCTACCTATGGAAGCCGCGTCCCGCCCACCGCTGGAAGCACTCCCGGACTTGCCGATGGATGAGCCGTTGGAGTCTGGGAAGGCTCGTAAGGAGTCCGCCGCTGCGGCACGCGACGCTGCCGCTACCCCGGATGCTGCTACCGCTACGCCGGCTGAGCCGGCGAAGCCCAGAGATCCGGAGCAGACCGGACTGAATTTCGTCGACCCGGAGATGTTCCTCGCGCCTGGGCAAGCTTCGACCGCCGTGCCGGTTGTCAACGCGAGCGAACAAAGCGCGAAGGCGCCCGAAGCCCCGCTCGAGTTAACGCTCGAAGACCCCGTGGTCGATGCCATGCTCAGCGCTCCGCCTCCGCCGCCAGCAGCAACGGCGGCCGCGCCGTCTGTCGCGACCGCGCTGAAAGCCGAGTCAGCCGCAGAGGCCGCTGCGGCGCGGGCTGCCGCACGCGTGCCGATTGCGAAGACTGCATCGCTGACGGCGGCGGCTACCAAGCTGGCCGCGGCGAGCGGCGCTGCGAATTCCGGGGCAAAGACTGCCTTCGCGCGTAAGCCCGACGTCCCCGCCACTACCGCAAAAACCGCAGCACGGAGCGAGAGCACCGCCAAGCCAGTGCCGGCCAAGCCGGCTTCGACAGCTTCTGCAGCTTCGACAACCTCGACACCCGCGACATCTTCGACACCTTCGATGACGAAGTCCGAAACGGCGGCTCCGAAGCTCGACGCGCCGAGTCTCGCCAGCTGGGCAAGTGCACGCGCGGCCGCCGCGCAGAAGGTGCGCCCTGCGACCGCGCCTGCGGCTGCGGCTGCGCCGGGCGCATCACCGAGTGGTGCGAGTGCGGCCAAAGCCACCGCGCACCGCAGCGCACCGAGCCCCGCAGCTGCGCCGAGTCCCCCGCCCACGCCCGTCCAAGCATCGGCACCAGCGCAGTCTGCAGCCTCCCCAACGGTCCCTGCCGCCACCTCCGCCGTACCGCCCGCCCCGGTGATGGATCGCGATTTCATTGCACGCAACCAGGTAGTCGAGCGTTATCTCTCGGGGAGACTGCCACTCAAGGCCGCCACCGAGTTCGAGCGTTTCTGCCGCGATCATGCCGAGTTGCTCGATGAGATCGGTTTGCCGGAGCGAGTCAACGCAGGTCTGAGGCTGCTCGAGGCTAGCGGCAAGCCAGAACCCTGGCAGGAAGCACCGCGGCCGGTATGGCAGAAGCCCCAAGTCACACTGGCGCTGGCGGTTGCGGTCGTAGTGCTGGTGCTGGCGCTCGCTGGCCTCGCTGCCAGCGGCAGCAGCAAGAGCCACCGTATCGCGGAGTTGCAGAAGCAGAACTCCGAGCGTGCGCTCGATCCCGCTACGAGCACCCGCGAGGTCCGCCTGCTGCCGAGCCGATCCGGCGCATCCAATGCGCCGGCCATCATCATCGGCGGCGGCGCCGTGCAGCTGGTCGACTTCAAGATCGACGAGTCGCGCTCGGCCTATCGTTCCTTCCGCGTCACCATCGACCGCATCGATCAGGGACGTGTCGCGGTCATCAGCAATCTCGACAAGGACTCCAACGGTCACCTGCGCATTGCCCTCAACAGCTCCGCGCTCGGCCCGGGCAACTATCAGCTGACGCTCGAAGGCCTCGACTGGCGCGGTCAGCCGCAGCCCGACTCCTGGGTCACGATCGGTATACAGCGCTGAGCGGCTCAGGCGCGCAGTGAACTAAGTGGCGGTTGATCGATAACGCTGCGAGTTGCGAGCCAACCACCGGCTGCGACCAGCAGCGCCCCGCCCACCAGGCCCTCGATCCAGGGCAGGAACTCGAACACGTAATGCAGCTCGAGCCACTGGGTGGTGAGGTAGTACGCCGCCAGTGACGCCCCGAGTGCTGCCAGCAGTCCGGAAAGGCTGCCGAGAGTCGCAAACTCGGCGAGCACCCCCTGCACCACAGTGCTGCGGCTCGCGCCGAGGGTGCGCAACATCGCGCTTTCGTAGCGGCGCTCATCGCGGCTCGACTGCACGGCTGCCAGCAGCACAGTGAGGCCGGCAAACAGCGTGAACACAAACACGCTCTGCACCGCGAGCGCCACCTTGTCGAGCACTGCGCGCACCTGCGCGAGCAACTCCTCGATGTCGAAGATCGAGACGCTGGGGAAGCGGTGTGCCAACTGCGCGAGCGAGTGTGCCGCGCCGGGCGCGAAATAAGCGCTGGTCAGATAGGTACCTGCAACGCCTTCCAGCACCCCGGGAGCGAACACGATGAAGAAGTTCGGCCGGAAGGTGTCCCACTTCACCTTGCGAATGCTCGCGACGGTGACTTCGCGCGTCTCACCCGCGATGTCGAAGGCCAGCCGGTCACCTACCTGCACACCGATGGCTTCCTGAAATTCGCTGGCGAGCGATACCAGCGGCTGGCCGGCATCCGCAGGTCCCCACCAGCGACCGGCGATAACGCGGTTGTCGGCTCCCAGCTCGGCCGCCCAGGTGATGTTCTGCTCGCGCGTGGCAAAGTTGTCTTGGCCATGTGCTTCGTGACTTGCCTCGACTGGCCGGCCATTGATGGCAATCAATCGACCGCGAATCATGGGCAGCACACGCGTGGTGCGCGCGCCCTGCGCCTGCAGGAAGCTGATGAATTCCGCACGTGCCTGTGGCGGGATGTTGACGAAGAAGTAGTTCGGCAGGTTCTGCGGCAGGGTGCGCTGCCAGTCGCTGTTCAGGTCCGTGCGCAGGATCGACAGCAGCAGCAGCACCATGATGCCAGTGCCGAAGGCGACGAGCTGCACGACGCTCTCTGCACGGCGCCGGCTGAGATTCGCCACTCCGAAGCGCCACGCGATGCCGACACGTCCGCGCAGCCGCCCGGCCAGAGCGACCAGCAGCCCGCCGGCGAGAGTGAGCACCAGGACAAACGCGGCGAGCCCACCGGTGAAGTACAGAAACATGCCCTTCTCCGGCACTACCCAATATATAAGGAGTAGCACCACCGCGAGCGCCGGACCGAAGGCGAGCAATACCAACGCTGGCGGCGGGCCGACATCTCGCCGCAGGACACGCAAGGCCGGCACCCGCGAGAGCTGCAGCAACGGCGGCAGCGCGAAGCCGGCAAGCAAGGCGACCGCAGTGAGGAAGCCGATGGCGAGCGGTGTCGCACTCGCCCCCGGCAGCTCCCTGATACTCAACAGCCCGCGGATGGTGCGCAGCAACCATTCCTGTGCGAGGAAGCCGAGCGCAGCGCCGACGCTGGCAGCAAGGAGCGCCAGCACGAGCAGCTGCAGTGCCGATAGCGCCAGCGTGAAGGCGCGCGTGGCCCCGAGAGTCTTGAGCAGCGCAACGACATCCAGGTGGCGATTGACATAGCGCCGCGCCGACATCGCCACCGCGATCGCACACAGCAGTACGCTCACCAGGCTCGCAAGACTGAGGAAGCGCCCGGCGCGCTCGACGGCATTGCGCACCTGCGGACTCGCTTCGGTGATATCGCGCAGTCGCTCCCCGCGCCGCTTGTGAGCTGCCAGCCAGCTCTTGTACGCCTCGATGCGGGAGCGGTCGGCGGCGAACAGACCGGCGTAGCTCACACGACTTCCCGGCTGTATCAACCGCGTGGCGGGAAGGTCGGCCGCATTCATGAGCAGGTTCGGGGCGAGCTCGGCAAAGGTCCCACCCTGGTCGGGCCGCGAGATGAGCACGCGGGTTACTCGGAACTGCGCAGCTCCGATCGCAAGATCTGAGCCAACATGCCCGCCGAGCGTGGCCAGGAGTTTCGAGTCAGGCCACACCTCACCTGCCGCAGGTATGCCGGCAGCGGGTCTCCCCTCGGCGAACGGTTCTGCAGCAATCAATACCTGTCCGCGCAGAGGATACCCCGCAGTTACCGCCGCGACGTTGGTGAGTTGGCTCGCCTCGCCGTTGAACACCACCGAGAGGAGATTGGTGCTGTGCGTCGACTGGACACCACGGCGTTCCGCCTCACGGAAGTAGGCTTCATCGAGCGGTTGCGGAGACCCGAGCCGCAGATCTGCGGCCAGCACGGCGCTCGCCTGCAGGGCGACCGCGGCACTGATACGGCTCACCAGAAAACCGACACCGGTGAGCGCCGCCACAGCGACAGTGAGGGCGAGCAGCAGGACTCCGAGCTCACCGGAGCGCCACTCGCGCAGCAGCGTCCGTAATGCGAAGCGCAGCGCCTTCACAGCACTCGACCAGCTTCCATACGGACCACGCGTGCGCAGCGGTCGGCGAGCTCACGGTCGTGGGTCACCAGAACCAAGGTGGTATGCGCATGAGCATTGAGCTCGAACAACAGCTCGCCAACGCGAGCGCCGGTCGCGGTATCGAGGTTACCGGTCGGCTCATCGGCAAACAGCACCGCCGGGCGCGTAACGAAGGCGCGGGCGATGGCCACGCGCTGCTGCTCGCCGCCGGACAGCTGCCGTGGATAGTGTCCGGTGCGCCGCGCGAGGCCCACCGCCGCCAGGGTCTCGGCGGCAGTGCGGCCCGCATCGCTACCACCAGCCAACTCGAGCGGCAGCATCACGTTCTCGAGCGCGGTGAGCGCCGGGATCAGGTGAAACGACTGGAACACGAAGCCTACCCGTTGGGCGCGCAGCCGCGCGCGGCCGTCTTCATCGAGCTGCGTGAGATCCTGCCCGTCGAGCAGCACGCGCCCACTGGTCGGCAGATCGAGTCCCGCCAACAACGCGAGCAGTGTCGACTTGCCCGCCCCCGATGGGCCACTCACGGCCACTGACTCGCCCGCGCCAATAGAGAGCGAGACATCATCGACAATGGTCAGCGAACCTTCGGGGCTGCTAACCTGCTTGCAGAGGTTTTCAGCTTTGAGAACGTGGCTGCGGATCAGCGGCGCCTGGGCGCTGGGCATGGGACTATTGTTCATCGCGCTCCAGGACGCGGTGGCCTCCGGCAGTACGATCCTTGTATTTGGCGACAGCCTGAGCGCCGCCTACGGAGTCCGGCCGGAACAGGGTTGGGTAACGTTGCTCACGCAGCGATTGCAGACCCAAGGGTACGGGTACCAGGTTATCAACGCCAGTGTCAGCGGCGAAACCAGCAGTGGCGGCCTCGAGCGGCTGCCGCGCGCGCTCAGTCTGCACGCCCCTGACATCCTGATTCTCGAACTGGGCGCCAATGACGGTCTGCGGGGACTGCCGGTGAACGCAATGCACGACAACCTCGCTCAGATGGTGCGGCTCGCGCAGGCCGCCGGCGCGCGCGTGCTGCTCGTCGCAATCCGTATTCCTCCCAACTATGGGCCGCGCTACACCGACGAGTTCGGGCGGGCGTATGGCGAGATCGCACAGAAGTACCATCTCCCGCTCGTGCCGTTCCTGCTGGAAAAGGTGGCGCTCGATGCTGCACTCATGCAGGAGGACGGCCTGCATCCCAATGCAGCCGCACAGCCGATAATCCTCGATACAGTCTGGCCACATCTCAAACCACTGCTCAAGAACAAAACTCAGATCGGGGGCCATTGATGGAAAAAATATGGCTGAAGTCATACCCGCCGGGAGTTCCGGCAGAGATCGATCCGAGCCAGCTGCGCTCGTTGAATGAACTGGTGGAGCGGACCTGCGCCGAGCATGCCGAGCGCGTCGCCTACGTGCAGATGGATGCGGAGCTCACTTACCGCCAGGTCGAAGAGCTAAGCTGCGCTTTCGCCGCCTGGCTGCAGCAGGCGGGGTTCGCCAAGGGCGACCGTTTCGCCATCATGTTGCCGAACACGCTGCAGTACCCGATAGCGCTGTTCGGCGCACTGCGAGCCGGGCTCATCGTCGTCAACACCAACCCGCTGTATACGGCGCCAGAACTGGAGCACCAGCTGAGCGACTCTGGCGCCGCCGGCATCCTGGTACTCGAGAATTTCGCGCACGTGTTAGAGAAAGCGTTGCCGCGAACGAGCGTCAAGCACGTGCTGCTGACAGCGGTCGGAGATTTTCTCGGCTTTCCTAAGTCCGCCATCGTGAATTTCGTGGTGCGTCGCGTACGCAAGCAGGTACCCGCGTGGACCATACCGCACGCGGTGTCGTTCAAGGAGGCGGTGGCGGCAGGCAAGAAGCTGACGCTCGCACCGACCCAGATTGGCCCGGACGACCTCGCCTTCCTGCAATACACCGGCGGTACGACTGGCGTGTCGAAGGGCGCCATGCTTTCGCACGGTAACGTGGCGACCAACATACTGCAGTCCGAAGCGTGGCTGGGAGCGCGCTTACGTGATTTCAGCGATGGCGGTGTGGTGATCACCGCGATTCCGCTGTACCACATCTTCGCCCTGCAGGCGAACTGCTTCTTGTTTGCACGGCTCGGGTGGAAGAACGTGCTGATCATCAATCCACGCGATCTGCCTGCCTTTGTCAAAGAGCTGACTAAGCATCCCCCCAATTACATCACCGGCGTCAACACGCTCTTCAACGCGCTCCTGCATGCGCCGGGGTTTGCGCAGATCGACTTCAGTCATCTGCGCGCGGCGCTCGGTGGCGGGATGGCCGTACAGGCAACCGTGGCGCAACGCTGGAAAGAGGCCACCGGCCAGGTACTGACTCAGGCCTGGGGCCTCACCGAGACATCACCCGCGGCTTGCATCAATCCTCCGGATCTCGACTTCAATGGGTCAATCGGGCTACCGATCTCCTCGACCGAGATAGCGATCAAGGACGACAACGGCAACGACCTCGGGTTGGGGCAGATCGGCGAGATATGCGTCCGCGGGCCGCAGGTGATGCGCGGCTACTGGAAACGGCCAGACGAAACCGCAAAGGTCATGGTATCCGGCGGCTGGCTGCGCACCGGAGACGTGGGGCGCATGGACGCGCAGGGATTCGTGTACATCGAGGACCGCAAGAAGGACATGATTCTGGTGTCCGGATTCAATGTGTATCCCAACGAGGTGGAAGCGGTCGCTGCGACCTGTCCGGCCATTCTCGAGGCCGCGGCGGTGGCGCAGCGGGATGAGTATTCGGGGGAAGTAGTGGCGCTCTTCGTAGTGCGCAAAGACGCGGCGCTCACGGAGCAAGACGTGATTGACTACTGCAGGAAGTCACTCGCCGGTTACAAAGTCCCGAAGCGCGTTTACTTTCGGAATGAACTTCCAAAAAGCAACGTCGGGAAGATTCTCAGGAAGGCGTTGAGGCAGGAG
>DATJFM010000050.1:0-15361 GCA_035495655.1 Steroidobacteraceae bacterium
CGCTAGGCCGTGCTCAGGTTGTAGACGTAGAACTCGTCGTCCCGCTCCCACCCGAGAGACTCATAGAGCGACTGCGCGCTGGCGTTCGTCTTTGCGGTGGAGAGGCTCATGCGCAGCTTTCCATCGCGCCGGCCCCGCTCAGTGGCCGCATGGATCAGCGCCCGCCCTATGCCGCGGCGCCGCGCGCCGGGCGCAACGTAGAGGTCATAGAGCACGTACACCGGACCTGCGAGCAACGAGCACCAGGTCGGATAAAGCTGCGTGAAGCCGAGCAACTGATCGGACTCGTCGACGGCCACCAGCACGATGGAATCGTGCGCATCCAACCGGGCGTTCAGGTACCCGGTGGACTTATCGAGATCGCTCGGCAGCTTGTAGAACTGGCGGTACTCATCGAAGAGTCTCCCGAGCGGGGACACATCGGATTCCGTAACGCCACGTATGCGAATCATGCGATCGCTCCTCAGGTCCCGGCACCCGGCTCTCCGGGGAAGAGAGAGCCGGGTGCGATTCACCGCGCACTTTACCGAGAGTGCGCGGCGCGGGCGACGGGTCGCGATCTCACGACACGCGTGGCCGTATGTGTAGGAAAATCCGCACGCGGGTTTCGTGCGCGCCTATCAGTGAGTGTTCCGCCGTTCCCGCAGGCGCGACGTGCTGCGATGCGCGGCAGTCGCTAGTGCACCTCGACGAGCGCCAATTTCCCGGCACCGCTCTCCGCCAGCACCAGTCCTTTGTGATCGGGTGTCGCCATCATGTGGCGGACCACGCCGCCACCGGAGGGGATTGGCCAGCTCTGGAAGCCCCCAGTCTTGGGGTCGAAGCGCACGAGAGTATTTGGCGTGACACCAGACTCGCTGTACCAGATGGCATCATCGAGCGTGGTAATGCCGTAAGGCTCGGAGTGCGAGCCGCCGGGCGATGCCCATTCGCGCGCCGCGCCGGTTCGCGGGTCGAAGCGCCCGAGAAAGCCGCGTGCGTAGTCCGTGTACCAGATGACATCGGCAGAGTCGATCGCGAGCCGCCGCGGCCGGGCATCCGCTTCCGGCAGCAGGTACTCGTGGATCGCGAGTGTGTGCGGATCGATTGCCCCGACGCGGTTGCTGCCGAACTCGGCAAAGAACGGCACGCCCTTCGAGCTCACGGCGATCCCGTATGGCAGCGCGTGCGGCGTCGGCACCTCGGTGAGCCGCACCGCGCCGGTTCGTGGATCGAGGCGTCCGATCATGTTCGCGCCCTGCACGCTGAACCACAGCGTCCCGTTTTGATCGAACACCGGCGTGTGCGGATCGCGCGCCCGGGAATCTGGCATGCGGTACGCGGTGATCGCACCGCTTGCCGGATCGAGCCGTCCGATGTACCCCGCGGAGTTGGCGGTGAACCAGATGTTGCCCGCTGCATCGGCAGTCAGCCCATGCGGTCCCGAATCCTTGATGCTCGTCGGAAACTCGCGGATGGCGCCGCTGCGAGGATCGATGCGCCCCAGGACGCTCGCGCGCTGACCCGTGTACCAGATGGCACCATCGGCGGTCGCGAGCGGATCGTGCGGGAAAGCGCCCGGTGTCGCCACTGACCACTCGCGGAAAGAGACCCGCGTTGCCCCGGAGATGAGCTGCGCAGCTGGCTGGGACTGAGGTGGAAAAGTGCGTGCGAGATAGTCGAGGAGCCGAGTCTGCTCATCGGCATTCAACGCCACACCCAATTTCATCATGTGCCCGATGGCCTCCTGCCAACCGGCGCGGCTGTAACCGGGCGTAATGAGGCGGCTGGAATCGTGGCAACTCAGACAATGGCTCGTTGCGATCTCGCGCCCGCTGCCGGCGGGCAGCTCAGCGCTGCCCGCCGCCGAGCTTTCGGTCGCTGCGCACACCGCAGGAAGGAGTGCACACAGACTGATAAGCAAAGAGGTTCGCATCGGGTTCGATGCTAGACACCCGGCAGCACCCGCAGCAATCCCTGTACTTTTCTCAGCCGTCACCGCAGGCTGCGCGGTATAATCCGCATAGGAACCCGAGCGTCAGCAACGGAGCTCCTGAGGTGACGATCCGACTGGTGCTCGCCGACGACCACGTGCTCGTGCGGCAGGGATTGCGGAAGCTGTTGGAAGGCGCCGGATTCGTCGTGGCCGGAGAGGCCGCGGACGGTCGTGAGGCGGTGCGTCTGGTCCGCAGTCAGAATCCCGATGTCGCCGTGATCGACATCGGTATGCCGCAGTTCAACGGATTGAACGCCGCCCTCGAGTTGGGTCGCAGTCACCCGCATGTCCGGCTGGTCGTGCTCACGCAACACGATGAGCCACAGTACGTCGCCGAAGCGCTCCGCTGCGGCGTCAAAGGCTACGTCCTCAAGAACCAGGCGGCGCGCGATCTGGTGCGCGCCATCGAAGGCGTCTCCCGCGGCGAGGTGTACTTGAGTCCGGGCGTCGCGAGCGCCGTGGCCGAGGCGTATGTCTCACGGGATCAAACGGTCAACGGACTCTCGGTGCGGGAGCGCCAGGTGCTGCAGCTCATCGCCGAGGGCAGCTCCACCCGAGACATTGCCGCGCAGCTCGGCATCAGCGCCAAGACGGTCGAGTCCCACCGCTCGAAGCTCATGCGCAAGCTCGATATTCACGATACCGCGGGGCTGGTGCGCTACGCCATCCGGCGCGGAGTGACTCAGGCATGACGCTGACCCCCTTTCACATCGCCGTTCAGGTACGGGACATCGCCGAGGCGCGGCGCTTCTACGGTGAGATGCTCGGCTGCAGCGAGGGGCGCAGCGCGCCCGAGTGGGTGGACTTCAATCTCTATGGGCACCAGCTCGTGTGCCACCTGAATCCCGCACTCGGCCGTGAAGGACGCCTGACCTCCCACTTCAATCCGGTCGATGGGCACGGGGTGCCGGTGCCCCACTGCGGAGTGGTGCTCGAGCCTGTGGCCTGGAAGCGATTGGTCGAGCGTCTGAAGCGGCATCCCATCGAATGGGTCATCGAGCCCACGACGCGCTTTGCCGGCACGCCGGGCGAGCAGTCGACGCTCTTCATCCTCGATCCGACCGGCAATGCGCTCGAGTTCAAGTCCTTCCGCAACATCGACGAGCAGCTCTTCGCGAAGTGAGCGGTCGTAACCGCCAACGGCGGCGGGGAGCCCACGTTATTCGCTGCCGCCGAGAGTGTCTCGAGCCAGCTGCGCAGATCCGGTGCCGCAACCGTCAACGCCCCGGCGCACATGGCGCCGGCGAAAGCTACCGCACCTGCTCTTGAACTTATCATCAGCCCTCCCCTCAACCCGCCACGCACGCCGCACCCACATCTCCCCGGCCAGCCGGCCGTGGCGGAGCACCTTGTAGAAACATCCCAAAGCGCCGTCAGGAGATGTGCGCCAGGTCCCAACTTGCCTCGCCGGTTCCGTTTGACAAGCAGCGCAGGCGTCGGGAGCGAAATCGTGACATGCGTGCCGCCGCGTCCGAGCAGGTGCCGCTAGCATCGGTTGGGATGCTGCGAACCTTCCTATCTGCCACGGCGTTGCTGACGATCGCGGCTGCGGCGCCCTTGCTCTGTCAGGCGGAATCGAACGTCAAGACGGGCGCCGGCGCGCTCACGGCTACGGCCCATCTCGACCTGCAGATCACGATCCCGAAGTTCCTTTTCCTGCGAGTTGGCACCGGTAGCGGCACGGCCGCCGGCGGTTGGACAGCCAACGGCAACGTCGATCTCATTACCTGGGCTCCGGCATCGGGGTCTGTGGGCAACGGCGTCGCGCTTGCCGGCACCGGCGGCGACCTCGGGGGCGGTGTCGAGACCGCGGTGGTCGTTGCCAATCACGGCAACGTGACACTGAGCTCCAGCACGCTCGGCGCACTCAGCGACGGGGCGGGTGACACCATCAGCTATGCACAGATCAGGACGGTCGCGAGCAAGCTCACCACCAATCAGGTCCTCGCAGTGCCTGCGCTGGCGAATGGCGCCACCAACACCGTCACCGTTCCAGCCACCCCGAAGATCGCGCAGCGGGATGCGAAGTGGACCTACACGTACCGCAACCAGACGACCCCCCCTCCCGGTACCTACGGCGGTGTGAACACCAACAACGGCCGAGTGACCTACACCGCCTCGATGCCCTGAAACGGCGCACCGTCGTCGGTCTGCCACGGCCCTCCTCATCCGCCCTGTGCGCCACGTCACAGACTGCCGCGCGGCTCACCGCAGTGATGTCTCAGTGCCGCGCCTCCGCGCCGTCATGCGACAGAATCGTGACATATGTACGGCGCGGCCAAAGCCCGGATCGCTAGCATTTCTACAAAGGATTTCGCTCTCGGTTTCCCTTTTACCTACTAGGACTTCATCACCATGCGGACTTCAACGGTAATCAAGGCGCTGCTCGCGGCGACGGCAGTTGCTCCGATGCTTTGCCTTGCAGAATCGAACGTTCAGAATGGCGCCGGCGCGCTCACGGCCACAGCCCACGTCGACTTCCAGATCACGATCCCGAAGTTCGTGTTCCTGCGGATCGGCACCGGCACGGGCACCCTCGCAGGGGGTTGGGCAAACAATGCCGTCGTCGACCAGATCACCTGGGCCCCGGCTCCCGCAGCGGTGGGAACCGGCGTCCTGGCGGGCACGGGCGGTGACCTCGGCACCGGCACCGAAACGGCCGCGGTGTACGCCAACGGTAACGGCAATGTCACCTTGGGCTGCACGACGACCGGGCCGCTCAACGATGGCGCTGGCGACAACATCAGCTACGCGACCATCACCACCACCGCGAGCGTCCTGAGCTCGGCGACTGCGCTGCCAGTGTGTACGCTCGGTGACGGGGTAACCAACAACGTGGTCATCCCCGCGGTCGCGAAGATCGTCTCTCGCGACGCGAAGTGGGCCTACAGCTACACCAACGCAACTATCCCGCCTGCCGGTACCTACGGCGGCGGCGGTGCCGGCAACACCGGCGCGGGTCGGGTGACCTACACCGCTGCGCTTCCGTAAGCGGAAGCACCCGAGCACACGGTGCATCATGTCCCCCGGGCGGCGCGACATGGAACAGCGCCCCCGGGGGTCTGACTTCCGGCGGTCTGCAGTCGCGCTCATCGCGCGTGCTGTTTCCCTCGCGCTGCTGACCTCGGTCGAGGACGCTCACGCCTTTACCGTGGCCATCACTCCGGCGGCGCCGAAGACCATCTTTCTGCAGATCGGCGTGGGCTCGTTCACCGGTTTTTACGACGCCGGCGGCACGCCCCAGAACAACGCCACGATCAACAAGGAAACAGTCGCCGTGGCCGCTGCCGCGGTGGGCAACGGAACTGCGCAGGCGATGACGACAGACAGCACTCAGACTCACAGCTTCTACGATAACTTCGTCTTCTGCAGCGTCCCGGCGCAGCTCTATATCGGCGGCTTCTATCGCACCACCGGCGCCGGCACCGGCACGGCCAACGTGACGGCGACCGTGCCGGTTTCGCTGAGCGATGGCGCCGGCGACACAATCGCGTTCTCGCAGATCAGCTGGACCAGCGCCGGAAACGGCGACACGGGAGCCCAGCCCTTTCCCGCCGGCAGCTTCACCGGTACGACCGTGACCGTCGGCAGCATCGCGCAGAATCAATGGGCGGAGAGCTGCTGGACCTTCTCCTACAAGAACACCGTTCTTCCGCCCGCAGGCACCTATACCGGACGCGTGCTTTACACGCTGACGGTGCCCTGAGCGGTGTTGGTCACCGCCTGCCGTCATGCGCACCTTCGCGGCCTCAGCATTCTGCATAATCTGGCTTGCCGCGGCGCAGGCCAGAACGACGGTCATCGACGACTCGGGCACCCTGCCCTACAACGCGGCCCTTGCCATGCACTGGCAACAGCTCGCGCCGCGCGGACCCGCGAGCAACGTACTGGTGGGCACCGTGCAGCTGCGCGTGCGGCTCAACGTCTCGCCATGGCTGCGACACACCGGACGGATCTACCTGGTGCTGCCCGCTCAACAACCGAGCGGCATGCGCGCCTCGTGGACGACTCAGGGGCGGCTGCTGCCCGCGCAACTCACCAGCGGCAGCCGGGCGATCGTGTACTCCGGGCCCATCACTACCCCATTCATCGAGGACGTCGTGCAGCTGACCATCACCGTCGACGCGCGACACATGCAGCAGGGCTACTCGGTCAACTTCCGCTTCGAGATGGATGAGCCATGATCGCGCGACTTCTCGGCCTGGTGTTGGTATTCCTGATTTGCCTGAATCCCGTGCGCGTGCGCGCGGGGGAATTTGCGGCCATCGTCTCGCCACCCCGCTTCGAGCTCAGCGCCAAGGGCGGCAAGATGTTGCGGCAGGTGATCGAGATCACCAACCGCAGCAACGCGCCCTCTCGCTACCGCGTGCACACCTCCGACTTCGTGTTGGGGGCCGACTACGGCATCACCTTTCACGATGAGCTCCTGAAGGACAGCTGCCGCCCGTGGGTAGCTATCGAGCGGCCACTGGTGACGCTGCCGCCCGGCGGCACGATCCGTTACCGGTTCGAGGTGCAGGTGCCACAGGACGCGCCGAATGGCGAATGCCGGTTCGCCATCATGATCGAGGGCGATGAGCCCTCGATGGCGCAGGCGGGCGCCATGCAGCTGCCGATCGTGGGCCGTATCGGGGTCATCGTGTACGTCACCGTGGGCGCCGCTGCCCCACAAGTCGAGCTTTTCGGGCCAACGGTAGTCACCTTCGACGGCCGACGCGTTCCGGCGCTGCGCATTCACAACTCCGGGACCGCGCATACGCGCATGAACGGTTTTCTAACCGGCTCTGACGCCACGGGCAAGAAGTTCGACTTCACCCCTTCGGACCTGCCCATCCTGCCGGGCGAGGTCCGCGAAGTTCCTCTCACCCCCTCCACCAGCGACAACCCGACACCAACCCTGACTTTCCCGGTCGCTGTGCGAGGCACGCTCGAGTGGTCCGACCAGCGCACCGAGCTCGACGAGCATTTCAAATGAATGCCCGCGCAGCGCGCGCTCTCAAGGCTGCGTGCCTGTGCGCTCTGACAGTCCTGGCCGTGATGAGCTCCCGGGCCGGTGCGCAGCCGCTACCCGATTCCGCACCGCCTGCCGGGTACGAGGACCGGCTCATCGGTGGCGGCAGCCTGACGCCGGATATCTCCCTGGGTGACTACGGCAGCCCGGATACGAGCGGACTCGCGCGCTCGGTCCGCGTGGACGCAGTGGCCAGCGTGCTGTCGCAGCAAGGAGCCAACGCCGCTCCGGACTACCATGAGAACGGCGTCGTGGCCAACGCGCAATGGGAGACAGCGGGCTTCGGCACCTGGTCAGCGGATGCCGCCGGACGCATCGGCGACACCGATGAGCGGTTCGGCGCGGCGGGCACTTCGCGTGCCTCGTTCTCGGTGCACCAGCGGGGTATGCCCTTCGATGGCGGCTGGACCGGCAACAATGCGCTCGGGGACCTCAGTACCCCGCTGATCGACCTCGCCCGCGAGCAGCCGCGCTTTCTGCTCTCCTCGGGCACCATGCTCGGAGCCACCACCGAGTGGCTCGGGCCGTCTCAGTTCCAATTCGTCGCAGGCGGCGGCGAGCCGGGGATTTTCAATGGCATCAGGGTTCCGAGCTTCGACACTTTGGGTGGCTCGACGGCGACGGTCGGCGCACAGTGGTCGCCCGCCCCGCACCTGACCTTCGGCGGAGAGTATGCCGGCGCACGTGACGCGGACATCTATTACGTGCCGCCGAATTCGTATCTGGTTCCCCAGGTCTCGACACAACGCGTTTCCTCCGATACCGGACTGCTCGCCGCGGGCTGGCATGAGGGCAACGATCGCCTGCAGCTCAACCTGATCGACGGCACGCTCGACGGCAACTCCAATGCATTCGGCGTCTGGGCGGATGGCACGCTCACCCGCGGCGCGTATACGCAATCTTTCGGCGCCTTCCGCATCGATCCGCACATCACCTGGGGAAACCAGTTGATCCCGAGCGACGTGCAGGGTGGCTACTACCGCGTGGGCTACCAGAGTCGCCGCTGGACTGCGGACGCCGGTATCGACGAGGTTCTTTCCGTTTCAGGCAACGGCGTCGACAGCACTTTCTTGAACGGCGACGCGCGCTATCAGTTGTCCCGGGATACCGGCATCGGTGGTGTAGCCAACATGCTGATGGCACACGACGGCAGTCATAACAACGCCTGGTCGCTAGAGGCCTATCTCGACCACGCTAATGCGTGGGGCAGCGGGCGCCTGCAGGCCTACTATGCGCAGGCCGAGCCGACTCAGGACGCCTCAGTCACGTTGCAACAGAGCTGGGCGCTGCGCCCCGGGGCGCGCCTCTCCACGTCGGTTTCGGTCGAGCGCATGTCGGGCGATCTCGTGGTCGGCCAGCCGCAGCAGGACGCCACGCTCGTGCGGCTCGCAGCCTACGGCGGCGCGGATTTGACGGCGCGGATGTCGCTCGACGGCAACGTGCAGTGGGCCACCGCGGTGGCAGGACACGCCGCCCCCGCGGCCTCCGCCGACGTCACCCTTACCTATCAGATTGCGCGGCGCTGGGATCTGCTCTTCAGCTACTACGAGAACCGGATCGGCTCGTACACCTCTCTGGTGGTGAACTCGCCGCTGACTCCTCCTACTCCAGTCCCGCAGCCCTGGCAGGGCCAGCGCGGCATCTTCCTCACACTGCGCTTCCAGGACGCACGCGGTGGCCATTTCGTACCGCTCGGCGGCGCCCCGGGCTCAGGCTCGGGCCGTCTTACCGGCGTGGTCTACCTGGACGTCAACGAGAACGGCCGCTTCGATGCCGGAGAGGCGGGAGCGGCGAACGTTACTGTGATTTTGGATGGCCGCTTCTCGACGCGCACCGATGCCAACGGGCGTTTCGATTTCCCGGCGGTAGCGGCCGGCCACCACGTGGTCACCGTGCAGACGGACAACATCCCGCTGCCGTGGACACTGGTCAATGGCGGCCGCACCGAGGTGGAGGTGACGACGCGCGACCGCGTCGATGTGAATATCGGCGCGATGCGCCTGAAATGACCGATCGGATGAGGCCCGGCCGTGATCGGCCGGAGTCAGTCGATGACCGTCGACTGGATGGTGATGCCCGCCTTCAACACCGAGGTCACCGGAGTCCCGGAGGCCACCTCGAGCAGCCGGGCCTTCTGTTCACCCGTCAGCGGACGCGCGAAGGATAGCCGCCGCTCGATGTGATCGCGCCCGCTCTCATCGCGCGACCAGCGCACGCCGACGGTGATCTTCCCCAAAGTCCAGTCGTTCTGCATCGCATGCCGGCGCAACGCCACCGCGGTGTCGGCGCCGAGGCTCGCAAGCAGCAGCTCGCGCGGTGCAAAGCCGGCATCGCTGCCGCCGGCCGGGACGGGCTCGTCGGCGGTCAGATGATGATGTCCGGAGACGATCTGCTGTACGTGCTGGTGCTCATTGATCACCGTGACGTAGGCCATGTGCATTTCCTCCCGTCGCTCCACGCGCCCGCCGCCGATGATCCGAGCCCATGGGCTTGAGGCGCCCGAGCATACTGCGGGCGATGCTGCCGATGCTCAACCCGGTCACATCATCGAGACCATACGGCTCGTTGGCGAGGATGGCACGCGCGGCGCGCAGCCCGCTACGGATGGCGGGACCGATACCCTCCCCGAGATCGCGCGAGGCGAGTCCCGCGGCATCCCCGGTGATGAAGGCGTTCTCCCGCCGCACCACTTCCACTTTGCCGCGCAGGTAATAGCTGTAGCCAGTCGGCTCGTACTGGGCGCGCGGCGCGAGCCGCTGCTCGAGAGTCGCCGCGAGGTGCGCCCAATGCGCGCGGATATCCTGGCCGCGCGCCTTCATGCGCTCGGCGATCGCCCCGACACCGACATTGAGCCAGCCGCGCTCCTTCGGCACATACCACGAATATCCCGGCAGTCCCTGCTCGAAGAACCACAGGTGGCAGTCGGCATCCGACCAGTCGTAAGCGATCTCGTGCTCGAGGGTGACGATCTGCAGCGCGCTTTCGCGTGGGTTCAGCTCGCGAAAGAGCTCCCGATACACCGGGCAGCGCGTGCCGCCGGCGCCGATCAGGTAGCGGCAGCGGAACTCATCATCGATGGTGAATCCGTGCGCCTCCGTGCTGATGTGGCGCACGGTGTGCTGCAGGACCTCCACACCCGAGCGCTCCAGCAGCCAGGCGTCGAACTCGAAGCGGCGGATCGAGTACTGCACGCACGGCACGGGCACGTGCACCCCACCGAAATGTACCCGTAGGCGCGGAAAGGTGAGCAGCCGGTGCGGATAGCTCGCAAGGTCCATGCCGAGATCGCGCACCACTTCGGGCGTGATCCAGCCGGCACACAGCTTCACTCGCGGGAAGCGCTCGCGATCGAGCAGCAGCACGTCCGCACCCGCGCGGCGCAGCTGCCAGGCGGCGGTCGAGCCGGCAGGGCCGCCGCCGACGATGAGCACATCACAGCTGCGCATGTGCGGGCGTCAGCTCGTATAGACGTGTGCGCGGGTCCAGGGGATGTCGTTGCTCTCACCCGGCGCAAAGACCACCTGGAACAGCTGCAGTGACCCGGTGGAGAAAGCCGCGATCGAGCCTGCCAGGTAGAGACGCCACATGCGCACGAATTTCTCATCGAACATCGAGCGCACGCGCTCACGCGTTCCCTCGAAGAGCGCCAGCCAATGACGCAGCGTCTGGGCATAGTGCAGGCGCAGGTTTTCGACATCGAGGATCGAGAGATCCCACGGCTCGAAGATGCGCGCCATCTCGGAGGGCGCGGGCGGGTAGCCGCCGGGAAAAATGCGCTTCTCGATCCACGGCTGCAGTGGCGCCGGGCGGTTGCGGCCGATCGAATGGATGAGGCCCCGGCCGCGGCCACCGAGGCAGCGTTGCACCACGCCACCAAGCGTATGGTAGTTCCTGAGCCCGACGTGCTCGAGCATGCCGACGGATACGAACGCGTCGTACTGTCCGCTGATGTTGCGGTAGTCGTCCTCGATGTATTCGATCTGGCCGGAAAGTCCCTCGCGCTGCGCGCGCTCGCGCGCCCACAGGATCTGCTCGTGCGAGATGTTGAAGGCTCGCACGCGCACCCCGTAGCGGCGCGCCATGTGCATCGCGAGCATGCCCCAGCCGCAGCCGGCTTCGACCACCCGCTCGCCCGGCCGCAGCCGCAGCTTGCGGCACACATGGTCCATCTTCGCCACCTGCGCCTCATCGAGCGTCGCCGTCGGCTCCGGGTAATACGCGCAGGTATAGGCCATGGTCGGGCCGAGCCATAGCTCGTAAAAGGCGTTGCCGATGTCGTAGTGGTGATGGATGTTCTCGCGCGAGCCTGTGGGGGTGTTGAGATGCGGCCGACGCAGCGCGCGTGACACGCGCCTCGCGATGGGGGCGCGCTCGCCCCCCTGGCGCCGCCCCGCGTGGTAAACAGTCTCGAGCAGCGTAATGAGATCGCCTTCTACGGTCAGCGTGCCATCGCTGTAGGCATCGCCGAAGCGCAGCGGGACATCGGCAAGGATCCAGAGCATCGTCGCGCGGCTGTCGAAGATCACCCGTGCAACAGGGGTTCCGGCTCCTACCCGCGCCCCATCCCGGATCGCCAGCTCGATTGGCGGCGAGCCGAGCGACGCGAGCATGCGCCCCAACAACCAACGGTCGGTACGTTTGCCTTCACCGAACGCCTGCGGCGGCAGCTCCGGGACCGGGGCCACAACGACAGTTTGTGCCGGGGGGGCGCGCTCGGGGCCTTTTGTCAGCCTCTGCTCGACGGCGTTCACGGCTCACCTTCTGAAAAGTTCGGGAACGGGTAATTTAGCACGGCACCCGTGCCTGGCCCGTCAGACGGCCCGCCAAGGGCTTTCACGGGGTGGATCCTGACTTCGCCGGTGGCGCCGCCGGTGGCGCCGGGGCTGCCGGGGGCTTCTGGGCGCGCGCTGACCAGTAGTGTTTCTCACGGTTGAACCCCGCTTGGGCATCGGCCGCGCTCAACGGCTTGGGCTCGCCATTTCCCTGGTAGGAGACCGCTTTGCGGAGCTGGCCATCGGGTGACAGCAGATACGCCACCGTGGCGCCGCTGTGCGCGTTCAGATCGAGCACCACCAGATCGGTGTGGTTCGCCACGCTGACATTGAAGGTACGGACCTGGTGGCCCTGTTTGGTGAGGAGCTGCCTCACCTCAGTCCCCTCCTTCGGCTTGGTGAGCCCGAAAGTCTCGGAGACCGTCGGCGGCAGCCGTGTCAGAAACCCCGAATCGAGCGCCTGCTGGGTCAGGGAGTCGGTCCAGGGAGGCGCGGCTTGCAGCGCCGCGCTGAGCCACAACCCGCCAAGGAGTAGTAGCGCCGCGGGCCGCGTCAGAGTGATCGCGGCGCGGCCATGACACTCGCGGCTGGACATGTGCATCTCATCTCCTTTGGCTGCCCACGGTGGGTGACAGCGTTTGATTGAGAAGGGTCGCAAGCCGCGCGCCCGCAAGCAACAGCCGCTCGCGAACCACGAGCTCGGCATCTGCAAGGTAAGCGTCATCGAGCACCACGATGCCGGGCGGCACGCGGTTGCAGGCGAAGCCGGGGTAACGATAAGCCACGTTGCGGGCCAGATTGTTCGACTCGCGCGCCCAACTGTCAGGGGTACCGCGGCCCACCTCGCGCTCGAGGTTCGCCGCCTCGGTCGCGAGTGCCTCGATGTCGCGGGGCGGTTGTTGCTTTCTGCGTTCGTGGAGCGCGAGCTGCACCAGGTCGTTGTCCCACGCGCCGTGGAGGCTCTCGCGGCCACGGGTGTGAACGCCCTCGAGCGCGACCAACACCTGGTTGCCGCCATGGTCGGCGTTGACGGCGGCATGGAGCGGCTGATGAATATCCCCGAGGAGATGCACCACCCACTTGAGCGCCTCGTCACGCTCGCGCGCGGACGCACGCGCGTTACCCAACACCCCGATCAGCCGCCCGAGTTGGGTGCTGTTGCATTGGCCGCCGGGGCAATAGCCGGCCTTGTCTCCGGCGCCGCAGATCGGGATGTCATCGTAGTGCCAGGCGGGCCGGTCCGCTGCAGTTCCGCGTATCTCGTCCGCCCAGTCGGACACCGCCTCGAGCGTCGTGCGGCCGGAAGGGTTGCCGAACTTGTCGCGGTCGTCCGCAAGGATCCCGAGCACCGCGGCATGGGTTGCGGGAGTGAGCAGCCGATCGGCAATCGCGCCGATGGTGCGATGACCCTGGGGACCCCACGCGAACGCCAGCTGTGCGGAAAGCAGCAGCGCGGCGGCGCGGCCCGTCGTGCGGATCATTGTTGGCCATGTCGCGCTGCCCATCGACTACCTGACAGTATCCACGCGCCGTGTTGCCCGCTGCAATCGCCGACCTTGCTGTAAACTGCAATCCATGCAATCCCAACGCCTGCCGCGCTGCGCCGCAGCGCTGACATTTGCTGCGCTCGGCGGGCTCGCGCTCGTCGCCGCACTATTCCCGGGCATCTCGCGCGCCGCCAACACCGGCGGCAAGGGGCTCGACTTCGCCGGCATCGACCGGGCGGTGGCGCCGGGGGATGACTTTTTCCGCTATGCCAACGGCAGCTGGCTCGCGAAAACCGAGATTCCGGCCGACCGCTCCTCCTGGGGCACGGCAGCCGAGCTCGACGAGCTCACCGTGAAGCGCACGGACGAGCTGATCCGTGCCGCGGCATCCGCTGCGGCCGGAACGGAAGCGCGCAGGATCAGCGACTACTACGCGAGCTACATGGACGCCGCCCACATCGAGCAGCTCGGACTCGCTCCGCTCGTCCCGCTCCTCAAGAAGATCGATGCCATCACCGATCGCGCGGCGCTTGCGCGTGCGCTCGGCGGCACCCTGCGTGCGGATGTGGACATCCTCAACAACACCAATCTCTACACCGACAATCTCTTCGGACTGTGGGTGGCGCAGGACCTGAGCGATCCGACGCATTACTCGCCGTTCCTCGTGCAGGGCGGATTGGGCATGCCCGACCGCGACTATTACCTGGATCCCTCGCCGAAGATGGCGGAGGTCCGCACTGCATACCAGGCGCACATCGCGGCGGTGCTCTCGCTCGCCCACATCGGCGGCGGGCAACAGAAAGCCAAGGGAGTCTTCGAGCTCGAGCGCCACATCGCCGAAGTGCACGTGAGTCGCGCGGAGTCCGAGCAGGTCCTCAAAGGCAACAACCACTGGAGCGCTGCGGAATTCCCGCAGCGTGCACCCGGACTCGACTGGCCAGCTTTCTTCGATGCCGCCGGGCTTGCACAGCAGCGCGAGTTCGTCGTCTGGCAGCCCGGTGCCGTAAGCGGAATTTCCGCGCTGGTGGCGAGCGTGGCGCTCGAGACGTGGAAGGACTACCTGCGCTTTCATCTCATCGACAGCACGAGCGGTTATCTGCCCAAAGCCTTCGTCTCCGAGGAGTTCGCCTTCCATCAGCACGTGCTCTCCGGCACACCGCAGCAGCAGGCGCGCTGGAAGCGAGCGGTGGCTGAGACCAACGATGCGCTCGGCGAGGCGGTCGGCAAGCTCTACGTGGCGAAGTACTTTCCGCCCGAGGAAAAAGCGCGTGCGGAAGCCATGGTGCGCAATCTGGTGGCGGCATTCGCCATACGCATCGACCGGCTCGCCTGGATGGCACCGGTGACACGCGGCAAAGCGAAAGCGAAGCTCGAGACGCTCAAGATCGGTGTCGGCTACCCGGACCACTGGCGCGATTACTCGGGCCTCCAGGTGGTGCGCGGCGATGCCTTCGGTAATGCGCATCGCGCACAGCTCTTCAACTATCGCTACAACCTCGCGAAGCTCGCGCGCGCGGTCGATCGCAGCGAATGGGCCATGAACCCGCAGCTGGTCAACGCGGTGAACCTTCCGGCCATGAACGCCATCAACTTCCCTGCTGCGTACCTGCAGCCGCCCAACTTCGACCCGCAGCGCGATCCGGCGATGGACTATGGCGCGATCGGAGCGGTGATCGGCCACGAGATCAGCCACAGCTTCGATGACCAGGGTGCGCTGTTCGATTCCAGCGGCAAGCTGCAGAACTGGTGGAGCAAGGAGGACTTCGCGCACTTCGAGGCGGCGGGCAAACGCCTCATCGAGCAGTTCAACGCCTATCATCCCTTCCCCGACATCAGTGTCAACGGCCGGCAGACTCTGAGTGAGAACATCGCAGATGTCGCCGGGCTCGCAGACTCCCTCGATGCCTGGCGGCTCAGCCTGCACGATCGCACGGCGCCCACCGAAGCGGGCTTCAGCGCCGAGCAGCTGTTCTTCCTGAGCTACGGACAGGCCAGGCGGCGCAAGGTACGCGAGCCCGCGCTGCGGCAGCAGGTGGTGACCGACGGGCACGCACCCTCGGAGTACCGCGCCGACACGGTGCGCAACCTCGACGCCTGGTACGACGCCTTCAAGGTC
>DATJFM010000051.1:0-12711 GCA_035495655.1 Steroidobacteraceae bacterium
TCAGGCCTTCGGCCTGATGCAGGGCGGAGCCCCCACCAAGATCACCTATGAGATGAAAGGCAAGCTCAACAGTTCGGCGGTCAGCAGCACACACTTCAAGACTCAGGGGGAATTCGCTCTACCGACCGGCTGACACGCACCGCCGGCGCGGGCGTACCCGACGTATTCGGCCTCGCGATCAGACCTCAACTCTTGAGTTGATTTCCGACCGGAAGTCGTCGCAGGCGCTTGCCAGTGGCAGCAAAGATCGCATTGACGAGCGCCGGGGCGGCCGGCGGAATACCGATTTCGCCGGCACCGGTCGGCGGGAACGGCGAATCGAGCAGGAAGACTTCCACCTCCGGTGCTTCCGCCATGCGTAACAGCGGATAGTCGGGGAAGTTTGACTGCTCGATGCGTCCGTCCTTCACGGTGATCTGCAGGTTCAACGCTGCGGAGATACCGCTGAGCGTCGCGCCCATGAACTGCGCTTCGGCGCCGAGTGGGTTGACGATGAGTCCGACATCCGCCGCGCACACACAGCGCACAACCGTGAGTTCGCCCGCTTCGCTCACCGCCACCTCCATGGCATGCGCCGCATATCCACCGTGGGTGAAATGGCTCGCAACCCCGATCCCGTGCCGCTGCGGGAGCTTGCGGCCGTAGTCAATGCGCCGTGCAGCCTCGCGCAGCACTCCCGCGATGCGGCCGGTGTGGACCTTGGGCCCTCCGTGATCGCGGTAGTCGAGCTCGCGTGGGCTTCCGAGCAGCGCAAGGCGCAGAGCGAGCGGATCCTGGCGCGTAGCTACCGCCACCTCATCGATAAAGCTTTCGACCGGAAACGCGGCAAAGGTCGGAAGTGGTGCATGCCACCAGCCGCGCGCGAGGTGAAAATCGACCGGCAGGAACTCCGCGAAATAATTTCCAACGCAACCGGCTGGAAAGCCGTCCGGATCCACGCACCCGGCCCAGTCGGGATCATCCTCCATGTCCGCGTCGCGGTACTTGCGCGCGGTTGCCGCCACGCGGTGTGCCCACCCTGTCACCTTGCCGGCTGCATCGAGCGTTGCGGTGAGCCGGTGTACGCCGAATGGCCGGTAAAAATCGTTCTGCAGGTCATCTTCGCGCGTCCACAGGAGCTTCACGGGTTGCCTGGCCTTCTGCGCGATGAGCACCGCCTCCGCCACGTAATCGTTCGACAGCCGCCGCCCGAAGCCACCGCCCGAGCGCGGCAGCTGGATGTCGATGTCGGTGCGCGCGATCCCGGTCATCGCGCTCACCAGATTCGAGGCTCCGCCCGGGCTCTGGAGCGAAGCGATGAGGAGCGCGCGCTTGCCACGCAGGTCGATGAGCGCAGCCGGCGGCTCCATGGTGGCGTGCGCGAGGAAGGGCTCGATATAGGTGCACTCGATGACGCGCGCCGCGTGGCTACGTGCGGCTTCGAGGTCTCCATCCTGCCGTGCGACCTTGCCATGCCCCTCGAGTGCCGCCAGCGCACGCTGCTCGAGCGCTACCGAGGAATCCTTGGCTCCCGGCCCGGGTGTCCACGCGATGCGCAGCGCCTCGCGGCCGCGGCGCGCGGACCAGAAATCATCCGCCAGCACGGCGACGCCGGCCGCGAGATTGCGGTCGATGGGCGCACCGGCCTTGGGACCGTCGATGGTCACTATCTGCCGCACGCCGGGCACTTGTCGCGCCTGCGAGTCATCGAGCCGCGCAAGCGCGCCGTCGAAGTACGGGCAGCGAGCGATGAGAGCGGTCAGCGCTCCGGGAGCCGCCGCATCGATCCCATAGCGCGCACTCCCCGTCACGATGTCGCGACCGTCCGCCACACGCGTGGGATGCCCGATGATGCGATAGACGCTCTTGTCCTTGACCGGCACGTCTTCCGGTGGTGGGGCGATCGAGGCCGCGCGGCGGGCAAGCTGCGCATACGACAGCGTCCGGCCATCGCGATGAACGACCTGCCCATCGCGGGTGTGCAAGCGCTCGACCGGCGTGTGCCACTCCTCGCCCGCGGCCTCGAGCAGTAGCCGCCGGGCGCGCGCGCCGACCTGGCGCAGCTCGTACCAGCCATCGCGAATGCTCGTGCTGCCGCCTGCGAACTGGGCGCCATAGCGCGCGACGGGAGGCGAGGTGGTAGCGCCGGGTACCAGCGCGTAGTCGAGCTGCTCGACCGTGACGGCGGACCACGGGACATCCAACTCCTCGGCGATCAGCATCGGGAGTGAGGTGCGCACGCCCTGCCCTATCTCGCAGCCACGCGCACCGATGACGATGCGGCCATCGGCCTCGATGCGCACGAAACTGCCGAGCGGTTGGTTGGCGGCGGGCGGAAGCTTCGGCCGCATCGACTCAGCCGCAGCGCTCTGGTGAGGCCAGAAGAGCGACACCGCGAGACCGCCGGCAGCCGTCGTCGAGACCTGCAGGAACTCCCGGCGCGAGACGGGCTGCGTGGCCAGGGAGCGCATCAGGTACGCTCCGCTCGCAGCAACCGCGAGGCGCGACGAATCGCCTTGCGGATGCGCGGGTAGGTCCCGCAGCGACAGAGGTTAGTGAGCGCGGCGATGTCGGCATCGGTCGGCTCGGGCTTGCGCTTCAGCAGGTCCACGGCCGCCATGATCTGCCCGGCCTGGCAGTAACCGCACTGCGGTACATCCTCCTCCAGCCAGGCCTGTTGTACCGGGTGCAGTCCCTCCGCGGGGGCAAGACCCTCGATGGTCGTGACGGTGAGACCGGCGAGTGCGCTCATGGGAGTGATGCAGGCGCGCCGCGCCTCGCCTCCCACGTGTACGGTACAGGCGCCGCAGTAGCCGATACCACAGCCGAACTTCGTGCCGGTGAGGCGTGCGTGATCGCGCAGATACCAGAGGAGCGGCATCGCCGGGTCACCGGCGAAGCTCGCCGTTTTGCCGTTGATCGTAAGGTCGATGGACATGCGGGACCCCTCCGCCGTGCCATGCGATGGTAGAGCCCGATGGGCCGCTCGCCCCCTCCGCCCGCCGCGTGCGGGACTCGGGTCGTCGCGACGCCGTCGCGGCGCGCTCCCCGCGGCGCGGGAGATTACTCAGCGGCTCGCCGCGGGAACCACCGGCAGCAGGATGCGCGAGGGGTGCGCGGGATCGAGGTACACCGTGTTCTCCGCCACACGGGAGCTGCGGTTGTCGTTCAGCGGCTCGCCGGTGTTTGGGTTCACATCGAAGCGGGGAAAGTTGCTGCTCGAGATGTCGAGGCGAATGCGGTGACCGCGGCGGAACAGGATCGAGGTCGGATAGAGCTCGATGGTGAATTCGTACGGTTTGCCGCGCTCGAGCAGCTCCGGCTTCGTCCCGCCGTTGCGGTAGCGCGCCCGCACGATGCTGTCACCGATGATCATGTCGACGCCGGCTGGAAAGTCAGAGTTCGGCGGGTAAACGTCGATGAGCTTCGCAGTGAAATCGGTATCGCGCCCATCGGAGGACGCCCAGAGCTTCACGACCAGCGGTCCCGTCACCTCGAGGTCCTCGGCGAGCGGCTTGGTGGCGAACACCAGCACGTCATTGCGCGCCGAGAGCGGGGCGGCGTCCGAGCAGATCCAGAGATCCGGGCGGCAGCGCTGATCGGCTCCTCCCTCGCTCGCGAGCGTGCCTTGTGAGGAAAGATTGCCACCGAGCGTTGGTACGGGATTCTGCGGATCGAAGCGGTAGGTGATTGGCGCAGCAGAGCCCGGCGCATCCGCCGAGAGCACCCCGCCCGCGTGCAGGAAATACGGCGTCGTCTTCGCCCGCGCGAGCGGCCACTCCTTCTCATCGCGCCAGTGCCCGCCGACGAACACCCGTCCCTCGGCGGTCCGATGACCATCGCCCCCTCCCATCACGTAGATGCGCACCGGCGGCTCGCGGTCGACGCCATTGTCGGTGCCCTTGAGGAAATGATCGAACCAGCGCTGCTCGAAGGCGTTGAGATCGATGGCCGCATCGGGTGTGAACTGCGCATCTCCCGAGTAAGCCTGGTGGGGATTGCTGTGTGTCCACGGGCCGACAATCAGCCGCTGCAGACTCTTCTTGTGCTCGCGCAACCCAACATAGTTGAGGTTCGCGACCTGCGCGCTCCAGGAGTCATACCAGCCGGTCACGTGATAGACCGGAACGTCCTCGTACTCCTTCAGATGGTCGGCCACCTCGACACCCATCTGCTGCCACATCGGGTCCTCGGCCCCGTGGCTCATGGCATCGATGAGCCATTTCTCGTAGTCCGGAGCGAACTTGAGCGGTGTCGTACCGGGGCGCAGCGGCAGTGCACGCACGTATTCGCGCACCTGACTGGAAAGATCCGCGAGCGCCGGTGCCGCCGCCGGGTCGCTCGCGGCGCGCAGCGCGGCGCTCATATTCGGCGGTGTGTTGGGATCGCCCATGCAGAATACCCAATTGAGCCAGCGCAGCTCGAACGCGCCGTTGTGGCGGATGCCGTAGCGAGCGATGTTGGACACCGAGAAGAGCGGGATCATTGCCTTGAGGTGCGGTGCATTGGCAAGCGCGAGCGCCTGCTGCGTGCCCCCCTCGTAAGAGGTGCCGACCGTGCCGATACCGCCATCGCTCCACGGCTGTCGGCCGATCCAGGCGGCGGTGTCGTAGCCATCACGGCCGTCTTCGTACCAGGGCCGCCAGCTGCCCTGCGACTTGTAGCGCCCGCGCACGTCCTGCACGACCACCACGTAGCCGCGTGAGGCGAAATAGCTCGCGGGGGTGCGCGAGCCCGAGAAGGCGCGCGCGCGTACCTCTTTGTTGTACGGGGTGCGCATCAGCAGCGCCGGGAACCGGCCGCTGCGCGGCTTACCGTCCTGCGCCGGCAGGTAGAGATCGGTGGCGAGCTGCGTGCCATCACGCATCGGCACCATGACATCGCCCTGACGCATGACATTGCCGGCGTCCGCATCCGGCTGCGCCGCTGCGGCAAGCGCCGGGGACAAAGCCAGCAGCAGGCTCGCGAAAAGCCCCGAGTGTTTGAAGTACGGGGCTCCGCTCAGCTCCGCCCGAGCGTTGACAGACCGGCTTCGCGCATGGCGCAAAACCTGCGAGTGCTGGTAAGTCATTCCCAGCGGGGCGCGCGCTTGTCGATGAAGGCCTGTACGCCCTCGAGCGCTACCGATTCCATCATGTTCCCGGCTATCGTGCGGCTTGCCGCCTCGTAGGCGGCCGCGAGCGGCAGCTCCGACTGACGGTAGAAGAGCTCCTTGCCGAGCGCGATCGCCACGCGGGGCTTGCGCAGGATGCCGGCGACGAGCTTTTCGACTTCGGCATCGAGTGCCTGGGGTGCGACCACGCGGTTCACGAGTCCCCGCTCGCGCGCTTCCTCGGCATCGATGAAATCCCCCGTGACCAGCATCTCGAAAGCCTGCTTCAGCGGCACGTTACGCGAGAGCGGCACCGCGGGTGTCGAGCAGAAAAGTCCGAGATTCACTCCGCTGACGGCAAAGCGGGCGTCGCTCGCGGCGACGGCGAGATCGCATTGCGCGACGAGCTGACAGCCGGCGGCGGTGGCGATGCCATGCACGCGCGCGATTACCGGGATAGGTAAGCGCCGTAACGTGAGCATCATCTGCGAGCATTGAGTGAAGAGCCGCTGGTAGTACTCGAGTGAGGGCTTGGCGCGCATCTCGCGCAGATCATGGCCCGCGCAGAAGGCCTTGCCGGCGCCGGCCAGCACGAGCACTCGCGCGCTGTGATCGGTCTCGAGCGAATCGAGCTCGCGCTGCAGGCTCGCCATCAGCGCTTCGGAGAGCGCGTTGAAGGCCTGGGGGCGATTGAGCGTGAGTGTCACGACACCGCGCGCATCGCGTTCACGTTTGACGATCGCGGCCGCCTCCGGCGGCGCAGACTCCGGTCGCTCGGCGGGGCTGCTCATGCGTTCACCTCATTCGATCGCGCTCGCGGAGCGCGCGCGCTCACGCAGCACGTACTTCTGGATCTTGCCGGTGGCGGTCTTGGGGATCTCCTCAAACCGCACCTCGCGCGGGATCTTGTAGCCGGCAAGGAGCCTGCGGCAATGCCCGATCAGCTCTTCGGCGCTCGCACGCATACCGGCTTTGAACTCGACATAGGCGAGCGGAATCTCACCCCACTTCGGATCCGGCCGTGCGACAACCGCACAGGCGGCGACCGCGGGGTGGCGGTAGAGCGCATCCTCCACCTCGAGCGAGCTCACGTTCTCTCCGCCCGAGATGATCACATCCTTGCTGCGGTCCCTGATCTTGACATAGCGGTCAGGCTGCAGCACCGCAAGATCGCCGGTGCGGAACCAGCCGCCGGCAAACGCCGCGCGTGTTGCGCTCGGGTTCTTGAGGTAACCCTTCATGGTGATGTTGCCGCGGAACATGATCTCACCCAGCGCCTCGCCATCCGCCGGCACCTCGGCGAGTGTCTCGGGATCGAGCACTGTCATCGCTTCCTGCAGTGCATAGCGCACGCCCTGACGGCCGTTGAGGCGGGTCTGCTCGGCGAGGCTTTCATCTGCCCAGTGAGCGCGCTTGGCGGCGACCGCCGCCGGGCCATAGGTCTCGGTGAGGCCATACACGTGCGTGACATCGAAGCCAATCTTTTCCATCCCATCGATCAGGGCGGCCGGCGGAGCTGCAGCCGCCACCATGCCGCGCACCCGCTGGGCAATGCCTTCCCGCGCCTTCGGATCGGCGTTGACCAGCATGTTGTGTACGATGGGCGCGCCGCAGTAGTGATCGACGCCCTCGCGGCGCATGGCGTCCAGGATCGCACCGATCTCGACGCGCCGTAGGCACACGTGCGTGCCGGCCAGGAGCGCCACCGTCCACGGGAAGCACCAGCCGTTGCAATGGAACATTGGAATGGTCCACAGGTACTTCGGGAAGTGCGGCATCGACCAGTCGATGGCGTTGCTCACGGCGTTGAGATACGCACCGCGATGGTGTGTCACGACCCCTTTGGGATTGCCCGTGGTGCCTGAGGTGTAGGAGACCGCGATGGCGTCCCATTCATCGGGCGGCCCTTCGAGATGGTGAAGCGGCGCGTGGCGCGCGAGGAACGCCTCGTACTCCTCACCGCCGAGGCGGACGCCCGCGCCCTGGTACTCGCTGTCGCACACCTCGATGAGGTGGGGCGTACGGCCGTGCTCCTCACGCAGGATGCGCAGCGTCCGCTCCATGACTGGCGCGAACTCGCGATCGGTGATCAGCACCGCGGTCTCACAGTGCTGCATCTGCCAGGCGAGAAGGGGCGCATCGAGGCGGATGTTGAGGGTATTGAGCACCGCATCGAGCGCCGGCACCGCGTAATGCGCCTCGATCATCTCGGGGGTGTTGGTGAGCATCACGCTCACCGTCGTGCCGCGCGCCACTCCCAGTGCACGCAATGCCGCGGCGAGCCGCGCGCTGCGCTCGCGCGTCTCGCGCCACGAGTACCGGCGCGCGCCGTGCACCACGGCCGCGAGGTCCCCGTATACCTCCGCGGTGCGCTCGATGAAGCTCACCGGCGAGAGCGGCACGTAGTTGGCGGAGTTCTTCTCCAGGTCCTGGTCGTAGATGCTCATGGGGGCGCGCGGCAAAGGCTCGGAGGCCGCTAAGCCTGAACCCACCGGGAGGGATCGACAAGCTGCGCCCCTGCGGCCGCCCGCGTGCGGGCGGCCGACACTCCGCCGTGGCGCAACAGGCGTCTAGGCTTTGGCGTAGTTGCTGGCGCCGAACCAGTCCACCACCACCACCGGCTCACTCCCCACCACCCAGGCATCGTGCCCGCTCGGCAGGGAAGTGATGTCGCCGGGACCGGCGATGAACTCCGTGCCATCGTCCATGCGGATCGCAAGACGGCCGCTCACGTGGTACTGGAAATGCGGTGCCGTGCAGCTGTGGGTCTTGGCGATCGGCTTGACATCGTTCGACCAGCGCCAGCCGGGCTGGAACACCAGCCGCCCGACCTCGCCACCACCCACCTTCAGAATCTCCGCGTGCCCATGCGGGAACTCGCGTGTCTCGTCCGGCTTTGAGAAGGTCTTGTGCTCGGTTGTTTGCATGCTGTGACTCCCTATGAAGGCCATCGAGGACGTTGGATCTTTTGTGCCGCCGCGGAGCGCCGATTATCTACCAACTAGTAGGTAGGTACAAGCCCCGCCTGCTATGATGCGCAGCGTCATGGCTACACCACCGCACGCCGCGCCCGATGCCACGCGCAGCCGCATCCTCGATGTCGCGGAGCAGCTCGTGCAGACGCGCGGCTTCAACGGATTCAGCTACGCCGATATTGCCGCCGAGGTCGGCATCACCAAGGCGAGCCTGCACTACCATTTCGCGACCAAGGCGGATCTCGGCCGCACACTCGTTGCGCGCTACACCGAGGGCTTCGGCGCTGCGCTCGAGCGCATCACGGCCGGTGCGGCGCACGCGCCGGCGCAGTTGCGCGCCTACGTCGCGCTCTACAGCGATGTGCTGCGTGAGGAGCGGCTGTGTCTGTGCGGCATGGTGGCCGCGGAGTACGCCACGCTGCCTTCGGCGATGCAGGAAGCGCTGCGTGTTTTTTTCGAGCTGAACGAACGCTGGCTCGCTCAGCTCCTCGAGCAGGGGCAGCGTGAGGGCGCCCTTTCCTTTCCGACCTCGTCCGCCGACGCCGCCCGGATGCTGGTCGGCGCGCTCGAAGGTGAGATGCTGGTGGCGCGCGCCTACGGCGACCCGGCGCGTTTCACGACGGCAGCGGAGCTCCTCCTCGCGCAGCTCGGCGACAGCGGTGAACGTGCAGCTGGCGGGCGTGGTCCTGCACATGCGCGCGCGAGCGGAACCATGCGGCGCAAACCGGCACGCGCCAAGAGCCGCTCGGCGCGGCGTCCGCGCGTGCGCTGAGACTCCGGCTGAGGCGCGCTACACTCGGGCAATGCACTGGCTCACGCCACTTTTCGTCGTTGCGGTGCTCGCAGGCGTCGTGGTCGATCTATGGCTCTCGCAGCGCCAGGCCGCGGCCGTCGCGCGGCACCGGGCCGAGGTGCCGGCTCCTTTTGCGGAAAGCATCTCCGCGGATGAGCACGGCAAGGCGGCCGACTACACCATCGCCAAGGTGCGCTTCGGGCGCATCGGGACCGTGGTCGATGCGGCCCTGCTTCTCGTGCTGACTGTCGGTGGGGGCATCGCGCTCGTCGATGCGCTGTGGCGGCGCACGGGACTCTCCGAACCCTGGCTCGGAGTCGTAGTGCTCGCCACGATCGCGCTCATCGCGCAGCTCCTGAGTCTCCCGTTCTCCATCTGGCGCACGTTTCGCCTCGAGGCGCGCTTCGGATTCAACCGCACGACACCTGCCCTCTTCCTCGCCGATCTCGGCAAGAGCCTCGCGCTCGCGGTGATGCTCGGGGGACCGCTCCTCATCGCCACGCTGCTTCTCATGGAGCGCGCCGGGCGCTGGTGGTGGCTGTGGGCGTTTGGGCTCTGGCTTGCGGTGATGTTCCTCATGGCGTGGGCATGGCCCGCCTTCATTGCGCCGCTCTTCAACCGTTTCACGCCGCTCCAGGATGCCACCCTCAAGGCGCGCATCGAGGCGCTGCTGAAGCGCTGCGGGTTTGCCTCGAAGGGCGTGTTCGTTGTCGACAACTCGCGCCGCTCGAGCCACGGCAACGCCTATTTCACCGGCATCGGACGGCACAAGCGCATCGTTTTCTTCGACACGCTGCTCGAGCACCTCGGGCACCCCGAAGTCGAGGCCGTGCTGGCACACGAGCTCGGGCATTTTCGCCTGAAGCACGTGCGCAAGCGGCTGCTGCTCTCCGTCGCGAGCATGTTCCTCGGGCTCGCGCTGCTTGGCTGGCTCACCGGGCAGCCGGGCTTCTACCACGCGCTCGGCGTGCCGGTGCCCTCGACTCACGCGGCACTGCTCTTATTCGTACTCGTGCTGCCGGTGTTCACCTTCTTCGTGACACCGCTCGCCTCGCTCTGGTCACGGCGGCACGAATTCGAGGCGGATGCGTTCGCCTCCCAACACGCCAATGCCGGGGAACTCGCCACGGCGCTCGTCAAGCTGCATCGCGACAACGCGAGCACGCTGACGCCGGATCCGGTGTACGCAGCGTTCTACTACTCGCATCCCCCGCCGCTGACGCGCATCACGCGGCTGCGGGCTGCGGCCGCCGCTGCGGCCGGGGCGGCGCCACTCGGATTCTCGCCTCAGGGCACGTAATAGAGATCGATGGTCTTGCCGACGCGCTCGAGCGGGCGATAGCCGTCGAGCCAGGCGTAATCGCTGAGATTGCGCGTACGCGCGAGCTCGGAGATCGCGACCCAGCCGATGGTGCGCTCCTTGGGCGGCAGGATGTGCACCTGCGGCAGCGGCTCGCGGCGCAGATCCGCGGTGCCACGGTAAGCCAGGTTGAGATGCCCGATGTGCAGCTGCGCAACGCGCAGCTCCAGCCGGTGCAGGTCCTGTCCCCAGTCGAGATCCGAATCCACCAACACGCGCTCGGGGTGGGCGCCGACCGTCTCGTTGAAGTACGGAAGGTAGTCCGGGTACGCGCGCCAGAGTGGACTCAATTCCCAGGCGAGCGCGATGGCGAGCGCCGCTGCAGCAGCCGGGGCTCCGGTCGAAGGAGCGCGCACTGCCCGCCAGATGCGCACCGTGAGATAAGCGCCACCAAGTGCGAAGAACGGATAGAGGATCAGGATGTGCCGGATGCCGATGTTGATCCGGCTCACCGCGCTCGCGAAGAGAAGGATCGCGATCACGATCGCAAGCGGCGCAAGTGCCCAGGAGTCACGGCGCCGCCAGCCGCAAAGCCCGAGCCAGCCCATTCCGATGGGGCCTGCGATGAGAAGTGGAATGGGTGTCTTCACGGCAAGCGCGACGAGGTAGAAGTACCACCAGCCGGTGAGCCGGACCTGGCCGAGAAGATACGAGAGGTGACCGCTGTTGTTGTGTGCCTCGACGGCCACGATGCCGTTCACCAGGTCCTTGAGCTCGCGCGGAAGCCAGAGGTGCGAGAGCAGCACGCCGAGACCGTGCGTTGCGCCATGCTGTTGAAGGAGATAGAACACCGCCCAGTTGAAACGGAATGCGACGCCTGCGGGGTCCGACACCCGCGGACCATAGGCGATCCACACCGGCACCAGCGCAGCCAGTCCCGCGAGTGCAAGCCCTCCGACGCGCAAACGCCAGAATGAGCGCGCGCCCGAGTCTCGCGGAGCGGGCAATGCACTGGGCCCGGGTGCGGCAACCGGCCCGCCGGGCGCCAGCGCGCCGGGTGCGCGAGCCGCCCGCGCCACCACCGCCCAGTGCGCGAGCGCCAGCACGATGAGCGATACCGCGATGAAGGGCACGGCCGAGAACTTCGTGACCACGGCCAACCCCGAGGCGAGTCCGAAGAGCACGGCATCGCGCCTCCGCGCGCTCGTGATCCAACACTGCAGCGCGTAGAGCGCGAGCAGTATGGTCGCCGCCGCGGCGACATCGAGGCTCGCGAGAGCCGCGTGCCCGAGCACCGACGGCACCGACACGAGCAGCAGCACCGCGAGAAGCGCGGCACCTTCGGAGGGCAGGAGCCGCCGCGCCCAGAGCCAGGTGGCGAAGAGGAGCAGCGCCAGAAAGGGCAGCGTCCCGAGCCGCGCGAGCGTCAGGTCCCGCCAGTACGCACCCTTGGCATAGAGAATGTGCAGTCCTTCGGGGGTTCCCTCAGGAGGCGGGGTGCCGTAGGAGTGCGCGCCGGCGAGGTAGGGGCCGATCGCCAAGAAAACCCGCCCGAGCGGTGGATGCTCGGTGTCGTACTCGTACTTGCCGCGATCGAGGAGCTCGATGCCGGCGGCGAGATGCTCGGGCTCATCCCAGGTGTTGGAGTAGACGCGCCAGCAGCCACTCGCGAGCACACAGGCGAAGAGAATGAGGAGCGCCAGAACCTTGCGCGCCGAACGCGGCGCACGGGGCGCAGAGGTGGCAGCGGGTGCGGTCGAGCTCACCCGGCGAACGGGTGCCGCAGCACGATGGTCTGTTCGCGGTCGGGTCCCGTTGAGATGATATCGATGGGGACGCCAACCAGCGCCTCCAGCCGCTCGAGGTAGCGCCGTGCGTTCGCAGGCAGCGCATCGTATGCGGTGACGCCGACGGTGGATTCGCGCCAGCCCGGCAACTCCTCGTACACGGGCTCGATGCCGGCATAGCCTTCGACGCTCATCGGCGGGTCCGGGCTCACGACGCCGTTGCGGCGATAGCCGGTACCGATGCGGACGCTATCGAGCCCATCGAGCACATCGAGCTTGGTGATGCAGAGCCCGGTGACGCTCGAATTGACGATGGCGCGCTTGAGGGCCACCGCATCGAACCAGCCACAGCGCCGGCGGCGCCCGGTGACCGAGCCGTACTCGTGACCGACGCGGAAGAGATGCTCGCCGTACGCATCGAAGAGCTCAGTCGGAAAAGGCCCCGCGCCTACGCGCGTGGTGTAGGCCTTGACGATGCCGAGCATGCTATCGAACACCTTGGGCCCCAAACCCGTGCCGGTGCCGGCGTAGCCCGCGGTGGTGTTGGATGAGGTCACGTAGGGATACGTGCCGAGGTCGACATCGAGCATCGCGCCCTGCGCCCCCTCGAACAGCACGTTGGCGGACGCCGCGCGCAGCTCCTGGAGCTCGCGCGTGACATCGGTGACGAGCGGTGCGATGCGCGCCGCCATGGCGAGCTGCGCCTCGAGGGTCTTTTGAAAGTCGACCGCCGGCTGGCGGAAATAGTGCTGCAGGATGAAGTTGTGGAAGTCGAGCACTTCGCC
>DATJFM010000052.1:0-34644 GCA_035495655.1 Steroidobacteraceae bacterium
GCATTGCAAGGCGACGATTCTCGAGAGCCTGAGCATCTGCCCGGGCTGCCTGCACCACCTGCGCTTCGATCAGGAAGCGGCGAAGCGCCAGGTGGCGGCCAAGTCGGCGCTGCGGGTCGAGGGCGTCATACGCCACCCGCCCGTCGAGGAGGCCTGGGAGTACTTCGTGGTCCTCTCGATCCGCAACGATCGGGGCGAGGAGGTCACCCGGCAGGTGGTGAGCGTCGGTGCGCTCCAGGGGACTGAAAAGCGCACGTTCAGCCTCTCGGTCGATACCATGCCCGCGCAGATTCCGGCCGGCACGAACGGTCGGGCGACCACCTCTCCGCCACAAGCACCTGCCGCGCCGAAGCGCTGAGTCCTGCCACACGGGTTCGGCAAGCGCCTCCCATCCGGTGGACCCGCCGGTAAACGGCCCCTCAGAAGCTATGCTCGGTCTGTATCAATAACTGAACCTTTTTGATCGTCGGGTCGCCGCTGAACGGGAAGGCGAGGTCGACGTGAATGACATTGCCGAGACTCGTGCGGGAATTGCCGAAACGCAGCCCGAAACCCGCATCAGTCAGGAGACCCAGGCTCGGGGCCGCGAGCGGCGCCCGCCCCCAGGTGCGGCCGGCATCGAAGAACACCGCACCGCCGACCCGAAACAATCGGAACGGATACCAGTCAGTGAAGTAGCGCTGCTCGATGGTGTAGAGCGCACGCGCGGTGCCATCCTGGTAACGCAGCGGGTAGCCGCGCAGGCCGTTGTCGCCGCCGAGGGTAATCTGATTGTCGAGATCGAGCCGCCAGCCCTTGGTGGCCGAGAGCGTAGTGAAGAACAGCCAGTTCTTGCTCTGCTCGTTGTAGTAGCGCACCGAGCCATCCATGACGCCGTTGTACAGTCCGCCCTGGGTAATACGACCCGAGAAGTCCCAGAACAGGAGCACGGTGGAACGGCGGCCATTGCCACCAAAGCCCGTCGAAGCGAAGCTCTGGAACAGCAGCGCGCTGCTGCTCGAGCCTAGATCCGCATCCGCATAGCCCACGCGTGCGCTGAAGGATGTGCCGAGATAGAAATCCTCGGTGCGCCCGATCTGATCATGATTCCACATGCGCACGTAATCGTCCTGGATCAGATCGAACTGCACGAACGGATACAGAAAGCGCCGGTCCACCGGCGCGATGCTGGGACCGGCCCAGTGCACCGGCTCGAAGTTATGTTCGTCGTAAGTGAAGCCGGTCGTCCAACGGCGAACCCAGCCATCCTGCACGCCGGTCGACAAACCGCCGAAGAGCTGCGCACCTTGATGCCGGTCCTGGAACTTGTCGATGACATTGCCGCGGTCGTAAAGGTTGTCGACCTGAAGGTCGTCAATGCCGTAACCGCCCGCCGCCCAGCGCGTGTTCAAGGCGTAGAACGGCTGCTGCACCGACAGCTCGCGCAGGTAACCGTCGCTGTTGTTGGAGAAAGTGACGGCCGAAGAGATCCACGTGCCAAAGGTGTGCTCGTCACTCGCCTGGAACCCGGTGGTAGTGCGATCGACGTCACTCGTGTGGAACACCTTGAAGGTGGCGCCCGAGCCGAGAAAATTGGTGTCCTCGAGCTGCACGCCGATCGAGTTGGTGCCGCCCGAGCGACTGAAGTTGAAGCCGGGGTTCAGCGTCCAGACATCGCGTGTGGTGACGCGCAGATCCACGTGGTTGTCCTGGTAGCGCACCTCGCGGATCCAGGCGTCGTAGAAGAAGCCGTCGGCCCGCAGAATGCGCTCGGACTCATCGATCAGGTGCCGGTTGTATCGGTCGCCCGGCTTGAACAGCAACTGCTTGCGGATCACCTCGGCGCGCGTCTTGATGTGCAGTCTGTCCGCGAGGCGGAAAAGCTTCGTGTCGTCCTTGGGGTCCTCGAGGTTGAAAATGTTCTGGTTGTCGAGGAGCACCGTGCCGATGACTGCACCGGCACCTTCGAGCTCCTCGGGCGAAGGCACCCCGGGGGTGCGCCCCGGGGGGCCGTAGCGGTGGGCAGGGGCTCCAGCGACGTTCTCATGCGCCGAACTGGCGCGGTCGCTCGTGGCGGGCTTATCCGCCTTATCCGCGGGAGGGTCCGCCGAAGCGCGGGCCAATGGAAAGATCAGCAGTGGAAGTGCCAGAAGAGCCAGCACAAGAGCCAGCCGGGAGGACTTGCTTGCTGGCGACGCGCACGCCGGGGGTCTAACGATCGCCAAGCCGCGTGCCATGCCCTATGTGAGCCCTGGGCCGCCAGTGGGCGGACCAATACATCCCGGCATTCTGCGCGCGATCCTTGCGGGCACCGGTGCCGTAGATAGCAGCTCCAACCTCCCGCAACCGGTTCGTGATCGACTGCTAGGCTTGAGAGGGCCGTTCTTGACAAGCAAACGTACCTTCAATAGCGAAGGAAACGAATGATGGCAAGACGTCAGCCGCCTCGATCTGCACGATCTGGACACGACGCTCAGTTTTGACGCTGCGGCTCGTCCAGGTCGTCAGCGCAGCACCCGCCCCGAGGACAGAGCGCACTGACAGCGCAGCTGCAGGCGTTAGCTTCGGATAGATTGTTGCTGGGACACTACGCCGGGCTCGGCTGGCCAGGCGAGGGCGCGCGCTCGACATCCTCTTTGGCGATAGTAACCAAACGCTCCACTATCCGGGCGGCGCCAAAAAGAAGTGCCAACTCGAAGGCGTCACGCGGGCAGTGCGCCTGCCGGCCCAGGGGCCCCAAAGCGCCGCGGAGTTTGAGCGCGCAGGGCTCAGAACCTGCCGCGCTGAAAGTCCTCGAAGGCCTGCTGCAGCTCTTCGCGGGTGTTCATGACGAAGGGCCCATATTTGGCGACCGGCTCACGCAGCGGCCGCCCCGCGACCAGGATGGCGCGTGCCACCTTGCCGTCCGTGCCAGCCGAGACGCCCGTGAGATGCAGGTCGCTGCCCTCGCCGAGTACTCCGAGCTCGTGCGTCCGCAATACGCTGTTCTCGTGCGATCCGCCGACCTGCAGCGAACCCTCGAAGACGTACAGAAAGGCCGCATAGTCCGCCGGCAGCGACTGTGTGAAATCAGCTCCCGGCTCGAGTGCGATGTCGAGGTATGTTGGATCCGTAGCGGGCTGAGAGATCGGTCCAGTCGTGCCGTTCACCCTTCCTGCAATGACCTTCACCGTGACACCTGGCGCGGGGGTTGTGACCGGGATGCGCTCGGGGCCGAACTCCTGATATTTCGGCGCGGTCATCTTTTCGCGCGCCGGGAGATTGAGCCACAGCTGAAAGCCGCGCATGCGACCTTGCTGCTGCTCGGGCATCTCTGAATGCACGAGTCCGCGTCCCGCAGTCATCCACTGCACGCTTCCCGGCACGAGCACGCCTTCATTCCCGTGGTTGTCACGGTGACGCATGCGGCCATCGAGCATGTAGGTCACGGTCTCGAAACCACGGTGCGGATGATCGGGAAACCCCGCGATGTAATCCTCGGCACGATCAGTGCCGAATTCGTCGAGCATGAGGAAAGGATCCAGGTCCGGTAGCTGTGGCTGCCCGATTACACGCCGCAGCTTGACGCCGGCGCCGTCCGAAGTCGGCATACCTTTCACGACACGCCGCAACTCGCGGCTCGCTGTGGTGCTGCCCATGGATCCTCCACTGATGGCCTGTCGTCGCGAAATGGGGGCGAAACTCGCATTCTCAACTGCGAGCTTCCCGACGAGCGAGCGGACTGTCACGCGACCTGTCGGGCGCCGAGTGCGCGCAGGGTGCGCGCCGCGAGTCGCTCCTCGGCGAGCAGCACGCATTTGGTGAGCGCATCCGCGATCGCGGCGCTTGCGGCCACGACGGCGGCATAGCGGCGCATCGGGTCGATCTTGCCCGAGCGGCGGTAATACCCTTGATGTTCCGGCGGACGCCGCTCCACCTGCGCATCGAAGTCACTCACTGCGAGGGCTGCATCGTTCAAGGTGAAAGGCAGGCAACTACCATTGCTGTATCGAAGCAGAACCGTGACGCTGCGCCCGAAGATGCGCAGGTCGCCACCGACGTTGACCACACCGGCCACGCAGCCCGCAAGTCGCAACGCCTCAATTGCACGATCGATGGCGTATCCCTTGGCAATCCCGCCGAGATCGAGCGCAAGCGGCACGCGACAGAGCACCCAGTGAGTTTTGATGCCTGGCTTTGAGAGCACCAGGTCGGCCAGCCGGCCCGGGAGGTGCGGCAGGCAAGGATCGAAGATGCCCTCGCTCAGCGCGTAAACCGATTGCGCCAGGTGCAGCAATTTCCAGGTTGCCGCGCTTACCGGGACGGGTGTATGGAGCGGAGCGGTATGGATGCTCCGGAGCTCACTGCCCTCGCGGTTTGGGTGCAGCTGTCGCTCGATCCGCCCGATCTCGAGATAGGCCGCTTCCACAGCCGCAAGCGTCGACTCCGGCGTCCCCGCGAAAGCCTCGAGCGCCGCCCAGGTGCCCATTGCCGGCCGAAGACGCTGCACGCGAGCTGCGCGCCCTCGCCCTCGCTTCGCCGACTCCATAACGCCCACCACCTGGACCTTCTGCACCCTTTAAGGGTATTCTAAAGTAATTAAGAATCATTCGCATTTGTGGCTGGCAGACATGTCCGGGATCGACCACGGGATGCCGGGGTGGATCGGCGCGCTGGGTGCGCTCGGTGCGGCCGTGCCCGTTCACATCGCGGTGGCCACGGAATACCTCTCGGTGGAAGGCGTGCAGAAAGCGCTTTTTCCGCAGGCCGATCGCTTCACGGAGATGGTTCTTGCGCTCAGCCCGACTCAGCGCGAACGAGTCGCAGCTCTTGCCGGACCTCAGCCGCCCCACCGGAGCCTGCGCGCATGGCGCGCCCTGCACGGAGAGGAGCTGCTGGGCTTCCTATTCATCGATGAGGTGATCGGCAAGGAGGACTTCATCACCTACGCGATCGCCATCGATGCACGCGGCCGGCTGAGCGCGCCAGAGGTCCTTGCCTACCGCGAAAGTCATGGCGGAGAGATTCGCGGCGAGGCGTGGCGGCGACAGTTCGCCGGGCGCCGGGGGCTCGATCAGGTGCGGGTGCAGACCGACATCAAGAACATCGCGGGTGCGACGCTCTCCTGTGAGCACGTGACCGAAGGGGTGCGCTGGGTGGTGGCACTGTGGCAGGTGGCGCTACAGCCCGCGCCGGCCGCGGTGGGGTGAGCTCATGACGCGCGCTGCTCTGCGTCGACCGGAAGTGAACGGCTCCGGGCAAGGCTCCAGAGAGCTCAGCACGACAGGTGCGACACGCTCGAGTTTGTCCGGGCCGCTGCGCACGGCGATCTATGCCCTGGCCGCACTTCTGTGGCTCTCAGGTGCGCTCTGGCTGATTCTGCATTATGCATTTCCGCAGGCGAACGTCTTCGGAGCGCTGCCCAACTCGTGGGAAGCGCCGCTCATGCGCGTGCATGGGCTCATCGCCGTCTGCGGCGTGTTCCTCATTGGCTGGATGACCGCAGCCCATGTGACCGCACGTTGGTCGAGCCAACGCAATCGCCGTTCCGGCTTGGCGCTCGGCGGCACTGCTTTGCTGCTCGTCTTCAGCGGCTACGCGCTTTATTACACCACCGGCGCACCGCACGATGCGTCCGGCTTCCTGCACGAAGCCATCGGATTATTGTCACCCGCAGCAGCACTGGCTCACTGGTGGCGCAACCGCTCGGGCGCCTGAAGAAGCGTTCCCGCCGTCCCGCACGACGCGCGGACTATGACCTACTACACTGTGAGAAGCATGCCCGGGTCATCCCCGCCGGGAGCTCGAGCGTTGTGCTGGCAGGTGAGACGGACACGACAGATGACACCGCGATGGCGCGCACAAGGTGCAGGGATCCTCGCGCTACTGCTGCTCGGCGCTGCCGGCGTAGCCGTGCGTGCCCAGGACATCGACCCGCCGGCACGCGCGGCGCGCCTGAGCGATGCCGAAGGCGCGGTCTCGCTGCAGCCCGCTGGAGTGCCGGACTGGACCGCTGCACCGATCAATCGTCCACTCACCACCGGTGATCGACTGTGGAGCGATCAGCGCTCGCGCGCCGAGCTCGATCTCGGCACCGCTGCGATAAGGCTCGGCAGCAACACCGGCTTCGCCTTCCTCAATCTCGACGATCGCAACGTGCAGATGCAACTGAGCGCCGGTGCACTCATCGTGAGTGTGCGTGACCTCCCGAATGGCGAGAGCTACGAAGTCGACACACCCAACATCGCGCTGTCTCTGCAGCAGCCTGGGGTGTATCGCGTCGAAGTCAACGACCAGGGAAGCGCAACTGCAGTTGCCGTGAGTCAGGGTGCGGCGCAGGCGGCCGGCGGCGGTCAAAGCTTCGCCATCGGCTCGCAGCAGGTGGTTACCTTCACAGGTGTCGAGTCGCTCGCGTGGCAGAGCAGCACACTCGGTGCGCCGGATGAATTCGATGACTGGTCCGCATTGCGTGAGCGCAACGCCGCAGAGTCAGCCTCCACAGACTACGTCGCAGGCGATATCCCCGGGACCCAGGACCTCGACAACAATGGCCAATGGCAGCAGACACCCGAGTATGGGTACGTGTGGGTGCCAACAGTCGTAGCCGTGGGCTGGGTACCGTATCGATACGGCCAGTGGGTATGGGTCACACCGTGGGGATGGACGTGGGTCGATGACGCGCGCTGGGGTTACGCGCCCTTTCATTACGGCCGCTGGGTCGTGTGGAACAACAACTGGTGCTGGGTGCCCGCCCCGCGCCATGGAGGGCCGGCACGCGCGGTGTACGCACCGGCGCTCGTCGCCTGGGTGGGTGGCGCACCGGCAGGAGGCATGACTCCGGGCGGCCGTATCGGTTGGGTTCCGCTCGGCCCACGAGATGTCTACGTGCCGCCGTATCGGGTGAGCAGCACTTATGTGCGCAACATCAACATTTACAACACGACAGCTATCAACAACACGCGTATCAGCAATGTCTACCAGAGCAACACTCCACAGCACTACGTGAATGACACGCCCGCCGCCATGACCTCGGTGCCGAGCAGTATCTTCATCTCCGGCCAGCGCGTTGGCGCACACACGCGTCCGGTCGCGGCCGGCGGAATTGACGCGGCGGTGGTAAGTGCCGCAGCCCCTGCGATCCTGCCTACACGTCAAAGCGTGCTCGGAATGGCGCCAACCCATGGAGTCGCGCGTCCGGCCAGGTCGCTGATGCGGCGAACCCTCGTGGTGCGCTCAACACCGCCACCTGCACCGGTGCCGTTCGAACGGCAACTTTCCGCGATCGCAGCCGACGGTGGCCGGCCGCCGACGCGCGTCGAGCTCGCGGTGATGCAGCACGGCGCAACACTGACCCCGGTGAAGGTAGTTGCTCGGCCTGCACCGGCAGTCATTTCCGCGGCGAACCGTCCGGCGACACTGCAAGGCCTCGCCGAGCGCGAGAGGGTACTTCAGCAGAGCGCTTTCGCGCCCGCACCGCGGGCCAACGTGTCTCCGCCGAGGCCCCAGGCCGACTCGAGCGCGAGTGCGCTGGCTGAGCCGCTACCCAGTTCAGCGCCAGTTCTCCGCACCGATCGGCCACCCTCGGCGCAAGAACATCCGGCGCAGACGCAACAGCACGACTTCGTCAGTGAAGATCCAACGCGTGCGGTTGAGCGGCCAGCTGCCATGCCGATTTATTCATTTCCATCGAGCGCAGGCGCTCCGGACCGTGCACCGGTGACAACGCGTCAGGAAGGAACGCACCGCGCGGCGCCACCACCTGCTGCGGCATCACCCTCGGCACCGGCTCCGCACCTGGCTGCACCTGTCGCGGCCCACCCTGTGGCAGCGCCGCCGCCTGTGGCGCATCCACCTCCGCCAACTCCGGCGCGCGTACAGTCGAGTCAATAGCGGTGAAGTTTAAGGGCCGCCCAGAAGCGCCCGCTCAAGCGCCGCGGGCGCACAATTTCTTCCACGCCCGCGGATCCTCCAACGATTGTAAGGCGGCAACCTCGAGGTAGTCGACGCGACTCGAGGGTGGTGGAATTGGAGTGCCGTCTTCGCGCATTCCTGCGAGGTGAATCTCAATCGCCTCGCGAATGAGGCGCTCAGCTTCCTCAACCGTCGCTCCCGTGGCCACGCAGCCGGGCAGATCCGGAACGTAGCAGCGTAGGGCGCAGCTAAGAGCGTTACTGCTCGTCGTACTGGAGAGATTCACGCTCGAGCTCCCTGAGGAAATCGCGTACTTCCTCGCGCGTGCAGATTTTCCCTTCTAGCAGTGCCTGCAAGAGTGTTTCGAGATGCACGCGTAACGCCACTGCGAGCGCCGTCGGCGAGTAGCGGCGTAGTCCCCCGAGAAAATCGTTGAGCTCATCGAGACACTGCTCGACAGCGCCATCGTTGCGTTCTGTATAGGCAAGTGACATTTGCGTGCTCCTTGGACTTGAAGGCTAGAAACCATACACAGGTTTCCGTCTGTGCGCCTTGTTACTGCAGTTAGCCGGAGTGTGTTTCTGCACAAACAGGCAGGCAATCGCGATTCCATTCACGGGTGGCGTGCATAGACTGCCTGCGAATCGCGCACACCCAAGGGATCTGATGGAGCAACCCATGAACAGTTTCACTCTTACCGCAGTCGGCAATCTGGCACGCAATCCCGAGTTCATCAGCAAGAATGACGTCAGCTACGCGCGCTTCTGCCTGGTCGGTAACGACTATGCGGGCAAAGATGAAGGCGGTGCCACTCGCGAGGTCGCGACCAGCATTTGGTTCGTCGCGTTCGGTGCGCTGGGGGAGGTTCTGGCCCGGACCAGCCGCAAAGGAGATCAATTGCTTGTGCAGGCGCGCGTGCGTGCCAACAACTGGACCGACAAGCAAGGCGAAAAACAGTACGACCATTCTTTCATCGTTGAAGGGTTTCGTTTTGGGGCGCCCGGGAAAATCAAGCGTGAAGAACTCGATGGCCGGCACGACACGGACGCCGCGCCCTCGGCTGCGGCGTCTGTGCACGGTGTGGGCGAGCCCTGAATACCGTGGAGGTTATGCATGGATACGTATAGCGCGCGTGTTCCAATCACGAGTTTGGGAGCTGGAGCTGTGGTATGGGCGGCCCCAATCGCCATCGCACAGGCGCAGAGCTCGCCGTTCATGACGGGCGCGACTGCTCTCCAGACAAACATTCTAGCGTGGCTGACTCCCATCGCTATCATCTTAATCATGGCGCTCGGCGCCATGGCCATGGCAAATCGAATGTCGTGGGGATGGTGTCTCGGCGCGATTTTAGGGATCGCGATCGCCTTCGGAGCGCCGCAGATAGTCGCATGGGTCCGTGGCATGTTTGGCGTGTGAGTGGTCATGGCCACACGGAATGCCGGACTGATTGCAGATCCATTGTTCGTCGGTGCAACGCGCCCACCAATGCGCTGGGGTGTCACGTATGCGGCCTTGCTCTGCAACATGGTACTCACCATGGAAGTTTTTCTTGCAACACGAAATCTCCTGATGTTGTTGCTGTGCCTGCCTATTCATGGCCTGTGTGCGCTGTTATGCGCGCGCGACGCGAGATATTTCGACCTGCTGTTGATGTGGGGCAAGACGCGCCTGCCGGCAGTGCTCGGCACACTGCGATTCTGGAAAGCAAGTAGCTACAGCCCCTTGCTTCTGGACCTGCCCAACGCGTGTGGGCGACGGCGCTCGCGCCGCACGATCGCAAGAGGAGAAGTGGTTCGATGAGAACCGTAGGCGCCGTTATGCCGGCAGCACTGCGACGCGAGCGCCTGGCTGCGGAGCACGTGCCGTATGCAGCACACGTCTCGGACGAGGTCGTGAAGACGTACCTTGGCGACTACGTACAGGCATTTCGTCTTGGCGGAGCGAGCTTCGAAAGCGCTGATGATGAACAGTTGAACGCGTGGCACGAGCGCTTAAACGTTCTTTGGCGCAACGTCTCCAGTTCGCAGGTTGCTGTGTGGACGCACCTGATCCGTCGTGCCGAACCACCACAGGCGGTCGGACCTGCGGGCCATGGTTTCGCTCAGCTCCTGAGCACGAGATACCTCGAGCGTCTGGCACGTGAAACGCTGATGGTCAACGACCTGTACATCGCTCTTTGCTATCGGCCAGCCGCGGGTCTCGCCGCAGGAGCGGTGTCCAGATTCCTGACGCGTTCAGGTATGGCGCCGGCGAACAGCGAGCTGGCCGATGCCCTCGACAGCTGCGCCAAACTGGCACTACTGGTACGCGCTTCCCTCGCGCGTTACGAGCCGGAACCGCTGCGTACTTATTGCCAGGACGAGCGGTGGTATTCATCGCTGCTCGAGTATCTCGCCCTGCTGATCAATGGCGAATCGCGGCGTATTCCGTTACCGACAGGTCCATTGAACCACGCGCTGGTTACCAGTCGGCTGCTTTTCGGAACCGAGGCGATCGAATATCGAATAGCGGACGCAACCCGTGTCGGTGCCATGCTCGCTATCAAAGAGTACCCGACACCCACTGTCGTCGGCATGTTAAACCGGCTCCTGTCGGCTCCTTTCCCCCTCGTGTTGACTCAGTCGTTCGCTTTTTTATCGCGCGCGGCGGGACAGGCGCTGCTACAAAGGCAGTACGTCCGCATGGCCAACGCAGGTGACTGTGCGGTTTCGCAAGCGGCCCAGCTGAAGGAGGCGCTCGATGGGCTGAGCAGCAACGAGTTTGTCATGGGCGACCATCACTTCTCCCTCCAGGTGCTGGCAACTGTGGAGGACATGGAAGATGAAGCGGCATCCCGGCTGAAGACGCTCAACGACCGCGTCGCGCTCGCCCGGAATCTGCTCAGCGACACGGGGATGACCGTAGCACGCGAGGATCTCGCGCTCGAAGCATCTTTCTGGGCTCAGCTGCCGGGAAATTTTGCTATGCGCCCTCGGAAGTCGCCGATTACCTCGCGCAACTTTTCTGCCATGGCACCGTTTCACAACTATCCAGTCGGCCGAGCAAACGGCAATCATTGGGGAGAGGCGCTGGCGCTGCTATGCACGAGCGCGCGTTCACCTTACTACTTTTCGCTGCACGCCAGTGACCCGTCGGACCCTGACGGTGGCAGCCGCAAGGACACCGGTCATACCTTCATCTGCGGCCCAACCGGCTCGGGCAAGACTGTGTTTATCGGGTTTCTGATCACGGTGCTGCAGTTGCGAAGGGTGACCCAAGTAATTTTCGACAAGGATCGAGGTCTGGAAATCCTGGTCCGCGCGCTGGGTGGTGAGTACTTCGAACTGAAACACGGCGTAACGACCGGTTTCAACCCGCTGCAACTTCCGCCGGATGCGAAACATGTCGAGTTTCAAAAGAGCTGGTTGCGAATGCTGGTGCGCGCTGGCTCGGGACGACCCTTGACCGCACGGGAGGTAAGTGATCTCGATCACGCGCTGCGCGGGACGTTGGCGCTCGAGCCGGCGGCGCGACGTCTGTCCCGACTGCTCGAATTTCTCGATCCTACGGACCCGGAAGGGATTCACGCCAGGCTCGCCCGTTGGTGTGCTGCGGCCCGGGGCGACTATGCGTGGGTGTTCGACAACCCGGCCGACTCGATTGCGACACGCCTGTCCGGCCCAACCGTAATCGGTTTCGATGTGAGCGATTTTCTCGACCACGAGCTGCTGCGCGGCCCGATTACGCTTTACATGTTCCATCTCGTGCGCCAACTGCTCGACGGACGGCGTCTTGTCTGTTGGATGGACGAGTTCTGGAGATTGCTGTCAGATGCGGCCTTCGAAGACTTCGCGAAAGAAGGACCCAAGACCTGGCGCAAGCTGAATGGCGTCATGTGCCTGGCGACGCAGAGCGCGAGCGATGTGCTAGAGAGCCCTATCAGTCGCACTATCGTCGAACAGACACCGACCAAGGTGTTCTTTCCCAACGTCGACGCCAACGTCGAGGAATACACAAGCGGTCTGGGCCTCAGCGAGCGCGAATTCAAACTGATCAGGGAGCAGCTCGAGCCCGGGTCGCGCACATTCCTGGTAAAACAAGGGCATCACAGCGTTGTCTGCAAGCTCGATTTGAAAGGCTGTGACGCCGAACTCGCGGTCATTTCGGGCCGGGCGCATCACCTCGAAAGCATGCGGCGCCTGGTATGCAAGGTTGGTCCGGATCCGACGAACTGGCTGGCGCCATTCATGCGCGATTCGGTGGCGCATAACAGCCGTACATAACTTCTGGAGGTGTGTCATGTTGAGTTGGCCTGGCTGGTTCCGTGCAGCACTTGTCTTGCTATCTGGAATGGCCTCGACGGCTCAAGCTCAATTTGCAGTCATCGATGTGGCCTCGATCTCGCAACTGGTATCCGAAGTGCAAGTGCTCGAGCAGCAACTCGAAACAGCCCGCAGCGAGCTAACTCAGGCGCAGAGCGAATACCAATCTATTACCGGGGCGCGTGGCATGGAAGGGTTGTTACGCGGCACTGTACGTAATTACCTGCCGCCTGACTGGGGAACGTTGGAGAGCACAGTGCAGGGGTCTACGCGTTATCCGCAACTGGCGACGGACGTTCAGAACGCTTTGCAGACGTTATCGGTGCTGTCGGCGCAGCAACTCGCTGCGTTATCACCAGTAGCGGCAGCGCAGTTACAGGCACAGCGCCAAACGATAGCGCTACTGCAGGGCCTCTCGCACGAATCACTGGCTAACTCAAGCGGTCGCTTTGCGTCGGTTCAGCAGCTGATCGATACGATCGGACAAGCTACGGATCAAAAGGCGATTCTCGAATTGCTGGCACGAATCGCTGGCGAGGAAGACATGCTTCAGAACGAGCATACGAAGTTACAGGTCCTGTATCAGGGTGTTCAAGCGCAAGATCTGGCAAACGCACAGAGCGTGCGCGAGCTGACTGTTGCCGGGCACGGTCAGTTTCAAAGCCGCTTCCAGCCGCAACCCTGAGACGTCGGAGACGCGCTGCGATGGGGTTCTTTGCGACCTTCTGGATCTGGCTCAACGACCAGCTGGCCGCATACATCGGCACCAACACGGTACGTGTGGCGCAGGCGCTCGAGCCGGCGATCGTGACACTTGCCATCGTCTACGTGATGGTGTGGGGCTATCTACAACTCATGGGCCGGCTCGATGAGCCTTTCGTAACCGGGCTTCGGCGTCTCATAACGCTTGCCGTGGTCTTGGGGTGTGCTTTGCGGCTGTGGCTGTACAACAGCCTGCTTGTGGACACGTTCTATCGCGCGCCGGCGCAGCTGGCAGCGGCGGTTGTCGGTGCGCAGGACCCGGTCGCAACCATAGACACAATCTGGGAGCGCGGTGGCGCCGTAGCGGACTACCTGTGGAACAACGGCGGACTATTTAACGGTGACTTCGGTTACTACATAGCTGGTGCAGTGGTCTGGACGCTGATGGGGCTGCTGTGCGTGTACACAATGTTCTTGATCGCACTATCCGGCATCGCGCTGGCAGTGTTGCTCGCGCTCGGACCGCTCTTCATGGCCCTGCTGCTGTTCGATGCCACACGGAGGTATTTTGAGGCCTGGCTGGCGCAACTCGCCAATTATGCGCTGGTCACGATCCTCACCGTCCTGGTAGCGGCGTTGTTGCTGCAAATCGTGGAGTCCTACGCCGTGCAGACGGCCACCCGGGGCGCGGCAATTGCTACGGTTGACGCGCTCAACATGGTGTTGGTCGCCGTCTTGGTATTTCTGCTCATGCGGCAAATCATGCCAGTCGCCTCAGCGCTGGCGGGTGGTGTTGCATTGAGTACTTTTGGAACAGTGAGCCGATTCGTCGGCTGGGGCCTGCGCCGCGGAGTGGGAGTGGGCGGCTCGGCAGTCGCCTTAGGCGCCCGATCGTTGGCCGCCGTTGATCCGTCACTAAGGCAACCACGGCTGATTGCGCGTGCTGGATGGAGTGGCGTATGAGGAGGGTTTCCATGCGAATCAGTATCTGCTGTGTGCTGGCATGCTTCCTCTATGGTGCATGTGTTTCATCCGCGGAGCACTGTCAAGGACCGCTGCAGCCGATAAATCCGCCGCAGGCTTCGACGAAGGTCCAAACGCCATTGGCAGACGAGCCTGACGGGTCGCGTCCGTGAACAGCGAGGCACTGGCGGACTATTTTCGCGAGGCCGCGAGTTGGGACGCAGATCGCTTGCAGCATCTGCAGCGCGGCGCGCGGCGCGCATGGCAGGTGGCCGCTGCCGGATGGCTGTGTGCTCTTGGCACCACCATCGTCCTGGCGCTGCTGATGCCGCTTAAACGCGTCGATCCGTTCCTGGTCCGTGTCGACAACAGCACCGGCATCGTTGACGTTGTTCCGGTGTACGCAGGCAGGGCCGGTCTGGAGCAGTCTGTCACACGGTACTTCCTTTCCCATTACATCAGCGTGTGTGAACGCTTCAACTTAGCGACGGCCGAAAGTGACTATGAGGAGTGCGGCGCATTCCACACCGCACAACGCAACCAGGCCTGGTACGCACTATGGAATCCAACCAACCCCGTCTCGCCGCTCAATGTTCACAAAGATGGCAGTACTGTGCGAGTGCAGGTGGAGGCGGTCAGTTTCTTCCAACGTATAAGCGGGGTCACTGATCTCGCGCAGGTCCGCTATCTCAAAACGGAACGGCAGGGAACCGGCGCCGAGGGGCACCTCTCGCACTGGATCGCCACGGTGCAATACGCCTACTCGACACCTTCCAAGGACCCTCAAGTACGGCGCTGGAATCCGCTGGGTTTCAAGGTCCTTGAGCTCACTACCGAACCCGAGGTAGCCACCGAGTCCACCGTGGCCAAGCCCGCCGCGCCAGGGCATTGACAACGATAGGAGCGTGCGCATGCGTACGGTTCTGCGCGACGAGACTTCCGGCATGCGAGCACCGCTTGCTGGCCATTGTGTCGCGGGAATTGCCACCTGGCTGGCGGCCGCCGGTGCGGTGGCGGCAGTAACCTCGGAGCCAGTCGATGCACGAATACGGGCATTGGTCTACGCAGCCGACGAGGTGTATCGGCTCAGGGGCTACGTCGGCTATCAGATCGATCTCGAGTTCGAAAGCGGCGAAGCATTCGTCGGACTCGGAACGGGTGATCTCGATAGTTTGACCTTCGCCGCACAGGACAATCACCTGTTCCTGAAACCTCGAGCTGGCGGCGCGAAGACCAACGTTACGGTGCTCACAACCAGGCGTACCTATCACTTCGACTATTCGAGCAGTGAGCGGCTTCCCGATCCATCTTTAGATGACGTGATCTACGTACTGCGCTTCGTCTATCCGCCACAGCGGACCGATCACGCCGCTGCTGCGGTCGAACACGAACTGACCGATGCCGTGCAAACGCGACCGCACAATCTCAGCTACGGCTATCGAGGCAGCCCGCAATTAAAGCCTGTATCGGCGTGGGATGACGCAGTGCAGACGCGCCTGCGGTTTGATTCGCACGATGAACTGCCCGCGATTTTCCTGCGCAACGACGATGGCACCGAGTCGTTGCTGAATTTTACCGTTGAGGCGGGCGAGCTCGTTGTGCATCGCGTTGCCCGACATCTCATCGTACGCCGTGGCACTTTGAAGGGTTGCATCCTTAACCAAAGTTACAGTGGCAGCGGTCAGCGACTCGACTCCGGCACTGTGGCCCCGGCCGTCGAGCGGGCGACCCGGCAGTTACCGCCATGAGCTCCGCCCCCGATGAAAGCATCACTCAGCGCGTTCGCGGAGAGCGCTCGACAGCCTTAGTCAACGCCGTTCGCAGTGTGCAATCACGCGTGAGCAGCACGCTCGCCGCTGCACTCATGATAGCACTGGGAATTGCCGCACTCGTCTGGTACTACGCTCATGCGCTCACTCGGGCAGGGCACGCACGGGCATTGGCACAGTCAGCCAGCGCTACCCGCGCGCAAAGTGAGATGCCGCTGCCATCCCTCGGGAGGATCACACCCGATCCGCCGCCGATCAGGGAACTCCCCAAGCAGATTACGCCGCCGCAGGAGGTGCCGCTTGCTGAGACAGGTCGGCCTGCCAATGTTTGGGCCTCTAGCCCTGCGCCCGACAGCGCATCTGCGACTTCCGCCAACACCAAAAGCTCCGTGGAGCTGGCGCGCGAGCGACGGCTGGCAGGCGGAGTATTCGCGCATGTTTCTGGAGGGTCAACGGCGCAGACGATTACTCCAGCAGAAGCGGTCGGCAGCTCCTCCAGCATGCCCGCCACCCCGCTGTCTGTCGCGTCGCCGGCTAGCGGTTATGCGGAAGGCACGCTGCCAGCACTACTGAGGCCAAGTGCCGCGATGGCGGTGCAGGCGCGGCTCCTTCCGAACACGCGTTTTTTGTTACCCAAGGGAGCGTTCATCGACTGCACGCTCGAGACTGCCATTGATTCGACACTGCCTGGGATGACCACTTGCATTACCGCAGCGGATACTTTTGGTGCGGACGCTAAGGTGGTGCTGCTCGAACGCGGCAGCAAGCTCGTTGGTGAGACACGCGGACAGGTGCAACAGGGGCAGGCGCGAGTTTTCGTGGTCTGGACCGAGGCCCGGACGCCCACCGGAGTTGTCGTGCCGTTGGACTCCCCCGGTACCGACGAACTGGGGCGCGCCGGCCTTCCAGGAGAAGTTGAGCGCCATTTCTGGGAGCGCTTTGGCGCAGCGATGCTGATCTCCGTGGTCAATGGAGCGGTGCAGGCAGGTGTGCAGGCTGCAAACCACTCCGGTGGTGCAGTGGTGTATGCACCCTCGACTTCTCAGGACGTCATGACCGAGGTGCTAAAGGGTACTGTCAACATCCCGCCAACGGTCGTGAAGCGCAACGGTGATCGAATCCAGGTGTTGGTTGCGCGAGATCTAGACTTTCGGTCGGTGTATGAATTGCGTGCGCCCACCACCGACCGCTGAGGGTTTCTCCCGTGTGCTGTCAGCCGGTCCATCAACGGCAGGGAGCGAGATGTCTGCGCTCGATCTTACGCTGCGCTCCTTGCGACCCCTGCTCTCCACCCCGGATGTGACCGAGCTGTGCATCAACCGGCCACGGGAGATTTTTATTGAGACCGCCGCGGGTTGGCAACGCGAGGAGCTGCCATTTGCGGACTTTGATTGGTGCAAGCGACTCGCGAAGCTCATTGCAAACATAACCCATCAACGCGTAGACGAAGCCTCACCATTGCTGTCGGCGTCGCTGCCCTCCGGCGAGCGCGTGCAGGTGGTATTACCGCCGGCGACCGCTCTCGGATGCGTGGCCATTACCATTCGCAGACCGGCTGACACCGTTTGGCCAATTGAACAACTGGCGTGCGGCGGTATTTTCCACTATCCCGCGGGCGGACGCCCGGCTTGCGACGATGCCGACGCGGAGCTCATCTCATTGCATCGCGCGCGGGAATTCCAGGCCTTCCTTCGTCTCGCCGTGAAGGCGCGGAAAAATATCATCGTATCGGGCGCCACTGGATCGGGCAAAACGACCTGGACTAAGGCTCTCATCCGAGAAATTCCCGGGTACGAACGGCTGGTGACCATTGAGGATGCAAGCGAGTTGGTGCTCGAAGGACATCCGAATCACGTTCGACTGTTCTACAGCAAGCACGATCAGGGACTCGCACGGGTAACGCCCAAACAACTGCTGGAGTGCTGTCTGCGGATGCGGCCCGACCGCATCCTGCTAGCCGAGCTACGTTCGGAGGAGGCCTTCGATTACCTGCGGAATGTGAATTCAGGACATCCGGGTTCGATTACTAGCGTTCATGCAACCAGCGCGGAGCTGGCATTCGAGCAGCTGGTACTTCTGGTCAAACAAAGCCCGGCCGGTCAGTCACTCGCGCGGCGCGACATTATGAGTCTGCTTCATTTGCTGGTGGATGTGGTCATCCAGTGCGGGCGGGAGGGTCACCGCCGGGTTATCCGTGAAATCTGGTTCGATCCCACGCGCAAACGCCATCGATCGCGTGGCCGGCGGCTCGCAGCGCACCTACCGGGCAGATGACATTGCTGTTACAGGGCTCGTCCGGTCTGCTGGCTGCATACACCGTGGTGCAGGCAGGGCTGCTTGCCGGCTTGATACGAGGCGGTGCGCCGTTACGCAAGCTTGCGTTGTCACCGCTCGCGGCGGTGCCGCTTACGATCCTTACCGGAGCGGGTATCGCTGCGGTAACCAGTTTAGCGCGTGCGTTTGGGCTCGCGACCGGCGGCACATTGCAGCTCTGTGCTGGAGTTGGCTGTACCGCCGCACTCAATTACATACTCGGGCACACACTGGCGCGACGCTCATCGCCCACAGTGATCTTCGAGCGCGGAGCTATGGTGAGCGAGGAGCGGCCGGTGCGCAATGCTCGTTGGCCGGGATCACGCGCAGCTGGAGCGGCGCGCACGCGCCAGCAAACTGGCCTCACCCTTGCAGGCCTCCCCATCGCCGCCGAGGATGAGGCCAAGCACTTCAAGCTCATTGGGACTACAGGCACAGGCAAGAGCACGGCAATTCGCGAGATGTTGACCGCGGCGCTAGCGCGCGGCGATCGCGCAGTGATTGCCGACCCTGATGGCGGCTATCTGCGCCATTTTTACGACGCGGATCGAGGCGACAAGATCCTCAATCCGTTCGATCCGCGCTCCGCAAAGTGGGACCTATTCGGTGAGATCACCAACGATTACGACGTCGACCAGCTCGCCCGCTCTTTGATCCCGGACCACGATGGCGCCGATCGCAGCTGGCGCGGGTATGCACGTACCTTCTTCAGCGCGGTTACTTCGCAAGCTCATGCAGCGGGGACCCACGAGGTGGGCGAGCTGTATCGCCTGCTGGTCGTCGCGGGTACCGCAGAACTCAAGACTCTCGTGGCTGGAACTCCGGCACAGCCGTTTCTCGAAGAGCACAACGGACGCATGTTCGACTCGATCCGTTCGGTGACGAGCTCGGCAGTCAGTGCGCTTGAGTACGTATCGCGACAACGAAGCGCGCCGCTATCGGTACGGGGCTGGGTGCACAACACGCAGGGGGCAGGCGAACCGCAGCAAGGCTCGGACTCAAGCCGGGTGCTGTTCATGCCCTATCGCGCCGGTCAGATCGCAGCGCTTCGGTCCACCATCTCGGCATGGATGCGGCTCGCGATATTCGAGGCGATGAATGGTGGTGAAGGCGGGCAGCGGCTGTGGTTCGTGGTTGATGAGTTGGATGCGCTCGGTCAGATCGATGGCCTCAAGGACGCGCTCGCCCGGCTGCGCAAATTTGGTGGACGTTGCGTCCTTGGATTTCAGTCAGTTGGGCAGGTTTCTGCGACCTACGGCGGCGGCGAAGCACAGACCATCGTGGAGAACTGTGGGAACACATTAATCCTGCGTTGCTCGGGTAGCGAGCACGGTGGTACCTCGCAGTTCGCTTCGCGCCTTATCGGCGAGCGTGCTGTCACGCGGATCACAACCTCGCGGTCGCGGCGCGCTACGGAATTTCTCGCCTCCACTACGCACACGGAACATCCCGGCATTGAAGCTGCGGTCATGGGCTCCGAGATCGAGCAGCTACCGGACTTGCAAGGCTATCTCAAGTTTGCCTCCAGCCCGGTCTGGCAACGGGTCCATCTGCGTACCCCAACACCGCAGCCCGATACGACGCCGACAGTACGCACTGCCACGATCCTTTCTTTCTCACGTGGGTCCTCTATGTCCGTTCGCGCCCCGACAGCTGAGGTGCCGGCGCAACGGCCCGGCGCGGCGCACGATGGTCTCGAACCGGAGTGATCGTGTTGGCGGCGTCGGTGGAGGACGAGACACTGAAAGTAGGCCTGCTGATGGAGGCGGCGCAGGCACAGCAAGCGCTCGCTACAACGACGTTGGACCGCCTGCGGGAGCACACGGCAGGGCTCGATGCGATCGTGCGCGAGGAGATCCGTGTCACGCTCATCGAAGAATTGCGGGCGTTGGGTGAAGACAGTCAACATGCTGCCGCCGCCCTGCGCCGGCTGCAAAGCTCTGCGAACCTGCGGCTGCTCGCCTGGGGCGCGGTCATCCTCAGCGCGGCCGCGACGCTCCCCTGTGCGCTTGCCTGGTGGCTGTTACCAACGCGAGCCGAGATTGAGGCACTCGCTGCCCGACGCGACGAACTGTCGGCAAATATCGCACGCCTCGCGCGTCAGGGCGGCAATGTGGAATTTCGCCATTGTGGGACTGAGCAACGACTGTGTGTGCGCATCGAGCGTGGCGCACCCGCTTACGGCGCGACGGGTGATTTCCTCGTGGTCAAGGGGTATTGAGGCTGCAGCGCCATGATCGACTGGAGTTACTTGTCCTCACAGCTGCGCGATTGGCTGCTATTGCCGCTGCTGACGGTCGCCGCCGTGATTGGTCCCCTGGCGCTGCGCAGGCGGAGCCACGATACACATAGACGTGGCGCCCGTGTGCTCGAGCGACACCAGCTCCGCCGCGAGTTGCACCGTAGAGGGAGGCGCACGGCGCTGGCGATCGCCGGGGTCCCTGTCACGGAAGGCGAGGAGACGCGCCATTTCAAACTCATTGGCACCACGGGCACCGGCAAGTCAACCGCCATCGCTGGGCTTCTGAAAGCAGCGCTCGAGCGCGGGGACCGGGCCGTGATCGCCGATCCGGATGGTGGCTATCGCGCTCAGTTCTTCGATCGACGACGTGGTGACGTCGTTCTCAATCCCTTCGATCCGTTATCGGTGAAATGGGATCCGTTCACGGAGATTCGCGCTCCCTGGGATGTCGAGCAGTTGACGAGTGGATTGATACCCTCGAGCGACGACCCTTCCGGTCGCGAATGGCGTGGCTACGCGCGTACGTTCCTAACCGCCGTAACACGCCGCTGCTGCGAGACCGGATGTCACGATGCGAGTGAGCTCTGGCGGCTACTGACCGTTGCCACGAGCCCGGAACTTCGGGCGTTGGTAGCAGGCTCCCCAGCGCAACCATTTCTCGAGCCTGAGAACGCCCGTATGTTCGGCTCGATCCGCTCAGTCGCCGGATCGGCTGCCGTAGCGCTCCAGTACGTTCAGGCGCAGCGTGCGCGATCCTTTTCGGTGCGCGACTGGGTGCGCTGCGGTCGGGGTGTGCTGTTCATTCCGTATGGAGCGGCCCAGATCGCAGCGCTGCGCTCGATTATTGCCACGTGGGTGCGGCTCGCGATTTTCGAAGTCATGACCCGTACGGGCGAGCACGAAGGCCAACCGATGTGGTTCGTAGTCGACGAACTGGACTCGCTCGGCGCGATCGATGGCCTCAAGGACGCTCTTGCTCGGCTGCGCAAATTTGGCGGACGTTGCGTTCTTGGATTTCAGTCCATTGCGCAAGTTTCTTCCACGTATGGCAGCGGCGAAGCACAGACGCTTGTGGAAAACTGCGGTAACACTTTAATCCTGCGTTGCTCGGGTAGCGAGCACGGTGGCACCTCGCAGTTTGCGTCGCGCCTAATTGGCGAGCGCGAGGTCGTGCGCCGGCAGACGGCCCGTGCCCATGATCGCACTGGCTGGTTCGCGGGTTCCGGCGGCCGCCGCTCCACGACCATAAGCCGACAGCAGCTTCTCGAAACTGCGGTGTTGGCTGCCGAGATCGAACAACTGCCGGATCTCGCCGGGTTTCTCAAGACAGCCGCCTCGCCGGTGTGGTTGAAAGTGACAGTGCCACGTGAAGGCTGAAGCATGGCTCACTTTTACATGCACATCAGCTCCATCGCTCGCGCCGCCGGCCGGCGCGCCACGGCTGCAGCCGCGTATCGCTCCGGAGAGCGTATACGCGACGAGCGCACCGGGGAGGTGATCAATTACTCCAGGCGCCGGGACGTGCTGCACACGGAGGTCTTCCTGCCTTCGCAGTTCGACGGCATGCCGTTGCCTTGGGCAAGGAACCGGGAACGCCTGTGGAATGCGGCCGAGCACGCCGAAAAGCGCCACAGCGCGCGAGTGGCGCGTGAATACCAGGTAACCCTGCCCGTGGAGCTCGATGCCGCGCGGCGCATCGCGCTCGCACGAGCTTTCGCGCACGAGATCACTGAGCGCTATAAGGTGGCGGTGGATCTTGCGGTCCATGAGCCGCGTGTGGACGGCGATGGGCGGAACTTCCATGCGCACCTGTTGACAACGACTCGCGAAGTGACTCCAGCAGGGCTCGGCGCCAAGGTCGGACTCGACATGCATCCGCAGGAGCGGAGACGTCATGGTTTACCAGATCACCGCCAGGAGTTCATTAACGTGCGTGAGCGGTGGGCGACACTCACCAACGAGGCTCTGCGTGAAGCCAACATTGATGCGCGTATCGATCATCGAAGTCTCGCGGCCCGGGGTATAGACCGCGAACCAGCGCCCGCGATTCCATTGTGGCATCTGAAGATGGAGCGCCGTGGCCTGCAAAGTGAATTCGCCGAGCGGTTGCGCGCCGAATATCGCAACCGGGTCGCCCGTCGGCTGGAAAACGCGGCCACGCGAGATGCCTCAGTTACTGTTTCCGGCGGTAAAGCTGCCGACGTGCGGACGGCGGCACCTTCCGATCCTATTGCGGACGCAGAGGAGGTCAGGCGGCGGGCGCGGGAAGCCTGGCTGCAGCTGCGCGCGGGGCAGCCAACACGCGAAGACCAATCGCTTGCTCAGGCTGACGAGCACGACGCTAGCGATCACGAGGCCGCCGGTACCTCCAGAGCGCAGGATGATCTTGCGCTGTAAGCAGGCGATACCGGCGCCTGGCGTTGTAAGCGTCGAATGGGCTCCGCTGATTGCGAGCCTGAGATTTTCATCCCTCTACGTTTATTCGCCGCGCGGATTGGGATGGCTAGCAGAGGCCTCACGCGTGATGCGTTCGCGAGTGAAGGCGGACGATCAGCTCTGGCTTGCACAGTTTGCGGGAGACGTGTATCGCCGAAGCCTGCAGGATCGCGAGCTTGCCGAGCTCTTTGCTCGCGGCGCCGCATTGGTTCCCGTTCCTGGCAGCGCTCGTACCGGGGAGGGACCTTGGATAGCGTTACGGTTAGCCGTCGCACTAAGTGAGGTGGGTTTTGCGCTCCCCACGTGGTCTGGACTATGCCGTCGTTACGCGGTGATCAAGTCGGCCACCGCTGCTGCTGCTGCACGGCCAACCGTACAGAAGCATTACGATTCGTTCGCAGCGACGCTGCCGCTAACGCCGATGCCCAAAATTGTGCTGATCGACGATGTCGTGACCAAGGGCCGCACGCTTCTTGCGGCAGCTGCCCGGCTGCGCAGCGTATCGGTACACGCGGATATCCGGGCGTTCGCCCTCATCCGTACACTGGGATTTGCGCAGCATCTGCTGCACCTGGCCGACCCATGCCACGGCGTGATTCGCTGGGCGGGCGGCGATGCGCGGAGGGAACCATAACCGGGCCCATGAACCCCTTCCTCAGCGCGCCCATCCTCCAGCTGCACATTCGTTACTGACGAGGTAAAGCTGTCGAGAGGCGACCATTTCTCAAGGCAGCTCCATCCGGTACGTGAGCATAGCTCCCCCCTGCACCGGCACGAGCGCGAAGCCGGAAGTCTGATTGCGGTAGGCATGGTTGAGAGTGAACTGCGCGCTGGCAATGCCAAGGCCGGCGCCGGCCACGGTGTCCGACAGCCAGTGCGCGTTGTGTTTGAGCCGCAGGTAGCTCGTGCCGATACCGAGTCCGTATCCGAGTACGCGCCGCAACCAGCGGTACTCATCTCCACCAGCCTCGGCGAGCACCGTGCCGATGGCGAATGCGGCCGTTGCATGCTCGGACGGAAATGAGCGGCCGCCACTCTTTTCCCATGCGTTCGGATCGCTCGTCTGGTCAGGCCCCTCGCGCCGGATGAGGTACTTGAGCGCGTAGGCATCGATGGTGCTGAGTGTAGCGGCCTCGACCATGGTCCAGGCTTCTCGATGGCCTCTTGAATCGTCGATCAGCACCGCGTAGCCCCATGTTCCGACCAACACGGCGACAGCCGGCAGCGCATCCTGAAGATCCTTGCTATTGGTGTTCGAGATTTCGGTGGGTGTGAGTCCCTTGGTGAAATGGGTGCGCACCTGGGTGTCGTAATGATGCGAGGCGCCGATCGCCAGCAGTGCACCGCCGAACCATGCCCACTCGCCCGCGTTCCAGCGTAGTGGGGCGGTGAAGTAGAGCCCGGCATCGTGCGCGAACCCGCCGGCGAGTGAAACTTCGGCCTCGGGTGCCGTCGCAGGCGAGGATTCCGGACCCGTGGTGCTGCTGGAATCCGTGCTCACTGTCGGCGTCGTCTGTGCCAGCGCGCTCCCGCCGGCCAACGTCATCAATGTTGCAACGACGAGCGTCGGTAAGGTGTGATTCAGCAAAGTCCTAACCCCGCGCCGCGTCGGGAGTGGCCAGCAGCTCATCGACGCGCAAGACGGGATAGAGGTTCAGTTGAGCATCCCACGACGGGTGCCGCCGTAGAAAGAACTCCAGGCGGGCGCGCGGTGCGGCAGCGAATGCAGGATCTTCCTTCAGTCTGCGAGCGAATTCCTCCTTGAGTCCCGGAGTCTGCACCAGCAGCGTGCGCGCGATCTGATCGGCCACGTACGGCTCCATATATTCCTTCTGTTCGAAACAGGCATTGAAAAAGCCCCAGGCCACGAACGAGTCCGGCGCGAGTGGCTCGAGCAGGTGCATCAGCAGACGCGCACCGGGTTGGGCGAGGGGTACGAACAGCGCCCCGGCTGCGATGTCGTGCGACTCGCGCTGCCAGCTGCCTGCCAGCTGCATGCGCAGGCGCCCTTCGAAAGGGCCGCTGGCGAACTTCGTGTGCGTGGCGCGGAAAACCTCGGCCCGCACCGCGGTGATGGATGAGGGCACCGTTTCAAAGCAGATGCCATGCACGGCCAGGCGCGCCCCGATCTCTCCCGCCCAGGCGCGGGGCACGACGTATCCCCCAAGCGGCGCCTTGACGATGAGTGCAGGAGATACTTCATCGCGCAGCGGCACATGCCAGATCTGCGGCTTCTTCGGATCGTACACCGTCACCGGCTCGCCGGAGATGGGTGAGACCTCGCGCGTGTAGGCGTAGCCGGGAAAGTCGATCATCTTCGTGCCACTGCCACGGCCCGTTTCGCGCTCTTCGCCGCTCGCCGGCTCGCGCCAGCCCGAGCTGTAGTCGAGCACGATCTCTGTGCCCCCGAGCCGCGCGGCGCGCACGTCTGCCTGCTGCACTAGCTGCCGCCAGGCCGCGCCATGCTCTGCCAGCAACTGCGCCAGCGCAATGATGGTGTTGCGCGTCACGCGTACGCGCGTCGCATAGTCCTTCCACGAATGCGTCTCGACCAGCACCGTGAAGCGATTGCGCTGCGGAAAATAGCCGGTCGAAAAGCGTGGCGAATAGACCGTGAGCAGAAATCCGGAGTTGGGATCGTCGGTGACGGCAAGATCCGGGTAGAAGGGCAGGGGCATCGAACCCTGCTCAGTGAGCTTGTCAATCAACGCCCCGCGTAGCTCACCCGCGGCTGCGTAGAGGTGCGGATCGCCCTGGTTTATGGGTTCGACCTGGAGTGAGATGTCGGGCTGGAAGTCCGCACCGTCGGTAACGTGCAGGTCGGCGCACACCAGTGGATCCCAGGTGCGGAGCAATCCGAGCATGGCGCGCATCTCAGGCGAATCGGCTTTAGCGTAATCGCGGTTGAGATTGAGGTTGTGTGCGGTCGCGCGCCAGCCGGTCTCCTCAGGCCCGTTCTGATTCGGTCGGTTCCAGCGACCGCAGCGCTCGTGTCCGTCGATGTTGAACGCCGGCACGAAGAGGATTGCGACGCGCTCGAGGACACCTGAAGCGACGCTTCCCGACAGAAGCTCCCGCAGGGCAATGAAGCCGGCGTCCTTGCCGTCGCTCTCCCCGGGATGGATGCCGCCCTGGAGCATGAGGAGCGGTAGCGTGCGCGCATTGCCGCGTGCGATAAGGAGAGCGCGCATCGTCCGGCCCTCCGCCGAACGCCCGAACTCGAGCTGGCGCACCGCGTCTGGCCAGTTAGCCGCGAACGCCGTGCACAGTCGCGCCACCTCGTCGCTCCGCCCGGTATGGCGAAAGCCCGACTGCTCGGCGAGGGTGGTGAGCTGCTGAACTGTCATGTGCGTGAAGTTTACGGGACTCCGTGCCAGTTGAGTCAGCGCGGAAGTCAGGCGCGGCGGTACCACGCGACTCCCCCGGAATCGAGCTCACGCACCACAAGCTGCCGGGCGATCAGGCAGTTGAGATGGGCCACACTTTCCCCGGTGGCCATGATCAACATGTCCGCACCCACGCGGCGGCGAAACAGCACGGCGAACAGGTCGATGGCGCGCTTCGGGGTCGCGAGCTGCTCGCGCATGAGCGTGAGCCGCTGCTCGTGTCCGCTGATGAGTGTCTTGAGACGGGCATGGAGCCCACGGAAGGGTTCGTTGTGTGAGGGCAGCACCAGTACATCGTCCGGGACGTGCTCGGCGATTGAGGCGAGGGACTCGAGCCACTCCTGCAGCGGATTGGCGTCGGGCTCCGTCGGAAACACCGACACATTGGAGGTGATGCGCGGCAGCACCTGGTCGCCCGAGATGAGCACGCGTAGCTCCGGGCAGTGCAGGCACAGATGTTCCGGGGAGTGACCTCGGCCGATTACCGCGCGCCATAGCCGCCCGCCGATGTGGATCTCCTCGCCATCCACGATGCGACGATAGCTGTCCGGCAAGGCGTGCACCGCCTTGCCGAAGCCGCCGAAGCGCGCTTTGTAGGAGGCGAGTGCGCCTTCATCCCAGCCGGCCGCATGGTAGAAGTACAGCCCATCGGGCGGTGCCTCGCGACCCGTATCGGCGACGAGCACGCGGCAGGTGAGGTATTCGAGCCGTGTGGTCCAGAGACGGCAGTCGTGCTGGCGGGTGAGCCAGCCAGCCATTCCGATATGGTCCGGATGCATATGCGTGCAGATGACCCGCAGGACCGGCCGTCGCGCGAGCGCACCAGCGAACAGCTGCTGCCAGTGCGCTGCCGTGTCTGCCGTCTGCATACCGGTATCTATGAGGGTACAGCCGGCGTCGTCCTCCAGCGCCCAGAGATTGATATGGTTCAGCCCTGTGAAAGGCAGGGGCATACGAACCCACATGACCCCTGGGGCGACACTGACGGCGTGCCCCGGCTCGGGCGCGGAGGCGAAGGGGTAGGTCAACCCAGAGGTGGCGGCAGCCGTTTCATCGTTCGTTTCGTGCATCGCGCTCAATGTAGGGAATTGGCTGGCTTACGCATAGGGGCCAGGATCGTACGGGCATGCGCGAGCGCAGCAGCATCAACACCGGCGCGCACCACGGACCTATTCCACGTACCATCGGCGGCCGATGCATCCCGCACGATGACCCTACGTATCGCGAGCAGCATGCGCACCCCCCCAAGCGTCGACAACGTGCGAGTAGAGCAGCCACCGCGCTGAAGATCAACGCCGCGCTGCTCCATGGTTCATTCACTCCATCCCCGGGTCGGCCAGTGCGCAGCAGCCGTATCGACGCGAGATGTGGCCTGCCGCGCTAGAATCGCTGTGGCACTGCGCTAAGAGCAGGTAATGAGAATGACACAGGGGACGCATCACGCCACCGACGATCCGCGGAACGCTGACATACTTATATATGTCAACGGCGAGCTGCGCCCGCGCGCGCAGGCGCTGGTGTCGGTGTTCGATTCGGGATTCATCCTGGGGGATGGTGCGTGGGAAGGGTTGCGCGTCCACCACGGGCGCATTGCATTCCTCGGGCCTCATATGGATCGACTGTACGAGGCCGCCAAGGCGATCGATCTCGACATCGGGCTCGAGCGCACCGCACTCACGCGTGCGCTGTATCAGACCCTGGCCGCAAACGGCATGAGCGATGGCGTCCACATACGACTCATGGTGACGCGGGGACTGAAGAGCACCCCTTACCAGGATCCGCGTGCCTGCATCGGTCCGGCGACCATAGTCATCATTCCCGAGTACAAGCTGCCGAGACCTGAGCTGCTGACGCGCGGCGTGCGATTGTTCACCGTGCACGTACGGCGTGGCGCGCCCGATGTGCAGGATCCCAAGCTCAACTCGCATTCCAAGCTCAATTGTATTACCGCCTGTATCCAGGCGGCGAAGGCGGGGGCAGACGAGGCGCTCATGCTCGACCCGCATGGCTTCGTCGCGACCTGCAATTCGACTCACTTCTTCATTGTGAGGCGCGGCGAGGTATGGACTTCGAGCGGCGACTACTGCATTGCCGGCATCACTCGTGGCAATGTGCTGCGGCTGTGCCGCGAGAGCGGTATCCCCGCTTTCGAGAAGAACTTCAGTCTCACCGAAGTCTACGCCGCGGAAGAAGCCTTCATCACCGGCACCTATGCCGGCATCGCGCCGGTTACCGAGATCGATGGGCGCCGCATCAGTGCCGGCCGCGGACCGACTGTCGAGAGATTGCAGCAGCTTTACCTGCGCCTGATCGAGCGCGATGTCGCGGCACAGTTGCTGCCATGAAGCCGCTGCGGCTCGCAATGTGGTCCGGTCCGCGCAACATCTCCACCGCGATGATGCGCGCGTGGGAAAATCGTGGGGACTGCGCGGTGGTGGATGAGCCGTTGTATGCGCATTATCTGGCTCACACCGGGCTCGACCATCCCGGGCGCGAGGAGATCATCGCTGCCGGAGAGCCGGACTGGCGCAAGGTCGCTGCACGCTTGGTCGGACCGGTGCCGCAGAGCAAGGCGATCTGGTACCAGAAGCACATGACGCACCACTTGTTGCCGCATATCGGGCGCGATTGGCTGCGGGGCCTCACGCACGTATTCCTCATTCGTGATCCGCGCGAGGTGCTCAATTCCTATGTCCGTAGCCGCCCGCACGTGACGGCCGAGGACATCGGCGTGCTGCAGCAGCTGGACATCTTCGAGTACGTGAGTGAACTTTGCGCGTGCAAGCCGCCCGTGATCGATGCCGCGGAGTTTCTCAAGGCTCCGGAGGCGCAACTGCGTGCGCTGTGCGCGCAACTCGACATTGACTTTACTCCGCGCATGCTGAGCTGGCCGCCCGGACCGCGCGCCAGTGATGGCCTGTGGGCGCCGTATTGGTACGAGGCGGTGCTGCGTTCGACGGGCTTCGAGCCATACCGCCCGCGCGATCATCAAGTGCCGGCCGAGCACCAGGGTATCGTCGATGCAGTGATGCCGGCATTCGAGCTGCTGTGGAAGCGGCGCTTGCACTGATGGCGTCGGCGATGGCAGGCCTCGTCCGAGCCGCGCACCTTTAAACCCGGGGTATCTTCGCAGCGCGCGCGGCGAGTCGCGGCTGGCCCAGTTGTGCCGCGGTGTCCGCGAAGTCGGCGCGCGTGCCGCGCCACCTGAGCTCGTCAACATCGGCAAAAAGAGCCGCATCTGTGCGCAAGATCGCGAGGTTCTTGAACAGCAGCGCCGACTCCCGATTGTGCCCGAGCACTGTTGGCGGAAAGTTCTCGAGCGCGCCGTATTTCCCGATGAGCTGTGCGGCGGTTACTCGCCCGATGCCGGCAATACCGGGATAACCATCGGCCGCATCTCCAACCAGGGCGAGGAAGTCGGGTATGAGCTGCGGCTCGACCCCGAAGGCTCGCCGCACAGCCGCAGCGTCCCGAATCTGCTTGGTGCGGCGATCGACCTGCACCACACGCTCCCCGCGTACGCATTGCGCGAGGTCCTTATCCGGCGTCCAGATACATACCTTCTCGACCCGCGCATCGTCGGCCGCGAGGTTGGCAGCGGAGGCGAGTGCATCATCCGCCTCGAGCTCGACCATCGGCCACACCGCGACACCCATCGAGGCCAGAGCCGTCTCGAGCGGCTCGAACTGTGCGAGCAGTGCGGGCTCCACGCCCTCTCCGGTCTTGTATCCGGACCAGAGATCGTTGCGAAAGGATTCGATAACGTGATCGGTCGCGACGCCAAGGTGTGTAGCGCCTTCTTCCATCATCTGCAGCACTGTGTTCAACACCCCGACCACTGCGCCGGAGGGCCGATCAACGCCCTTGGTGAAGCGGCGCAAGCCGTAGAAGTGGCGAAACAGCTCGTAGGTGCCGTCGATCAGATGAACGAGCACGGCGGTGGAACGCCTCGATGCGACTCAAGCGGCGACATGGCTTACGACTGCGGGTGCCTCGCACGATAGGTGTGGATCTGTGTGTTGAACTGATCTGCGACTGACTGCTCTTGATCTATCGCCGTATCGTGGGCCCCGCGGCCGAATGCTTTCAGGGATTTCAGCTCAGATGGCGACGCTACGGTCGCATACTGGTTGGCGATGTGCTCGATGGCGGTATCGACGCAATGGGTATAGGTGTTTGTCGCGGTGTCGTAGGCTTGAAACGCCGAGCGCGCCGCCGTCATCTCCGCACGCGTGGCGCGCGTCCCATCGGGTATGGAGGGTGGAACGGCACGGGCGCAATCCTGCAGCGCGATGCTCGCGGCATCCACCAGATCCACGGGAGCCGAGGTAGGCGTGTATGCGCCAGTCGACACGGATTTTGGAGAGGACCGCGAGTGTAGAGAGAAGACTAATGCCAGAGCAATCAGTGCGACTCCTGCGCAAGCAGCCACAACGTATACCCACCGCAGGCGTCGGTTCAATTGCCGATCCTTGGCCGGGGAGCAAGTGCCGATGTCAGCAGGAAATCGGTCAATGGCAGTGCAGCCCTAAAGACGGCCAACAGGTCGAGATCGCTTCTGCAAACGACGCGCGATGACCGGTGGCAACAGGTCATGCGCAATTCTGCGAAAACGCTGGGCAGCGGTGAGCTTGAATTCGCCTTCGTGCCGTGCGCGGAAAATAGTCGAGTGATCGCCGCTGATTTCTTCGGCGGGCCGGCCGTTACTGAAATAGTACAGCGCCAGCGACTTGCGAGTCGTGTCTTCCGGACACTGCAGGGGATCAGGATGGCCGTGGTAGGTGAAGTCCGTGGTACCGAAAATCATCACTCGATTAAAAATTGGCAGAACCCTGGCGTCACAGCGCGTCATGTCCCGGTTCCACAACTGCAAGTGTCCACCGTATTCCTCCCGCCAGTCCTTATTCAGGTAAAGCAGAAGATTGAGGCGTCGGTCGAGGTTGTAGGCGGGGTGCCGGTTGAAGTCGGCATGCACACCCAGCTTGCCCCCACGCACGATCTGATGGAGTCCACCTCCGTCAAATCTTGGATCAGAGATCAAATTCGGAATGCCGGTAACTGTGCTCAGGAAGTCCAGAAAGGTGATCGAATTCAGGTGGTAAAGGAACAAGCGCGTGATCGGTCCAAAAGAAAATTCTGCTGCTGAGGCGAGTTTGATCTCACGCTCGTTGTCGAACTGCTGCCAGCGTATGGCGTTCGGTGGTGGGAATTCCGCCAGCACATGATTCAGCAAATTTGGATCGAAGAAATCGTCCAGCACGACGTGGGGAAACGGAACGGCGTTGCTGTATTGCAAGTGCGCAGGGCGCGCGATTTCCTTCATGCGTTCGAGCGGTAGGAATCGATCGATCGTGAGGTTTTTGAGCCCACTGGAGGACTCCCAGAAATCCGCGTCTTTGGTGAGCATGGCAGCAGGTTGCATTCTTGCGTCTCCCACACATATTACTCTCCGGGCTTAACCCAGTCGGAGGTGGGGCGCACAGATCTTTATCGATACAATAGCTTAACTCCTCCGATGTCGCAGCCCTGAGACCAGGAGGCAACGACCATCACCCACTGCTAGCCGCAAGGAGTCCCAGCGCGCGGGGCACGGAGGATATTGAGACGGATTCCGCAGTGCGCCTTTACCGGGGCGAAGCCCATCGGTGGAAACCAGATCCCACAACGGTCGGATGCACGGGCCGCCCATCCGCCAAAGGGATAGTCGTGTGGGTAACGCCGCACCGCACTGCGGCTTCGTGAAGTTTACCTATCAGAGCGGAGGCCCCGACGACGGCTGCCGCCGGGGGCGCTCTTTACGTGTGGGGGTTCTCAGCGTCTCGGGTCCGGCGGGCTCCGAGTCCGCCTCGGAAACCGTCGCGCCGCCGAGGGCGACCGCCAGCGCCTCGCTCACACCGTCCACCCAGACGAACTGCAGCGCGTCACGGGTGCTCTGCGGAATATCCTCCAGGTCTCGCCGGTTGCGGGCCGGAAGAATCACGCGCTTGATGCCTGCTCGTGCCGCGGCAATGGTCTTCTCCTTGATACCGCCGACAGGCAACACGAGACCCCGCAAGCTGATTTCACCGGTCATCGCCACATCCGGACGAACCGGCTCGCGCTTCAGCAGCGAGGCTAGCGAGACGAACATAGCCACTCCGGCGCTTGGACCGTCCTTCGGAATAGCGCCTGCGGGAACGTGCACGTGGAGGTCGCTGTGCTCGAACACGCTCGGGTCGATGCCCAGTTCATCCGCCTGCGATTTCACGAGACTCAGCGCGGCCTGTGCGCTCTCTTTCATCACATCGCCGAGCTGTCCGGTAAGGATCAGCTTGCCGGTGCCAGGTAACCTGGCCGACTCGATGAACAGTATGTCCCCGCCCACGGGCGTCCAGGCAAGTCCAGTCGCGACTCCGGGCACGCTCGTGCGGCTGGCGATCTCACTCTCGAAGCGCGAAGCGCCCAGCACCGCATCGATATCGGACGCGTCGAATGTGACATTAGCCGACTTGCCGGAGGCGATCTGCACGGCGGCGCTGCGCAGCAGTGCGCCGATCTGACGCTCGAGACTGCGGACACCGGACTCGCGCGTATACTCGCTGATCATCCGCGCCAGCGCCGCATCGGTGATAGTCACCTGCGAGTCGTTGAGGCCGTTGGCCTTCAATTGACGCTGCACGAGATAACGCCTGGCAATCTGCAGCTTCTCTTCGGCGGTGTAGCCGCTGAGCTCGATGATCTCCATGCGATCCCGTAACGGGCCCGCGATGGTATCGAGGACGTTGGCTGTGGCGATGAACAACACGCGGCTCAGGTCAAACGGCTGGGCAATGTAATTGTCGCGGAAGGTGACATTTTGCTCCGGATCGAGAACCTCGAGCAGCGCCGAGCTCGGATCGCCGTGAAAGCTGGCGGAGAGCTTGTCGATCTCATCGAGCATGAATACCGGATTGCGTGTGCCGGCCTTGCGCAGTCCCTGGATCACGTTGCCCGGCAGCGCACCGATGTAGGTGCGCCGATGACCGCGGATCTCGGCCTCATCATGCACGCCACCGAGACTCACCCGCACGAACTTCAAGCCGAGCGCGCGGGCGATGCTCTGACCGAGGGAAGTCTTGCCCACTCCGGGCGGACCGACGAAGCATAGGATCGCGCTGCGTCCCTGCGGATTGAGCTTGCGCACGGCGAGGTATTCGAGGATGCGGCGCTTTACTTTCTCGAGGCCGTAGTGGTCCTCATCGAGCACCTGCCGAGCGCGCTCGATGTCGATATCCTCAGGGTCGACCTTGCTCCAAGGCAACGCCACCAGCCAATCGAGATAGTTGCGCACCATCCCATATTCGGGACTGGCCTCCTGCATGCGTCGCAGCCGCTGCAGCTCCTTGCGCGCGTGCTCGTCCACCGCAGTCGGCATGCCCGCCTGCGCAATCTGCGTTTCCAGCTCGGCGAGCTCGTCCGCTCCCGAGTCAGTTTCACCGAGCTCTTTCTGCAGCTGTCGCAACTGCTCGCGCAGTACGACTTCGCGCTGTCGCTCGCCGAGCGCTGCCTGCGTCTGCTCGCTGATGTCCTTGGTGATCTTCAGCACCTCGACCCGGTGGGCGAGCAGCTTTATGACTTTGTCGAGCCGCTCCTGGAGATCGAGCGTCTCGAGAATTTCCTGTTTCTCCGAGGATTTCACATCCATGAAACTGACGATGAGATCGGCCAGATGGGCCGGTGAATCGATGCCGGTGATCATGCGGCCGAGCTCCGCCGGCGCCTGCGGCAGCAGCGACAGCGCCTCCGTCGCGCGCTCCTTCAGGAATGCAGCACGTGCTTCGATCTCGGGACTCGTGTTAGTTGGTTCGGCGATCTGCTCGATGCGCGCCGCGAGAAAAGGCGTCTCGCGCACCATTTCCACCACCCGGAAGCGGTTTTCTCCCTGACACACGAGGTGGTGTGCCCCCTCGGGGGTGGTCACGTAACGAATGACGGTCGCTAGCACCCCTATCTGATAGAGGTCCGCGGGACCAGGCTTCTCGATGCTGGCATCGCGCTGCGCGAGCAGTGCGACTTTGTGCCCCGTGCGCACCGCTTCCTGCGCCGCCGAGATGCTCAGTTCGCGCCCCAGGGTAATGGGCATCACCACGCCCGGGAAAAGCGCCACATTGCGAATGGGCACTATCGCTACGGCGTCCGCGGGCAAAGGCGGCACCTCGATGCGTGACTTGGAACTTTGTTCCGTGCCTTGGGCCATGGCTACTCCGATCTCTGCGCCCCTACGAGGCGCACTTCCAGACAGCCATTGGTGTAGCGCGATTCGGCAATTCTCAATGCCGCGCCGGAGAGAGCGATCTCTCGCACGAAACGACCGTGAGGAATTTCCAGCCGCCGAATGACCGCTCCAGCCTCGGGCAGCTTCAGGCGGCGCAGTGCGCTCACGGTGAGCGTGCCGTGCGCGAGTCCGACCTCAATGTCCTCGGGTGTCACACCGGGCAGGGCAAACAGCAGGATCAGTCCATCGTCGGTCTCATAGATATCCGCCGGCGGTTCCCACCGCACGGCGTCGGTACCCGGTCCGATGTAGTCGAGGAAACGCCGGTGCAACCGCTCGGCTTCATCGGCCAGCTCGAGCGCTCGCAACCACATCCAGCCATAGCGTCGCTCAGTGTTCATCACGCACCGTGGTCGGCTCCTGCGGGGGG
>DATJFM010000053.1:0-72844 GCA_035495655.1 Steroidobacteraceae bacterium
GGACATGAGGGGATCTTTGCGGGCCTCGCTCCCTGGGACGATCTGGAAGTGCAACGGCGCGCCGCTGCTGACGTCGTACACGCTCTCATCGCTCGCGACGCTGCCCTTGCGGATCGGGTTGTAGTAGGCCTTCGCCCCCGGGGTGGTCGCGGAGACCTCGTACGAGATCCGGAAGCTGGCCGTCTCGGGCGCGAGGAGCTCATAGGCGGTGTACTCGTCCGCTTCGGTCTGAGTACTCGCTTCCTCGAAATAGACGCCGTCTCTTGCTGCCTCGGTCGACTCGTTCGCAGCCCCGAGCAGCGACGGTAGCAGGACTGCCAACCATGCCACTGGAATAGGCGTCTTCATGGAACCGGTGCTGCTCCGAGCGGGATCAGTGGCAGGGAAACGCCTCCGCCAGGGCGGCGCTGAGAAAACTGGCTGCATCTGCGGTGCCGCGCGCCGGTGAGCGCGCCAGGTCCTCGTCCAGGCGCGACTTGATGCTCTTCTCTAGTCGCTCCGCCGACACTCCCTCGGGAATGCACGCTTTGGTTCCCTTGCCGGCCGCAATGCTCAGCCCCTGAGAGATGCCTTCGGTGACTCCGAGGATATAGATGCGGCACACGTTGCGACTGACATGATCCGAGCCGGCGCACAGCTCCTTGAGATCCCCGGCCGTCATCGCGGCTTCGGTGGCATGAGCGGACGGCGCGAGCGCGCCGAGCGCGACACCTACAGCGCTGATGATTATCCTCATGGCAATCTTTCGTGTTGATCCGCCGGCGGCGGGCTGAGAGCGTATTAGGTATGGACGGTACTTGCCGAGCTGTGGCCACGCCGCGGCGGTGTCTGCGCGCCGAGGATCTGCTCGAGCGCCTCGATCACCCCGTTGATTTCCTCGATCGAGTTGTAGTGCAGCAGCGAGAGGCGTACCGCGCCCCGATCCGGGTCGACGTTCATGGCTTCCAGCACGCGCACCGCGTAGAAGTTGCCGTTTCCCGCCATGAAGCCGCGCCGTGCGAGTGCGCGCACCACCTCGCGCGGCTCGACATTCTCCGGCACGAACGACACGGTGGCGGCGCGTTGCTCGGCCACCGACGGTCCGAGGATGCGCACGTCGCGGCGCGTGACGAGGTACTCGAGCAGTGCCGCGAGCAGTGGCACCTCCGCGCCACGCAGCAGCGCGCGCACGCGCGCGGCGCGTGCCGCCGAGGTTCCGCCGCCCGCTGTGCCAGCGCCATGATGGGCATCGAGCGCATCGAAATATTCCGCGATGCCGCGCGCCGCCGCCACCTGCGCGTGATCGGGACCGGCGGGCACGAGGCGCTTCGACGGCTCGCCCGCATTGAAGTAATGGCCCTCGTTGCCGAGCCGCTCGAGCAGATCCGCGCGCACCACCATCAAGCCCTGGTGCGGGCCGTAGGTTTTGTAGAGAGAGAAGAGGTAAATGTCCGCACCGAGCTCGCGCACATCGGGCAGCCCGTGCGGTGCCCACGCCACGCCATCCACGGCCGTGATGACTCCTGCCGCGCGGGCACGCGCCGTGATCCGCGCGACGGGATTGATGTGCGCGACCACGTTCGAAGCATGCGGGAAGGCGAGCAGGCGAGTGCGTTCGCTCAGCAACCGCTCGAGCTCGGACTCGGCGAGGATCCCGCTGCCCGGGTCCACGCGCCACTCTCGCACCGTGACACCATGGGAGGCGAGCCGTCGCCAGGCACCGCTGTTGGCCTCGTGATCCTGGTTGGTCACGATGATTTCGTCGCCGGGCTTCAGCACCGTGCGCAGGGCTTGCGCGAGCACGTAGGTGTTCTGCGAAGTGGAGGGGCCGAAGTGCACCTCGGGCGGAGCGACACCGAGGTACTCGGCGAGCCGCTCGCGCGACGCGTCCATCCACTCGCCGGCCTCGGTGGAGGCCGGGAAGTCGTAATAAGGCTGAACCTTGAGGCGCCGGTAATACTCACCGAGGCGCTGTACCACTGCGCCGCACGGATAAGAGCCACCGGCGTTCTCGAGGAACGCCTGACCGGCGAGCGAGCTCTCCGCGAACGCCGGGAACTGCCGCCGCACAAAGCCGAGGTCTAGTTTCATCAGCGGATGATCGCATCGCCTCGGCCGCGGCGCCACTGCGATACCCTGCGCGGCTATTGGGAACGAGAGGACGGGCGCTGTCGCCGCGTGGGAACACTCCGGCGATTGAAGCAGCATTTTTGCGGGCGTAGCATCCAGCGGCGAACAACAAACCAACAGGTCGCGCACAACGGGCCAACAGGTCGTCTCAACCAACAGAGGCCGGCGCGGACGGTAGCCGGTTTTCGCGCTTTCCTGCGCCGCTCATGCTTGCGCCTCGAAGCCGGAGGAACAATCCATGACACCGCGCATGGCAGGAAGAATCCTTTTCATCGCACTGTTGCTCGCGCCGCTGGCGGTCCAAGCCGACGGGAAGCACCAGGACAAGGACAAGTTTCCGTTTCTCGAAGCGACGGTCGCCCAACTGCAGGCCGAAATGGCCGCTGGACGCCTGACGTCGGAAAAGCTCACCCGCGCTTACATCCAACGCATCCGCGACCTCGACCAGGGGGATGCAGATGCGGACAGTGTGGGCGTCAACTCCATCATCGAGTTGAATCCGGATGCGATCGCCATCGCCAGGCATATGGATGAGATGCGACGCAACGGCAAGGTGCTCGGACCGCTGCACGGCATTCCGGTGCTGCTCAAGGCCAACATCGACACCGCCGACAAGATGCAAACTACTGCAGGGTCGCTCGGATTGCAGGGCAGTCCCGCCGTGCGTGACTCGACTGTCGCGGCCAACCTGCGTGCGGGCGGCGCCGTGATTCTAGGCAAGACCAACCTGTCCGAGTGGGCCAACTTCCGCTCCTTCGAGTCGATCAGCGGTTGGTCTGCGGTCGGTGGTCAGACTCACAACCCCTATGGGTTCGATCGCAACCCCTGCGGTTCGAGCTCCGGATCGGGTGCCGCGGAGTCTGCCAACTTCACGACGCTCTCCTTCGGCACCGAGACCGACGGCAGCATCGTCTGCCCGGCGAATGCCAGCGGCGTGGTTGGAATCAAGCCGACCGTAGGCCTTACCAGTCGCGCGGGGGTTGTGCCAATCTCGCATACCCAGGACACAGTGGGTCCCCACGGGCGCACCGTGGCCGATGCGGCGATAGCGCTGGGAGTGATTCAGAGCCGCACCTTCGATGGCCGTGATCCCGCCACAGGCGGCGTGCCGCTCGGCTGGCAGGGGCGCAGCCGCCCCACCAATATCCCGAGCGACTACACCCAGTTCCTGAACCCTCATGCTCTGCGCGGTGCGCGGCTCGGCCTGGTGCGAACCCCGATAGGGTTCAATGCGCCGCCGCCCGCGCTCGCGACACCCGTGCAGGTGAGCACGGCGTTCGATCAGGTGGTGGCTGCGCTTACTGCCGCCGGTGCGACGGTCATCGATCTCGACGCGGCCGGCTTCACCGGATTTGGACCGGGATTTGCCGCGGATGAGCTGCTGGTTCTCGAGTTCGACTTCCGTACCGATGTGGCCAGTTACTTCGCGACGCGGGTCGGGGTACCACTCGCGGGTGGGTCGCTGCAGACCGGGATCAACTTCAACGACAGCAACGCGGATGCGGAAATGCCGTTCTTCAATCAGGATATCTGGCTGCAGACGGTGTTACTCGCTCCGGGCGTCGACGACCCGCAGCCGGTATTTGGCGGCGTGACTTACAACCAGGCGCTGGCGGCGGACAAGGCATTCGTGAACCAGGGCATCGACGGAGCGCTCGCACAGTTTCACCTCGATGCTGTGATATCGCCCACCGATAACCCAGCCTGGTCGACGGATCTGCTGTATGGGGATCACTTCGTTTTCGGCAGCTCGGGACTCAGCGCGCCGGGCGGCTATCCCTACGTGCAGGTGCCGGCGACGGACGTGTTCGGGATTCCGATGGGTATCACCTTTTTCGGCACGGCCTTCAGCGAACCGAAGCTGATTGCGTTGGCTTCGGGGTTCGAGGCGGTCACGCATGAACGCGCCAAGAATTTGCCGAAGTTCACGCCCACCATCCCGGATGACCATATCGCGGGCCAGCCGCTGAATGTCGGGCACGGCAAGAACGACAAGATAGAGAAGCCAGCCGGCTGGCGGCCGCGCCACATGTAGCCTTGGGCAATCTGACGCACCGAGACCGGCGCCGCGCGGCGCCGGTCTCTTTTCAGATCTGCGGACGGCGCAGCGGCGCGCCCAGATAGCAGCCGAACTCCGTGACGAAGTTGACCGAGACGCGTGCGTGCACGCGTCCCTGGCGGTCGAGAAACTCCGCTTCGTCGTCGAACGGCACGATAGCCCCGTGCCACACGTTGGGGTGCAGATAAAGCGCACTGCGCCCGTCACACCAGAAGGTCACGAACTTCTCCGGCGTGACATCATCGCCCGGCAGCGCCAGCGGAACGACGAAGCTCTGTCCCTTCAATGGATAGAACAGCTGGCCACCGTCGGGGTGATAGTTGGCACGCCAGATGAGCGCCCGCTCACGCTTGCCCGGCCCGCCTTCGGCGCTCGCTTCCTCCGGCCAGTTGCTCCAACCAAACAGATAACTGTCGCCGACCGCATGGTTGCGCGCGTAAAGGGTTTCACCCTTCCAGCGGAATTCAAACGATCCCTCGGTCACCCCGCCCTGATCACCGGTATTGCGGTCGATCGGCCGCCACCCCTGGGCAGGCCAGGGGACGATCTCGATGGGAAAGTTCCGCGGATCATCGACGAGGCGGCCATAGCCGGCGAGGCTCTCGGCGGTAGCGGCGACCAGAGAGGTCTCGTGAATGCGCCGCACCCCGGTCGAGGGAATGTAGGCGAGCTGCTGCGAGTCGATATCCATGCACTATGCGGCGGAGCGGACCACGCGTTCGATGAGCTCTGCGTGGGCAGCCAGCGGAAGCGTCTGCAGTCCCGCCACCTTTCCCTGATCGTCCCAGTGACGCAGACGCACCGCTTCGCGCCAGAATGGCTCCGCCTCGAACTGCGCGACCTCAGGGCCGGACATCGGACCACCCTGCAGTTTGAGGGTGTGGACCGAAGCTGCGCTGAGGCGGGCGAAGTAGGCGGCGTCGGTCGCACACAGGTAGCGCTTCGCCGGCACGTGCAGCCGCACCGGCTCGCTGACGGTGGCGGGGAAGTGCCTCGCCAGCCAGCGCGCGCCAATTTCCTCGTGCCGTGCATCGAGCGTCCATTCCTCGATGTCATCCGGCGCTGCCTCGAGCAGGTGGCCGATGTCGTGCAGCAGTGCCGCCACGACCATTGCATCCGGCGCAGCCGCGGCCTGCGCGAAGTGCGCGGCCTGCAGGCCATGTTCGGTCACCGATACGCGTTCGCCGAAGTACGCCTGCGCGCCGCGCGCACCGTAGAGCGCCAGGATGTCGGCCATGAGGCTCATTGGGCCGCCGGCGCGAGCTTGCGGCGCAGCAGTGCGGTCTCACTGTAGACGCTATCGCGCGCGAGGTAGCAGCCACGCAGATGCCGCGGGTAGCGCGCGGCGGAGAACGCCGTGCGGCCATGCAGGATGCGCTGGTTGTCGAACACCACCAGCGTGCCGGCCTGCAGCTGCATGCGCAGCTGAAAGCGCGGATCGCGCAGCAGCAGCGCGAGGCGCCGGTAGGCGCGGTAGAAATGCGCCGCCGCGCGCGCGCCGAGATTCAGCGGGGCGATCGAGCGGCTATTGTAATGGAACGCGGACACTTCACCGCGCAGCGACAGCTGAATCAGCGGTCGCTCGGCACGCAGCTCGGCTTCGCCCGAGCGGTAATGAAATGGCACTGCAGTGCTCGTGAGCTGCGCGAAATCCTCGGGCGCAGTGACGCGCAGATGCTGCGCGAGCGCGAAACCGTCCGCGAACAGACTCTCGCCTCCGGCATTCGAGGCGATGAGCACGTGCAGCGCCTGAAAGCCGGGCACCGGCTCGCGATAGGGATTGTCGGTGTGCAGGCCGAGCCCGAGATCGGAATAAGCGAGGTTCTCCGGTTGCGGTACGGAGCGCACATCGAAAGTGTAGCCATAGTTCGTCTCGAGCACGCGACCTACGAGCGGCATCGCTTCGAGGATCGCCGACTCGCTCGCCGGCACCTCATCGAGGAATGCAAGTCCATCCTGCAGCAGCCGTGTCAGCCACACGAGGCGTGCTGGCGGACTCGAGCGCAACTGCCCAAGAGTCAACCAGGCGAAATCCCGCCGCGGATCGAGCGTTGCCCCCTCGAGCCAGAGACGCCGCTGCGCCTCCGGCGCGGGCTCGGTGCGATCGCTCGCGTGGGCCGCGAGCCAGGCGAGCTCGAAACACGCCGCCCGCGGCTGCCCCTCCCATTCGATGCGCACTACGCCGTCGTATGCCACCGCCGAGCGGATGCGCGGGCTCTCGGGAAGATCGGCGATGTCGATGAGCCGCTGCCCGCTATGCGGGTCGCGGTCCTCGGCGCGGTTGTCGAGCAACCACAGGCTCGAGAACTCACTCACTCCGCCACCGGCCCACTCGATGGTGAGTGCCTCCGGCGCCGCGCTCACCTGGCGCGTCCCGATGGTCTCAGGCATGCAGCGCCTCCGACGCGGCACGCGTGTTGAGCAGGTGCAGAGTGCCGGCGAAGAGCGCAGCCGCGGCACTCACGGCCGCGAGGGTGACAAACACTCCGTTCCAGCCGAAGGCCACGGCAATTCGCGCCACGACGTCCCCGGCCAGCACACCCCCGAGATAGCCCACCCCATCGATGATGCCGGACGAGGCGGCACTCGCTTGTTTGCCGCCGAAGTCCAGAGCAAATGCGCCGCCGAGGTAGGAGTAGGGCCCGAGCAGACAGAAGGCTACCAGTGCGATGGCCGCGAGCGGCAACAGCGTGGATGTTCCCGCGCGCAGTGACACGAGCAGAAGCAGCGCCACCGCGGACGCCGTCAGGCCGAGGAACATCAGCAGTGAGCGGCCGTTCAGGCCCAGCCGATCGCTCATCCAGCCCGCGAGCAATACTGACACCGCACCGACTCCGGGAAACAGGGCACTCAACGAGGCGGCTTGGCTCGTGCTGTATCCCAGGTGATCGCGCAAATACACCGGCGTCCAGTTGTTGAAGCTCTGGCGGATTATTGTGCAGGTGAACGACAGCAGGCAAACGAGCACGAACGCACGGCTGCGCAGCAGCGGCAGCAACAGTGCGCCAATGCTCGCAGGTGGCGACTCGGTCGCGGCGAACAGATTCAGTGGGTTGGCTGTCGCTTCCGGATGGCCCGCCTCGACCCGCGACTCACGCAGCCACAGCAGGTTGGCGAGCAGCATGACCGCGGCAACGATTGCCGCGAACAGGAAGACCGCGCGCCACCCGTACCCGTGACCGATCAGGATGCCCATCTGCTGCCGTGCGAGAGCATCGCCCACCAGGTAGCTGACGCTGAGGATCCCGATGATCGATCCGTAGGAGGAATAGTTGAACCACTTGGAAGACACCTTGATGAGCCCGGCCCAGCCCATCGATTGCGTCGACTGGTTTCCGAGCCACGCAATGGTGAATATCGGTACCGTGCCACCTGTCGCGAATGCCGCCGTGAACAGGCACGCGCCGCCCACGCCGATGAGAAAGTTTCGGCGTCCTCCCCAATAGTCGCCGAGGCCCGTCAGGAAGAACTTCCCGAGCGCGTAAGCGAGTACGCCCAGAGAGCTGAGCGCGCCGATGCGGATGAGCGCCTCGCCGTGGGTGAGACCGTGCCGTCCGAGCTCCTCCACGAGGAGTGGCGTGGCGACCGACAGGTCCGCGCGGCAGTAGTAGCAGGCGGCATAGCCGCAGAAAAGCAGCGCCACGGTGCGCAACTGCGCCAGCTGCAGCGTCGTGCGGCCGCCTACCATGAATGCACTGCCGCGCCCACTGCGGGCGTGCGCGCATCGTCCGCCGCCCAGATGGGATCGCTGTAGGCCTTGCGCCCGAGCTGGTCCTCGACGATGAGCGCGTACCAACCCGCCTGCAGAGGCACCTGGAAATCTGCATGCGCTTCCCGCGGCGCGTGCGGAAACGACTGCGTACTCTGCACGGCTGCACGGCTCACCAGTTGCACCTGCTTCAACCCTGCGACCGATTCCAGATCGAAGCTGAGGGTCAGACTCGCCCCGGGAGCGCCGCCAACCTGGTTGCCGAAAATCACTTGCGGAAAGATCAACGGCCCGTAAGTGACGTAGCCGTGTCCGGCTTTGAGCGCGGCGACGAAATGCTCCGTGGTCAGGGGACCGTCCGGGTGCACGTAGATGCGCACGCGTCCGGACTGCTCATTCCATACATCGTGCGTGTCGCTGCCGGCGCTCAGATAGTAGTGTCGGCCCTCGTTCCAAAAGCTCCAGATGCGCTGCAGCACTTTCATGTCATCGCTGGGATTTGCGGAGTTGATCTCGATGAGATCGAACCCCGGGTCGAAGCCGCCGGGTGCGACGCCGGCCGCCACGCTCGCAAAATATCCGTACGGGATGAAGGGATGATTGACCTGTATGACCTGAGCGCCTTCCCGGCGGGCCTCTGCGAACACCTCGCCGACGCTCGCGGTGCTGGTGTCGATGGCGAGCTTGGCCTGGGGATCGAGCGGATAAGCGTTGAAATGGCCCCACGAGGGGGAGAGCTCGATTCCGGGAATGCAAGGTACACCGCGCGCGCCGGCTATCCGCCGCAGGGTCGAGGTGTTGACGGTCGAGTCATGGTCGCTGACGAAGAGCACATCGAGCCCGGCGGCGAGCTGCGAGCGCGCCAGGTCAGGCGGCGGGGTCACTGCTTCGGCCTGGTCGGCGTGGTGGTGCAGGTCGGCCGCGTACCAGCCGCGGACCTGCGGACGGAAGAGGCGATTGACGGCGATGCGCGCTTTGCTCACTTGCCCGGGCGAGACCTGCAGATCGGTTGTGGCATTTTCCGCCAGGAAGCCCTCGCCGGAAGAGACCGCGAAACGGTAGGCACCGGGGGCGATCGGCTCGGCGAGGTGGCCGGTGCGCTCGAGCGCGGTGAAGAAAGTGGTATGTCCGAGAAACTGCACGAGCGGTTTGTTGCCCTCGCTGATACTGATGCGTGCATCGAGCGGTGCGCCGCTGCGCGCGTCGGCCACCTCGAGCTCGATGCCACCCGGGGGCTCGAGGTCATGGAAATCACGCACCGCGGTGGTGCCGGCCGGCAGCGAAAGCGCTGAAGCTGCGCTCTGTGCGTAGTGGCGCGCGGTCGCGTAGACCCGATAATCTCCAGCCGGCAGCGTGAGCCGATAGGTCCCGTTGCGGCCAACCGTCCAAGCGTAGGGCTTACCTTCCTTTTCCGCTACCACCACGGGGCGCGTGATGAGCTGATGGTCGGCGCCCGTCACGCGACCCTGCACCGTCCCCGCAGGCAGATGACGGCGCGCGATTTCAGCGGCCACGACGGGAGCCAGGTCGCCGCTGGTACCAACCTGCAGCCAACCCTCGAAGGTGCGGCTTTCGCCGGGTGCGAGGGTATGCCGTAGAAACAGGTCGCGCGAGGAGGAGCCGACCCGATCGAGATAAGGCGCGTGCAGCGCGAGCGCCCAGTCGGAATCGTAGGCGACCACCCGATCGGCAAGTGCGCCCGCGGCGCTGCCCTCGCTCACCCCCGCAAGGCCCGGAACCGCAAACAGGAATCCGCTGTTCGGCCACAAGGTGAGGCCGGACAGCAGGTCGGCAAGCGTGCTCGTGCCAGCATTTGTCATGGTGGTGCTGATAGCGATCTGGTCGGAGCCGGAGGAGAGGGTGTAGAGCGTGGTGATGGTCACCGTGCCCCAGTCACGTACCGCACGGATGCGCGCCTGTCCCGGGCCGTGCTCGAGGATTTCCACGCGGTGATAGGTGTTGGGCCAGGCTGACCAGTTGTTGGGAATGAAATCGGCAAACACCACGCGATTGCGTTCGATATGCCCGTGGCGTACGGGGGCCAGTGCCACGAGCGCGCCGCGTGGTACGCCGTAGGGGGCGGCCGACTCCACCGCAAGCGCAAAGGCGAGCCGCTCGTTGACGACCGTGATGTCGCCCGCCGCCCGCGCGTTGCTGCGCGGAATGGGAGTCGGGCCTATGAGCACGCGAACCGAGGCGACAGCGGCCGGCAGAGCGGTCAGCGCGATGAGCGACGCCAGCATCAGCGATACGAATCTCATCCGGTGCCGGGCCTCGCCATGCGCTCGCGATAGTAGCGGACACGGCGCTGCGAAGCACTGGTTCAGGGCTTGTCGAGGGGCGACTTTCCATGCAGCCGGGATGTCTGTGCCTGGAAAGGTTCCTTGCACGGATGAGTTTTGCGCCGCGCCACCGGCAAGCTCGCTGCGATCCTTCAATCTCACTTCCAGAGCCCAGCGGAGGCGCGGTGGATCGTGTCGATGGCGCTGACGTGACGCTACTGCGGATCTGCCAGAACATCTGCGGATCGAGCTTGTCCGTCGTCTTCTTTCAGCCTGCCGCTGTGGGTAAGAGTCCCGGGCAGCGAGCGAGCGGTGGTGTACTTGTGAGCCGTCCGCACGCAGCAGATTTCGGTCGCTGCGATCACCGCGGCTCCTTGCATGGAAACCGTGAGCCATCCGAGCGCTTGCTGCGCCTCACAGAGCCGCTCAGCGCGCGCGTTCGCCTTCGTTCCTATGTTCGTTATCGCACATACAGTCGCTCCACGCGATTCAGTGCTTTCGCGAGACGAGCCTCTCCCGCACCTCCGCCCTCTCTTATAGCGTGCCTTTATGAGTTGTTTGAGCAGCCTCGGCTAATAGCCCAGGCTTCAGCAGGTGCCACATTGCAGTGCAGCTAACTTGCAGCCACGGTCATTTCACGCGTTTGCGCTCGAATGTCGTCGAATAATTCTTGCGAAAAAATGCACAGGGGTATTAGATGTGCCAGCGCGCCAGATCGTAGTCGGTGGTGCGCGTCCTCTGCGAAGCGCTTGTCGCGTAGGGACACAGAACAAACGAGCAGGCATTGGGCAACGTTTCTTCGGCGGGCTCAGGGGTCGAAGGACTTGCGAAAAAATACAGGGAGTCCGAGCAATGAAAACGCGCGCAGCATTTCATTTGGGGCTGTTGAGTTTGGCACTGACTGTTTTCAGCGGCCACGCATTGGCGGCGACGGTATGTAACACAGGACCTGCGGCCCCCTTGGGGCCTAATCCGCCGCTTTCTGGCACGGTCACCGGCGGTGTGGTCGTCAACGCCGGCGATTTTTGCGTCATCGGCGCAGCGAACGTGTCGGGCGGTGTGCGGGTCAATCCGGGCGGGGTACTGGTTGTGTGCGCCTCCACGATCAACGGCGGGCTCACCGCGAACGGAGCTGCCGAGATTATCTTCGGTGCCGAAGAAATAGACTGTGGAGGTGACTCCATCAACGGGGTAGTCAAGATAAGCAACACTGGCCCCGGTATCCTTCCGCCACCCGGGCCGTCCATTGCGCTCGAACGCAGTACCCTCAACGGCGGCGTGCATCTCAGCGGTAACAGCGGCCCGATCGCTGTCGCGACCAACACGATCGCCGGGGGCCTGTTTTGCAGTAAGAATAGCTTCGACTTGGAAGACGAGGGATCGCCGAACATCATCACCGGGGCGGTAAGTTGCAAATTCGGTGACTAGCCCAGCGAAGGTTCACGCGCCGCTGCCGCGGCGACACTAGCGGGTTTGGCCAATGCGTATCGGCGTCCCGGTCAGGACCGCGTCGGGACGTCGAGGCCTGCGGGTTTGGGGAGGGGTTATGGCGCCCAGATCAACTCTGCAGCGTATCGGTCACTTGCGGATTGCCGTTGCTTGTGTTGCATCGTTGATGGCTGCGTCAACAGCGCTGGCGGACAAGGACCTCGACGGACAAGTGCTGGCCGCGCTACGCGAGGCGGGATTCACCGGTACCATCCAATCGCAGCTTTCACCGCGGCTCGGTCGACCGCTCAACCCGCAACTCGCCGATCTCGGCAGGCTCCTTTGGTTCGATAAATTGGGCGGCCTCCACGACGACAACACTTGCGGTGGGTGTCACTCCCCGAGCCGGGCATTCGGCGACACGCAATCGATCGCGATCGGCATCCAGAACAACAATGTTGTCGGGCCCCAGCGCACGGGGCCCCGCAACCAGCGTCGCACGCCATTCGCATCCAATACGCCGTTCTATCCCAACATGATGTGGAACGGTCGCTTCGCCGTGATCTCCGGCAACCCGTTCGATAATTCACAAGGATTTCGCTTCCCCTTTCCAGAGGGAACGACGCGCTTCCCGCCCAACGATCCGATAGTGACGCATTTATCGATCGCCCAGGCCCACATGCCGCCGACCGAACTGGTCGAGGTCGCAGGCTTTACCTGTACGGCCGGGACGATCGGCCCCCAATTCGATCAGTTCGACGACGGCAAAGGCGCGTGCCTCCCTCGGGCCGACGCAACAGGAACTCGAAATGACCCTATCCGCGCGGTCGTGCTGCAACGGCTCAACGGAACTGCGGCATACCGGCGACTCTTCGGCGCGCTCTTTCCGTCAGTTGCCGACGGCGGCGCAATTGACTTCTCCATGTTTGCCCGCGCCATCGCGGAGTTCGAATTCACGCTCATCTTCGCCGACGCACCGGTCGATCGATTCGCCCGTGGCGATCGGCATGCGATGAACGAACAGCAGCAACGTGGTGCGCTTATCTTCTTCGGCAAGGGAAGGTGCAGTGAGTGCCATTCGGTCGCAGGCGAATCGAATGAGATGTTCAGCGACTTCAAGATGCACGCGATCGGCGTGCCGCAGATCGCGCCTGAATTCGGCCTGGGCACGGGCAACGTGGTATTCGATGGACCGGGCCAGAACGAGGACTTTGGCTTGGAGCAGATCACCGGGAATGCGGCCGATCGCTACAAATTCCGCAGCTCGCCGCTGCGCAACGCAGCGCTGCAGGCGGCGTTCTTCCATAACGGGGCGATGACGCGCATCGAGGATGCGATCGCTCATCATTTAGATGTGTTCACCTCGGCGCGCAGCTACGATCCGAGAAAGGCTGGCGTAGACAAGGATCTTCGGATCCGACTGGGGCCGATCGAGCCGGTGCTCGCCCGCCTGGACCCGCTCCTGCAGACGCCGATCCGCCTTACCGGAGGAGAATTCCAGGCGCTCGTCGGGTTTGTCCGCGATGCACTGCTCGATGAGCGCGCAAGGAAGCAGAACCTCTGTCCGTTGATCCCCGACAGCGTACCGAGCGGCTACTCGACCATGATCTTCGAGGAGTGCCATTAGCGGTGCGCATCACATCCGCGCACGTCTAGACGGGTCGAGCTGCTCGGCCAGCGTCTTGCTCGAAGCCGAAACAGGTCCCTTGAACCACTGAACTGTGCGCGGGGATCAGCTGCGGCTGCAACGGGCGGCTGTACATTTCCGACTTCGGCGCGGTACCGGCACCGACCTTCGGCGTCGGACGTATTCTGCGTTTCGACATCCCGCCGGGCTTCTGAGACTAGCGCGCGTCGTCCCGGCACCGCACGTGCAAAAAAGCGCCTCCGCACGGCATATAAAGAGTGCGGAGGCGCGGTTGCGCAACCTCGATTCGATCAGTGGTGCCAGTAGTAGCCGCCGTGGACCACCACCACGGGCGCTGGGACTACGACCGCGGCGCGGTAAGGTCGCGGAGGACCGAGCGGAGCCACGACGCAGCCCGTCACGGCAGCGCCAAGACTCAGGGCTACCAGCAGTTTGACAATGGCACGCATGTTTCCACACCTGATCCGCTATACCTGAGGTGCAAAACGCGCGCCGCGCGGCGCCGCTGACATGCTGCGCTGCGCTTGCTCGCGGAACGCGCGGTTCAGTGCGCGTTAATTCGCGGTGGTTACTGGCCCTGCGCGGGCCCCGGAGGGGGCCCGGGGCCCGCGCGACTTGACTCGAGCCGACGTCCATGACTGTGCTCGGGTCCGCGTGTGCGCATAGTAGGCCCTGGCCATGACACTAAGATGACGCCTGCATGTCAGACGCAACAGCTGCAGGCGCTCCCCGCCCACCATCCGGTTACGCTTGACAGCGGGCGGGAGTGCCAGTAAACACCTACCGGTTATATAACCGATCGGTTCTATCAATTGAAGCCTGAGCATCGTCTGAACGACACCTTCGCCGCGCTCGCCGATCCGACGCGCCGTGCCATCCTCGCGCGCCTCGCCGCCGGGGATGCGGGCGTGATGGAGCTCGCGCGGCCGTTCGCGATGAGCCAGCCAGCCATCTCCAAGCACCTCAAGGTGCTCGAGCGCGCGGGCCTCGTGAGCCGCGGACGGCGCGGTCCCTCCCGTCCCTGCCGTCTGCAGGCGGCGCCGCTGCGCGAGGTCGCGCGCTGGACAGAGCGTTACCGGCGATACTGGGAGGGGAGCTTCCGCCGACTCGACCGTTACCTCGGCCAGCTGCACCGACAGGAGCAATCACATGGACGCAAAAGTGCGAAATAGCGGCACCGCCGCCGGCGAGCTCGTCATGCGGCGCACATTCAACGCGCCACGCGAGCTGGTGTTCCGGGCATGGACAGAGCCGCAGCTGCTCGCGCAATGGTCGTGTCCGCGCGGTTTCACCTTCACTGAGCAACGCGGCGAGCTTCGAATCGGTGGTGCGTTCTTCGCGCGCATGCGCTCACCTGAGGGAACCGAGCACCGTCTGCGCGGTGTGTATCGCGAGATCGTTCCACCCGAGCGCCTGGTGTTTACGCACTGCTGGGTGGACGAGAGCGGCACGCCGGGACCCGAGACTCTGGTCACGGTAAGCCTCGCCGAGCGTGACGGTCGCACCGAGATGCTGTTCCACCAGGGGATCTTCAGCTCGGTGGAGGCGCGCGAGGGTCATGGGCAGGGCTGGAGCAGTTGCTTCGAGCGACTGACGGAACTGCTGCGAGCGATTGAACCAGAGGCTGTGCTCTGAGGGCAGGAAGGCTCGCGCATGCAGAAGATCACGACATTCCTATGGTTCGACACGCAGGCCGAAGAAGCGGCCCGTTTCTACGTGTCGATTTTTGCCAACTCGCGCATCCTCAAGACACTGCGCTACGGAGCCTCGGGGCCCGGCCCCGCCGGCTCCGTCATGACAGTGGCATTCGAGCTGAACGGGGTGCAGTTCACTGCGCTCAATGGCGGTCCGCAGTTCCGTTTCACGGAGGCCATTTCGTTCGTCATCCACTGCCAGAGCCAGGCAGAAGTCGACAATTTCTGGGAGAAGCTCGGGGCGGGCGGCAAGACCAATCACTGCGGTTGGCTCAAGGACAAGTACGGCCTTTCCTGGCAGGTGGTGCCGACGGTCCTGCCGGTGCTGCTGAGTGATCCCGACCCGGTGAAGTCGCAACGGACGATGCAGGCGATGCTGAAGATGGACAAGCTCGATATCGCGGTGCTCGAGAAAGCTCACGCAGGTCCCTGAGCCGCGCGCGGCATCAGCGGGCTATGGCGCCGCCGCCAGGTCCGAAAACGGCTACTGTGCCGAGCATCCGGCGCGTATCGTGCTCTCCATGGACCTCATCTGCGGACTCGATCCCGAGGCGCTCAATCGCGCCCGCATCAGCCGTGATCCGCGCTTTGACGGCAAGTTCTTCATCGCGGTCACCTCTACCGGCATTTACTGCCGTCCTATCTGCCCCTCGCGCTACGCGAAGCGCGCGCACGTGCGCTTTTTCGGCAGTCCGGCGGCGGCCGAAGCGGCCGGATTTCGCCCCTGCCTGCGTTGCCGTCCGGAGGCGGCGCCGGGCACGCCGGCGTGGCTCGGCACCGCCGCGGTAGTGCGGCGGGCGCTGCGGCTGATCGAAGCCGGTGCGCTCGATGAGGACTCGGTCGAGGCGCTCGCCGGGCGCCTCGGCATCGGGCCACGCCATCTGCTGCGCCTGTTCGTGCGTCACGTCGGCGCATCGCCGGTCGCGGTGGCCCAGACGCGCCGACTGCACTTCGCCGTATGCTTGCTCGAGGAGACGCGGCTGCCGATTACTCAGATCGCCATGGCCGCCGGGTTTGGCAGTAGCCGGCGCTTCAACGATGCGTTCCGCCACACCTACCGGCGTGCCCCGAGCGAGCTGCGTCGCGCGGGGCGCGGCGCGGCTGCACGGAGTACCGAAGAGGTGGTGCTGCGTCTCGCCTATCGGCCACCTTACGACTGGGAACACGTGCGCTCGTTTCTCGCCACGCGGGCCGTGGCCGGCCTCGAGCGCGTCGACGCCTGCAGCTACTCGCGCACCGTGGCGTGCGAAGGCAGCCACGCGCTCATTCGCGTGGCACCGCTGCCCGGAGAGGACGCCCTCGAGCTGCGCGTCGCCGGAGCGCCGCCGGCGGCGCTGCTGCAGCTGTCGACGGCGGCGCGTCGCGTGTTCGACCTTGCCGCCGATCCGCAGCGCATTGGGACAGAGCTCGCGGCGGATGCGCTCATCGCACCGCTCGTGCGTGCCCGTCCGGGATTGAGAATTCCCGGTGCCTGGGAGCCGTTCGAGTGTGCCGTGCGTGCAGTGCTCGGGCAGCAGGTGAGCGTGGCCGCCGGCAGGACCTTTGCCGCACGGCTCGTGGAACGGATAGGTCCGGCCATCCGCGACGGCGCAGCCGGGCTCACCCGCCTGTTTCCAGATGCCGCAGCGCTCGCTGCCGCTCCACTTGATTCCTTCGGTATTACGCGCTCGCGCGCTGCTACGCTGCGGGCATTGGCGCGCGCGGTACTCGAGCACCGTATCGACTTCAGCGCGGCGCCCGACGAAGTGATGGCGGCGCTGCTGGCATTGCCCGGAATCGGGACGTGGACGGCGCAGTATGTGGCGCTGCGCGCATTGGGAGAACCCGATGCGTTGCCGGCCGGAGATCTGGTGCTACGGCGCATGGCCGCGCCGGGGATGCGCCTTTTGAGCGCCCGGGAGCTCGAGGAACGCGCCCACGCCTGGCGCCCCTGGCGCGGCTATGCGGTGATGCACCTGTGGCGCGCCGCTGCGACCATGGTGAGCCAGCCGACGGGCGATCGCATTGCCGCGGCGCGCGATCCGTCCACTGCGCAAATGGGGAAAATGGCATGAGGTACTGGCACGAGATCGATTCACCCATCGGGCGGCTGTTGCTCGTTGGCACCGGGCAGGCGCTCCTACGGCTGCACTTCCAGGCGGGCCCGCATCCACTGCGGCCTGCTGAGGAGTGGCGCGCTGCGGCGGCGCCGTTCGCGCGGGCACAAACGCAGCTCGGGGAGTATTTTCGTGGCATGCGGCGCGGCTTCGAGTTATCGCTCGCGCCCGACGGCACGCCATTTCAGCTCGCGGTATGGCGGGCGTTGTCCGCGATCCCCTACGGCGAGACCGTATCGTATGGTGAGCTCGCACGCCGGCTCGGGCTCGAAGCGGGCGCGCGTGCGGTAGGCCTGGCGAACGGCGCAAACCCGCTTCCGATTATCGTGCCCTGTCATCGCGTCATCGGCGCCGACGGTACGCTCACCGGCTTTGGCGGAGGACTGCCGATCAAGCGCTCACTGCTCGCGCTCGAGGGCGCGGCGTGTGTCATGGATCTGTTTGCGGCCGAGGAGCGAGCCGCTTTGAAGCCGCGGAACACTGGCGGTGCGCAGCGTCTCTAGTGCGCCGCATCCTCTGCGACGCGCGTCCACAGGAGATCGGTACCCTCGCGCCGCTCGGCGAAGCCGCGCACCTGTCCATCGGGCGCGCGCGTGAATATCCGGCGGATGCGCGGACGGCCGGGAGTGAAGAACACATCTCCGCTCTCGGGCAGCAGCAGTTGTAACGGCCGGCCGGGACGATCCGCCACGAGGTGATCGCGCTCGAGGCGGATCGTCTGTCGCGTCGTGTCACTCAGTGCGTACTGGCCCGCGTAGTCGGCCAGCGCACTCGCGGGCTCGCCCCGTGGCGGATCCAGTGGTATGGCGTAGACCTGCGCGGCGGTGAGCCGCCAGCCATCTGCAGTCGCGCGCCAGGTATCGGTGCCGCGATAGCGCGCGTGCAGCTCCTGTCCTTCGATAGTCTCATGCTCGTCCATCACGTAGGTGGTCACGGCAAAACTGACGAAATCGGTGCAGCGGAACTCCTGCACCGCTATCCAGCCGCTCGAGCCCGGTAGCAGCGGCTTCATCTCAGCGAGCAGCTCCTTGCGGCTCTTCACCTCGTTGTCCTCGGTAACATACGTCAACCCTGGATCCGCGTAGTGCTCCCACACCGCAGTTCGCCCGGGTGCGAGTGCATCGACCAGCGCCTGGGTCACGCGCTCGAGCGCCGTGGTAGTCGCGACGGCCGAATGCGCAGGGGATTCTGCGGCCGCCGCGGCGTTGCGGGCGTGGAGACCGCTCACCATCGCCACCAGCAAGATGATCGTGCGCAGCCGAAGTCTGCTCATTCGGTCTTCCTGGCCTCGCGTCTCCCACATGTATCGGAAGGCTAGGAAAATCGCCGGCGCACCTCAAGGGGCGGGGCGCGCCATGCTCGAGTGCTGATAGGATCTCCCGCCCGGAGCCGCTGGTGCGTGCCAGCGCTCCTGCAAGGGAGCAAACACCATGAGTCCGTCCTATAAAGAGTGGTTGGCCGTTCTGGCGGTCGCCTCCGTGTTGGTATCGCCCGCCGCCGGCGCAGTCAATCGCAGCTACGTGGAGCACAGTGTGCCGCCGGGCAGCGCGCCGCTGCCCTTCAGTGACGCGGTGCGTGCGGGCGACACCTTGTATGTTGCGGGACATATCGGCATCGACAGCCGCACCGGCAACGCCCCCAGCGACCCGGCGACCGAAGCCCACCTGGTCATGGAGGCGGTGAAGCGCACGGTGGAATCCGCCGGGCTGACCATGGATGACCTCGTGTCCGTGACCATCTGGTGCACCGACCTGCAGCTGTACGACATGTTCAATGCCGTGTATCGCAGCTATTTTCATGGGCACTATCCGGCGCGGGCCTTCATCGGCACCGACAAGCTGCTGCGCGGAGGACACTTCGAGGTCCAGGGGCTGGCGATAAAGAACACACCGTGAACCGGCGTGAGTTCTCGCGGCTCGTTGCCGGAGTGGCACTCCTCGGTGCGGCTCACCACCCGGTAGCGCGCGCGCAAGCTCCTGCCGCCAATAACCCCGCTGTGAGCGACGCCGCTCGACGCCTGTATGCGAGCGCTTTGATCCTCGACTGCAACTCGGGGCCCCCGCTGCCCGAGCAGCTGCCGCTGTCGCAGGCAGACCTCGAGCTGGTACGCGCTAGCGGCATCAACGTGGTCAAGCTGTCACTCGGCGGAATCAACGCCGACTTTGCGCACACCGTGGCGGAGATCGCTCGAGTGCAGCAACTCATCGAGCGGCACCCGGACTACTTCACCGCGGTGCGCAACGCCGCCGACATGGCGCGCGCGCAGCGCGAGCGCAAGCTCGGGATCATCCTTTCCTTCGAGAGCGTGGAGATGCTCGGTGGACAACCGAGCTCGATCGAGGTGTTTCGCGATCTCGGCGTGCGTGTCATGCAGTTGTCGTACAACCGCACCTCCGCCTTCGCCGCCGGCGTAATGGAGCCCAAGGCAGGCGGGCTCACCGCGCGCGGGCACGAGGCGCTGCGGGAGATGAATCGCCTCGGCATCGCGGTCGATATCAGTCATGCCAACCCCGCGACCACCGCAGATGTACTCGCGCTCTCATCCCAGCCGCCCGTCGTGACCCACGCGGGCTGTGCTGCCATACATGTGCATCCGCGCAACAAGAGCGACGACCAGTTGCGGGCACTCGCAGCGCGCGGCGGTGTGATCGGCATCTACGATCTGCCTTACCTGACCGCCTCGCCGCGCCAGCCGACCATCGATGACTACATGGCGCACCTCACGCACGCGCTCGAGGTGGCGGGTGAGGAGCATGTCGGGGTCGGCAGCGATGTGGGCATAGCGCCCTTCGACAGCTCGCCCGCGGGCATGGCGGAATTTTCCCGTGAGCTGAAGGAGCGGCGCGCGGCGGGACTGTCGGCTCCCGAGGAAGACCGCCCGACCTACGTGGTCGGGCTCAACATACCGCGACGGATGGAAGTCATCGCCGACCGGCTGCTGAGCCGGGGCTACTCCGCAGCGGTCACCGAGAAGGTGCTCGGCGCCAACTTCGCGCGCGTGTTCACGCAAATCTGGGGCAGCTGAGCACCCGCCCGGGCTCGAACCGGCGGCGGAGCACGCTCCGGCGACCCGGGGCCGCCGGAGCGCTGAGAACGCCGTGACGCTCAGTGATGCAGCAGGTTGAGCGTGTTGCTGGCGTCGTCGACGAAGTACACCCCAGCCGCCGGGTCGAACGCCAAGCCGAACAGGGCGCCGGCGCCGGGCGGTGAGCCGGTCTTGTCGAGCTGCTTCCTGGCCAGTTGTGCACCATGGGGCGAGATCTCGGTGATGAAGCCATCGCCGCTGTTGACCGTGAGCACAGTGCCGCTCGCGGTGACGACGAGCCCCAGAGGTCCATTCAGGCTTCCCCCTGAGCTCAGCGTGCGACCGTTCCCCGCGCTGGTGGTACGGGTGAGCGCGCGATCGATTACTGCAACACGATTGCTGAGCGTATCGGCCACATATAACAGCGAGCTGTCTTGCTGGTCCTGGTCGTTGTTGTCTCGATCGGCGCAATCGTCGCGATCGCCCGCGCAGCTCGCGCGCAGTCCCACCCCCGTCGGACCGATGACGAGTGCCGCCGGATCGGTGCGCTCGGGGAATCCCGAGCCGATGGTGGTGATCGACTCCAGCGCTGGCATGGCGGTTGCCGACAATTTGAGGTCGAGCCGCGTGACCGTACCGCCGTGGACGACGGCGCCCGCGGCCGCCACAGTGCCGTTCAGTACGTTGGTGACGAACAGCTTGGCCGCATGATCGCTCTCAAAGGAGGTCATGTCCCAAGGACCGTTGATCAGAGAGCCATAAAAGGTCTCGACCGCTTTGCCCATACTGTCGAGCACAATCAGGCAACCTGCGCCGGTGAACACCGTGCCTTGGTTCGCGGTGGGAAGACTTCCCACGATGACCCAACCCTGCTCGAGCACCACCAGCGCCGTGGTCAAGCCTATGCCACCGGGGCAACTGCCCGGCAGCTTCGCGGCGTCAACAGTAGCAAACAGACTCACGCCGCCATCGGGCGCGACTTCGACGATGGTCGTGCCGGTACCCTGGAAGTTGTTGGAGTTATTGAAGTTACTTACCAGGATGTTACCGGCCCGCAGCATACCGATCGTTCTCTTGACCTCCGCTACGCCATAAGGATTGACATCCCCGTTAGCTGGCACCGTGGAGGCGATTGTCTTGATCTTGGTCAGTGCCGGCAGCACGGCCTGATCGTCGCCGGCCAGCGCTGTCGCCGCGCTGGCCAGCAACGGCAAAGCCAGCAAAGCAATCGTAAGCATGCGTGTTGGTTTCTTGAGCACGTTCATGTGTTTCCCCTTGTAGTTGCGTGGCCACAAAGCGCACGCTCCGGCCCGCATTGCGGTGGAGTGAGTCCCGCGCTGGAGTTCGCGGGTTCTCATGACCCGCCAACGAGGTGTTCCCGGGTCGTTGGTTCTAACTTGCCGGACTATTGCGGTGCGTGCTGGGGGTTACCGAGTGCAGCCAGGAGCAAACGTGCAAACTGCGGTCCCTTGCCGGCTTCTTCGTGTTTGAAATAGACGTAGACGTCGCTGCAGGCTGCCGCGTTGGCGCGCATGAGCCCGGCCCAGCGGTCCAGGTCCTCGGGCGTGTAACCCTCGTCCCGCAGCCGGAAATACCCATAGCTCGCGGTGATCTCGAGCGGCGTCGAGAACTTTTCGCTGTCGGCCACGCACAGGGCGAGATCGTGCGCGCGCAGGCGCGCAAATACCTCCGCGTCCATCCAGGAGGCGTGACGGAACTCGAATGCGGCCCGGGTGCCATCAGGTATCTGCGCGAGAAACCCATCGAGCAGCGGCAGGTCTTTGCGGAGATAAGGGGGCAGCTGAAAGAGCAGGACGCCGAGCTTCGGGCCGAGCGTGGCGCTCACGCGCAGGAAGTACTCGAGCAGCTCGCCGCAGTCCTTGAGCTTGGCGATGTGCGTGATGCGCTTGGGCGCCTTGAGTGTCAGGCGAAAGCCCGGTGGAGTATCGCGATCCCAGCCGCTGAGGATCTTGCTGTTGGGTACCCGATAGAAGGTGTAGTTGATCTCTACCGTGGTGAAGCGCTGCGCGTAGAAGCCCAGCATCTTCGTTGCCGGCAGCTTCTCCGGATAGAAGCTGCCCTTCCACTCGGGGTAGTTGTAGCCGGAGGTTCCAACCCAGTAAGCCATCGGCCCGCCGGCCGCTCAGCGCAGGTCACCGCTCACCAGGCGCCGGTACTGACCCAGGTGGCGGATGGCGTGTTGTGCCTCGCCGAGCGACTCGTACAGCCGAGCGAGGTTGTAGTGGCAGTCGGCGAGATCCGGATCTTCGGCGATGGCGCTGCGGTAGGCAGCGAGCGCTGCCGCGGGATCTCCGAGATCCTCGAGCAGTACGCCCTGGTTGTAGAGCAGCAGTGGGTCGGGACCGACCTGCGCGAGCGCACGACGATACACTTCCGCGGCCTGCTGTGTACGTCCCCGCTCGTGCAGCAAACGTCCCCAGTTGGTCCACGCGGCCGCGTTCGCACCGTCCTCATCCACGGCGTGGCCCCAGGCGGTCAGAGCGGCCTCCGGGTCGGTGTGCTCGAGGGTGAGCGCCTGCGTGAACCAGTCGGCGCACGATGCGGAGGAGGGCGGCGGCGCGGGTGCTGCTTCGCGGTGCTCGACCACACGCAACTCGCCGTTCTCCATGCTGACCTCGAGACCGAGCAGGTACTGACCGCTGTCGACCTGGCGCTGCGTATCGCCCTCCCGCACCACGACATGCTCGCCTACTGCGCTGATCGAAAGACCCGAGAGTGGCAATGACTCGGGCAGCTCACGCCGCAAGCTCTCGAGCGAGCGGCGAATGCGCCGCGCTGGGATTTTGGCGTCGATCAGCGCCCGCGCCGTGCGCAGCATGATCAGATCCTGGAAGGAGAAACGGTACTCGCGGCGCGTGCCGCGCGCCGGCTTGACGAAGCCGGCCTTGATGAGGTTGCGGGTCGTGTCGGCTGAGAGCCGCAGGACCCGCTGCACGTCCCGCATGCTGTAGGTGGGCATCCCGTTCGCCGGCGGCTCGCCGCCCTCAGGCGTTACGCTTCCTGCGGGACGTTTTCGCGGGCGCCTCGACGCGCTTTGGCGCCTTGCGCGGACCAAGCCGGCCGACCTGCTCGCGTGCAGTCTCGGTGCGCTGCAGGCTGGCGCGCAGCGCCTCCATCAGGTCGATGACCTTGCCTTCACGCTCGGGCGGGGCCACTTCGGACACCGATATCTCGGTGCCTTCCTCCACTTTCCGGTCGATTGCGGCGTGGATGCGCGCGCGTGTGTCATCCTTGAACGCGGTCGGATCGAAGCGCTCCGCGGTCTGCTGATCGATCAGCTGCTGCGCGAGCTTCAGTTCCGCGGGCTTGACCTCCGGTCTCGGCACGTCCACCTCGGTGGCCGGACGCACGTCCTCGGCATAGTGCAGCTGCTGCATCGCGAGCACCTCACCCACCGGGCGCAGGATCACGATGTAACCCTTGCCGCGCGTCGCCCAACGGCCAACGCCCGCGCGACCTGACTGCCGCAGCGCCTCGGTCAGCAAGGCGTACGGCTTGCCCGCACCCTTGTCGGGCGCGAGGTAATAGGTCTTGTCGTAGAACACCGGATCGACGGACTCGATCGGCACGAACTCGGCGATCTCGACCGAACGTGTGCCGACTTCCTCGAGTGCCTTGATCTCCTCGGGGGTGAAGGACACGTACTGGTCCTTGGCGAACTCGTATCCCCTGATGATCTCGTCGCGCTCTACGACCACGCCTTCCTTCTGACATATGTATTGCTGGCGCAGCCGCGACCCGTCCTTCTTGTGCAAGAGATTGAATGAGACCGCACTCGAGGACTGCGTAGCGGTGTAGAGCTTCACCGGGATCGCGACCAGTCCGAAGGATATCGTCAGTGAACCGATGGAACGCGCAGCCATATGTGTACCTTCAAGCAACCTCAAACAGGCTACTTCTCACGACCAACACCGAAAGCCCTCGTAAGGCTCTGTTTTAACTCGAGTACATCATGCCACCGGTCGCCGTTCTTTTCCAACAGTGCCGGTACATTGTTGATTGTAAAGTCCGCCGGCTCCGCCGCCTCGAGCTCGGCCCAGCTGAGCGGCATGGAGACGGGCGCGCCCAGCACACCACGTGGCGAATACGCCACATTTAGAGTCTTGCCGCGCACGTTCATGTTGTAGTCGATGAAAATCTTGCCGGTGCGCTTCTCCACTGCCCACTCCATGGTGATGTCCTTGGGATGGGCGCGCATCAGGTGTCGGCCAACGATCTCGCAGATCTGACGCGCTTCATCGAAAGTCACCGTGCGGAGGATCGGCACGAAGACATGCAGCCCGGTCTTGCCGGAAGTCTTGACCACCGCTTCGAGCGACATCTCCTTCAGCAGCGCACGCAGCCAGAACGCGACGCGCTTGCCGCCGGCGAAGCCGCGCTTGTTGAGCTCGGGCTCGGCGCCCGGCGCTTCCTTGCCCGAGTAGATGTAAGGATCGATGTCGAACACCAGATAGTCGGGATAGTTGAGGATCGAGGACTCGAGCGCTGCGAGCGAGCTCGAGTAGTCCGTTTTCGCTCCCTGCGCCTCGGGCGCGAGCTGAGCGCGCGAGTGCCAGATGTGAAATTCAAGCGTGCCCACCTGTCCGAGCCACAGCAATGTCGGCAGGTTGTTGGCGAGAAGATAGCGATGCTGCTCGTCCTTGTGTTCCGAAAACACCGTTACCGACTCGACGAACTCCGGCAGTGACTGTGACCAGTGCTTCTGGAAGAAGCGCTCACCGTGAATCCCTTCGGGCATGCGGATCATGGTGAGCGGCCGGTCGGCGAGGTGCGGCAGCATGAAGCGGCCGACCCGTGCGAGGTAACGCAGGAAATCGCGCTTGGTCGTGGCCGGCCGCCGCGGCCCTGCCGCCGGCCAGTAGATCCGGTCGAGATTGCTCAAGCCGATGCGTGCCCCGGCTACGTTCAGGTAGATCGACTTGGCCGGATTATCGAGCTGCTCCAACACCTGCTGTGCGAGCTGCGCCCCGCTTTCCGCATCAGACGCGACGCTGTCGCGTGCGTTGCGCACTGAGCCGCCAGCACGCTGCTCGCTTCCCCGCGGATCCGCGCGACCGCCGGGTCGCCGCACGCTGCGCGGATCGATATCGTCCCGCAGACGCAGAAACACCGGTGCGCGCAACGAGCCCGCGGGCGTCCACTCGCTGTAGCTCACTTCCGCCACCAGGCGCGGCGTGAGCCAGGTGGTCGGTCGATGCAACGGCGGGCGCTCGGCAAAAGGTGAGTCGGCGCGCTTGAGGGTGGCACTGCGCTCGAGCAGCGCGCTGATGTTGGCCTCATCGAGCCCCGAGCCGACGTGCCCCGCATAATGCAGCTCGTTCCCCTGCCGATAGCCGAGCAGCAGTGCACCGAGCGGCGCGCGCGCGCCGATGCCGCGCGTGTAACCGCCGATGAGGAACTCGCCCGAGTCGGTCGCCTTCAGTTTCAGCCAGTCGCTCGAGCGGCGTCCGGCGCGATAGGGACTGTCGAGACGCTTGCCCACGATGCCTTCGAAGCCGAGCGCGAGCGATGCTGCATACAGCTGCTCCGCATCTTGCGAGGCATGCACCAGCTGCAGGTGCGCGCCCGGCAGAAGGCATTGCGCGAGATAGCGGCGGCGATCGCGATAGGGCGCGCTGCGCAGATTGCAGCCGGCGAAGTGCAGCAGATCGAAGCACATCAGCACTGCGGGACTCGTGCGTTGTGCGGCGCTGATTTCCGCTGCGCTCTTCAATTGCGCGCGGTTCTGCAAAGCATTGAACGACGGCCGGCCATCGGGACCAAGCGCGATGATCTCGCCATCGAGAATGAGCTGGCCTGCCGGATGGGCGCCGAGCTCGGCCGTGATCTCCGGAAAGAAAGGTGTCAGGTCGATTCCACGCCGCGACTGCAGGCGTGCACGGCCGCCGCCTACGAACGCCATCACCCGGTAGCCATCGAGTTTCGGCTCGTAGCGCCACTTCGGATCGGAGTGGGCACCATCGCCGCTCTCCGCCAGCATCGGCGCGAGCTGCGTGGGGAGCTCCTCCGCGGGACCGTAAGGGGCGAGACGCGCGGCCTCGAGGCGCGCGGGCGGCTGTGCCGCGCTGAGCTCATCGAGACTGTCACCCGAGAGCACCGACAGGTCGCGTGCGAGCACCGCGCTCGGCTGCGCCAGACCATCCTTGTGTTTGATGAGCAGCCACTGCGGAGCAGTGCGGGTCTTCACCAGCGTGAATGAGCCCTTGAGCTTCTCGCCACACAGAAAGAAGCTGAGCTTGCCGGCCGCGAGCTCCGCGCGCACGCGCGCTTCGGCCGAGCTGCGGTCCGCAAACGCGTACTGCGCGGCCTCATCCGGTGAGTACACGCCGCAGTCCCACACGATGACCTTGCCCGCTCCGTACTGCTTCTCGGGGATGACACCCTCGAAGGAGGCGTAGTCGAAGGGGTGATCCTCCACCTCGACCGCCATACGCTTGTCCGCTGGGTCGAGCGAAGGCCCCTTGGGCACCGCCCACGATTTGAGCACGCCATCGAGCTCGAGGCGAAAGTCATAGTGCAGTCTGCGGGCCGCGTGCTTCTGCACGACGAACAGCAGCGGCCCGTGGCGCCCGCCCGCAGATTTCGCCGGCGGCTCGGGGGTGCGCGTGAAGGTGCGCTTGGCGGCGTAACGATCGAGCGCGCGCGGACTCACTGCAGTCTTTCGAGCCAGGCGCAGAGCCGATCGAGCATCAGGCTGCGCACCCCGGCGTCATCGCGGCCGCTGCGCGCCGGAACATGGAAGCTGTGATCGGCGTCCTCCAGCCAGCTGATGCTGGCGTGCGCGCCGAGCTGGTCGACCAGCGCCGTCAGCAGCGTGCGGTCGGCGAGCGCGTCGCGGGTGCCCTGCAGGAAGAGCATGGGGATTTGCACCTGCGCGAGATGCGCAGCACGCGTATCGGCGGGATGGCCGGCCGGATGCAGGGGGAAGCCGAGAAAGGCGAGTCCGCGCACACCGGCAAGGGGCGCGAGCGCCTGCGCCTGGGAGGTCATGCGCCCGCCGAAGGAGCGGCCGCCGGCTATGAGCGGCAGGTGAGGTGCGCGGCGCGCACAGGCGGCGACCGCTGCGCGTACGGTGGCATGACAGAGCGGGGGCGAATCGGGCCGCCGCGCACCTCGCTCCATGTAGGGAAACTGATAGCGCAGCGTCGCGATGCCGCGAGTGGCGAGCTCGAGCGCCGTCGCGCGCATGAAGGGATGCCCCATACCGGCTCCCGCACCGTGCGCCACCACGTAACAGGCGCGCGCCTTCTCAGGATGGCTGAAGAGCGCGGACACCTCTCCCGCACCCTCGACGGCGAGCGTCAAGGGCTCGAACACATCATCCTGCCGAAGGAAGGCTGACATCTGCGCAATTCAACTCAACGGAGCTCGGCGATCCACGCTGCATAGGGCGCGAGCACCTGCCGGTCGGCCGCGACACCCGCGGGGTGCGGCGCCGGACTCGAAAGCAGCGTCCGCAGCCGTGAGCCGTGTAGTCCCGCCGGTCCGAGCCCGAGTGAGACCGTCTGCTGCTGCGCCGACATGTTGAGACAAACGACCACTGTCTTGCCCATCTTGCTGACGCGCGCGTAGCTGAGCACGCTCGGATCCGCGCCATCGAGCATCACCATGCGGCCGTTGCGCAATGCCTCATTGCTCCGGCGCAGCGCGATGAGTTGCCGATACCAGTTGAGGAGTGAGTCGGGGTCGGCACTCTCTTTCTGTACGTTGACGCTCGGATAATCCGCCGTCACCGGCAGCCAGGTGTGCGGGTTGGTGCTGAATCCGGCCTGCGCGTTGGACGCATCCCATTGCATGGGCGTGCGCTCGCCGTCGCGCCCCTTGTCCCGCGGCCAACCACGCACCCCGAGCGGATCGCGCACGTCCTGCACACTCCGGGGCGTCGCGGTCCGTTGTCCGATCTCCTGGCCCTGATACATCAGCGCCGTGGCGCGCGTGGTGAGCAGCAGCGCCGCCACGATGCGCGCGATCTGCGCATCGTGTACCCCGTCACCAAAGCGGTCCCAGCTACGGATATTGTCGTGGTTGTCGAAGACCACGAGGGGCTGCGAGCCGTGCAGCTCCGTCTGTGACTCGCTGAGGTGCCGGCGGAAGGTGTCGGCATCGAGGCGGTTGCCGAGTCCCACCAGCGTATCCATCGGCAGCTGCAGCTCATCGTGCCGCCCGTCCCCGTACCAGGCGTCGAGGTCCGCAGTTTTCTCCAGATAGGTTTCACCGATCAGTACCCGCTCATCGGGGTAGCGGTCGATCATCGCCCGCATGCGGCGCATCACCTCGTGCACCTCGGGCAGGTTCTTGGTGTAGACGTCGCTCAGGTTCGGATCGCCCTGAGCATTGACTCCGCCGAGCGTGGGCGCATCCCGCAGCTGCGCATCCTCGAACAGCTCGGTGACCGCATCCAGGCGGAAGCCCGCCACTCCCTGATCGAGCCAGAAGCGCAGCGCGCCGAACATCTCGCGCTCGACTGCGGGGTTGCGCCAGTTGAGATCGGGCTGCTGGCGGTAGAAGCGGTGGTAGTAGAACTCTCCGACTGCCGGGACGAACTCCCAGGCGGAGCCACCAAAAAGGCTCACCCAGTTGTTGGGGGGGTGCCGTTTGCCAGCCACATCCACCTTGCCCTCGCTCCACACGTAGAACTCGTGGTGCGGCGAGGCGCGCGAGCGCGCGGCATCGAGGAACCAGGGATGCTGGTCGGAGGTGTGATTGAGCACCATGTCGAGAATCACGCGGATGTGCCGACGGCGCGCCTCACCGAGCAGCCGCGCGAAGTCCGCCATGGTTCCGTACTGCGGATCGACCGCCTCGTAGTTGGAGATGTCGTAGCCGAAATCGACCTGCGGCGAGGGATAGATGGGCGCGATCCAGATGGCATCGACGCCCAGCTGCTGGAGGTAGTCGAGCCGCTGCGCGATGCCGTTGAGATCCCCGGTGCCATCGCCGTTGGAGTCCTGAAAGCTGCGCGGGTAGATCTCGTAGATGAGCGCATGGCGCCACCAGGGCTCGGCGGCCGCAGCCGCAACGCACTCTACCGGGCGCGCGAGGCAGCTGAGCAGCACGGCGAGCGTCAGCGCAAGCGCCCCCACCCGGCGCATTGACCGCTTCAGCGGTGCATGCATAAATCGATGCGCTTGGGCGGGCATAGCCCGCTGATGTTACTCGATGCACCTCCTACGCTGCCCGGCCGCTGCCCGAACTGCCGCAGCGCTTTGCGCACTCGGACTGCTGCTGCCGGTGAGCGGGGCGGGGGCACAGCTCACGGTGACTCGCGTCGACTTCACCCCGGCTGTCACCGCGAAGCTGCAGGAGTACGGCGAGTCCGACGGGCGCGCGCTAGGGCGGTGGCGGCCCCATGCTGACCCGTACCAGATCCTGGGGTCGCAGCCATTTGCGGAATGCCTCCTGCACCGCTGCGGCATCGAGCGCGATGTAGCGCTCTGCGGCGCGCGTCGGCTCATCGAGCGGCAGCCCGAGATCGGTGCGCGAGAGCAGTGCGCGGGCGATCTCATCCAGCCCGGCTTCGCTGAGCGGCATCTGCCGCAGCAGGCAGGCCTTGACGCGGATAAGCTCGTCCGCGCCGGCCGGGCTGCTCTGCATGTTAGTGATTTCGCGCGCCACCATGTTGGCGGCGCGGGCGACGTTCTGCGGATCGCTCGCGTACTCGACCAGATAGACGCTGCGGGTGCGGCCGGACTGCAGTACCGACTCCACCGAATACACCAGCCCCGCTTTCTTACGCAGGTCGACGCTCAAGCGCGTCGAGTAGAAGCTGCCGCCAAGCACCGCGTTGCCGAGCGCCAGCGGGTAGTAGTCCGGATCCGAGCGCGTGAGCGCGAGATTCTGCGCGAGCACCACGCGGTCCTGTACGCGGCTCGCATCCGGGACCACCACCGTCCCCGAGCGATTGTCGGGCACCGTCGGCAGATCGATCGCGGGTTTCGGGCCATTCGCCGTCCAGCCGCCGAAGTAGCGGCCGATCACCTCGCGGGCCCGCTGCGGATCCACCTTGCCGATGACGACGATGCTGGTGAGATCGGGCCGGAACACGCGGCGGAAGTAGCCGCTCACGGCCTGCGGCGTGAGCGCGCGCACCGTTTCCGGTGTCGAGATGCGCAAGCTCGGGTCATCGGGCGGATAGAGCGCGGCGCGCAGCGAACGCTGTGTGAGGAAGCCGGGACTGGCATTGCGTGCGGCGACACCGAGCGCCACCTGACCGCGGATGACCTCGAGCGCCTGGTCCGGCAGCGCCGGGTGCAGCTCATTGTCGGCGAGCAGCTCGACGCCGCGCTCGAACTGCTCCGCGAGTGCCTGCATGGCGAAGTCGGTGCCGGCGTGCTCGCGCGCCCCGATATCATCGAGCGCCTGCTGGAAGGCGACGCGATCGAGCCGCTCGCTGCCATAGGTGAGCAGCCGATCGAGTACCTGCGCCACTCCTTCCTCGCCTTTGGTCTCCTCGGTCTCCGGACGATTGCGGATGTGGCCGAACACGCTCACGGTGTCGCTCACATCAGCCGTCTGCACGATGAGTGTGAGGCCATTCGGCAGCGTGCTCACTACCGGATGCAGGGTCGATTCCGGCACCTGCAGGCGCTGCAGCGCCTTCTCGGCCCAGTGCGGCAGCGCCGTCGGGTGCGCTTCACCGAGTGAGATCGATTCGCGCCCGCCGAAGCCGCCACGCGAGGCGACCGGCGGCCCCGAGCCGCGCGGCTGCATCACGCCGATCACCGCATGATCGAGATCGAGGTATTGATGCGCGACGCGGTTGACATCGGCCACCGTCACCTGCTCGATGCGCGCGAGATCCTCGTCCGGGGAGGCGAGCCCGTACAGCGCCAGTGCGTCCGACCACACTGCGGCCAGCTCGGGGATCGAGTTGCGCTGAAACTGCGCAGCACTGCGCTCCTGCAGCTTCGCCGCGGCTACGAGCTCAGCCGGTACCCCCTCACGCGCCACCTGCGCGAGTATCTCCCGCACCGCGCCCTCGAGCGATTGCGGATCTTCGCCGCTCGTGAAGCTGAGTGCCGCATAGGCAAGACTCGCCTGCGGCAGGGGATCGAGACCAAACTCCGCACTCAGCGCGCGGCCCTGTGGGACCAGTCCGTAGAGCGCGAAGCGGCGGTTGCTGAGCACGTCCGACAGCACCTCGAGCGCGGCGAAGTCCGCATCACGTGGACCCGGGGTGCGCATGGCGATCATGAGCGTGCCGCTCGGCCGGTCCGTGTCCACGGTGAAGCGGTCGGGGCGCACCGCACGCAGCCGGACGGCAGGCTTCGGCGGCAGCTTCTTCGCAGGGATGTCGGCGAACAGCTGCTGCACGAGTGTGAGTGTTGCCGCCGGCTCGACATCTCCGGCGATCACCAGGATGGCGTTGTTGGGCGCGTACCAGGTGTCGTGGAAGCGCTTGAGCATCTGTGCGTTGGTCTTCTCGAAGGAGGGGCGCGTGCCGAGCGCGTCGTGCTCGTAAGGAGTGCCGGCGAACATGCGTGCGCGCAGTTTGGAGAACAGCACGTATGAGGGTTCCGACAGGTCCTGGGCCACCTCCTGCTCGATGGCGCCGCGTTCCTGATTCCATTCCGCGGCCGTGTCGAGCACCGCACGCATGCGCAGCGCTTCGATGTGCAGGGCGACGTCGAGGTCCTCGGCCGGGACGGTGAACAGATATTGCGTCAGGTCCTCGCGGGTGTTGGCGTTGAAGTCGCCGCCCACGATGCTGCCGATGTCAGCCAGTTGGTCCGCGGTGAGGCCCGGACTGCCCCGGAACATCATGTGCTCCTCGGCGTGCGCCGTGCCGGGGAAGCCCGCCGGGGCCTCATCGGATCCGGCCAGGTAGTTCACCGAGGTCGCGACTACCGGCGCGAGCGTGTTGCGCACGATCACCACGCGCAAACCGTTCGCGAGCGTCGCGCGCAGCACGCTGCCCGGCGGCTCTGCAGGCGGCACGCTCGGCGGCGGGGCCGCGGTGGCTATCGCCGCAAGGCAGAGCGACACAATCCAGACGGCCGCGGATCGCGCCCGGTGCGGAGCTGGCAGCTGCGGCATGGTGAGTCCCGGTAGCGCGATTGGGGCGGCCAGTATATGCGAACACCGGCGCCTGCCATGTTTCGCCACAAAGCATCCCGGCGCTGACGCTTTTGCTCCACCGCCGGCGCCTGCACGTGAGCTGAACTGATAACCGCTACGAGGTTTTTGTTCTCTCCACACCGAAGAGGAGCACATCATGAAGACAGCGACACTCAGCGCCTGCGCTCTCGGCCTGGCGCTCGGCGGCTGCATCGCGGTTTCGGCGGCGCGCGCCGCGGAAAGCGTGGATGCGCCTGGCGCCGGCTCGAAGCCGGCTGACATCGGCGTCGTGACCGGACTTGCGTTCGGGGCAGTCGCCGCAGGACCGGTGGGCGCAGTGGTCGGCGCGGGCGCCGGCGCGCTGCTGGGTGATCATTACCATCGTCAGGCACAGACCACGGCGGCCCTCACTGCGGAGCTCAAGCGCAGCGAGGGAGAGCGTGCGCAGCTCGCGCAGAGCGTGGCGCAGCTCGATGACTCGCTGAGGCAGGCGCGGGCGCACCGCGATGAGCTCGCAGGCGAGCTGGCACACACCGATCAGTTGGGCCTCGATGTCAACTTCCGCACGGCTGATGACTCGGTCGCGGCGCAGGCGATGTCGCCGCTGCTGAAACTCGGAGCACTCGCGGCATCGCTGCCGCAGGCGCAGGTGTCGGTCGCGGGCTTCGCCGACCCGCGCGGCGCGCAGGCCTGCAACGATGAGCTGTCGCTGCGACGGGCGCAGAATGTTGCCGCGGTGCTCGCGAGCGCGGGAGTGCCGCGCGAGCGCCTCCACATCGAGGCGCACGGCAGCGGCGCGGCGCAGGACGCCGACGGCGACCTCGACAGCTATGCACTGGAGCGGCGCGTGACCGTGCGGTTGCAGATGCCCGCATCCGCCGAGGTCGCAAGCCGTGATTAGCCCCGGAATGCGGGTGCAGCCGAATGTGCGCCGCGGCTACAAGCTGACGGCGCATCTTCGCGCTAAGATTTCCTGGCACGACTACCTGCGCAGGATCGCCATGAGCACGAGCATCGTTTCCCTGGATGGCACGGTGGAGGCAGAAGTTTCCGAGCCGCCGGCGGAGCGGCTGATTGCCGGAACTCCCGAACTCCGGGTGCGTAACTATTTCATCGACACGAGCCAGCAATTCTTCGCCGGACGCTGGTCGGCGACCCGGGGCAAATGGCGGGTGCGCTACACCGAGAACGAGCTGTGCGTCATGACGGCCGGAAAGGTCACCATCGAGAGCACGAGCGGTGAGCGGCTGAGCTTCGGCCCCGGCGATGCGTTCGTGATTCCCGCAGGTTTCACCGGCACCTGGGAAGTCACCGAGGACTGCACGAAGATCTATGCGATCTTCGAAGCCCGCAGCTGACGTAAGACATAACCCGCCGCGTTCTTGACGCCCGTCGCAGAAACGCGACGTGCAGCTTCATCGCCTGCGCGGGCGGTGGGAAGGTACGCGGGTGTGCCGGAGCCGCAAGGTGTCTCGTGGAAACCATTACCGTCGCCGCTGACCGCATCCCCACATCCCATACTCCCGGGATGGCCGTCATGATCGGCATCGCGCTGGTCGTCGTCGCCATCGCCTGGATGGCGCTCACCCGGCGCCATCGTCAGCCGCGCGTCTAAAACGCCGCACATGACCTGCGCCGGCGCTCCAGGCGCCGGCACGGCTATTTTCCGCGCAGCACCTCACTCAGTGTGCCGAAGATCTGATCGATCTGCGCCTTCTCGACGATGAGCGGCGGTGAGAGCGCGATGACATCGCCCGTCTGACGCACCAACACTCCGCGCTCGAAACAGCGCGTGAATACCTCGTAACCACGCGTACCCACCTTGCCGGCGATCGGCTCGAGCTCGAGGCCGAGAATCAGCCCATAGTTGCGCACATCGATGACGTGCGGCAAGCCGCGTAGCGCGTGCGCGGCATCCTCCCAGTACTTTCCGAGCGAGGCGGCGCGCGTCAGCAGCCCCTCGCGCTCATAGAGCCCGAGCGTCGCGAGACCGGCGGCGCAAGCGGCCGGATGTGCCGAGTAGGTATAGCCGTGGAACAGCTCGATGCCGTCGGGACCCTGCATGAAGGCCTCGTAGATCGCTTTGCTCAGCAGCACACCACCCATCGGGATGCAACCATTGGTCAGCCCCTTGGCCATGGTGATCATGTCGGGGCGCACGCCAAACTCCTGCGCCGCGAATGCCGAGCCGGTGCGTCCAAAACCGGTGATCACCTCATCGAAGATGAGCAAGATCCCGTGGCGATCACAGATCTCGCGCAACCGCTGCAGATATCCGCGCGGGGGAAGGAGCACGCCGGTCGAGCCGGCGAGAGGCTCGACGATCACCGCTGCGATGTTGGAGGCATCGTGCAGCGCGATGATCCCTTCGAGCTCATCCGCGAGCTCCGCCCCGTGCTCGGGCATACCGCGCGAGAAGGCGTTGCGCGCGAGATCGTGCGTATGCGGCAGGTGATCGACACCGGGGATCAGCGCCGCTGACCAGGTGCGGCGGTTCGGCACGATGCCGCCGACCGAGATGCCACCGAAGCCAACCCCGTGGTACGCACGCTCGCGCCCGATCAAACGCGTGCGCGTCCCCGCGCCGCGCATCCGATGGAACGCGAGCGCGATCTTGAGCGCGGTATCGACCGCCTCGGAGCCGGAGTTGGTGAAGAAAACGTGGTCGAGGCCGCTCGGGGCGACCCTGACCAGCTGGTTGGCGAGCTGGAAAGCGAGCGGGTGCGCCATCTGGAACGTGGGTCCAAAGTCGAGTGTCTCGAGCTGCGCGGCGACCGCCTGCGCGATCTCGCGCCGGGCATGCCCTGCATTCACGCACCAGAGTCCCGCCGTGCCATCGAGAATCTTGCGGCCATCGGCGGTCCAGTAGTACATCCCGCTCGCGCGCGCGAGCATCCGCGGATTGGCCTTGAACTGACGGTTGGCGGTGAAGGGGAGCCAGAGCGCTTCGAGCTCGGAGCGCGTGAGCGCAACGGGGGGGCTGAGGTTCTGCATGGCGTAGGCTCAGGGCGGCGGGTCCGGGGGGGTCGAATGATAAATAAAGTGGACAAAGCAGGCCACCTGCAGGGATATTTCAGCCGTCATTGTCGATGATCTTAAACACGCCATGAGCATCGACGTCGGGGCGCGGCTGCGCAGCGTACGTACTACTTTCGGCCTCTCGCAGCGCGAGCTCGCGCGCCGGGCGGGCGTCACCAACGGACTGATATCACTCATCGAACAGAACCGAGTGAGTCCCTCGGTGAGCTCGCTGAAGAAGGTGCTTGATGGGGTGCCGATGTCGCTGGCGGAGTTCTTCACGCTCGACCTGAGCGCTGCACCGCAGGCCTTTTTCGGCACAGATGAGCTGGTAGAGCTCGGCAACGCCGAGGTGTCGCTGCGGCTCGTTGCCGCACAACGTCCCGCAAGGCAGCTCACGGTGCTGCACGAGCGCTACGCAGCGGGCGCCGCGACCGGCGAGGAGATGCCTGCGCATCGCGGTGAAGAGGCCGGAGTCGTGATTCGCGGGCGCATCGAGCTCACCGTGGGGGGCGCAACGCGCGTGCTGGGTCCCGGCGACGCTTATTATTTTGCCAGTCAGCTGCCCCACCGCTTCCGCAACGTCGGACGAGAGGCGTGTGAGATCATCAGCGCCTGTACCCCAGCGACCGTCTAATAAGAGAGAGGCCCGCTATGAGCGCAACGGCTGAGTCGGTATCCTGGCATGAGCGCGCACGGCGTCTCGAATTTCGCACCCAGGCCTTCATCGATGGCCGTTACGTCGACGCCGCCTCCGGCGCGACCTTCGATTGCATCAATCCGGCGACCGGGAAGCTGCTCGCGCGCGTGGCCGCGGGCGACAGCGAGGACATCAATCGCGCGGTCATCTCCGCACGTGCCGTTTTCCGCAAGGGCGGCTGGTCGCAACAGCCGCCGGCGGCACGTAAGGCGGTGCTGCTGCGGCTCGCGCAGCTGATCCGCGAGCATGTGGACGAGCTGGCGCTGCTCGAGACGCTCGATGTCGGCAAACCCATCAGCGACAGTCTCAAGGTCGACATCCCGGCCGCGGCACGTTGCGTGCAGTGGTATGCGGAAGCGATCGACAAGGTCTACGACCAGATCGCGCCGACCGGTCCCGACGCTCTGGCGCTCATTACGCGCGAGCCGCTCGGGGTGGTCGGCGCCATCGTGCCGTGGAATTTCCCGCTGCTGATGGCGGCGTGGAAGATTGCGCCGGTGCTGGCCGGAGGAAACTCCCTGGTGCTCAAGCCTTCGGAAAAGTCCCCGCTCACCGCCTTGAAGATCGCCGAGCTTGCGATCCAGGCGGGCATCCCCGCGGGCGTGCTCAATGTCGTGCCCGGGTTGGGTCCGACGGCGGGCAAGGCGCTGGCGCTGCACATGGATGTCGATTGCATCGCCTTCACCGGATCGACCGCTACCGGCCGGGCGATCATGCAATTCGCAGGTCAATCCAATCTCAAGCGCGTATCGCTCGAGTGCGGCGGCAAATCTCCCAACATCGTGCTCGCGGACTACCCCGATCTCGACAAGGCCGCGACCGCGGCGGCCTGGGCGATCTTCTTCAATCAGGGAGAGATGTGCTCGGCCGGCTCGCGGCTGCTGTTGCAGGAAGGTGTCAAGGAGGCGGTGCTGGAGAAGGTGCAGGCGATCGGCCGCAGCCTCGCTCCAGGGGATCCACTCGATCCCGCCACTCGGCTCGGTGCGATCGTCGATGAGACGCAGATGAAACGCGTGCTGGGCTACATCGATGCCGGGCGCGACGGCGGGGCGAGCCTGCGCCTCGGCGGGCGCCGGGTGCGTGAGGACAGCGGCGGCTACTTCGTCGAGCCGACGGTATTCGAGGGGGTGAAGCCGACGATGGCGATCGCACGCGAGGAGATCTTCGGTCCGGTGCTGTCAGCCATCACTTTCAAGACGGTCGACGAGGCGATCGAGATCGCGAACGATGTGATCTACGGTCTCGCGGCCGCCGTGTGGACGCGCGATGTGACCACGGCGCATCGCGTCGCCCGTGCGCTGCGCGCCGGTACGGTGTACGTGAACTGCTACGATGCGGACGATATCACCGTGCCCTTCGGCGGCTTCAAGCAGTCGGGTATCGGCCGCGACAAATCGCTGCACGCCCTCGAGAAGTACACGGAACTGAAGACCACGTGGATCGACCTCACCGTGGAGTGAGGCACGGGCCGGCGAGGCGCGGCACTGCACAGCGGGCCGCTACGCACCGCCGCATGTGAGCCCCACCGACTTCAAGTTTCTCGCCAGCGCGCCGCACGGCCTCGCCGACCTGCTCGCCGCCGAGCTGAGCGCTTGCGGCGCGCTCGAGGTACGTGCACGCACCCTGCAGGTGGCCTTCTCCGGAGCGCTCGAGTGCGCCTATCGGGCGTGCCTGTGGTCGCGTATCGCCAACCGCGTGTACCTCGAGCTCGCGCACTTCGAGGCACACGATGCGCACGAGTTTCACAGCGCGGTGCGCGCTCTCGACTGGAGTGCGCAACTTGCGCCGGGTGCGACCCTCGCCTGCGATTTCACCGGCCGCCACCCGACGATCACCCATACCCATTTCGGCGCCCTGAAGCTCAAGGACGGCATCGTCGACTCACTGCGCGCTGCCACCGGCGTGCGTCCCGATGTGGCACGTGAGCGCCCAGATGTGCGCGTGCATGCGCATGCGAGCGGTACCCACATCACGCTTGCGATCGATTTGTCAGGAGAGAGCCTGCACCGGCGCGGCTACCGCGCGGCCGCGGGCGAGGCGCCGCTGAAGGAGAACGTGGCCGCGGGCGTATTGCTGCGTGCCGGCTGGGAAAGCCTCGCACGTCCCGCGGAGCCAGCGGCCATGCCCGCGCAGTTTCTCGATCCGCTGTGCGGCTCAGGGACACTCTGCATCGAGGCCGCGCTGATCGCCGCCGATCGCGCACCGGGCCTTATGCGCGAGTATTTCGGTTTTCTCAAGTGGCGCGGACATGACGCTGCGCTGTGGAATCGGCTACGCGCGCAGGCCGAGGCCCGTGCGCACGCGGGCGCTGCAAGCGCGGTGCGGCTCTACGGGCATGATCGGGATGAGCACGCCATCGAGCACGCGCGCGCCAACGCGAAGCGCGCCGGGGTCGCGCAGCTGCTGCGGTTGGAGACCGGAGCATTGGCCGCAGCGACGCCACTTGCCGCGCGCGGCGCCGGGCTCCTGTGCACCAATCCACCCTACGGCAAGCGCCTCACGGACCGCGATGCCGCGCGCAGCGTGCATCGAGAGCTCGGCGCCGTGCTGCGTGAGCGCTTCCAGGGTTGGAACGCGGCGGTGCTCACCACGCCCGAGTTGGGTCTCGAGCTCGGGCTGCGGGCCTACCGCACTCATGCCGTCTGGAACGGACCGATCGAGTGCCGCCTGCTGCGCATTCAAGTCGCGCCGGAAAGCGCACGACAGCCAGGGAAGCTCGGTCGCGAGGTGTCGCAGCACCAGGGGAGCCCCGGCGCGCGCATGTTCGCCAATCGTCTGAGCAAAAACCTGAAGCGCCTGCGCGGCTGGTCGGCGCGCGAAGGGATCTCCTGTTATCGACTGTATGACGCCGACATGCCCGAGTATGCGTTCGCCATCGACCTGTATCAGGTGATCGAGCCGCAGGAAGGCTGGCTCTACGTGCAGGAGTACGCGGCGCCCGCCGAGATCGAGCGCGCGGCCGTACAGCGGCGGCGCGCCGAGGTTCTCGCGAGCCTGCCGGAGGTCACGGGAGTGCCCGCAGCTCGCACCCGCCTGCGCACGCGGCGCCGCACGCGCCGCGGAGAGCAGTACCCGATGCGGCAGCAGCTCGGCCAATTTCATGAGGTGCTGGAGTCGGGTGTACGGCTGCGTGTGAATTTCGACGATTACCTGGATACCGGTCTCTTCCTCGATCATCGGATTACCCGGGCACGACTACGCGCGGCGGCGCACGGGCGGCACTTCCTCAATCTCTTTGCCTATACGGGCAGCGCGACGGTGTATGCGGCAGCCGGCGGTGCGCGCACCACCACGAGTGTCGATCTATCGGCGACCTATCTCGCCTGGGCGCGCGAGAACCTCGCGCTCAATGGTCTCGCGGGCGATGCGCACCGCCTCGTGCAGGCAGACTGCCGCGCGTGGTTGGAAGAGGCCGCGCGTCGTGCGGCGCGCTTCGAGCTGATCTTTCTCGACCCGCCGACCTTCTCGAACTCGAAGCGCATGGAAGGCGTGCTGGACATCGGTCGCGATCATCCGGCACTGATCGATGCTTGCGCGCGCCTGCTGGCGCCCGCGGGGCTGATCGTGTTCTCGACCAACGCGCAGCGGTTCAAGCTCGATGAGGGCCTCGGCGAGCGCTACGACGTTCGTGACATCTCATCCGCGACGCTGCCGCTCGACTTCGCGCGCAACCCGCGCATTCATCGGTGCTACGAGGTGCGGCGCGCGGCTAGTAAGCCGTGAGTTCCATGCCGGTCACGGGCGTGACCGCGGTTCCGCCTGGGCCTGCGAACTGAATCGGGAGGGAGACGTCCGCGCCGCCCGCGTTGCGCCACACGGCGAAGTGCAGGTGCGGCCCGCTGCTGAAGCCGGTGTTGCCGGAATCGGCAATGTATTCGCCGACTGCGACGTGCTGCCCGATGCGCACGCGGATCGAATCCCAGTGCAGGTGCCCATACACGGCGATCGTGCCATCGTCGTGCAGGATCTCGATGAGATTGGCCTGATCGGACATCACGGAGGCCGTGCCGCCGCGAAAGCCGTCGTGACGCACGTTGATCACGGTGCCGGCGCGTGCCGCGTACACCGCGGTGCCATCGGGCAGCGCGATGTCGACTGCATACGAGCTGTCGCGCGTCGAATGCGTGATGTGGTCGGGATACGCCTGCGACACGCGGTAGCTCGTGCCGACCGCAAAGGGCGCGCGATAGGGCCGCAGCGGACTGTGCGTGGCCTCGGGCGAGCCGAGCGCCACCGAAAAGTTGAACTGCAGCTCCGGTCGCTCATCGCTCCCGTGCGGCGCCTCGAGAATCAGCTGGCGGCCGCCGGGCTCGAGCGTCGCTGGATAAATTGTGCCGGTCGGGATTTCGGCGAAGGCCGAGCGCGTGATCGCAACGCGCAGCGTGATGACGCACAGGCAGTCGTTGGCGGCGATGAGACGCGTGGCCGTCCCGGCATCGCTACGCTCCACCGTAACCCGCAGCGCTTCGGGCGAGTGTGGCAGCGTGAACGCATCGCCCTGTGCGCGATCGGCGTTCGCACCGCGGTCGGTAAATACCCACTGACCGCTGGCGTCTTTGTAGGCATGGACGCTCTGGGCCGGCAGCAGGCGGGCCTGCAGGGCGAGTGTCAGCATCAGTACTCCGAGGAGCGATTGCTGGACGTTGCTCGCACCCCGGCGCACGGCCATCTGCATGGCAGCTCTCGCGCGCGTGCGCTTCAGGAGCCGCAGGCCGCGAGCATCGTGCGCCGCGCCTGTTCGCGCAGAGCATCCGCGTCATCGTCGGTGTAGTAGACGCGGTTGCCGTCGGCGTCGCGCTTGTAGAGACGCCCCGTCTCCCTCACGCGGTAGTACTCGTTGCGCGCCTTATCGCACGCCTGCTGCTTCTTGTGCTGCTGATTTGCGCGGTTTTTGTCCTCGAGCGCCTGCTGGCGCTCGCGTGCCGTCTCATCGGCAGTCATCAGCTCTTGCTCGTGGGCGAGACGCGCGACTTCCGCCGGATCGGGTTCGTTGACGTGTACGGTGCTCTTGGGCGCGCTCTTGCTGGCGCCGCGGTCGGAGTACACCACGTGACCAGAGGCGTCGACCGACCGGTAGACCTCCTGCGCTGGCAGCGATGCGGAAATGCACGCGAGCAGCGCCACCATGGTGACGCCGCGGGTGACCGAACCGAACGCCGCGCGCGCAAGCCTCATCGAGCTCCTCCGCAGAATAGGTTACGTGGCAGGCGTGGCGCGACCGGTGATGCTCGTCACGGAAGGCGGGAGGCTGCTTCGCGCTCGTGATCCACGTCGAGGTTGCGCCACGTTATGTCCGTTGCCGCACTCGCCGTGGCACGACTACAGGACGCGCGCATGTGCTTTACAGTCTCGGAGCGCTCAGGTAGCGTCCGGCCATTCGGATGTCCCGAGGCCCCGCCGGCAAACCCGCGGGGCCTCATAGTCTTCGGGATCCTCAGGGAGAGCGCATGGTCGACGCGCGAGCTGCGCGCACCGCACCGGTCCTCGCCGTGGTCGGCGCCACCGGCGCGGTGGGCGTCGAGTTGTTGCGATGCCTCGAGCGGCGCCGCTTTCCGTTGGCCGAACTGCGGCTCTTCGCCTCGGCACGCTCGGCCGGTAAGCAGTTGAGGTTCCGTGGCGAGCCGCTCGCGGTGCGTGAGCTGCGTGAGGACAGTTTCCAGGGCGTCGACATCGCGCTGTTCTCGGCAGGCGCTGCTACCTCACGGCGCTTCGCGCCGCTCGCGGTGCAGGCGGGTGCCACGGTGATCGACAACTCATCGGCCTTCCGCATGGATCCGGCCGTGCCGCTCGTGGTCCCGGAGATCAATCCGCACACTCTGCAGGATCACGGCGGCATCATCGCCAATCCCAACTGCTGCGCCATCATCTCGATTACTCCGCTGTGGCCCGTGCACCGTGCGAATCGCATCGTGCGGCTGCTGCTCGCCACCTATCAGGCGGCTTCCGGCGCGGGAGCGGCGGCGATGGAGGAGCTGCGCGAGTCGACGCGCGCCTGCCTGGAGGAGCGTGAGTTTGCGCCGCGGGTGCTGCCGCACCCGTACGCCTTCAATCTCTTCAGTCACAACAGTCGCATCGACCCGGCGACTGGCTATAACGACGAGGAGACCAAGGTGATCCAGGAGACACGCAAGATTTTCGGCGATTCCGCGCTGCGCGTCTCCGCCACCTGCGTACGCGTGCCGGTGCTGCGCGCGCACTCGGTGGCCATCAGCTTCGAATGCGAGCGGCCGATCACCCCCGGTGAAGTGCGTGAGCTCCTGCGCACCGCCCCGGGCGTGCAGCTCGTCGATGATCCGGAACGTAACTACTTTCCCATGCCGAAGGACGCTTCGGGACAGGATGCCATCCTGGTCGGACGCATCCGCGCGGACCTGAGCGACCCGAGCGGTCGGTCCATCGCGCTGTTCGTAGCTGGAGATCAGCTGCTGAAGGGCGCTGCGCTCAACGCCGTGCAGATTGCGGAGCAGCTCGGTTCGACCGCCGGCGGGCAAAGGGGATGAGCGCCGGCACTTCGCTGCTGTAGCGAGCGTACGCATCCGGGAACTGCTCGCGCATGAAGCGCTCCTCGAGGCGCAGTTTGCGCACGAACGAGTACACGATGAGGGCGAGCCCGAGAAACGCACCCGGCTCTCCGCAGGCGGTGGCGCTGCCCGCGAGTGCCACGATGAGTCCCGTGTAGATCGGGTGGCGGACGTAAGCGTACGGCCCGGAGCGAATGAGCTCGTGACCCTGCTTCACCGTCACCGTGCCACTCCAATTGCGCCCGAGGTGGGCGCGCGCCCAGATCGAGAAGCCGAGGCCGAGCACGACCAGTAGCAGGCCACACCGCAGGCGGGCTGTGTCATCCGGCCAGAGCTGCACACTCAGCGGACCGAGCCTCGCGCGCGACACTGCAATGAGCCAGCCGCCGATCACGAGCGGCAGAAGGTACGCGAGGCGCGAGCGTACGGACTCGCGGCGCTCGATCTGCTTCACGCGTAGCGCCGATATCGCCCAGTAGGCGAGCCACACTATCCAGGCTGCCAAGAGTAGCTCGCGGTAGATCAAGACTGATCGCGGCATGCGTTTTTGGACCTCTGCGGATGTCCTAACGTTCTCGCGTGTGCGGCTACCCATCCGGGCGGTAGTCCGAGGTGGCCATCTTCGGGACACTGGGCTCGTACCTCGAGCGGAGTCATACCATGAGTCAGTCGCCGCTTTCTTCTCAACTCGACGCCGAGCGCGCCGGGATGCTCGAGCGCGCCGCGGGCAGCGTGCTGGCGATCGAGACGCAGCGTATGCGGCAGTCGGCATTCGTATGGCGAGGTGGCCTCCTCGTCACCGCCGCTGAACCGTTGGAAGGCGCCGAGTTGGTGCGCATCCTCAAGGACGGCTCGACCAGTGACGGCGAAGTGCTCGCCTGCGATCTGCGCACCGACATTGCGGTGCTGCGCGTCGCCGAGCCGCCCGGGCCGCCACTTGCGCCGGCAACAAGCTCGCCTCGGCCGGGTCAGCTCATCCTGGTGGCTGGCCGTGCTCGGGCGCACGTCAGCGCGAGCTTCGGCTCGGTGCAGCTCAACACAGGTCCGTGGACCACCCGCCGTGGCGCCACGCTCTCCCATCGACTGCTGCTCGATGTACGCCTGGCGCCGTGTGCAGAAGGGGCGCCGGTGCTCGATCTCGAGGGCAGCGTACTCGCGATGGCGGTGCGCGGGCCCGCCAACCAGGTGATCGGCATACCCGCCGACGCGATCGACGCCGCAGTCGGCGAGGTCGCCGCGCATGGGCGCATCGCTCAGGGTTATCTCGGGGTACGGGTCGTGCCGCTCGCCCTCGGTCTGCAGGCGCGGCACCGCCTCGATGCGGGTCGCGCGGTGCTGATCGTCGCGGATGTCGCGCAGCCATCTCCCGCCTTCGATGCGGGGCTCGAAATCGGCGATCTGCTGCTCGCGATCGACGGTGAGGCAGTGCAGGGCCCGGATCGATTGCTGGGACGCATTCAGGGTAAGCGGCCGGGGGAATCGATGCTGCTGAAGCGCCGGCGCGGCACGGCCATCGATGAGGTGCCCGTTACCCTGGGTTCTCGACCTTGATTTGCTTCAAGGGCGCCTCACACACGGATGGTGCAGATCATCGTGGCGGCGCTGGATGCGGAGGTACGCGCGGCGCTGCAGAGTCGACTGGAAGCGGGCGGGCTTGGCGCGACAGGCGAGATTGACGCACCTGCTGCGCTCGATCGTGCGCTTGCGGAGCTGACGGAGCCGCTGGTGCTCACAGGGGTGCGCTGGCCGGAGACCGCGCAGTTCCTCGCGCACGCTTGCGGCCACGCGGTACCGGCCGCGCTGCTTCTCGCCGATGAATGGCTCGATGCCGGGCATCCCGCCTTTCACCATGGAGCCGCGGCGCTCCTGCCCTGGCCGATTGCAGGCGCTACGCTGCGGCACGCACTCGAGGCGATCGACTACGGTTTGCGAGTGGTACCCGGCTCGGCGCCACCCGGCTCGGCGTCCGCGCGGCCTGCGGCGAGCCGCGGCGCACCACCAGCGGCCTTTGCCCCGCGTTCGCCGCTCTCGGCGCGCGAGCGCACATTGCTGGAGCTCGTGGCTGCCGGCCTCGGTAACAAGGCCATCGCGCGAAAGCTCGGGGTCTCGATCAATACGGTCAAATACCATCTCGCCTCGATCTTCGCGAAGCTCGATGCGCGCACGCGCGCCGAAGCGGTGTCCGCTGCCGCGCGACGTGGTGAGCTCATGCTGTAAGGCTTGCTACTTTGGGGCGGCGTTTTTACGACCCGCTTTGCCCATGGTTAATCAAATGGTCAACCATTGGCCGGAGCACATGTTGAATTGCGGCCTGTCCGTGGCAGCCCGCCTCCGTCTCACAGCAGATCCCGCAGCCGGTACCAGAGCATCGCCAGCACCAGCGCAGGGCGTCGCAGCGCCGCGCCCCCCGGGAAATTGCCATGGGGAATGCGCGCGAACACATCGAACTGCGAAGCGGTGCCGCGGATCGCGTCCGCCACGAGCTTGCCGGCGATGCCGGTGAGTGCAATGCCGTGCCCGGAGAAACCCTGCAGGAAATACACGTTGGGAGCGAGACGGCCAAAATGTGGCGCACGGTTGAGGGTAATGTCGACGTGGCCGCCCCAGGCATAGTCGATGCGCACCCCCTCGAGCTGCGGAAAGACGCGCAGCATGCGCGCACGGGTCGCGCCGGGCGCGTCGAAGGATTTCAGGCCCGAATAGTTGACCCGACCTCCGAACAACAGGCGCGTGTCGGCGGAGCGGCGGAAGTAATCCAGCACCCAGTTCATATCGCTTACCGCCGCGTTGTTGGCGATGAGCTGGCGTGCGCGCTCCTCGCCGAGCGGCTCGGTCGCGACGATATAGGTGGCGACCGCCATGATCTTGGAGGCTAGCGCTGGAGCGGTATCGCCGAGGTACACGTTTCCGCAGAGCACCAGAAAGCGCGCACGCACCTCACCGGTCTGGGTCCGCACCCGGACCCGTGGCCCGTCTGGGGAGAAGGCAACCGCGCGCGTGCCTTCGAAGATGCGCGTCCCGTGCTGCTCCGCCGCCCGCGCGAGCCCGAGGGTGTAGTTCAGGGGATGGATATGCGCGCTGTTGCTGTCGTAGAGCGCGCCCAGGTAACGGTCGGTCCCCAGAAGCGTGCGCAGCTCCTCGCGCGCCACGTAGCGCACGCTCGGATAGTTGAGTCGCGTACGCAGCTCGGTGAGCTCCGTCTGCAGCTCGCGCGTGTGCCGCTCCTTGACCGCCGCGTACAGGTACCCCTCCGTCCAGTCGCATTCGATCGAGTAGCGACGGATGAGCTCGCGCATGAGCACCAGCGCCTCGACCGAAACCTCCCAGATGACGCGCGCGTCGGCGGCTCCAACCAGACGCTCGAGCTTCGTCTGGCTCGCGGCGATGCCGAAGAGCGCCTGGCCGCCGCTGCGCCCGGAGGCGCCCCAGGAGACCCGGTGCTGCTCGAGCTGCACAACCGATAGTCCGGCCTGTGCCAGGTGCAGGGCGCTCGAGCACCCGGCGATGCCGGCACCCACTACGCACACATCACAGTCGACCATGCCTTCGAGCGAGGGGCGTGCCACGGCCGCGTTTGCCGAGGCTGCGTAGTAAGAGCCGACGTGGGCAGGGCGTTGCACGGCAGACCCTCGAAGCGGTGAGTGTTTAGGATATTCGCAACGCAGCACGGTGGCCGCGCGGCGCGCAGGATAGCCAGCGCAGCGTGACGGGGCAAACGGAGCCGCGTGCGGATACCGCACGAAGCGCCCCTACCGAAGCCAATAGCGTAGTTTTGCGGCCCAAGCAACTGGGGCTTCGGCGCGTGAGCTGTGGTCTAATAGTCCCGTTGCTTGGAGATCAGGGGCTGGCCGGGCTGTTTAAGATACTAAACAACCGGGCCGCTCGAGCCGCAATGGCTACCCATCCGCTAATTGGCATTCCGGCCGACCGCCGCATGGTCGGCGCACACCCGTTTCACATGGTGGGCGAGAAGTACGCCCGCGCCGTGATGGAGGCGGCCGGCGCCGCGCCGCTGCTGATCCCGGCGCTCGCCGAGGAGCTTCGGTTCGACGAGCTGCTCGAGCGGCTCGATGGTCTTCTCTTCACCGGCAGTCCCTCGAACGTCGAGCCTCACCGCTACCAGGGCCGCCCGAGCGATCCCGGTACGCTCCATGACCCCGCGCGTGATGCGACCACGCTGCCACTCATTCGCAAGGCCGTCGAAAGCGGCGTGCCCGTGTTCGGCATTTGCCGGGGGTTCCAGGAGATGAATGTCGCCTTCGGCGGCACCCTGCATCAGAAAGTGCACCAGGTATCGGGTTTCCTGGATCACCGCGACGATGAGACGCAGCCACTCGAGGTGCAGTACGGACCCGCGCACGACGTCATGCTCGAGCCCGGTGGGGTGTTGCGCTCACTCGCCACCGAGGAGCGCGTACGCGTGAACTCACTCCACAGTCAGGGAATCGAGCGTCTCGGGGGTGAGCTCGCGGTCGAGGCGCGCGCTCCTGACGGGCTGATCGAGGCGTTTCGCGTGGCAGGCGCACGCAGCTTCGCGCTCGCCGTGCAGTGGCATCCCGAGTGGCAGGTGATGAGCAATCCGTTCTCACGCGCGCTGTTTGCTGCCTTCGGCGCGGCAGCAGCCGAGCGCGCCCAGTCAAAGTGAAGGGTTCCCATGGTCAGTGAGATCCGGCAGTTCTTTCGCGATCACGGCATCTCCGAGGTGGAGGCCATCATCCCGGACATGGCGGGCATCGCGCGCGGCAAGATCATGCCCGCGGAGAAATTCGCCGAGGACGGCGGCATGCGCCTGCCGGAAAGCGTCTTTCTACAGACCGTGACCGGCGACTACCCGGCCGAGACCGGCGATGCCATGAGTCCGGCGGAGATCGACATCGTTCTCAAGGCGGATCCGAAGACGGTACGGCGCGTACCGTGGGCGGCGGAGCCGACCGCGCAGGTGATACACGATTGCTTCTACGCCGATGGCCGGCGCGTCTCCATGGCGCCACGGCACGTGCTGCGCAACATCGTCGAGCTGTACGCGCAGCGCGGCTGGGAGCCGGTAGTCGCTCCCGAGCTCGAGTTCTACCTGGTGGAGCAGAACAAGGACGCGGACTACCCGTTACGGCCGCCCGTCGGCCGCTCCGGACGCGCCGAGCCCGGACGACAGTCCTACAGCATCGCCGCGGTGAACGAGTTCGACCCGCTGTTCGATGATATCTACCAGTTCTGCGAGGACGAGGACATCGAGATCGACACGCTGATCCACGAGGATGGACCGGCGCAGATGGAGATCAACCTCATCCACGGTCAGCCGCTCGATCTGGCCGATCAGGCATTCCTCTTCAAGCGCACCGCGCGCGAGGCGGCACTGCGCCACAAGATGTATGCCACCTTCATGGCCAAGCCGCATGCCAAGGAGCCCGGCAGCGCCATGCACATCCACCAGAGCGTGGTGGACGTTAAGACCCGCAAGAACATCTTCAGCAATCCCGACGGCACACCCTCGGCGCTGTTCTTTGCGCACATTGGTGGCCTGCAGAAGTACCTGCCCGCGGCCATGGCGCTGTTCTGTGCGAACGTCAACTCCTACCGCCGGCTGACGCGCTATCTGTCTGCGCCCATCAACGTGCACTGGGGCTACGACAACCGCACCGCGGGTCTACGCGTGCCCATGTCCGATGCGCAGGCGCGCCGGGTCGAGAATCGCGTCGGCGGCGCCGACGCCAATCCGTACATTGCGATCGCCGCCTCGCTCGCCTGCGGCTATCTCGGCATGATCGAGGGAGTCCAGCCGTCGGACCCGATCGTCGGCAGCGCCCATGACCTGCCGTTCGGCCTGCCGCGCTCGCTCGATGAGGCGCTGCGCGAGCTGCGCACCTGCCAGCCGCTGGTGAAGCTGCTCGGTGAGGCATTCGTCGAGGCCTTCACCATCGTCAAGCAGGCCGAATACGAGGTGTTCCTGCAGGTGATCAGCTCCTGGGAGCGCGAGCATCTGTTGCTGAATGTCTGATCGGTGGAAGGCTCAGCGTCCTTTCCGCAGGGGCGCGCTCGCTGCTCGCCCTCTCAGGTCATCCGGCGGTGATATAAAGAACCCGTGATCCGCGCTCCCCGATGTCTTGCCCCGGGCGCCGTCGTGGCGGCCCTCATCGCCACTGCCGCGGGTTGCGGCGGACAAAGCAGCGCGCAGCCCGCAGCCGGCACGGCCACGGAGAAGGTCCTCAACGTCTACAACTGGTCGGACTATATCCAGCCTTCGGTGATCGCCGATTTCGAAAAGGAGTCCGGCATCCACGTCAATTACGACGTATTCGACTCCAACGAGATCCTCGAGACGAAACTCCTCACCGGGCACACCAACTACGACATCGTCGTACCCTCGGGTGCGTTCCTCGAGCGCCAGATCAAGGCCGACATCTACCAGAAGCTCGACAAGGCGCTGCTGCCGAATCTCGCCAACGTCGACCCACAGGTGACGCACGACAGCGCGCTCTACGACCCGGGAAACCAGTACGCCGTCGACTACATGTGGATCACCTCCGGCGTCGGTTATAACGCTGCCGCCATTCGCCAGCGTCTCGCCGCGGCCCCGGTCGACAGCTGGCGCATGATCCTCGATCCGGCGGTGGTGTCGAAATTCGCCGACTGCGGTGTGTCGATGCTCGATGCGCCCTCGGAGGTGGTTGGCACGGTGCTGCTCTACCTCGGTCGCGACCCCAACAGCAACTCGCTCGAGGATCTCAAGGCTGCCGAACAGGTGCTGCATGCCATGCGCCCCTACGTGCGCTACGTCGACTCCTCGCGCTACATCGATAACCTCGCCAACGGCGATATCTGCCTGGTGATGGGCTGGTCGGGAGACGTCAAGCAGGCGCACGATCGCGCCCAGGAGGCCGGCAAGGGCATCGAGCTCGAGTACCGGATTCCGCGCGAGGGTGCGATCATCAACTATGACATGATGGCGATCCCGGCTGATGCGCCGCACGTGAGGAATGCGCACCTGTTCATCAATTACCTGCTGCGTCCGGACATTGCTGCGCGCAACTCCAACCTCATCAAGTACCCGAGCGCGGTGCGGCCAGATCTGCAGCCGCTCGATCCCGCAGTGCGCAAAGATCCGACCGTCTATCCACCGCCCGCGGTGCGCGCGCGCTTGACGCCGGAGCGGCCACGACCGGCAGACTACCAGCGAGTGCTGACACGCGCCTGGACGCGCTTCAAGACCGGTAAGTGAGCCTCACGGCTGCGATGAACGACATGAATGCCGTGCCGGATACCGATGGCCGCAGCGCGTCACTCAGCGAGCGCGAGGCCGCCTATGTGCGGATCGCCAATGTCAGCAAGAGGTTCGGCGAGTTCGTGGCGGTCGATGCGGTCTCCCTCGACATTCGCCGGGGCGAGATCTTCTGCCTGCTCGGCGGCTCGGGCTCCGGCAAGACGACGCTGCTACGCATGCTGGCCGGCTTCGAGCGTCCAAGCGCCGGTACGATCCACATCGATGGCGTCGACATGAGCGCCATTCCGCCGTACGAGCGGCCGGTGAACATGATGTTCCAGTCGTACGCGCTATTCCCGCACATGAGCGTCGAGAAGAACGTCGCCTTCGGGCTCGAGCAGGAGCACCTCACGCGCGACGCCATCCGCCGCCAGGTGGGGGAGATCCTCGAGATCGTGCAGATGAGCGGCCTGGGGGGGCGCAAACCGCACCAGCTCTCCGGCGGGCAGCGCCAGCGCGTCGCACTCGCACGCGCTCTGGTGAAGCGCCCGAAGCTGCTGCTGCTCGATGAGCCACTCGCCGCACTCGACAAGAAGCTGCGCGAGCGCACCCAGTTCGAGCTGCTCAACATCCAGCAACGTCTCGGCGTCACCTTCATCGTGGTCACCCACGATCAGGAGGAGGCCATGACTCTCGGGCAGCGGCTCGGGGTCATGAATCGCGGCCGCATTGCCCAGGTTGGTACCCCATCGGACATCTACGAGTCACCCGCGACGCGCTTCGTGGCGGACTTCATCGGCTCGGTCAACATGTTCGAGGGACGCGTCAGCGAAGCGCCCGCCGAGGGCCTGCAGCTGGAAGTTTCCGAGCTCGGCTGCATGCTGCGCGCGGAGCGCTCGGTGAGCTGCGTGCGCGGGGCCACTGTCTGGGCGGCGATTCGCCCGGAGAAGATCGGCATCAGCCGCCAGCCGCCGCCGGCCGCCGCCGCCGGCATGCCCGAGAATGCGGTACCGGGCACGGTGCGCGAGATCGCTTACATGGGCGATATGTCGATCTATCTGGTGGAGATCGCGTCCGGAAAAATGCTGCGCGTAACACTGCCCAACACGACGCGCGGCGGGGAGCGGCCGATCGCGCGCGAAGAAAGCGTGTGGCTTTCCTGGCACGGCTCCAGTCCGGTGGTGCTCACGGAGTAGGGGAACTTTGGCGCTTCTCACGCAGGCTTCCGGGCGGCGCCTGGTCGCAGGGATCCCGCTCCTGTGGCTGCTGCTGCTGTTCCTCATTCCCTTCCTGATCGTCTTTCGCATCTCCTTCTCCGAGGTGCGGCTGGCGATTCCGCCCTACACGCCGCTCATCTCCTGGCATCACGGCACTCCGAGCCTCGAGCTGCACACTTCGGCCTATTCGTTCCTGTTCACCGATCCGTTGTATGTCAGCTCCTATCTCTACTCGCTCAAGGTGGCAGCGGTGTCGACGCTCTGTTGTCTCCTGATCGGCTACCCGATGGCGTATGCCATCGCGCACGCGCGGGCGGCCACCCGCTCGGTGCTGCTGATGCTGGTCGTGCTGCCCTTCTGGACCTCCTTTCTGCTGCGCGTGTATGCCTGGATTGGCCTGCTCAAGAACAACGGCGTGATCAACAACGTGCTGCTGTACCTCGGGGTGATCCACCAGCCGCTCGCGCTGCTGCAAACCGACTTTGCGGTCTACATCGGCATCGTCTATTCCTATCTGCCATTCATGATCCTGCCGCTGTACACCAACCTCGAGAAGCACGATCCGACGCTGCTCGAGGCGGCCGCGGATCTCGGCGCGCGTCCGCTGCGCGCCTTTCTCGCGGTGACGCTGCCGCAGTCCGCCGCCGGCATCCTCGCAGGGTCGCTGCTGGTGTTCATCCCGGCGGTGGGCGAGTACGTCATCCCGACGCTGCTCGGGCGCACCGATCAGCTGATGATCGGCCGGGTGCTGTCGGATGAGTTCTTCGAGAATCGCGACTGGCCGGTCGCGAGCGCGGTGGCCATCGTGGTGCTGCTGCTGCTCGTCGTGCCGATCATCCTGTTCCAGCGCCTGGAGCGGCGCGAGCTGGAGGCCGGCAAATGAGGTCGCGTGGCGTGTTCGCGCGCAGCATGCTCGTGCTCGGGCTGGTGTTCCTGTACGTGCCGATCGCCTCGATGATGGTGTTCTCCTTCAACAACTCGCGCCTCGTCACGGTGTGGGATGCGGCGCACTCCCCGACGCTCAAGTGGTACCAGGCGCTGCTCGGCAACGAGCAGATCCTCGGCGCGGCATTTCTCTCGATCCGCATCGCGCTGATCTCAGCGACCGCCGCGGTGGTGCTCGGCACGCTCGCCGGCATGGCACTCGCCCGCTTCGGCCCATTCCGCGGCCGGCTGCTGCTCGCCGGTATGACCACAGCTCCCATCGTCATGCCGGAGGTGATCACCGGGCTCTCGCTGCTGCTGCTGTTCGTCGCGCTGGGCCAGCTCATCGGCTGGCCGCGCGGTGCGGGCGCGGTCACGATCACGCTCGCGCACATCACCTTCTGCATGGCTTACGTGAGCGTGGTCGTGCAGTCGCGTCTCGCCGGCTTCGACGAGTCGCTGGAGGAGGCGGCCATGGATCTTGGCGCGCGCCCGCTGACGGTGTTCGGCCGTATCACCCTGCCGCTCATCCTGCCCGCGGTCGCCTCGGGTTGGCTGCTGGCGTTCACGCTTTCGTGGGATGATCTGGTGATCACGCAGTTCGTGGCAGGACCCGGGTCGAGCACGTTGCCGATGGTGATTTTCTCCAAGGTGCGCTTCGGCGTGACCCCCGATATCAACGCGCTCGCCACCATCATGGTGCTGATCGTGGCGAGCGGCATCGCGCTCTCGACGGTGTGGATGCGCCATCGCGAGCGGCGGCGCGAGCGGGATCTGCAGCTCGCAGCGGCTGCGAATCTGTAGCCATACAGGCGGGGAGTAGCTACATGGCGGCTGAAGTACTGGGCATCGACGTCGGGGGATCATCCGTGAAGGCCGGGCTGGTCGATGTGCAGCACGGCAGTGTGCGCGGCGGGCTCATCTCCGCTCCGACGCCGCGTCCCTGCACGCCCGCTTCCCTGATGCCGGTGCTCGTCGCCCTCGCCGGGCGGCTCGAGGGCGCCGCCGGGCGCGCCGGGGTCGCGTTTCCGAGCGTCATCAAAGGCGGTACCGCCTTCACTGCCGCCAATATCGATCACGGCTGGATCGGCACCAATGGCGAAGCGCTGGCATCGGAAGCGCTCGGCCGGCCGGTGCTGATGCTGAACGATGCCGATGCCGCCGGCATCGCCGAGATGCGCTTCGGCAGCGGCCGCGGCTGTACCGGCAGTGTGATCATGCTCACCTTCGGTACCGGCATCGGCACCGCGCTCTTCACCGGCGGCAGACTGTTCGCCAACACCGAGCTCGGGCACCTCGAGCTGCGCGGCATGGATGCGGAGAAATGGGCCTCGGCGCACACCCGTACGGTGGCCGGGCTCGATTTTCCGGGATGGGTCGCACGGGTGAACGAGTACCTGGCGGCCCTGTATCAGTTGCTCTGGCCGGATGTGTTCATCCTCGGCGGTGCAGTGAGTGAGCACTTCAGTGAATTTGCCCCGCTGCTGCGATCCTCCGCCGAGATACGCCCTGCGCGTTTTGCCGGCCAGGCGGGCGTGGTGGGGGCTGCGCTCGCGGCCGCCGCGCAGGACTGAAGCCGCAGCAGGCAACGGTGGGCAAGCTCGAGGACATCGGCACCACGATCTTCACGATCATGTCGCGCCGCGCGCGCGAGCTCGACGCGCTCAATCTCGGCCAGGGCTTTCCCGACTACGACATCGATCCGCGGCTTACGCAGCTGGTTGCCGCCGCCATGCAGGCAGGACACAACCAGTACGCTCCGATGGAGGGGTTGCCGGCGCTGCGCGAGCGCATTGCCGCCAAGCTGCTCGCTTCCTACGGCCTGTCGATCGATCCGGACACCGAGATCACCGTCACCCTCGGTGCCACCGAGGCCATCTACTCCGCGGTTCAGGCCCTGATCGGCGCCGGTGATGAGGCGATCGCCTTCGACCCCGCCTACGATTCCTACGAGCCCGCGGTGCGGCTCGCCGGCGGGCGCTGCATACGGCTGCCGCTCATCCAACCGGGCTTCCGCTACGACTGGGAGCGCGTGCGCCGCACGCTCAACGCGCGCACGCGCCTCGTGATCTTCAATAGTCCGCACAATCCCGCCTGCACCATTGCGCGGCGCGAGGATCTCGATGAGCTCGCGCGCATCATCGACGGCAGTGCCGTCCTCGTGCTGTCCGACGAGGTGTACGAGCACGTAGTGTTCGATGGCGCGCGCCACGCCTCGGTGCTGGCGCACCCGCAGCTGGCGGGGCGCAGCCTCGCGGTGTTCTCCTTTGGCAAGACCCTGCACGCCACCGGGCTGCGCATCGGCTACTGTGTCGCCCCCGCCGAGCTCACGCGCGAGCTGCGCAAGGTGCATCAATTCAACACCTTCAGCATCTCGCACCCGCTCCAGCATGCGATCGCAGCCTATCTCGCCGAGCAGCCCCGCTGCGGCGAGCAGCTTGCGCCTTTCTTTGAGGCCAAGCGCGACCGCCTTCGGCATGCGCTCGAGGACTCGGGTTTCGTGCTGCCGAAAGCCGAGGGGACGTACTTCCAGCTGCTCGACTTCCGCAGCTTTGCCCCGCCCGATGATCGCGCCTTTGCCGAACGTCTGCTGACCGAGGCGCGCGTCGCCACGATACCGCTGTCACCGTTCTACGCGCAGCCCGAGCCGCTGCCATTCGTGCGGCTGTGCGTCGCCAAGCGCGACAGCACCCTGGATGAGGCTGCGGCGCGGCTGCGGGCCTTCGCCACGCAGCAGCGGGCGGTTGCGCGATGAGTACGCTGCGCGTCTCGCTCCTGCAGCAGCCGCTTCTCTGGCATGACGGCGCGGCCAACCGTGCGCGCTTCGAGCAGTTGCTGCAGCCGCTCGCCGGCCAGACCGATCTCGTCGTGCTGCCGGAGACCTTCACGACCGGCTTCAGCATGGAGGTCGAGCGGCTCGGCGAGCCTTCCGGCGGTCCGACCACGCAATGGCTGTTGCGGCTCGCGGCCGCGCTCGATGCGGTGGTTGCCGGCAGCGTCATCACGCTCGATGACGGGCATTACTACAACCGTCTGCTGTGGGCATCGCCCTCCGGTGAGCTGCGGCACTACGACAAGCGTCACCTCTTCCGCATGGGGCGGGAGCACCAGCATTTCACTCCCGGCCGGGCACCCTGGAGCGTCAGCTGGCGGAGCTTCCGCATCTGTCCGCTCGTGTGTTACGACCTGCGCTTTCCGGTCTTCAGCCGCCGCCGCCCCGAGCTCGACTACGATCTCTTACTGTATGTCGCAAATTGGCCGGCGCCGCGCGCCGACGCCTGGCGGCAGCTGCTGCGCGCCCGGGCGATCGAGAACCTCTGCTACGTGGTCGGCGTCAATCGTGTGGGAAGCGATGGCCACGGCGTCGCGCACAGCGGCGACAGCGCCGTCATCGATTTCCGCGGGCGCACGCTCGCCGATGCCGGCGATCTCGCCACGCTGCTCACCGTGGAGCTGCCGGACGAGCCGCTGCACGCATTTCGCGAGAAGTTTCCCGCGCACCTGGACGCCGATCGCTTCACTCTCCAGCTCTAGGGCACCCCGCCCGTAGCAGCTCTTGCACACCGGGAACACATGAAGAAGAGCACTCGCGTCAACCATCCCCCTTCGATCGAGCTGGCGCCGGATAATCACCCGCTGGTGGCCCCGATCTACCAGTCGGTGAAATTCGAGTTCGACACGCTGGAGGAGACCGAACGTTACCTGCGTGGGGAGCGTCCCGGCTTCTATTACCAGCGCTCCTCCAACCCGACGACCCGTCAGCTCGAGCTGCTGCTCGCCGAGTTGCAGGGGAGGGACGACTGCCTGGTGACCGCATCGGGCGTGGGGGCCATCTCGCAGGCCCTGCTTGCGCTCACCAGCCAGGGCGATCATGTCCTCTGTTTCATCGAGAGCTACAACCCGACGCGCTACCTCATCCGCCGGGTGCTCGCCCGCTTCGGAGTGGAGCATACGCTGCTCTCGATCGAGGACCTCGCCGGAGTGGAACGCACCCTCGCTTCCCGCCCGACCCGGTTGGTGATTTTCGAAAGCCCCACCAATCCGATCACCAGGATCGCCGATATCGGCGCACTCACCCGCCTCGCGCGCGCCGCCGGGGCGCTGAGCGTGCTGGACAATACCTTCGCCGGCTTCCACCAGCACGGCAGCTTCGATGTGGACGTGTACCTCCACAGCCTCACCAAGTACGCCTCCGGCACCGGGGATGTGATGGGCGGGGCGGTGATCGCCCGCAGCGAGCTGATCCGCGCCATGCGCAATGACTTTGGCGTGCTCGGCGGCACACTCGACCCGCACGCCGCCTTCCTCATCCTGCGCGGGCTGAAGACGTACTTCGTGCGTTATCGCGCTCAGTGCGCGAGCGCCTCGGCAATCGCGCAGCGCCTCGCCGAGCATGCAGCGGTCGCGCGCGTGCACTATCCAGGGCTGCCGACGCATCCCCAGCACGCGCTCGCGGCGCAGCAGATGCAGGATTTCGGCACCATCGTGAGCTTCGATCTGCGCGGCGGCGCGCCGGCAGCCCGGCGCTTCGCCGATGCGCTGGAGCTGTTTGCGCTCACCGCCAGCCTCGGAGCCACCGAGTCGCTTGCCGTGACCTCGCAGATGATGGGAAGCCGCGAGCTCAACGCCGATCTGCAACGGCTGTCCGGCATCACCGCAGGGACCATCAGACTCTCCATCGGGCTCGAGGACACGGACGATCTGCTCGCGGACCTCGAGCGCGCGCTGGCGACCACCGAAGGCTGAGGCGCGCGCGTGTTGCTGCTGACCTACGAGCAACACAAAAAGACGAGCAACACGCAAAGCGCAACGGTAATCGACAAGTTCGAGCTTGCGTCGGCCGCATCTGCGGCCACGTCGCGCGTTCTGTGTCGCTGCGCGAGCAGCGGCGCACAGCTCATCGACAACATGCGGTCTTGTCCTCTTGCGCCTCGTGCGCAGTCGGCGTATTGAGTCGTCAGCGAGAGTTCACGTTGACGGAACCGCTGCGGCGCTCATGGGGTCTTAAGTTATTTAGACCGAGTTTCGTTTTGCAGGAAGGAAGCCGCATGAATATCGAGTCGCCCGCGATGCCTTACAACTTCGCCGACCTCGAGCCGGCGATCTCGCGCGACACCCTGGTATTTCATTTCCTGCGTCATCAGCGCGTGTGCTTCGACCGGATGGTGGCGATGGTGCGCGGCACGGAGCTCGAGCCGCTCAGCCTCACCGAGCTCATCCGCGCCACCGAGCGCAACCCTGCACGACATGCGTTGTATCGATACGCCGCCGAGGTGTACAACCACAACCTCTACTGGGATTCGATGCGTCCGCGCGGCGGCGGCCCGGCCACTGGCCTGGTGGGCGAGTATCTGCGCGAGCGCTTCGGCGCGCACGAGCGCTTCGTACGCGAGTTCACCGAGGCGGCCAGTGCCCATTTTGGCAGTGGCTGGCTGTGGCTCGTGTGGCGCGGCGGGACCCTCGAGGTCGTCAGTACCAGCAATGCCGGCACACCGCTGGTGCGCGGGGATGTCCCACTGCTCGCGCTCGATATGTGGGAGCACGCCTATTACCTCGATCACCAGAACCGCCGCAGCGGCTACGTCAAGGCATTCCTCGAGGAGCTGGTCAATTGGGACACCGCAAGTCGCACCCTGGCCGAGCTCGACGCGGGCGGCGAGCCGCGTCTGGCGGCGCAGACGCACGTAGCCGCCGAGCCGTTGGTGCGCGTCGGCGGCGGCATCCCCTGAGGCCTACAGGCTGCCGGCTACCCGTACGCGGTGCGGGTGGTAGGGCAGCACCTCCATCACATCGCCATCCCTGAGCCGCTGCTGCACGCCGCGCCAGAAGCTCGCGGTGAGGATCTCGCCGTGTACGCGCAGCAGCGCGGCGCGCTGCTCGTCGCTGAAGCCGAGGAAGTTGAGGAACGTCTCGGGAAACACATCGTTGTCGGCGACGTAGAACCACGCCTCGCCCAGCATCTCATCCTCTTCGTGCGCTGCGGGCGGCACATCGCGGAAGTTGCAATCGGTGACGCTGCACAGCTCATCGTAGTCGTAGAAGATCACGCGTCCGTGACGGGTGACGCCGAAATTCTTCAGCAGCAGATCCCCCGGAAAGATATTGGTGTAGGCGAGGTCGCGGATGCATTGGCCGTAATCGAGCACCGCACGCTCGGTGTCCGCGGCGCAAGCGCTGCGCAGATACAGGTTGAGCGGAGTCATGCGCCGCTCGATGTACAGATGATCGAACACCAGATCCGGGCCGTCCTCGTGCACGGTACCGGCAGTCTCGCGCCGCAGCTCCTCGAGCAGCGCGGGCGCAAAGCGCGTGCGCGGAAAGCGCAGCCGGCGGAACTCCTGCGCGTCCACCAACCGCCCGGCGCGATCGTGGATGAACACCAGACGGTACTTCTCCATGACCTCCTCGCGCAGCACGGTTTTGGGATACGGGAAGCGGTCGCGGATCACCTTGAACACCACATCGAAGGAGGGCAGGGTGAAACACACCATCACCAGTCCGCGCTCACCGGCGGCGTGCTCGAACAGATCCTGCGTCTGCTCGAGGTTGCGCATCAGCTCGCGGTAGCGCTCGGTCTTACCCTGACGGGCGCGGCCGAGCACGGTGAACAGCTCGCTTATCGGCTTGCGCGGCATGAGCGAGCGCAAAAAGAGCACCGCCTCGGCGACGCGCTCGAGATCGGCGTGGAAATACGAGCGCGTGAAGCTGAACACGATGCTTACATCGGCCTCGGCCAGCATCACCGCGTCCACCAGTACGCCGTTGTCGGTGTTCTTGAGGGCGACCACCAGCGGCACGAGGAAGCCGCGTCCCTGGATCCGGCCTACGACGTAGGCGCGCGACATCTGGTAGAACACCGCGCGGATCACCTCGACGCGCTCGACCGCGCGCCGCTCGCCGCGTGAGTGCAGGTAGCTGCGCACCTCGTTGGCGACGTGCGCGATGCTCGCATCCAGATCGCGCCACGGTGAACGGAAGCGTACATCGCCGAGCAGATCCTCGATCAGCAGCGCGAGCGAGCCGTGATTGAGGTAGGTGTTGGTGCCGACCGCCGAGTGGATATCGGCGAGCGGATCGAGATCGGTCGCAACAAACTCGATGTCGGGTGCCACGCCTACCGTGCCGAAGAGCCGGCGGCTGATGGAGCTGAAGAAGGTCTTGGTGAACTCCGTATCGGGCAATGCGCTGATCTGCGCGGCGAACTCGGCGCGGATCTGCTGCCACAGAGCGCGGTCGCCCGCCTGCGCGCCGAGCACCAGGCGCAGCGTAGCGATGGTCTGATTCACGAAGTGGTCGTACAGCTCGATGCGCTCCACGGCATCGCGCTGGCTGCCTTTGAGGTCGCGCATGTCAAAGCGCTGCGGAGCGCGCCGCGTGATGGCACGGAACTCCGCGTTGTAGCGCGCAAACGCCTCGACGATGTGCCGGGCGCACTCACGCGGGGCGGGGAGGTCGGCTGACATGTCCATGCCGGATGCGCGCGCTCAGTCGAAGTCGGTCGGCAGCGATGGATCGAGGTGATGCTGGTAGAGCCGCTCGATCTGCGTGGCCAGCACGCGGCCGGTGGACAGTGGCGGCAGCGCTTGCAGCGGGAAGAATTCGGCCGCATCGGTTTCGGCACTCACCGCCGCGGCGCCGCCGGTGAGCTCGCAGAGGAAGAAGAGCTTGTAGATGTGATGCACACCCGCTGGGTGCGGGTGGCGGTTCTTGTCGAGGAGCGCTGCGAGTTTCACCGGACGCGCCTGGTAGCCGGACTCCTCTAATATCTCGCGTGCCACCGCCTCCGAGGGCGCATCGTTCACATCCACCCAGCCGCCCGGCAGTGTCCAGCGGCCATCGGAACGCTCGCGTACCAGCAGCACCCGGCTCTCGATGAATACCCCACCGCGCACGTCGACCTTCGGGGTGGCGTAACCCTGCTCATCCGACCACAGGGCGCGGGCGGCATCGATGGGCATCTCCAGCTCACGCGCGAGCAGCAGCGCCACCAGCTCGGTGAGCTGAGTGTAGCGTTCGCGGTCGAACGGATCGTGCGTGAAGGCGAGCCCGTTCTGCGCGATCGCCTGCACCTGGCGCGCCCATTCGAGCAGGTTGCGCGCGGCAGGCGGGCTCACGGGCAGTCGGATGGCGACGTGCGGCGTGCTACAGGTTGCGGATCAGCGCATCGCCAAAGGCGCTGGTCGACACTTCCTGCGCACCGTCCATGAGCCGGGCGAAATCGTAGGTGACGATCTTCTGGCCGATGGTGCGGTCCATGGCGGTGACGATGGCATCGGCGGCCTCCACCCAGCCGAGGTAACGCAACATCATTTCCCCCGAGAGGATGACCGAGCCGGGATTGACCTTGTCGAGGTTGGCGTACTTCGGTGCGGTGCCGTGCGTCGCCTCGAATACCGCATGCCCGGTGAGATAATTGATGTTGCCGCCCGGAGCGATACCGATGCCGCCGACCTGCGCGGCGAGCGCATCGGAGAGATAGTCACCGTTGAGGTTCGTGGTAGCGATGACATCGAACTCATCGGGACGGGTGAGTACCTGCTGCAGCGTGATATCGGCGATCGCATCCTTGACGATGACCCGGCCGGCCTTGCGCGCCGCATCCATCTCGGCGTTGGCCTGCGGTTCTCCGCGCGCGGCCTTGGTGCGCTCCCACTGCTCCCAGGTATAGGTGCTGGCCGCGAATTCGCGCTCGGCGAGCTGGTAACCCCAATTGCGGAAGGCGCCCTCGGTGAACTTCTGGATGTTGCCCTTGTGAACGAGTGTCACGCTGCGCCGCTGGTGACCGACCGCGTAGGCAAGCGCCGCACGGATCAGCCGCTCGGAGCCTTCCTTCGACACCGGCTTGATGCCGATGCCGGAGGTCTCCGGGAAGCGGATCCTGGCATAGGCCTTGGGGAAGGCCTGACGAAACAGCTCGAGAAACTTCTGGTCGTCGGCCGTGCCGTACTCGAATTCGATGCCGACGTAGATGTCCTCGGTGTTCTCGCGGAAGATAACCATGTCGACCTTTTCCGGGTGCCGGACCGGTGAGGGCACGCCCTTGAACCAGCGCACCGGTCGCAGGCAGACGTAGAGGTCCAGCATCTGCCGCAGCGCCACATTGAGCGAGCGGATGCCGCCGCCCACCGGCGTGGTGAGCGGCCCTTTGATCGATACCAGGTACTCGCGACACGCCGCGACCGTCTCATCGGGCAGCCAGGTGTTGAGCAGCTTGTTGGATTTCTCTCCTGCGAACACCTCCATCCAGTGGATACGGCGCTTACCGCCGTAGGCTTTGGCCACCGCCGCGTCCATGACACGCACGCTCGCACGCCAGATGTCCGGGCCGGTGCCATCGCCCTCGATGAAGGGAATGATGGGATTCTCCGGAACACGCAGCTTGCCGTCCTGTATGCCGATCTTCGCGCCCTGCGGGGGAGGCGTGATCTTCGAGTTGGCGAGCGTAGACATCGAGGGTGCACTCCTGGAGGGAAATCCGGGCGCGGGGGGCGCCGGGCGCGCAAATGCTAGCACAGGGCATCGCGGTGCGGCCGGGCCGTACCGCAGTGCTGCCACGTATGAGAGACTGGCACGCGGTCGACACCCGGGGGCGAGCATGAAACGAGCAGTGGATGCCCGACGCCATCGACATCAATAAGAGCGCGGGCGTGCCCGCTGCGCAGCGCTCGGTGCTGCGTCAGCTCATGGCGGTGCGGCCGATCGACGCCGAGCCCTCGGGCAAGTCGCGCCTGAAGCAGGTGCTGAGCGCCCGGGCGCTCATCGCCATCGGCCTGGGCGCCACCATCGGCTCGGGCATTTTCGTGCTCACCGGCACGGTAGCCGCCAACCACTCGGGGCCGGCGATCACACTCTCGCTGCTGATCGCGGCGTTCGGCGGCGGCCTCGCGGCGCTGTGCTACTCGGAGTTTGCCGCGTTCCTGCCGGTGCCTGGCAGCGCTTACAGCTACACCTATGCGACTCTCGGCGAGGCACTCGCCTGGTTCATCGGTTGGAATCTGCTGCTCGAGTACGCCATCTCGGCATCCGCAGTGGCGGTGAGCTGGTCGGCTTACGTCGTGAGCCTGTGCGCCGATGCGCACATCCACCTGCCGGCGGCGTTCGTGAATGCGCCCCTCGGGGTCGACGCGCACGATCACCTCATCAGCACGGGCGCCATCATCAACGTGCCTGCGGTGCTCATCATCGCCGCCATGACGATGCTGCTGTATGTCGGCGTGCGCTGGTCCGCCAGTGCCAACACTCTGATGGTGGCCCTCAAGGTCGGCATCATCGTCATCATCGTATTTGCCGGTCTGCACTACCTCGACTCGGCCAACTGGCGGCCGTATGTGCCACCTAACACCGGCAGCTTCGGACACTTCGGCTGGAGCGGCGTGCTGCAGGGTGCCGCCATCATCTTCTTCTCCTACGTGGGCTTCGATACCGCTTCCACGACCGCGCTCGAGGCCCGCAACCCGCAGCGCGATCTGCCAATCGGCATACTGGGGGCGCTGGTGATCTCCGCGGTGCTGTATGTCGCCATGGCGACCGTGCTCACGGGCATGGTGCCGTATGCCAAGCTCGACTCCGACGCGCCCGTGGCGGTGGCGCTGGACGCGCATCCGCAACTCTCCTGGCTTTCCTGGCTCCTCAAGGTGGGAGTCATTGCCGGCATGACCTCGGTCATTCTCACCTCGCTCCTCGGCCAGCCGCGCATCCTGCTGTCGATGTCCGACGATGGGCTGTTGCCGCCGTTCATGAGCCGTTGCCATCCGCGCTTCAAGACGCCACACGTTGCCACCGTGGTGACCGGCATCGGCGCGGCACTCATCGCGGCGGTCTTTCCGCTCGATGTGCTCGCGGACCTCATCTCCATCGGTATCCTGCTCGCCTTCGCGGTGGTGTGCGTGGGTGTGCTGGTGCTGCGCCGCACGCGCCCCGACGCTTATCGGCCCTTCCGCGTGCCGTGGGCGCCGCTCACCTGCACGCTCGGCGCGCTGGTGTGCCTTGGCATGACGCTCGCGCTCTCGAACGGCACCTGGATCCGGCTGCTGGTGTGGACCATCATCGGCATGTCCATCTACGCCTTTTACGGATTCCGCCACAGTCGTCTGCGCAAATGATGCGCACGCTCTCGAGCACGCCCGCAGCGGACGGCTTCCGCATGCCGGGGGAGTTCGAGCCACACTCCGGATGTTGGATGCTCTGGCCCGAGCGCCCCGACAACTGGCGCGAGGCTGCACGGCCAGCGCAGCTGGCATTCGCGCAGGTGGCCGCGGCGATCGCGCGGTTCGAGCCGGTCACCGTCGGAGTGTCGGCCGCTCACTACAGCTCGGCACGGGCTCTGCTGCCCGAGCAGGTGCGCGTGCTCGAGATGGCGCACGATGATGCGTGGATGCGCGATGTCGGTCCGACCTGCGTAATCGATGCCAGAGGCCGCGTGCGGGGCGTCGACTGGCGCTTCAACGCCTGGGGCGGGTTGAACGGCGGCTTGTATTTCCCCTGGGACCAGGATGATCTGGTCGCGCGCAAGGTGCTCGAGACCGAGCGGCTCGAGCGCTACCGCGCACCCATGGTGAATGAGGGTGGCGCCATCCACGTGGACGGTGAAGGTACCGCGCTCGTCACCGAGCAGTGTCTGCTCAATCCGAACCGCAACCCGCGCTTCGAGCGCACCGACATCGAGGGGCATCTGCGCAAGTACCTCGGAGTCACTCAGATCATCTGGCTCGGCCAGGGCGTAGTGGACGATGAAACCGGCGGCCACATCGATGACCTTGCGTGCTTCGTGCGCCCGGGGGTGCTCTGTCTCACCTGGACCGAGCGCCGGCGCGATCCGCAATACCCGATATCGGTCGATGCCTTCGAGCGGCTGCAGGCCGCGCGCGATGCCCGTGGGCGGCGCCTGAAAGTGATCCGCTTGCCGATGCCCGGACCGCTGCACATGCGCGCACGCGAGGCCGCGGGCATCATTGCCCGGGAAGGTAGCCGGCCGCGCGTCGCGGGCGAGCGTCTCGCGGCGACCTATGTCAATTTCTATATCGCCAACGGCGGGGTCGTCATGCCGTTGCTCGATGCCCGCACCGATGCCCAGGCGGCGGCGCGCCTCAAGCGGCTGTTTCCGGGGCGGCGCGTGGTAGGTGTGCCGTCACGCGAGATCCTGCTCGGCGGCGGCAATATCCACTGCATCACGCAGCAGATACCTGCCGGAACGCGAAGCCGGTCACCGTCTGGGCGTTGAACGCGGCTCGATTCGGCACCTTCCGGTATCGTCGGCCGGATGCAGGTCTCACCAACGCCTGTGCGCTTTCTCGGCGCGATACTGCTGCTGGTCCTTGGCCAGGCGGGAGCGCTAGCCGCCTCGGCGCCAGCGACGGAGCCGGCAGCCGTGGAACGCTTCATCCTGCGGTTGCGGGCAATTCCCGAGTCCGCAGCCTACGAGGCGGCGCCCGGGCGGGTTGCGGCGCTCGCTACCCGGCACGGGTTGCGGGTCGCCCAGGTGCGGCACATCGTCTCGGGTGTGCATCTGCTACGGGTCACTGCGCGGGCCGGTGAGGACCTGCGGCAGACGCTTGCACGGCTGCGGTCCGATCCAGAGACCGAGTACGCGGAGATCGACACGCGACGGCACGTGCTGCGCGTACCCGATGATTCGCTGTTCAACGAACAGTGGTATCTGCAGAACTCCGAGCCTGCCGCGATCAATGCCATCGGCGCGTGGGATCTCACTACCGGCTCGCCCGGTGTCGTGATTGCCGATCTCGACACCGGCGTGCGCTTCGATCATCCCGACCTGCGCAACTCGAGCGCCAACCGCCTGCTACCCGGCTACAACATGATCAGCAATGCCAGCGTCGCCAACGACGGCGACGGGCGCGATGCAGACGCGTCCGATCCAGGCGATTGGGTGACAGCAGCGGATGTAAAGACACCGCAGTTCGCCGGCTGCACGGTCGCCAACAGCAGCTGGCACGGCACGCGCGTCGCGGGAATCCTGGGTGCGATCACCGACAACAGTCAGGGCGTCGCCGGCCTCAGCTGGCAGAGTTGGGTCGAGCCGGTGCGCGTGCTCGGCAAATGCGGCGGCTACGACTCCGACATCATCGCCGCCATGGCCTGGGCCGCGGGCTTTCCCGTCGATGGGGTCCCGACCAATCCTTACCCGGCGAAAATCGTCAATATGAGTCTGGGCGAGGCCGGCAGTTGCCAGGACTTCCCCGCGTATCAGCAAATAATCGACGAGCTCGTTGCAGCCGGCGTGCTGGTAACCGTGTCGGCCGGCAACGAGGGCGGCCCGGTGGACGTACCCGCAAACTGCGCCGGTGCGGTCGCGGTCGCCGGGCTGCGCCACATCGGCACCAAGGTCGGCTACAGCAGTCTGGGACCGGAAGTCGCGTTGAGCGCGCCGGCGGGCAACTGTGTCAATACCGGTGCCGGTGAGCCGTGCCTGTTCTCGATCGTCACCACAACCAACACGGGCACCACCAAGCCCGCGACCAACACCTACACCGACCAGTACAACTACAACGTCGGCACCAGTTTTTCGGCGCCGATCGTCGCGGGTATCGCCGGGCTCATGCTGGCGGTCAATGGCAATCTGACCCCGGAGCAGCTGATCATGCGGCTGCGGACAGGAAGCCAGCCTTTCCCGGTCAATCCGGCGGCGCCCATGTGTCACGTGCCCGCTGATCCGAGCGATGTGCAGACCGCGGAGTGCAACTGCACAACTGCGGCCTGCGGCGCGGGCATGGCAAATGCCGACGGCGCAGTGTCCGAGGCACTGCGCCCCATTGCAGCCGTGGGGCTGTCCGGAAAAGTGCAGGCCGGCAACCCGGTGACTCTCGACGCCAGCGGCAGTGGCGCCGCCTGCCAGGCGAGCATTGCGGACTATGCCTGGACGGTCACCCAACCAACCACCAACCCGCCGGCAATTCAAAATGCCAACAGCGCACGCGCCACCATTGTCGCCCCAACGGCGCCCGACACCTACACACTGACTCTGACTGTGACCGATAACCAGGGGCGCGCGGACAGCGCGACGGTGGTGCTGAGCTCGAGCAGCATGCAAACGACCGCGCCGGCGAACGTAGGCGATAACGCCTGTCTCGCCGCAGTCGCCTACAGCGTTCCCCCGCCACCCAAGAGCACTGCCAGCGCGGCAGGCGCAGGCGGGGGCGGAGGTGGCGGAGCGCTCGACCTGCTCACGATGGCGGTGCTCGGCGGCGGGAGCGTCCTCAGCGTCTGGCGGCGGCGCACCGTGGGCCTCAGGCAGCGTGTGAAGAGATCTTGAGCATTGGCTCTCGCCGCGCGCTTTTATTGTCTGCGGCGCGATGGTTAACCTTTTGGTCACCATTGGCACAGACACGTCGTGCGAGCAGTCAAACGATCGGATCTAAGACGCTTTAGGACTGCAGCAACCGCTGTGCGGCCTCGAGCCAGCTGCGCTGTGCGCGGCGGTAGTGTCCGGGTGCTATCCGGGCCTGCTCGAGCAACTCCCGCACGACGCGCTGCGCCTCGGCGCGCTCGCCTTGCGCCTGCAGCAGCTGCGCAAAGCGCACGGCCGCCTCGGCGCCCGGGTACGAGCCGGCGAGCGCGCGGTACTCCTCCAGCGCTTTTGCCACGTTGCCCTCGGCCTCGAGTGCACGGGCGTACAACAAATGTCCCACCGGCGAGCGGAAGTCGGGGTTGAGACGAATCAGCTCATCGAGAGTGGTGCGGGCGGAGCTGGCGTCGCCCTTGCCGAACTGCGCCTGTGCGAGCCCGAGCATCAGGTTGGGATCGTGCTCGTACAGCCCGCTGAGACACTCTCGATACTGCGCGATGGCCTCATCGAAACGCCCGAGTCGCGCGAGCTCTTCGGCATAGCGCTGGCGACTCGCGACGTTGCCCCCGATGCGCGCCTCGCTTTCGTAGCGACGCAGATCGGCGCCAGGGTCCAATGCTTTACGGAACCCGCGCGCGGTGCGTTGCGCTGTGCGGCTGCGCAGCAGCTCCGGAATGATTTCCACCGCCACATAGGCGATCGCGCCGATCCCTGCCGGCAGCAACAGCAACACCCATATCCACAGTTGATTCCGCCCGGTCTTGATGACGTGGATGATGAGGCCCGCCTGGATCACGTACAGTAAAATCAGCAACGCCATTCGAGCTCTCTCCCCGCAAATTCACCGCTGCGCCCGCGAGGCGGGTAACGCAAAGGCCACCACATAATCGCCGCGCGGGGTGCCGAGTGGTCCGTGTCCACCGGCGCTGATCACCAGGTACTGTCGTTGACCCGCCCCGGCGCGATACGTCATCGGGGTCGCCTGACCACCGGCGGGCAGTTTGTGTTTCCACAGCTCTACGCCGGTCTCGATGTCGAAGGCGCGCAAGTATCCGTCCATGGCGGCGCCGACGAACACCAGTCCGCCGGCGGTTGCAATCGGACCACCCATGTTCGGCATGCCGAAGTCCCGCACCGGCAGGAACCACGGAGTGAATCCCTCGGTCGAGCCGAGCGGCGATTGCCAGGCGATGCGCTGCTTGCGGAGATCGATGCTCACCAGCGCACCCCACGGCGGTGCGGTGCAGGGCAGCCCGAGAGGTGAGAGCAGCGGCTCACGTCGCATGCCGAAGGGCGTGCCCGCCTGCGCTCCGAACTGTGAATGCGGGTAATCACGCGAGTGCACCTCGCGCTCGAACTCCGCCCGCGCGAGCAGCGTCACCACCATGGGCAACAGGTTTACCGCGGCGATGATGCGCGCGTGGTCCTGATCGAACGCCATGCCGCCCCAGTTCACCCCGCCGATATAGCCGGGCGTGAGCAGCGTGCCGCGCAGGTCCGGAGGCGTGAATATCCCTTCGTTGCGCAGCGTCGCAATGAGCTGCCGGCATTTGGCGCGATCCCAGAAGGTGAGTCCCCATGCCTCGTCGGGCAGCACGGCCTGCTGCGGCGTGAGCGGCGGCAGGGACGAGAACGGCTGCGTCGGCCAGGCATCCTCGCCCGGCACCTGGCTCACCGGCACGGGCCGCTCCGTGACCGGAAACAAAGGCTGACCGCGCGCGCGCTCGAACACATACAGCATGCCGGTCTTGGTCGCCTGAATCACCGCCGGCACCGGTATGCCCTGGATCTCCACATCGCCGAGCACCGGTTGGGCGGCCAGGTCGTAGTCCCAGAGATCGTGATGAATGAGCTGCTGTTGCCACACGAGCCGGCCGCTGCGCGCATCGAGCGCAAGCAGAGCGTCGGCGAAGCGATTGGAGCCGTGACGCTGACCCCCGAAGTAATCCGGACTCGCCGAGCCGGTCGGTACCAGCACCAAAGCGTGCTCCTGGTCGACTGTCATGACACCCCAGGCGTTGGCGGCGCCACTGCTCTGCGCTTCGGCGAGATTCCAGTCGGCCGCCGCGGGATGTGCCACCGAGTCCGGCAGCGGGTCGAAGGACCAGAGCTGCAGCCCGCTTTCAGCGTCGTAAGCACGAATGACGCCGCGCTCGACCTGTGCCGCACGGTTATCGCCGATTGCCGAGCCAACGATCACGAGCTTGCCGAAGATCGCCGGCGGCGAGGTGACCAGATACTCTCCGGCGTCGCGAATCTGCAGTCCACGGGTGAGATCCACCTGACCGCTATCGCCGAAGTCGCTGCACAGCTGACCGCTGTCGGCATCGAGCGCGAGCAGACGCGCATCGAGAGTGCCGGTGAACACCCGGTGGCGGCACGCGCGGCTGCCGGCCGCACCAGCGGCGCTCCACAGACTGACCCCGCGCGCGCTCGCTTCCGCATAGTGGCGCGAGCGATCGATGTGCGGATCGAAGCGCCAGCGCTCACGGCCCGACTCCGGATCGAGCGCGATCACGACGTTGCTGGCCGTCTCGAGGTAGAGCAGACCGAAGGCGAGCACCGGGGTCGCTTCGAAGGTGAGCTTTCTCGCGCTGGCGAACCCGCTGCCGAGCTCGCCGGTGCGATAAGTCCACGCCGGCGCGAGGCGCGCGACGTTACCGCGGTTGATCTGATCGAGGGTGGAGAAATGCTGGCCTAACGCATCGCCGCCGTAGTATCCCCAGTCACTCGAGCCCGGCGCCTGCGCGAGCGCATCGAGCGGGCGGGTAGCCAGGAAGAACACCGCGACCGCGCACCGCGCCGGTGCGAGCTGCCAGCCGCGCAGGGCCGCACGGGCGCGGCTCGCTGGTCGCATCGGGCAAAGAGCGCTCATGCCCACATTATCCGTGATCGCGTCCGCGGCCTGCGAGCCCCGAGGCGCGCCACGCCGAACAATGCTGGTATTCTCCCGCGCGTGAGTGCAACACGGGCGGTCGCGTCCCGTCTTCGGGCGGTGAGTCTATTCCTGGCAGCTTGGCTCGCGGTGCCCGCGCTCACGAACGCACAGGCAGCCGCCGAGCGGCCGCTCTCACAGGACACGCACCATCGCCCACGCATCGGCCTCGTGCTCTCGGGTGGGGGCGCGCGCGGTACCGCGCATATCGGGGTGCTTAAGGTCCTCGAGCAGATGCGCGTGCCGATTGACGCCATCGCAGGAAGCAGCATGGGTGCCGTGGTCGGCGGTCTGTATGCGAGCGGCCTGTCCGCGCGTGACATCGAGAAGGTCATGACCTCGATCAACTGGCAGGACGCTTTCCGCGACCGTCCGCCACGCGAGGACCTCGACCTGCGTCGCAAGGAGGAGGACGAGACGTTTCTGGTGAAATACCACTTCGGCGTGCGCGATGGGCATCTGGTGGTGCCGAAGGGACTGATCCAGGGGCAGAAGCTCACCGAGACTCTGCGGCGGCTGACACTCCCCGTGGCGCGCATCAGCGACTTCGATGAGCTGCCCACGCAGTTCCGCGCAGTGGCCACCGATCTCGAGACCGGTGACAGTGTCATCATGGGATCGGGTGATCTCACGAGCGCGATGCGTGCAAGTCTTTCCGCACCCGGAGTGTTCGCGCCGGTTGAACGCGAAGGGCACCTGCTGGTCGATGGCGGAATCGCCGACAACGTGCCGGTGGACATCGCGCGCAGCATGGGTGTCGATGTGCTGATCGTCGTGGATGTCGGCTCGACCCTCCTGCCGCGCAAGCAGCTGACCAGCGCACCGGTGATCTCAAACCAGATGCTGTCGATCCTCATCAACCGCAGCTCCCAGGCGCAACTCGCGTCCCTCGGCGCCAAGGACGTGCTCATACGTCCCGCGCTTGGCGACGCCTCGACGTTCGACTTCGGCAGCGTGGCGCGCGTGATCGGCACAGGCGAGAAGGCGGCACGCGCGAGTGCGGCGGAGCTCGCCACGCTCGCAGTCAGCGAGCAGGACATGCAGGGCTACGCGCTGCATCGCGAGGCGCTGCGCGTTCCGCCGCCGCGCATCGACTTCGCCACGGTGGAGCCGGGCTCGGAGCGCTACGCCGCCGCCGCCAACACGCTGTTCGGCGATCTGGTCGGCAGGCCACTCGACCCCGATGCGGTCGCGCGGCGCATGACCGCGCTCTACGGCCGCGGCGCGCTCGATACGCTCGATTATCGGGTGATCGGCGAACCCGACCACTACGGGTTGGCCTTCGATGCGCGGCCGAGCTCACAGGGTCCGAACTACCTGCGCTTCGGGCTTAGCCTGCAGGACGATTTTCAGGGCAACTCCACCTACACGGCGGCGATGCGCTTCGTGATGTCGAATATCACCCGCAACGCAGGTGAATGGGTCACCGATCTTGCGGTCGGCAGCACCTCGGGCATTTCCTCGGAGCTGTTCCTGCCGCTCGCGCAGTATTCCGGCTGGTTCGTCATGCCGCATATCTCGGACCTGGCGCGCGACCTGTACGTGTACCAGGAGCAGACGCTGCTCGCGAAGTACCGCCTGCACACCTTCGACTATGGCGCCGACTTCGGCCGCCAGTTCGGCAACTGGGGCGAGATCCGCGTTGGCGCGCTTCGTGAGCAGGGCCACTACGTGCTGGCGATCGGCGATCCGACGGATCCGCAGCTGCCGGTACAGAGCTTCACGCCCTACAACCTGCACGAGTATTTCGTGCGCCTCAGCTACGATCGGCTGGATGACATCAACTTTCCGCGACGTGGCCAACAGGCGGTGTTGCAGTACAGTGCCTACCGCAACGCCAGCGGGATCGTGCAGGCGGCCGACCAGGTCACCGGCAGCTACATAGGCGCCTATTCATTCGGTCGCGATACGGTCGCTTTCTCCGCCGCCGGCGGCACCACGCTGCAGGCCAATGTGACCGACCTCAATCTGCAGTTTCCGCTCGGTGGCTTCCTCAATCTGTCGGGGCTGCGGGCCGACTCGCTGCTGGCACCCAACTACGGTATCGCTCGCGCGCTTTACTACCGGCAGATCGGGCGCGGCGGTCCGGGATACTTCGACTTGCCGACCTATCTCGGGCTGTCACTGGAGATGGGCAACGTCTGGCAGAATCGCAGCGAAGCGAGCTTCGGCAACACCGAGCGCGACGCCAGCATATGGCTAGGCCTCGACACCTTCATCGGGCCCGTGTACATCGCCGCCGGTTTCGATACGCACGGTAATCAGCAGTACTATCTGTTCCTTGGGCGGCCGTTCTACGGCGGACCGCATTGACGTTATCTGTCCCGTCTACAGGTCTGCGCCGCTCGCGCGGACGCAGCGACGCCGCGCGCCACTTTACTCATCCCCTGTCGGGACGATGGCCGAGGTTTCCGCCATCAGGATCACGGCCCGATCGGGTGCACGGGTGCGATGCATCACACCCTTCGGTACCACCAAGCCCTCGAATGGCTGGAGGTCTACCGAGCGGTCCTCGAGATCGACGATGAAGTGCCCCTCGAGTACGAAGAAGAACTCATCGTCGTTGTCATGCTTGTGCCAGTGATACTCGCCCTGCATGACGCCGAGGCGAATCACCGAATCATTCACCTTGCAGAGCGTCTGGTTGTACCAGCGATCGCGGCAGGCGGCCACGAGCGCGGGCACGTCCACCACCGTGAGCGCCGGAAACTTGATGTCGAGACGTGTCACGTACGGGTGGGGTTGTGGTTCGCTCATGCGGTCCTCTCCATGCGGCGCTTCCGGCAGCGCCAGCGTAGCAACCCGGCGCACGAGCCCGTCAGCGTAGCTCAAAGACCCCGGCTTTCCGCGAGCTTCTCTATCTTCTGGAACACCAGCGCAGGCTTGTCGCCGGCACGGGAGTACTCGTGCCGGCGGCTCATTTCGGCCATGGCCGCATCGCGCTCGGCTGGAGTTGAGTACCAGTGGAGCCGCTGCCAGTCGGGCCCCAGGAGCTTACGGAATGGATCGCCGGGTGGAAGGCTGACGCGTACCCCGTACGGACGCAGCTTCTCGATCGGCGGGCTGCGCAGGTTCTGTGGCTGGCTGATTCCCATGGCGGCCGAAAGCTTACGGTCCTCGAGCCGCCGATCGCAAGCCGGCGCCCGCAGCCCTGCGGCCGGACGGCACTTGAGTCATGCAGCACCTGTCCCCACACTCTCCATCCCCACCTCGAGGAGACCCCGCCATGGCGCTGTTTCGCAGGAAATCGACTATGCCCGGGACGGATACCGCGCTGCCCGGCCGTCAGACTCCCCTCAATGTTCCCGAGACGCATTTCGTCAATGGCCACCGGGTCGTGCCGCCGTTCCCTGCCGGAATGCGCGAAGCGGTGTTTGGCCTCGGGTGCTTCTGGGGTGCGGAGAAGCTTTTCTGGAAGCTGCCCGGCGTTTATTCGACCGCGGTTGGCTACGCCGGCGGACTTACTCCGAACCCCACATACCAGGAGGTGTGCAGCGGTGATACCGGGCACGCGGAGGTGGTGCGTGTCATCTACGATCCGCAGAAGATCTCCTATCAGGAGTTGCTGATGGCCTTCTGGGAGGCGCACGACCCGACACAGGGAATGCGTCAGGGGAACGATGTCGGTACGCAATACCGCTCAGTCATCTACGTAATCGATGCCGAGCAGCGTGCGGCTGCCGAGGAGTCCAAGCGCATCTACCAGGCGCGCCTCAGCGCAGCCGGACGCGGCACCATCACGACCGAAATCCTCGATGCGCCGAAGTTCTACTACGCCGAGGACTATCACCAGCAATACCTCGCGAAGAATCCGGACGGGTATTGCGGGATCGGGGGGTGTGGAGTGCCCTTCAAAGTCGCGGAGTTACAGGTGGGGGAGAAGGCGTAGTCGAAGCCTACA
>DATJFM010000054.1:0-4361 GCA_035495655.1 Steroidobacteraceae bacterium
GCGGTGCTACGACGGTGAGTCCGCGCCCACTCGTGAGCGCACTGGTGGGCGCAGTCATCGGCTCTATCGCCACGAACTCCTGATTGCCGGGAGCAAAGATCTGCACATAGCGATAGCCCGTAAGGAACTCTACGGTAATCCGACAAGGCCCGCCGGTGAGCGAGAAGGAAGGACTCGGATCGAGTAGTGCAAAACCATCGTCGAAAGAGCGCTCGCCGAGCTCAGCACCGAAGCGATTCCAAGGCTCTTGCGCGCCGCTCGGGATGCCGCGCTCATCGAGCAGAAGTCTGTGCATCGCCGGCAGCTCGAGCCGCCATTTTGCACGCGGGAGATCGGGCAGGCCGAAATAGGGATGGAAACCGAAGCTGACCGGTACTGCTCCGTCCGACGCGGCGACCAGTGTCATTTGGAGCGTCAGAGCTTCCGGGCTGAGCGTTGCTGTCAGTTCGAGGCGGTGGGGAAACGGAAAGATGTCGAGGAGGTTTTTACTTCTCCATTCCAGTCGAGCCGAGAGGCGATTGTGCTGCGACTCCAGGGGCTCCCATGTGAGGCGAGACCACGGCACGCCGTGCATGGGAAGCCCGTGCGCATCAAGGTGGAGCAGCGGGGATGAGGTATCGAGCTGCACCTCCCGGCCTGCGGCGCGATATCTGATGCCGTCCAGGCGGTTCGCCCAGGGATGAAGCAGCGCGATCCCGGCCGTGCTTCCCTTCACAGCGGCCGCTGGCAGATCGCCAACGCGCCGCAACATTTGCACACCCTTGTGGCGCAGCGACGCTGCGAGCATCCCCTGAGCGGGTACGAATACCGCCTCCAGGTCCCCTGCGGTCAGAGTGCAAGCCGTTGCGTTCACGGGAGCGCGCGGCGTTTCTGCCGGGCGGCCGCCTTCATCGACTTGCCTCTTTGGCTACCAGTGGATTGTGCCAACCCTCGGCAGGGGCAACGGTTTCGGCCTCTTTCGGCCCCCACGTACCACAAGCATAGGGATATGCGGGCGTACCCGCCTTCAAGACCGGATCGACGATGCGCCACGCCTCTTCCACATAGTCTTCGCGGGCAAAGAGCGTGCGATCACCCATCATCGCGTCAGTCAGGAGGCGCTCATAGGCATCCCCTTCGGTCACCCCGGCCGCCCGCTGTGCCAGCAGCTCTGCGGACTGCCCGACCCCCGCTTCCCCCGCGTCCATCACGTTGACGCCGACCGCCAGCTCGTTGACCGGGTTGATGCGCAAGCGGTAGTAATCGCGGTGCGGCTGGCAGGACTCAAACAGCGGCGGTGGCCGGCGCAGGTACACGATCACCTCGGTGCAGGTGACCGGAAGACACGTACCGGCGCGGATAAAGAATGGCACGCCCTGCCAGCGCCAGTTGTCGATCGCCAAGCGCAAGGCAGCGAAAGTTTCTACCTTGGAGCCCGGCGCGACGCCCCGCTCCTCGAGGTAACCGCGGAACTGCCCGCGCACCAGGTCGGTAGCTTTGATCTCCGGTATGGCCCTGAGCACTTTGACCTTCTCGTCACGTACCGATTCGCTGTCCGTGCGTGCCGGGGGCTCCATCGCGAGATTGGCGAGCACCTGAAAGAGATGGTTCTGCACGACATCTCGAACCGCGCCGGTCTGGTCGTAGAACGCACCGCGCCCTTGAATGCCGAAATCCTCGGCCATGGTGATTTCCACGCTATCGATGTAGTGGCGGTTCCAGCACGGCTCGAGCAGCGTGTTGGTGAAGCGGAAAAAGACCATGTTGTGTACCGGGCGCTTCCCCAGGTAATGGTCGATGCGGAAGATATGGTCCTCGTCGAAACCGCCGAGCAGGATCCTGTTCAGATTTCGTGCGGACTCGAGATCGTGTCCGAAGGGCTTCTCGACGATGACGCGTGTGCCCGATGCGGTGCATCCTGCCTTCTCGAGTTGTTCCACCACCGCCCCGAAAAGCGCCGGCGGGATGGCGAGGTAGTGTGCGGAACGCTGTGCACTGCCGAGCAACTTTCGCAGTTGCCGGAAGGTCGCAGCGTCCGCGTAATCGCCATCGACATAGGCGAGGAGCGACGCGAGCTTCGCGAACGCATCTGGGTCGACGCCGCCATGCTTCTCGAGGCTGTCACGCGCCCGTGCCTTGAGCTGCTCGAGATTCCAGCCCGCTTTCGCCACGCCGATGACCGGAACGGTCAGCATTCCGCGCTTCACCATCGCCTGCAGCGCTGGGAAAATCTTCTTGTAGGCGAGATCTCCGGTCGCGCCGAAGAACACCAGTGCGTCGGATTTGGGTTCGCTCATTGCGGTCGCCACGCCAGATCGCCGCTATTTGGCCGGCTTCTCGAGGTGGCCGCCGAACTGGTAGCGCAGAGCCGAGAGCAGCTTATCCTGGAATTCAGCACTGCCACGCGAGCTGAAGCGTTCGTAGAGTGCGGTGGTGAGTACCGGTGTAGGGACGCCTTCGTCGATCCCCGCCTTGATCGTCCAGCGCCCCTCCCCTGAGTCGGATACGCGCCCGGCGAACTTCGTGAGCATCGGATCCTCGAGCAGCGAAGCAGCCGTAAGGTCGAGGAGCCACGAGGAGATGACGCTGCCCCGTCGCCATACCTCTGCGACATCCGCGAGGTTGAGGTCGTACTGGTAACGCTCGGGGTCGCGGAGCGGCGTCGTTTCGGCATCGACCGTGCCAGCCTGCTTGCCGACATTGGCCGCATGCAGCACATCGAGCCCCTCGGCATAGGCAGCCATGATCCCGTACTCGATGCCGTTATGGACCATCTTGACGAAATGGCCGGCGCCGTTTGGGCCGCAGTGCAGATAGCCCTGCTCTGCAGTGCTCCCCTCTTTGTCACGTCCGGGGGTGCGCGGGATGTTACCCATGCCCGGTGCGAGCTGCGCAAAGATCGGATCGAGCCGCTGCACCACCGCTTCCTCGCCGCCGATCATCATGCAATATCCGCGCTCGAGTCCCCACACACCGCCGCTCGTTCCGACATCAACGTAATGTATGCCCTTGCCAGAGAGCGCCTTCGCGCGACGCAGGTCATCGATGTAGTAGGAATTGCCGCCATCGATGAGGGTGTCTCCCGGTGTGAGCTGTGGCAGCAGGTCCTTGATCGTTGCTTCTACTGCCGCTGCCGGCAGCATCAGCCACACCGCGCGCGGTGTCTTCAATCTTTCGACCAGGTCGTGCAGGGTTGTCGCGCCGGTGGCCTTCTCTTTCATGAGCTGCTCCACCGCCTGCGGTGACCGGTCGAATACCACGCAATCATGGCCGCCACGGATCAGCCGTCGCACCATGTCTCCACCCATTCTCCCCAGACCGATCATTCCAAGTTGCATGGCTTTGCTCCTTTACCTCGATCGAGCCGTGCGGTACGCGCACTCCTCGCCGAATCTCGATCAACCCTTTATTGGCAGTTCGATCACGGCCCGCGTAATTAAACAACGACCTCTAATGCAATGACGCCTCGAAGATGCTCTGGATGGCGGCATCCAACGTCGCGTCGAAGTCGGCAGCGGACTGCCGTGCCGACAGGCCTTCGACCAGAGCACGCGAAAAGCTCGCCACGATGCCGTTATTTCTGCGCAGACGGGTGTTGGCGTCTTCTCGCGTATAGCCTCCCGACAAGGCCACCACCTTCAAGACCTTCGGATGTGTGACCAGCTCAGCGTAGAAATCGTCGCGCTCCGGCAACGTGAGCTTGAGCATCACCTGCTGCTGCGGCGGCAACTTACCGAGTTGATCCCGCAGCGCTGCTTTGAGTGACGTCTCCGCGGCGCCTTTATCGGGACAACGGATGTCCACTTCCGGCTCGACGATCGGCATCAAGCCCGCAGCGAGAATCTGCTCGGCCACCTCGAACTGCTGCGCGACGACGGCCTCGATACCGGCGGCGTTGGCCTGCTTGATGAACGAGCGCATCTTGGTTCCGAAGATGCCGTGGGCGTTCGCCTTCTTAAGCAGCGCCGCGAGGGCGGGCATCGGCTTCATCAGCTGAACGCCGTCCTTCTCATCCGCGAGGCCCTTGTCCACTTTCAGAAAAGGTACCACGCGCTTTGCGGACCAGAGATACTCTGCGGTCGGTCGCGCCTCGACCTCGCGCTCCATGGTGCCCTCGAACAGGATCGCAGCGAGGATGCGGTCGCCGTTGAAGCTGGGACTGGTCATGATGCGCACGCGCATCTGATGCACGAGCGCGAACATCTGCTCCTCGTTGGACCAGCTATTCTCCGGGATTCCATAGGAGAGCAACGCCTTCGGCGTGCTGCCGCCGCTCTGGTCGAGAGCCGCAATGAAGCCGGGCTGGGTCCTGATCTTGCGCCGTTGCTGTTCCTTCGGGGGCAGTGCATTCATGAGCTACCTCACAGCTTGCAGTAGTTGCT
>DATJFM010000055.1:0-62548 GCA_035495655.1 Steroidobacteraceae bacterium
CTGGGCTTTGACAGCGTGAATGGTTACGTGAGCGCGGGGGGCGCCTTTGGCGCACTCCTCGGCCGCACCGCCAACCGCATCGCAGGCGGCGTGTTTGTCCTCGACGGTGTCACCTTCCAGCTGCCGAAAAATGACCGCGGCTCCACGCTGCACGGCGGACCGGGCGGCTTCGACAACGTTTACTGGCAGGTGGCTGCGGCGCTACCGGGGCCGGTGCCTACCCTGGTTCTCGCCTACTCGAGTCCCGACGGCGATCAAGGCTTTCCGGGCACGCTCGCGGTGCAGGCCACGTATCGGGTCGAGGAGTGCTGGCTGTGGCTGACGCTCGAGGCGCGCACCTCGCGGCCAACGCTCGTGAGCCTCAGCGCACATCCATATTTCAACCTCGCCGGACCCGACTCAGGCTGTGTGTTAGACCATGTCGTAACACTGCCAGCGGAAAACTTTCTTCCCACCGATGCGCGGCAGATCCCGACGGGCGAGATCCGTCCGGTCGCTGAAACGCCGTTCGATTTTCGCACTCCGACGCCGCTGGGCGTGCGCATCCGTCAAGCCGATGAACAGCTGCTCTACGGCAAGGGCTACGATCACTACTTCGTGCTTCCGGCCAGCACCGTCGGCACACCACGCTTTGCCGCGCGCGCATTCGAGCGCACCAACGGACGCGTGCTGGAGATTCACACTACGCAGCCGGGACTGCAGTTGTACACGGGCAATCAGCTAGATGGCTCCATCGCCGGTCGCGGCAGAATCTATCGGCAGTCCGCCGCTGTTGCATTCGAGCCCCAGGGATTTCCGGACGCGCCCCACCATGCGGGCTTCCCCTCGAGCGTGTTGCGTCCCGATGAGACATATCGGCACTGCATCGGCTATCGCTTCGGTGTCGCAGCAGAGATTTAACAATTGCTGACGGACGACATGACATAACTTGACGGTCCGCCGGCGCAGTGCTCAACGGGGGTGCCTAAACAGCGGAAACGTCGGCTGAACGGCATTTCGTCTACAGCTGCACTGCGGAACGCTGTTGACGCTGCCCTAATCCCAAGGTCCAATGGTCGATAGCGGAACTCTGCAAAAAAATATCGATCACAACATCCGCTGAAACAGAGTGCGCACCCTGCAGCGCGTGCTCGAGGGGATCCATGAAAAACCAAACAAATCGCGGCGCGCATCTCCGCTCTCGCGAACTTCGTCCGGCTATGTCGCGTTCCTCGTTCATCATCGCCTGCGCTACGACCGTATGCGCCTTTGCGGCGATGCATGAGGTACGCGCCGCTCCGGCCGATACGGCCGGATACACGCCCACGCTGTACGTCTACCAGAAGAACGAGCTGGTCGATGTCAAGACGTTCAAGGTTGCCGACCGCGAAGGCTGTCAACGCAGGGCCGAGGCGCTGCTCGAGCTGTATCTGAATCACTCGGACATCGAGGACGACATGCGGCTCGTAGTGCGGTGCGTCCCGGTCCCGCCGCCGTCCGCCGGTCACCGTAAGGGTGAGCACTCGCCGGACGACCACCAGCGCATGGCGGAAGTCACGCTCTAGTAGGGAATGGGCGCCGCGGTCCGGACGCCCGTTTCAGCCTTCCCGAGCTTCTGCGGGCAGCAGGCCGCGGCGGCGGCACGGTGCCGCGCTCGACTCCGTTGTTTACGACATACTTGTCGCCACCCGCTGCGGACCAGCGCCGCCGTGTCGATAGTGGGCTCCCATCGACTGGAGCGGTATGCGCGAACACAACGTCAGTTTCCTCTTCGATCTGGACGGCACTTTGGTCGACAGTGTCTATCAGCACGTTGCGGCCTGGCAGCAGGCGCTGCAAGCGGCGGCCATAGAGCTTTCCGTGTGGCGCATTCATCGCCGCATCGGTATGAGCGGAGGATTGTTCACCGAGATGCTGCTGCGCGAGATCCACCGCGCGGTCACTCCCGCGCTGCTCGAGGACCTTCACGCGCATCACGCCGCAGCGTACATCAGCATGATGAAATGGGTACGTCCATTGCCAGGCGCGCGCCGGCTACTCCAACACCTGACGGACGTAGGGATAACGTGGGCCATCGCAACCAGCGGGCGCATGGCCACAGCACGATACAACCTCGAGCTGCTGGGGCTCGACGCTGCGAGCACAGTGGTCGTGACGCGCGATGATGTGCGGCGGGCGAAACCAGATCCGGATCTGTTCATTGCCGCGGCTGAGCGGCTGCACGCCCACATCGAGTCGGCGGTGATCGTCGGTGACAGCATCTGGGACATGCTCGCGGCCAAGCGTGCTCGCGGCTTGGGTGTTGGTCTGCTGTCCGGTGGTTACGGCCAGGACGAGCTCGAGCGCGCCGGAGCCATTCGTGTCTATGAGGATCCGGCCGACCTGTTGAGCCACATCGATGAGATCGGCGGACGCCCTTGAGCTCCCGGCGCTGACCTGATCAGCCGCCGCCGCCGCGGCGGCGCCTGTTGCTGCGCTTACGCACGGCACCTCGCGGCGCCGGGCGGCTGCACGCCGCGCGCTGCCGCGCAGGCCCGTGGTGGCGTGTCAGGTTGTACGCCGTGTTGATGAGAGCGATGTGCGAAAACGACTGGGGAAAATTCCCCAGCATCCGTGCGTGATGTGGATCGTATTCCTCGGAGAGCAATCCGACATCGTTGCGAAGCGCGAGCAGCCGCTCGAACAGCCGCCGCGCCTCCTTGCGCCGATTGAGCAACACCCAGTTGTCCGCCAGCCAGAAACTGCAGGGGAGAAATACCCCTTCACGCCCCGGCAAGCCATCGCCGGAGGCGCGCGCGTCGTATCGCCGCACGAGCCCATCTTCGCTCAGGTGACGCTCGATCGCCTCTGCGGTGGCCCGGACCCGCGGGTCCTGCGGCCGCAGGAACCCGACGATCGGCAGCAGCAACAGACTCGCATCGAGCTGCTTCGAGCCGTAGCTGCGTACGAACACGCCGCGCGAGCGGTCGAAGCCGCGGCGGCATGTTTCCTCATGTATATGGCGCCGCAAGCTGCGCCAGCGGCGCAGTGGAGCCTCGAGACCGAATTGCTCTGCACTGCGGATCGCGCGGTCAAATGCCACCCAGGCCATCACCTTGGAGAAGGTGAAATGTTGCGACTTGTCCCGCACCTCCCAGATGCCGCGATCCGGGCGATTCCAGACTCTAGCAAGATGTTCCACGAGGGCGAGTTGCAGTTGCCAGCCAGCGTCGTTGTCGGCCAGCCGGCCGTGGCGGCTCTGATGGAGTACATCCATGAGCTCGCCATAGACATCGAGTTGCAGCTGCTCGGAGGCGGCATTGCCGATGCGTACCGGCGAGGAGCGTTCGTAGCCACCGAGCCAGGGGATCTTCCATTCGGGCAGCAGCCGCTCGCCCGCAATCCCGTACATGATCTGCATGCGCTCCGGATCACCGCCAACGGCCCGCAAAAGCCATTCGCGCCATTGCTGCGCCTCCGCGTGCAAGCCACCGTGCATCATGGCCTGGAGCGTGAAGGTTGCATCGCGCAACCAGCAGTAGCGGTAGTCCCAGTTTCGCACCCCGCCGATAGCCTCCGGAAGCGAGGTGGTAGCGGCGGCCAGGCTGCCGCCGGTGGGACGGTAGATGAGAGCCTTGAGCGTGATGAGCGAGCGGCGCACTGCATCGGTGTACTCACCCGCGACCGAGGACTGCCTGATCCAGCTGTGCCAGAAACGCGTGGTGGCCCGCAGAGCCGCAAGCGCATCGATGGGAGCAGGCAACGGGCGATAAGAAGAGCAATAGCTCAGCACGAAGCTGACCGTCTCGCCAGCGCGCACCTCGAACTCCCCTGCGGTCGTGAGATGCTCGCCGCGCAACGGCACCTGGCTGCTGAGGATCACTCGGTCCGGCCCAGCGACGAAACTATGCCTGCCATCCTCCAGACGGGTCGCCCAGGGAATCAGTAATCCGTAGTCGAAGCGCAGCACGAGCTCGGTGCGCATCGATACGGTGCCGTGCTGCCCGACCACCAGCCGCACGACGTGTGAGTCCCGGCCGCGCACCGGCATGAAATCGATGAGCGCCGCCGCTCCCGTCTCGGTCGTGAATTCGGTCTCGAGAATGAGGGTGTCGGTCCGATAGCGCCGCTTGATGGTTGCCGCACCCAGGGGCGCAACCAGCCAGCGTCCGTTGGCAGGTTTCCCGAGGAGTGCCGCACAGCAGGCGCCACTGTCGAATCTCGGCCAGCACAGCCAGTCGAGCGAACCGCCGCGCGAGACCAGGGCGGCGGTTTCGCAGTCACCGATCAAGGCATAGTCCTCGATCCTGGTTGTAGTGCGCTGCAAAGCTAGGCCCCTGTTTGGTTGGCGGTGCGTAGCAGCTTGGCATGTGTAGCTGCGCACATCAGCAGGTGCGCGAGCAGAGTCCTGTAGGAACCGTTTGGGTGCGCCTGCCTGTCGCCACGCTCCTACGATACTTGCCTCATCGATCCGGGCCGACGTCGCAGCCTCTGCAGCCCATACTGGCGCAGCGGTCCGCGCGCGGAGCAAGCTGCAGTCAATGGAGCTCTTGGGAACACTTAACCAAATGGTCAACTATCGCCGCAGACATCTGTCTACCTTGCCGCGGCGGCATGGACGCAGCCTCCGTGCTCCGCCCCGCGGGCCACCGCTGAGCTTGCGCAGTCGCTGGGGCGAGATGCTCAGGAAGCGCTAGGCTCCACTTCGGGCAGCTCTGGAGAGTGAATGGCGAGCGTACTCATTGCTGATGACCACGCGATGCTGCGCTCTGGTCTGCGGCACTTCCTCGAGCGCGACAGCGCCATCACCGCCATCGCTGAAAGCGCGACAGCAGCGGAGACGCTGGCGCAGCTGCGCACTGCTGCCTTCGACCTGCTGATACTGGACATCAACATGCCCGATCGGAGCGGCATCGACATCCTCCGCCAGGTGCGCGCGTCCCACCCCGACACGCGGGTGCTGGTGCTGAGCGGTTTCTCGGAGAAGCAGTACGCGGTCAACGTTCTGCGCGCTGGCGCCGCTGGGTATCTCGCCAAGGATCAGGCGCCGGAGGAGATCATGCGCGCCGTACACACGGTGCTCGCTGGCGAGCGTTATGTGAGCTCTGCGCGGCATGATGCGCTGTCTTGCGAGCCCGCAGCGGGTGCTGATCCGCCGCTGCATGCAGCGCTCTCCCAGCGCGAGTTCCAGATACTTTGCAAGCTCGCCCGCGGCCGCAGCGTTTCGCAGATTGCTCAGGAGCTGAGCATCAGCGTCAAGACAGTGAGCACCTATCGCGCGCGCATCCTCGAGAAAATGCACATGGACAGTAACGCCGCGCTCACGGCGTACGCGCTGCGGAACGAGCTCATTCAGTAACAGCGCCCGAGCGCCGCTAGTCGGTCGAGCGGCTCGCCCACAAACCGAGAGCCAGCATGCCGATCGCCACCAGACCGAGCGATGCGAGCGGGCGCTGCCGCACATACGCCTGACCTTGCTGGGCGATGTCGCGCACCTGTTCTCCAAGTTGTGTACCGCCGTCTGCAACCGCAGCTCGGGCGTTGGCTAACGCAACCTCGGCGCGCTTGCGCAGCCGTTTGAGCTCCGGGTCCGCAGCGGTGCCGACCCTGTCGATGACGTCCTCGACGCTGGCGATGAGATTGCGCAGCTCCTCGCGCGCGACCTGCGCCGGCTGCTCGTGCAGCACTCTGGCCGCCCTGCGGGCCTGGTACCTTCGGGTTGACATGCGGGCGAACATGGGATGGCTACTCCTTGCTCAGGCAGGCGGCACGCGGCCGCGACCCACGAAGAACGCGACGATGGCAATCACCAGGAAGACGATGAACAGGATCTTCGCGATGCTGGCGGCGCCCGCTGCGATTCCACTGAAGCCGAGCACGGCAGCGATGATTGCGATGATGAAGAAGACCACGGCCCACTGAAGCATGATGCCTCCTTGCGAGGACGACGCCGCGCACTGCGAGTTGGTAAGAATGTGCGCCGAGCCTCCCGGCAGCGCGGTCGGTGGGGCACGGGAAGGTGTGTAAGCGCGCCCCTACGCGGCGCAGCCAAACCTCCAGGAGCGTACACGGTCTCACTGGGATGATGCCGCTGCAGGGAACCCGAACCGTGGCTTTGGCTCAAGTGCCGCGACACTACTGGCAGGACCTGAAGCGGACCACGAACAGTTGGCTCGAGCACGAAGGTCCGCGTCTCGCGGCTTCGCTCTCGCTTTACAGCCTGCTGTCGCTTGCGCCACTGGTCATTTTGACCATAGCGGTTGCTGCGCTTTTGTTCGGCCACTCGGCGGCACAGGAGGCGTTGATAGATGAGGTCCGCGACGTCATGGGAGGAGATGGCGCGCGCACCGTGCAGACGGTCATAGAGCACGGCAAGGAGCCACACTCCGGAAGCCTCGCGTCCGTGATCGGGATCATCATTCTAATCGTCGGGGCATCGAGCGTGTTCGGGGAGCTGCAATCCGCGCTGAACAAGATCTGGGAAGTGAAACCGGCGCCGGGCACGGGTCTGTTGACATTGCTCAGGGCACGACTGGTGTCATTTGCGCTCGTGCTGGGTTGTGGCTTTTTGCTGCTGGTCTCACTGGTGTTCAGCACTGCGCTTGCCGCGTTCGGGCGGTTCTTCAGTGCGCATCTGTCACTGCCGACCGAGTTTCTGGCGGCGACCAACGCGCTGGTGTCGTTCGCAGGTATCTTCGTGCTGATCGCTCTCATTCTTAAATTTGTGCCCGACGTGACGCTGCGCTGGCGCGATGTGTGGCCGGGCGCGCTTGCGACTGCATTGCTGTTCACGATCGGCAAGGCGCTGCTCGGTCTGTACCTGGGGAAGACCGCGGTGGGATCCGCCTACGGCGCCGCCGGCTCCATCATCGTGGTGATCCTGTGGGTCTACTACTCCGCGATGATTTTCTATTTCGGTGCCGAATTCACCCGCATCCGTGCCGCCCGCCGCGCCTTGCGGGCAGCAGGAAAGGTCGCCGACTGACACTCCTGTCGGAGCGCGGCTGACGCCATCTTTCACGCGCAGCGGCCACGATCGCGGTGAAAGATGCTTGCACGAGGAAGCTGGGGTCGCGTGGCCTTGAGAATTCGATCGCCGCTGCTGATCGCTGCGATCAGCGTCGTTGTTCTGGTACTGGTCGTGGTGCTGGGTCTCACCTTTATGGACTGGAATCTGCTCAAGGGCCCCATCGAGCGCACTGCCAGTGCTCGCTTCGGCCGACCCGTGGCCATCGCGGGACCCTTGCAGGTTCGAGGCTGGTCGCGCGCTCCCACGGTGACCATCAACGGACTGACCGTCGGTAATCCGCCGTGGGAAGCCGAACGTCCGATGCTCAAGATCGAGCGCGTGCAGATTCAGCTCGAGCTGCTGCCTTCACTGTTGCATGCGGCCCTGGTTCTGGGTCGCGTCGAGCTCGACCACCCGGATATCTACCTGCATCAGGAGAAATCCGGCCGCGCCAACTGGACCTTCGAGAACAACGCCCCGACCAAACAACGCGCCTCACCGCCGCCAAAGCTGCCGGCGCTGCGAAACCTGGTCATCGACTCGGGCACACTCACGCTCATCGATGAGCTGCGCCGGCTGAAGGTCAAGGGGACGGTGGTGGCCGGCGAGCAACCTTCGCGCAATGATCCCAAACCCTTCAGGGTCGAGGGCAAAGGGACTATCAACCAGGAGCCCTTCAAACTCGACGTCGCCGGCGGACCGCTACGCGCGCTGACCCCTGAAAACCCTTACCCGTTCTCACTCGCCATCAGAGCGGGGTCGAACGAGATCGCCGCAGAAGGCAAGGTCCTCAAGCCCTTCGACCTCGCGCAGCTGGAGCTGGATGTCAACGCCAGCGGACGCGATCTCGCGCAGCTCTTTTATCTGACCCAGATCACGTTGCCGAATTCGCCGCCCTTCAAGGTGCGGGCGCACATTGCCCGTCATGACATGCGGATCGAGGTCCGGCAGATTGCCGGATCGCTGGGCGGCAGCGACATTGGCGGTACGGTGCAGATCGACGCTTCCACGAAGCGTCCATCGGTCAAAGCAGATTTGCTCTCGAAGCACCTGCTTCTCAAGGACTTCGCAGCGATCACGGGCAGCAAAGCGCAGTCTGCAGGCTCGCTGGCAACGCAACAGCCTGGCACGCAGCCTGTCGCGCGCGGCGTGCAGCCGGCAGATCAGGCGCATCGGCTATTCCCCGACGCACGCCTCCAGGTCGATCGGGTCAAGGCGATCGATGCGGATGTGCACTTCCGCGCCACATCCATCGAGGCGGGCACCGTACCTTTCACCGCGGTGAATCTTCACGTGAGGCTCGATGACAGCGTCATTACGCTCGACCCACTGCGTTTCGACATGGCCCAGGGCCACATCGCCGGCAGAGTCGATATCGATGCCCGCTCGCAGCCAGCGAAGGTCCGCGCTGACTTCCGCGCGAGCGACATCCAGCTGGCCCAATTCAAGGCCAAGACACCAAACGCAGTGCCTCCGCTCGATGGCATCCTCGATGCCCGGACGGTCATCCAGGGCGCCGGCGATTCGGTGCACGAGCTCATGTCCGATGCAACCGGCACGTTCACGGTGGTCGTGCCGCACGGCGACGTGCGCGCCGCATTCGCCGAGCTCACCGGCATCGACGTGGCAAAGGGGATCGGCCTGCTCGTCAGCAAAGGCGACGATCGGGCACCGATACGCTGCGGAGTGGCCGACTTCGATCTCAAGACCGGCACCGCGCACGCCCAGGACATCGTGTTCGATACGCAGAATGTCCTCATCAAGGGCGGCGGCCAGATCTACCTGGGCAGTGAGAAACTGGACCTCACCGTGCAGGGCCAGCCGAAAAAGATTCGTCTGCTGCGTGTTCGAGCTCCGGTGGAGATCAAAGGGCAGCTGCTCAAACCTTCGTTTCGGCTCGAGACGGGGCATCTGCTCAAGCAGGGTGCGATCGGTGCCGCACTCGGCACGCTGCTCACTCCGTTCGCCGCAGTGCTGGCGTTCGTAGACCCAGGGCTTGCCAGGGATCAGGACTGCGCGCAGCTGATCGCGCAGGCTCAACAGGCCCCGACGCAGAGCGCGCACATGGCCCAGGCGCCGAACAGTGAAACCCGGCGCTGATGACGGCGCGCGCGAGGCGCAGCCAATGCCCGAGGAGGCTGTTCCGGATCCGGTGGCGCGGAATATTGCCGACATTCTCGAGCTCGAAAGCCGTGAGCTGGCGCGCACGACCCCTGCACAGCTGTGGCTCGAGAAACTGAGCCGCGCACTCGCGCACCCGGCCTTTCCAGTGGGCCTGTTGATGTTCATCGGCGCTTGGATTGCCGTGAACCTTCCGACTGCGCGTGTTGCCATACCACACTTCGATCCACCGCCCTTCCCCTGGCTCACCGGATTGTTGACGCTCACTGCGCTGCTCACGACCACGATCGTGTTGATCGGCCAGGGTCGGCAAACGATACTCGCCGAGCAACGCGCGCATCTGGATCTGCAGATCAACCTGCTCACCGAGCAGAAGGTCACGAAGCTGATTCACTTGCTCGAGGAACTACGGGCCGATTTGCCCGGCGTGAGGACACGCCACGATCCGCACGTGTCGCAATTGAAGAAGCCGACTGATCCGGCACAGCTCGCCTCGGCACTGAGGGAACGCGACCCGATGAGCGAGCCGCCGCCAGGTTCCGCTGAGCCATGACGACACAGGTGCACCCGGAGGCAATCACATGACAGCGAGCAGGAGCCGGCGCTCGAGCCGACGCGCAGCCATCAGCAATCGTCCGCGCGACGCGACACGCAGTCCTGAACGGACTCCCGGGCGACCGAAGGAATCAGGCAGCCGGCAACAGACCCGACACGACCAGAATTCTCAAACTGGAGATCCGCGGCTCGACCGCGACCTTACCGGCCCCAGTGCCGGCGTCCCCACCACAGAGAAGCCGACACGATCTGCCACAGCAATGCCGCCCCCACAAGTGCAAGAGCCATAGAATATCTGGGAAGCGCCAGCCAGGCCGCGCAACCGAAACACAGCATTCCCCACCCACCGAGCACCGCGCCCGCAGCATCGAGAGCAGCAGCCTTGCGGCCCCGCGCACGTCCGTCGATGCCCGCTTTGCTTTTCTTCTCGGTCTCGTGCCTCTCGATCAGGGTCGCGGTCGCGGGAAAGATAGCCGGGAATGCCAAAAACAGTCCGCCGACGACCGGACCAAAGCGTTGCGCGATGAGACCCGTGCACACGGTGACCGCACCCCCGAGGAAAAAGCGCACTGCGAACTGCCACCAGTGCGCCTCCTTGAGGCTCGAGAAATCGAGTGACGGAATCATGTGCCCGCGAACCGCATCAGCAGCACGCCTGCAGTCGCAGCGACTAGACCCCAGATGGTGAGGCCCCCGAGTGAAACCACCAACGGCGACCAGCGGGCAGTGGCCAGCAGTCGCTCTGCGACATAAACATAAAGCACGAAGCCGAGACTGCTGAGGATCATCGAGCGCGCTTCGAGCGATGCGACTGCAGGACCGGATTTGGCCGCAGTGAGCGCCAGAGTTGCCAGTGCCACCGATGGAGCGCCACCGAAGATGCCCGCGAGCCGCTTGGGCCGTAATACGTCGCCGATCAGGGCGAACAAGCTGACCATCGCACCCCCGAGCAGAAACCGCCACAGCAGGTCCATGCCCGGAGGGTACCAGAGGCGCTTCCCCGAGCAGGCCGCAGGTTCCAGCGCCGGGCTGCGCGCCAACTTGACCGCCACGGCATACCGCTTGCCTAATACCTCGCTCGCCATCGAGGATGCCAGATGGAAGTCGATCGATCCCTCAAGGCGCATCGGAGTAAGACGCGCGCCAAAGTGCGCGATCTTATGGACAAGCCTACGCCAGCACCTCCGCCAGAGGCAGCGGCAGAGAATACCTATTTCCACGAGCGTGCATTGCTCGCCGCCATCGTCGACTCGTCGGACGATGCGATAATCAGCAAGACCCTCGAGGGCAAGATCCTCTCCTGGAACCGCGGCGCCGTACGCATCTTCGGCTACGAGGCCCACGAGGCGATTGGCAAGCCCATCACCCTCATCATTCCGCCGGAGCTCCACGCGGAAGAGCAGCAGATTCTCGACAAGCTGAGCCGGGGCGAGCGCATCGAACATTTCGATACCGAGCGCGTCACCAAGGATGGCAGGCGCATCGCCATTTCACTGACGGTATCGCCGGTGCGGTCCGCAGATGGAACTGTCATAGCGGCCTCCAAGGTGGCGCGCGATGTCTCCGAACGCAAGATCGCGGAGCAGAAACTGCGCGCGAGCGAAGAAGCGTTGCGCCTCGCTGACCGGCGCAAGGACGAGTTCCTGGCGTTGCTGGCGCACGAGCTGCGCAATCCACTCGCGCCGATCCGCTACGCCCTGGCGGCAAACAAGAAACCGGGCCGCACACCCGAGCAGTGCAGACAGGCCGAGGAGATCATCGAGCGCCAGGTCATGCACATGAGCCGCCTGCTCGATGACATGCTGGATATCTCGCGCATCACCCGTGGCGTGCTCGAGCTGAAAAAGACTCGTGCCGAGCTCACCTCCGTTATCGGTGCGGCGATCGAAACGGCCCGCCCCATGCTGGATGAGAAGCATCACACCCTCGCGCTCGATCTTCCGAGCGAGCCGGTGCAGCTCGAGGCCGATGTGGTGCGCCTGGCACAGGTTTTCTCCAATCTTCTGATCAACGCCGCCAAGTACACCGATCCGGGCGGCCGCATCCAGCTGCGCGCCCGCCCGCAGGCAAACGAGGTGCTCGTCTCGGTGAGCGATAACGGTATCGGCATTCCGGCCGACATGCTGCCACGTGTGTTCACCATGTTTTTCCAGTCACAGGCGGCGCTCGCGCGTGCCGAAGGCGGACTCGGCGTCGGTCTTTCGCTGGTCCGTGGGCTCGTGCGACTACATGGAGGGAGTGTAGAAGCCCGCAGTGACGGATCGGGGCGTGGAAGCGAGTTCCTCATACGGCTGCCGTTAGGCGCCGGCGCACAGAACATGGTCGACGCCGACACCGAGCCAGAACAGATCTCGGCGGACGCCGGACTCAAGATCCTCGTGGTGGACGACAACCGGGACGCGGCTGACACCTGCGCCATGCTGCTCGAAGCATCGGGCCACCATGTGCAGACGGCTTACACCGCCAGACAGGCGCTCGAGCTGGCGCGCACATTCCGGCCGCACGCACTGTTGCTGGATATCGGACTGCCCGACATGGACGGCTATCAGTTGGCCCAGCAGGTGCGCAGCAACCCCTGGGGGCGCGGCGTGGTCCTGGTCGCCGTCACCGGCTGGGGCCAGGAGCAGGACCGCCAGCGAGCCGTGGCCGCGGGCTTCGATCATCATCTGGTGAAGCCCATCTCGGCGGAGACGGTGGAGACACTACTGCACTCGCTCGCGCGCGAACCAGCTCGCTGAAACGCCGGCCAAGCACCAGGCGCGGTTCTGGTTGCCGAGAACGATATCTTCCCGCGCGGGCTCCGAGATGCAAAAGCGCGGTGGAACTCGCGCGCGCAGCCTGCGGTCGCAATCAAACAGCAAGGAGGCATCGCATGAGCAGTGCAAGGCATCGCATGAGCAGTGCAAGGCAACGCGCCGCTGCGCGCACTAATATCCGCAAGGCGGCGGCGGCCGCGCGCCGCAAGCGCACCATAACTCGGCTGCCGAAATCGGTGCGCCGCGCATTGGGCAAGCAAGGGGCCAAGGCGGCTAAAGCTAAGCGCTCGACCAGTCGCTCCCGCTGAGCGCGTTGTCAATGAACACCAGCCCGGCGAGAGCAGCATCTGCTGCCGCTCGCCCCGGCTCCTCGACCGCGCGCTGCACCCCTCAACACTCACCGACGCGCGCTGGCGCGCCCTGGGCTTCGTGGGTGGCGATGGCGCAGCTCGCGGCGCTTTATGCCGGCAGCACGCTGCTGACACCCTTGTACCGACTGTATCGCGAAGCGTTCGGATTTTCGCAACTCACGCTGACCTTCATCTATGCCGCATACGTGGTCGGTAACCTGATCGCGCTCCTGTTCCTGGGTCGCATTTCGGATCAACTTGGCCGTCGAGTGGTCACCCTCGCGGCGCTGGCCATCGCTGCTTGCGCGACACTGCTCTTCCTGTTCTCGTCATCGGTCGCATGGTTATTCGCCGGCCGCATCGTCAGCGGTCTTGCGATCGCGCTCGGGGCCACTGCCACGACCGCCTGGCTATCCGAGCTCAACCGGGACAAGCGGCGCGCCACCCTGTTCGCCACCGAGGGCAACTTCGTGGGCTTGGCCCTTGGGGCGCTACCGGCCGGCCTTCTGGCGGCATACCTGCCATGGCCGCTGCGGCTGAGCTTCGTGATCTATCTGGTGATTCTGTGCCTGCTCGCGGTCGCGGTGGCGCGCGCCCCAGAGACGTTGTCAGGTCCGGTAGGATCGGCCAAAGACCTTTCGCTGCGTCCTAGTCTAGGTGTGCCGCGCGAGCTACTGGGCTCCTTCATTGCTCCGGCCGCGATCGGCTTCGCCACTTTTGCCGTTATCGGCTACTACGGGGCGCTCATTCCAAGTCTGCTCGCTCACGCACTCAGTCTGAAAAATCCTGCGGTGGCCGGCGCGATCGTCGCCTTGTTGTCGTTGCTCGGCACCATCGCCGGCATGGCGACACGCAAGCTCTCCAGCCGCACCGCGATGCTCGCCGGCAGCGCTTTGCTCCTGCCCGGCATCGCGCTGCTGCCCTTTGCCGAAGGGCTGCATTCGCTCGCGTTGCTGCTGGGCGGCACCGCGGTGACCGCAGCGGCCACCATGCTCGCCTACCGCGGGAGTCTCGAGGTGGTCAATCAGATCGCGCCGGGCGAGCGCCGCGCCGAGGTGCTCTCGAGCTACATCCTGTTCATGTATGCCGGCAATTCTCTACCGATCATCGGCATCGGGTTGCTTTCCAGCGCCACGAGCTCTTTGACCGCCGATGTGACCTTCGCGCTCGTCATCGCTGCCTGTGCAGTGTTGGCGTTGGTGCTCGGCGCAAAGCAGCTGCCAAGCTCCACGGGCTGAGTACATGTTGCTTCACTGTTGAGTGCCGGGGTATGTCAGCGAGAGGAACCCCGCGCGCGGCGCCGTGTCAGAAGTTACAGACAAGGACGTTGAAGGTCTGACAACCCAATGACGCTGCGTCGACGTGACCTGTTGACGGGCACAGCCCTCGCTGTCGTTGCCGACCGCCTCGCCGGCGCCGAAGCTCTGACTGCCAAAATACCGTGGCAACCCGATGCCGGCACTCCGCCGACTCCTGTCAAGCCTGGTCCATGGGAGTTTTTCACCGCCCAGGAGGCAGCAACAGTGGAGGCGCTGGTCGACCGGATCATTCCGCCCGATCCGCAGACACCGGGTGGTAAGGATGCGGGCTGCGCGGTATTCATCGATCGGCAGCTGGCCGGTGGTTATGGTCACCACGAGGGACTCTACAACCTGCCACCGTTCCACGATGGGATCGTCGAACAGGGACCGCAGTCCGCGAAAGGTCCGGCGGATACTTACCGCGCGGCGCTGGCCGCGCTCGAGCGCTACTGCCGCGCGCAGTCCGGAGCGCATCAGGGCAAGGGATTCGCCGAGCTTCCGGCCGAGCGCCAGGACGAGATCTTGCACGGCCTCGAGTCCGGGACAATCAAACTCGAGGGTGTCGACGGCCAGGCTTACTTCAAACTGCTCATCAAGGACACGCAGCAGGGATTCTTCGCCGATCCCATCTATGGCGGGAATCGCAACATGTGCGCCTGGAAAATGATCGGTTTTCCCGGAGCGCGTTACGACTACCGTGACTGGGTAACGCGGCATAACGAGCGCTACCCGTATCCGCCGGTGAGCATCGGCGGCCGCCCGGAGTGGACCCCGGGCAAGGCGTAGCAGCCATGGCAAGGAAGCTTCCCCGCAGGGATGTGGCCATCGTCGGTCTAGGCTGGACCGGCTCGATCGTGGCCAACGAGCTCACCGATGCCGGGCTGAACGTCGTCGCCATCGAGCGCGGTCCGTGGCGCGACACGGCCACTCAGTACGCACCCAACTATGCGCAGGATGAGCTGCGTTATCGGATCCGCCACGAGCTCTTCCTGCGACCGGCGCAAACGACCTTTAGCTTCCGCAACAAGCAGAGCCAGACGGCCTTGCCGATCCGCACCTGGGGCGCGTTCATGCCTCCCAACGGTGTCGGCGGCGGCGGTGTGCACTGGAACGCCGAGACCTGGCGTTTTCTGCCGAGCGACTTCGTACTGCGCTCACACCTGACGCAGCGTTACGGCGCGCACTTTCTGCCCGCGGACACGACCATCCAGGACTGGGGCATAACTTTCGACGATCTCGAGCCTCACTACGACACGTTCGAATACCTGTGTGGCACATGCGGCACGGCGGGGAATCTGCGTGGCAAGATCCAGGACGGCGGCAATCCCTTCGAGGGACCGCGCTCGCGTCCATATCCAAATCCGGCACAGCAACAGCCCTTCGGCCCGACCCTGTTCGCCAAGGCAGCGCGCGAGCTCGGCTACAAGCCGTTTCCGCAGCCCTCCGGCAACATGTCCCAGGCGTACCGCAATCCACTTGGGGTGCGCCAGGGTCCGTGCACCTACTGCGGTTTCTGCGAATGGTTCGGCTGCGCCAATTACTCCAAGGCGAGTCCGCAGACCACCATCCTGCCGGTGCTGATGCCAAAGGGAAATTTCCTGTTACGCGACAACTCCGAAGTCACCAGGATCAACCTCGATCCGTCCGGCAAGCGTGCCACCGGGGTCACCTTCGTCGACACGAGTGGCATCGAATGGGAACAGCCGGCAGACCTGGTGATTCTGGCGGCCTACACCATTTTCAACGTGCAACTGATGTTGTTGTCGAAGATCGGCAAACCGTATGACCCGCAATCCAACCAGGGTGTCGTCGGCCGCAATTTCACGCACCAGACCATCTCCGACTGCGTCAGCTTCTTCGATCACGGCAAGTTTATCTTCAACCCTTTCATCAACTCCGGTGCCATCGGCATGTGCATCGATGAGTTCAACGGTGACAACTTCGACCATGGTCCGCACGGCTTCATCGGTGGCGGCTACATGGGTCAGGTGCAGACCAACGGCCGTCCCATCGAGACGACCCCGGTGCCCCCGGAAACCCCGGCCTGGGGAGCGGAGTGGAAGCGTGCGGTCCGCGATAACTATCAAAGCACGCTCAAGCCTGGAACCGGGGTCCACGGCAGCATGTACAGCTACCGGGACGTCTACGTCGATCTCGATCCGACTTACCGCGACCGTCTTGGCAGACCGCTCGCGCGCATCACGATGGACTTCCATGAGAACGAGCTCAAGCAGAATCGCTTTCTCACCGACAAGTTCGCTGAGATCTATCACGCCGCAGGCGCGCAGCGTGTGGTGAAGGAGTATCGCAAAGGACCGTACGACATCACCAAGTATCAGACCACGCACTTGTGCGGTGGCGCGATCATGGGCAGCGATCCGAAGACCAGTGCCCTCAATCGCTATCTGCAGAGCTGGGACGTTCCGAACCTGTTCGTGATGGGCGCCACTGCGTTTCCTCAGAACGCGGGCTACAACCCGACGGGCACCGTCGGAGCGCTGGCGTACTGGTCGGCCGCTGCGATTCGTTCCATGTACCTGAGCAACCCGGGGCCGCTCGTGCATGCGTGACAGGCTCGCTCATCTGGCCACGGCGCTCGCGGGCCTCCTGGCTACCGCGTGCGCTTCACCGCTCGTGGTCGCGGACAACCTGCCCTCGGAGCAGGATTTCGCGACGATCGAGCGCGGGCGCTACCTGACCGCTGTCGCCGATTGCGCAGCCTGCCACACCGATCCCGACAGCAACGATCAGTTCGCCGGCGGACGGCCGATCGAGACGCCCTTTGGCAAGGTTGTCGCTCCCAACATCACGCCCGATCTGGAAACCGGCATCGGCAGCTGGAGCGACGCGCAGTTCGAGACGGCGGTGCGGCTCGGACGCGACCCGGACGGGGCGCATCTCTATCCGGCAATGCCCTTTCCCTACTACACGCGCATGAGTGCGCAGGACGTGCGCGCGATCCGCGCCTATCTGAATACCATTCCGGCGGTAAACCATTCGGTGAAGTCCAATCAGCTGCCATTCCCATTCAACATCCGTGCCGGAATGGCCATATGGGACGCGCTTTACTTCGAGTCTGGAACATTCCAACCGGATGCGAAGAAATCGGCGGAGTGGAACCGGGGTGCCTATCTCGTGCGTGGTCCGGGCCACTGCGGTGCGTGCCATACACCCAAGACGGTGCTCGGCGGCGATCTGCAGCACCAGACTCTGCAGGGTTACTCCATTCAGGGCTGGTTCGCGCCCAACATCACCGGCGATCTGGAGCTCGGACTCGGTCGCTGGTCGGTCGATGATGTGGTGGCGTACCTGAAGAATGGACACAACCGTTTCGCCGGCGCCTCGGGACCGATGGCCGAGGAAGTGACCCACTCGAGCTCCAGAATGACCGACGCCGACCTGCATGCGATCGCGCTCTATCTGAAGGACCAACCCGGAACAAACGCCGCGGTGAAGCCGCTCGCCGCGAGCGATCCACAGATGGTGGCGGGCGGGGCGATTTACCGCGACCTGTGCTCCGCCTGCCACGCGCCGGATGGATCCGGAGTGGCTTATCTGATTCCCAATCTTGCACGCGCTTCCTCGGTGAGCTCGCGCGAGCCGACGAGCCTGCTGCGCGTCGTGATTCATGGAGCGCAGACGGTCGCAACGCCGCGCGAGCCCACGGCTCCGGCCATGCCGGCCTTCGGCTGGCAGCTGAGCGATGCGCAGATCGCGGCCGTTACCACCTATGTGCGCAACAGCTGGGGACATGCTGCCCCCGCACTCAGCGCGGGCGACGTGCACAAGCTGCGCGCGAACGGCTCAGAGGGTAGTTGATCCGTCGCCGAGCAGATGCTCGAGACCCTTGACACCACCCGCAGGGTTCACGCTGCCGGTTTCCGACACCAAATGACCTGCACCTCACCGACATCGGCGTCGACCGGCAGCAGGTAGTCCTGCAGGTCGCAGTTGCTGATGCGCGTAACGCGCGCATCGGGCACTGCCGATGTTGGAATCTAGGCGCCGTGCTGCAGGTCTGAGCACGCTGCCTGCTCAGCTCGCCGCGGCGCTTCGGCACTCGCTTGATTCCGATGCGGTGTTGGAACATGTTGCCACTCGAAGCAACGGCCCGAAAAACCAACATGAGTCTTCATCGACGCGATGTGCTGACCGGTGCCAGCGCTCGCTCCCGCGCTCGGCCGCGCTGACGTGCAGACCTTTTCCCGCGGTGAAGTTCTGTGGCTGAAGCTCGGCTGCGCCGGACTCATTGTCGCAGTGTGCGCGGCGCTTTTCGGCTGGCGCACGATCATCGCACCGCGTCCGGCCATCGGAGCGCCGGTCGAGCAGGTCGTGCCGTTCAGCCACAAGCATCATGCCGGCGATGACGGCATCGACTGTCGCTACTGTCACAGCAGCGTGGAAACCGAATCGTTTGCCGGCCTGCCGGCGCTCGCCACCTGCATGACCTGTCATTCGCAGTTGTTCACCAACGCGCCGCTGCTGCAGCCGCTGCGCAGCAGCTTCGCCGGCGTGGGCAGCTTGCGCTGGAACCGCATTCATCACCTACCGGATTTCGCCTATTTCGATCACTCGATCCACCTCAGCAAGGGAATCGGCTGCAGCACCTGTCACGGGCCGGTCGATGCAATGCCGCTCACCTACCGGGTTGCCTCGCTGAGGATGGAGTGGTGTCTCGATTGCCACCGCGAGCCCGAGCGCAATCTGCGGCCGCCCGCGGCGGTGTTCGATATGCATTGGCAAGCGCCGCCCGACCAGCTCGAGCGCGGCCGGCGGCTGCGTGCGTCATACCAACTCCACTCGACCGAGGTGCTCACCGCATGTTCGACTTGCCACCGGTGATCGATCGCCGTGAGTGCATGCAGCTGATGGGCGCGGCGCTGGCGCTCGCTGGCAGCAGCTGCGCCCGTCCTCCGCTCGAGCAGATGGTGCCCTACGTCAGCACCCCGGCCGGGATGGTGCCCGGTGAGCCGCTTTTTTTCGCGACCGCCCTCACCCGCGCGGGCTATGCCCATGGGGTGCTCGTCGAGAGCAACACCGGACGGCCGACGAAAATCGAGGGTAATCCTGCACACCCGGCGAGCCTCGGGGCCACGGGGGCGATCGAGCAGGGGAGAATCCTCGAGCTCTGGGACCCGGAACGCTCGCGCGCTCCGCTCGATCGGGGACAGATCTCCTCCTGGGACTCATTCAACGGCGCGCTGCTCGACCCGGGCGCCTCATGGCGCCGGGGTGAAGGTGACGGGCTGCGCATCTTGAGCGGGCATGTCAGTTCTCCCACTCTGCTCGCACAGCGGCAGCGGCTGCTGCAACGCTACCCGCGCGCTCGATGGCATGAGCACGAGGCGGTGGGTCGCGAGAGTGTGTACGCCGGCACGCAGCTCGCCTTCGGGCGTCCGCTCGAGCCGCTGTTCCATTTCGATCGGGCCGCGGTCGTCGTCTCGTTGGAGGCGGACTTCCTCGCCGAGGAGCCGGGCCAGGTCCGCTACGCACGCGAGTTCGCCGCCGGGCGTCGCCCCGAGCGCGCTACGATGAACCGCCTGTACGTTGCCGAGTGCATGCCCTCGCTCACCGGCGTTGCGGCGGATGTGCGTAAGCCGTGCCGGCCGAGCGAGGTGGCAGCGATCGCGCAGCAGATCGCCGCACGCCTCGATGCCGGCACAGACGATCTGGCGGATCCGTGGCTGCGGGCGGCGATTGCGGACCTGCAGGAAAACCGTGGCCGCTCGCTGGTTCTCGCTGGGGCGGGACAACCTGCACGCGTGCACGCCGTCACTCACTACATCAACGGCGCGCTCGGCAATCTCGGGGCCACGGTGGAGTTCATTGCACCGAGCGGCGCGGCGGGCGCACCGGAACACTCTATCGGCGCGTTGGTGCGCGACATGCACCTCGGCGGCGTCGATACCTTGTTGATCATCGACAGCAATCCGGTCTACGACGCGCCGGTCGACCTCGAGTTCGCGTCGGCACTCGAGCGGGTGCGTCTGAGCGTGCACCACGGGCTGTATGTCGATGAGACCGCGCACGCGTGCCGCTGGCATGCGCCTGCTGCACATGAGCTCGAGGTCTGGAGCGACGCGCGCGCCTTTGATGGGACCATCACGCTGCAGCAGCCGCTGATGGCGCCACTGCATGGCGGGCGCTCCGCGCTCGAGCTGCTGGGGTTACTGTCCGAGCAGCGGTCAACCAGCGCTCACGATGCAGTGCGTGCCACCTGGCTGCAACGCTTCGGCGCTGCGAACTTCGAAGAGCGTTGGCGCACGGCGCTGCGGTTCGGCGTCATCGAAGGTACAGCCGCTGCTCCCGAGTTCGTGGCACGGCCGGTACTTCCGCCGCCTGATGCCGTGCCGGTGGACTCGCTCGAGCTGCTCTTTCGTCCTGACCCCGCGCTTTGGGACGGGCGCTACGCGCCAATAGCCTGGCTGCAGGAGCTGCCAAAGCCTCTCACCCAGCTCACCTGGGACAACGCGGCGCTCATGAGCCCGCAGCTCGCCGCACAACTCGACGTGCGCAACGAGGAGTTCATCGAGTTGAGTGTCGGCGGGCGCAGCCTCGCAGCTCCGGTGTGGATCGTTCCCGGCCATGCGCCGGGCGCGGTGACGTTGCACCTCGGCTACGGGCGCACCCACGCAGGCCCGGTCGGCTCGAACCGGGGCGTCAACGCGTATGCGCTGCGCACTTCGAGCGCCCTCTGGTACGCGCACGGTCTCAGCCTGAGCAAGCGTCCCGGCAGACTGTCACTCGCCACTGTGCAGCACCACCACCGCATGGAGGGACGCGAGATCGTGCGCAGCGCAACGCTCGCGATCTTTCGCGAGCGGCCCGACTTCGCGCAGCGCGCAAGTGAACGGCAGCAGCCCTCGCTCTACCCACCGTTCCCTTCGACGGGTTACGCGTGGGGCATGAGCATCGATCTGAGCGCCTGCATCGGTTGCGGGGCGTGCACCATTGCCTGTCAGGCGGAGAACAACATTCCCACGGTCGGCAAGGAGGAAGTGCTGCGCGGCCGGGAAATGCACTGGATCCGCGTCGATCGCTACATAGAAGATGACGCTGCGGCCGTCCGCAACCATTTCCAGCCGGTGCCCTGCATGCAGTGCGAGCATGCGCCCTGCGAGCTCGTCTGCCCGGTCGAGGCATCGGTGCACGACACCGAAGGCATCAACGTCCAGGTCTACAACCGCTGTGTCGGCACCCGCTTCTGCTCCAACAACTGTCCCTACAAGGTGCGGCGCTTCAATTTCCTCCAGTACTCGCGCGATGAGCCGCATCTCAACGCACAGCGTAACCCGCAGGTTACGGTGCGCATGCGCGGAGTCATGGAGAAGTGTAACTACTGCCTGCAGCGCATCATCCCGGCGCGCATCAGCGCCGACCGCGACAAGCGCCGGCTCCATGACGGCGAGGTGGTGACCGCGTGCCAGGCAGTGTGCCCGACTCAGGCGATCGTATTCGGTGACCTGAACGATCCTGCCAGTGCCGTGCGCGCTGCCAAGGCCTCGCCGCGCAGCTACACGCTTCTCGGCGAGCTCAACACGCGGCCGCGCACCACCTATCTCGCCAAGGTGGTGAATACGCCGCAGGAGAACGAGTCTTGAGCGACGCGTCGCAGGCGATCGCGGCGGGCTCGCCGCTGGTACGCGGCGCCTACACCTACGCCTCGATCACCGACAAGATTGCCGACCTGGTGTTGGCGCGCCGCTCCGGCCGCGCCTTCTGGGCGGCGCTGCTGATCGCCGGCGCTTTCACGCTGCTGTTCATGGTGGCAGTCGTTTATCTGTTCGCCACGGGAGTCGGCATCTGGGGAGTGAACGAGCCGGTCGCCTGGGCCTTCGCCATCACCAACTTCGTCTGGTGGGTGGGGATCGGCCACGCCGGTACCTTCATTTCCGCCATCCTGCTGCTGCTGCGGCAGCAGTGGCGCACCTCCATCAATCGCTTCGCCGAGGCCATGACCATCTTCGCAGTGGCCATGGCAGGGCTCATGCCGATCCTGCATCTGGGACGGCCGTGGTTCTTCTACTGGCTCATCCCCTACCCGAACGTGATGCATCTGTGGCCGCAGTGGCGCAGCCCACTGGTGTGGGACATTTTCGCGATCGCCACCTACATCATCGTCTCCATCCTGTTCTGGTACGCGGGACTGCTGCCGGATCTGGCGACGCTGCGCGATCGCGCACGCCGCAGGTGGCAGCAGGTGGGGTACGGACTGCTGGCGCTCGGCTGGCGGGGCGATGCGCGTCACTGGCAGCGCTACGACACCGCTTACCTGCTGCTGGCCGGCCTCGCGACACCGCTGGTCATCTCGGTACACAGCGTGGTGTCGCTCGATTTCTCCATCGCCAATCTGCCTGGCTGGCACTCCACCATCTTTCCACCCTACTTCGTGGCCGGTGCGTTGTTCTCCGGCTTCGCGATGTCGCTAACTCTCGCCATTCCACTGCGCGCGATCTTCGGTCTGGAGGACTTCATAACCCAACGGCACCTCGCCAATATGGCCAAGCTGCTGCTGGCCTGCGGCCTGGTCGTCTCCTACAGCTACGCAGTGGAGATTTTCACCGCCTTCTACAGCGCGGACCGCTTCGAGAGCGCCACGGTGATCGACCGCATGCGCGGCGAGTTTGCCTGGGTCTACTGGCTGGTCATTTCCTGCAACGTGCTGGTGCCGCAGCTGGTGTGGCTGCGTGCCATCAGGTCCTCGCCGCTCGCGCTGTTTGTTATCGCCGGACTCGTAAATGTCGGTATGTGGTCCGAGCGCTTCATGATCATCGTCACCAGCCTGCACCGTGACTTCCTGCCTTCGAGCTGGGGACACTACACGCCGACCTTCTGGGACTGGGCGACCCTCGCCGGCTCGCTCGGCACCTTCGCCCTGCTGTTTCTGCTGTTCGTGCGTTTTCTACCGGTCATCTCCATGTCCGAAATGCGCCGGCTGAACGAGGAATCCCGCGGAATCGATCGATGAGCAGCAGCAGTTACGGCCTGGTGGCGGAGTTCAGCAGCACCGAAGCGCTGCTCGCGGCGGTGCGTGCCGCGCGCGCCTCCGGCTATCGGCACCTCGAGGCGTACACACCGTTTTCGGTGCCAGGCTTACCCGAAGCGCTCGCTTTGCCACGCGATCGCGTGGCCTTGATCACGCTGCTGGGAGGATTGTTCGGCGGTGCCGGCGCTTTCTTCATGCAATGGTACGCGGCGGTCATCAACTATCCAATCAACTCCGGCGGCCGTCCGCTCGACAGCTGGCCCGCCTTCATCCCACCGACCTTCGAGCTGGCGGTGCTTGGGGCGGCACTGGCCGGCTTCGGCGGAATGCTGGCGCTCAACGGGTTGCCGCGCCTGCGCCACCCGGTGTTCGACACACCGGATTTCCACCTCGCCTCGCGTAACCGCTTTTTTCTGTGCGTGCGCGCTGAAGATCCGCTGTTCGATATCGAGCGTACGCGCGCTTGGCTCGCGACGCTTTCACCCGTGAATATCGCGCATACTCCTGGCAGCGGCACGGAGCGCGTGCCATGAGCGCGATTTTGCTCGGGCGCCGTGCTTGCCTGTTGATATTTCTGCTTACTCTCGGCGGTTGCGAGAACGGCATGCAGGAGATGTACCGTCAACCGAAGTTGACGCCACTCGCTCCGACGCCGCTGTGGCCTGATGGACGCGCCGCCCGGCCATTGGAGGCGGACACGCTCGTGCACAGCGCCGGTACGCTGGCCGCGAGCTCGAGCGGCCGCCGCGGAATCGTGTCTGAAGAGGATGATTCGCGCGCGACCTATACCCACGCGGCGCTTGAGCGCGGACGGCAGCGTTTCGACATTTATTGTGCGCCCTGCCACGGACTTACCGGCGATGGCAACGGCTACATCACCGCGCGAGGCTTTCCGCATCCACCGAGCTACCACACGGATCGCCTGCGCGCGGCCCCGGACAGCCATTTCTACGACGTCATCACCCGCGGCTACGGCGACATGTACTCCTACGCTGACCGCGTTACGCCCGCCGACCGGCGCGCCATCATCGCCTACATCCGCGCGCTGCAGCTTTCCCGGCACGCCAGCCTCGCGGCGCTGGCGCCGAGTGATCGCGCCCGCCTCGGTGAAGCGCCATGAGCGAGTCGCCGCGCCTCGAGCAGTACCGCCGGTCGCGCCACACCGCGCTGCTGGTCGGCGTGCTTGCGCTTGCCATCTGTGCCGCACTCGCACCTAGGGCATTGCCGCAAGTGCTGCGCTCCTATCTCATCGGCTGGCTGTTCTTCCTCGGGCTCTCGCTCGGCTCGATGGCAGCGCTGATGATGCATCACCTCACGGGCGGCGGCTGGAGCGCGCCCGTGCACCGTTATTTCGCCGCCGCGCTCGCGCCGCTGCCGCTGCTGGCACTGCTGTTCATCATTCCCGTGCTCGGGGCCCCACAGCTTTTCCCCTGGGCGGGTCCGCAGCCGTCGGCCGTAGCGCTTGCTAAGGCCTGGTATCTGGGCCGCGGCTTCTTCGAGCTGCGCGCGGCGTTGGTGCTCATCTCCTGGATCGTGCTCGCACTGTTGCTGCGACGCGGGCAGCACCTCATTGGGGTGAGTGCGCTCGGCCTGATCGTCTACATCCTCAGCATGACAGTGGCAGCAGTCGACTGGATCGGCTCGCTCGAGCCGCGCTGGTCCTCGACCGCACTCGGTCTGGTCGTTGTGACCGGTCAAGGGCTCCTGGCATTCGCGTTCGCAACCGTGTGCGCGACGCTCAGCGACATTCAAGCCGCCCGCACGCACACCCAACAGCCCCCCCGAGTACTCAGCGCCGAGCGCTGCGGCGATCTCGGCAATCTGTTGCTCGCATTCGTGATGACCTGGGCCTACCTTGCTTTCGTACAGTTCCTCATTACCTGGGCCGAAGATCTCCCGCGCGAGACGGTTTGGTACCTGCCGCGACTCGCGGGCGGCGGAGGCGCACTCGCGCTCGCACTCATCCTGCTGCAGTTTGCTCTGCCCTTCGTGCTGCTGCTGTTCCGCGATCTGAAACGCAATCCCCGCATGCTGACCGGCATCGCAGCTCTGCTGCTGTTGGCCGGTTGGCTGAATGTGGTATGGCTCATTGCACCATCGTTAGCAGGCTCGCAGCAGCCAGCGCTTCATTGGGCGGATGTCATCGCAACGATCGGGATCGGCGGGCTTTGGCTGCACGCGTTTCTGCGAGACCTCGCGTCTCGGCCTGAGCCCGTCGTGGCTACCTCGTCTACGCCGGCTGATCGCAGCGTCGAGGACGGCGCGGCAGGGCGCTCATGAGCGAAGAATCAAAGAACGCGCAGCAACCTGTTGGCGTCAACATTCATGGGGTACTGGCCGGGGCGGGTATCGTCGTGGCGTCCATCGTCCTCGCACTCCTTGTCAGCCGCGCGCTGCTGGCTGCGCTTGGAGTCGGCCTCCATGATCCGTCATTGGCACCGCGCGAGCTGCCCCCTACTCCGCGCGAGCAGGTGCGCCCCATCACGGACTACCAACGATATCGGGCCGCCGAGCAAGCCAAGCTCGAGGCGTACGCCTGGGTGGACCGGAAGGGCGGCATCGTTCAGATCCCTATCGAGCGCGCCATGGCGCTCGTCGCCAAAGACGAAACGGCTGCCAAGCCCGCGGATCGGAGCCGATGACAGCTCGGCCAGCCGCCCTGGCTTGTCTCGTCGCGTGCGGCTGCCTCGCGGCGCCGGCGGAGACTGCGACGGTCGCCGATATCCAACAGCGTGTCGGACTCGATCAGCGTCTCGGCCGTGAGCTGCCTCTCGATGTCACGCTGCGCGATGAGCACGGCACTCCGGTGAGGCTCGGTGAGCTGCTCGGCTCGCGGCCGGCCTTGATCGCACCGGTGTACTTCGAGTGTCCGAACCTGTGCACACTGACTCTCAACGGGCTGCTGCTGAGCCTGCGTAGCATTGACCTGACCGCAGGCCGCGATTTCGAGGTGATCGCGGTGAGCTTCGATCCGCGCGAGGGACCCGCGCTTGCCCAGGCAAAGCGTGATGCCTACCTCGAGCGCTATGGCCGCGGCTTTTCCCCCTGCCCCTCGTGCACCCGTGGTTGGCACTTCCTCACCGGCGATGCGCCGCAGATCGCCGCGCTGCTCGGAGCGCTCGGATTTCGCTACTTCTGGGATCAGGACCTGCGGCAATACGCCCACGCTGCGGCAATCGTGGTCGTGACTCCCCGCGGGCGCATTTCCCAGTACTTCAACGGTGTCGCCTATCCGCCCGCGCCGCTGCGCGCGGCACTCCTCGCGGCTGCCGCCGAGCACAGCGGCTCACTCGCCGAACGGCTGTGGCTGCTGTGCTATCACTACGAGTCGCTCGCAGGTCCCTACAGCGCGCTGATTGCCTCACTCCTGCGCCTGCTCGGCTTCGCGACGGTGCTCGCGCTCATCCTGCTCATCACCCGGCTCGTTCGGAATTCGCCGTGAGCAGCGTCATCAGCATGCCGCCAGCCGCCTCCGAGCTCGCCGGCCACGTCGATGCGCTGCTGTGGAGCGTCACTGCGATCACTGCCGGCGTGGCTATCGCCATCATCGTGCTGCTAGTGACTTTCAGCATCCGCTACCGGCGTGCCGCTGCGGTGGACCGCATCATGCGCGATGCGGCCGGTGAGCACAGGCACTGGCTCGAGATCACCTGGATCGGCGTGCCGTTCCTCATCTTTCTTGGATTTTTCTTTTGGGGCGCGCGGCTCTATTTCTCTTATGAGAGCCCACCGGCCGAATCGCTGCAGATCTATGTAGTTGCCAGGCAGTGGATGTGGAAGATCGAGCACGCCAGTGGCGCCCGCGAGATCAACGAGCTGCACGTGCCGCGCGGGCGCCCCGTGAAGCTGGTCATGACCTCGCAGGATGTCATTCACAGCTTCTACGTACCCGCCTTCCGAGTGAAACGCGATGTCGTCCCGGGTCGCTTCGCCGCGCTCTGGTTCACTGCCACGCGCAGTGGCGAGTATCACTTGCTGTGTGCGGAGTACTGCGGTACCGATCATTCGCGTATGGGCGGGCGCATCGTGGTCATGGAGCCGGATGCGTACGCACGCTGGCTCGAGAGCCGCCCGCATGAATCGAGCCTGGCGAGCCGCGGCGCCGCGAAGTTTGTGACCTTTGGCTGCAGCGGTTGCCACGTCGGCAGCGTGGTCGTGCATGCACCCGACCTGAGCCACCTTTACGGCCGCACCATTCCGCTCGCTGACGGGAGCTTCGTGCGCGTAGATGAGCGCTACCTGCGCGACTCGATTTTGCTGCCGAGCAAAGAGATCGCCGCTGGCTACGCCGACGATATGCCCTCGTTCGCCGGCCGGGCGAGCGAGGAGGACCTGCTCGAGCTGATCGAGTACATCAAGTCGCTTGCACCGCAGCCCACGGTGGCGGGCGCAGGAGACTCGCCATGAGTGCCGCCGTGTCCTCGATGAGCTATCTCGGCGCCGGCTACAGTCTGCGCTCCTGGTTCACGACACGGGACCACAAGCGTATCGCCATCCTGTACGCCGTATCGATCACCGTGTTCTTCTTCATGGGCGGGACGGCCGCGAGCCTCATCCGCCTTGAGCTGTTATCGCCGCACGGCACCCTGGTGACGGCCGAAACCTACAACAAGCTATTCACCGCCCACGGCGTAATCATGGTGTGGTTCTTTCTCATTCCGTCCATCCCGGCGACGCTGGGTAATTTTCTGGTGCCACTGATGATCGGCGCGCATGACCTGGCCTTTCCGCGCCTGAATCTACTCAGCTGGTATCTGTACATATTCGGTGCGTTGTTCACACTCGCCGCGCTGATCGCCGGCGGGGTCGACACCGGCTGGACCTTCTACGCACCGTTCTCCACGATGTTCTCCACGAGCTACGTGGTGGCCACGGTGACCGGGGTGTTCATCGTCGGATTCTCCTCGATCCTTACCGGTCTCAATTTCATCGTCACCGTACACCGCCTGCGCACACCCGGTCTCGGATTCTTCCAGCTGCCGCTGTTCGTGTGGGCGATCTACGCGACCAGCCTGATTCTCGTGCTCGCAACGCCCGTGCTGGCGATGACGCTCGTACTCGTGGCGGCGGAGCGGCTGTTCGGCATCGGCATCTTCGACCCCGCCCTGGGTGGCGATCCGCTCCTGTTCCAGCATCTGTTCTGGTTCTACTCTCACCCTGCGGTCTACATCATGATCCTGCCGGCGATGGGTGTGGTGAGTGAGGTCGTCACCTGTTTCGCACGCAAGCCGGTGTTCGGTTACCACATGATGGCCTACGCCATCGTCGCGATCGCCAGCATCGGCTTTCTGGTATGGGGGCACCACATGTTCGTCTCCGGCCAGTCGATGTACGCCGGTATGACCTTCTCGCTCCTGAGCTATCTGGTTGCGATTCCCTCCGCCATAAAAGTCTTCAACTGGACGGCGACGCTCTACAAGGGCTCGATCAGTTTCGCCGCACCGATGCTTTATGCGCTCGGCTTCATTCTGCTGTTCATGCTCGGTGGCCTCACCGGACTATTCCTCGCCTCGCTGGCGCTCGATGTGCATCTCACGGATACGTATTTCGTGATCGCACACTTCCACTACATCATGGTGGGCGGCTCCGTGATGGCGTACTTCGCCGGCATTCACTTCTGGTGGCCAAAAATCACCGGGCGGATGTATTCCGAACGCTGGGCGCAGTTCGCTGCCGTGGTCATCTTCGTCGGCTTCAACGTGACCTTCTTCCCGCAATACATCCTGGGCATCGAGGGCATGCCGCGGCGCTACCACGACTACCCGAGCGAGTTCCAGGTGCTGCACGTGTTCTCCTCGGCGGGCGCGGCGATTCTCGCGCTCGGTTACCTCCTGCCTTTCGTCTATCTGGCGTGGTCGCTGCGCTTCGGGTCGCCAGCCGGCCCCAATCCGTGGAACGCCCGCGGGCTCGAATGGCAGACCGCATCACCGCCGCCACAAGAGAATTTCCCAACGAAACCTGATATTCCAGCGAGACCGTACGACTATGCGCCCGAACCGGCTGCGGCGCCCTCATGAGCCGCCCGGCAACCGTCGTCGGGGAGTGCGAGCGCCAGTGAGCGCGTCCAGCACCAGCGCCGTCATGTCGGTACCCCGCAAGAGCTCGGTCGCGGAATTCGGCATGTGGGTATTTCTGGTGAGCGAGATGCTCTTTTTCAGCGTGCTGTTCTTCGGCTATCTCGTGACGCGGCTGCACCACCCGCTGGGATTCGCCACTGCCAGCCGGCACACCGATGTGGTGATCGGCAGTGTCAATACCGCGGTGCTCCTCACCAGCAGCCTGATGATGGCACTGGCCGGACGCAGTGCGGCGGCCGGAGCCAGGCGCAGCGCCACGAGGCTGCTCGCTGCGACCGCGGTCTTCGGCATGATATTTCTTGCGCTCAAAGGTCTCGAGTACGCGCACGACGCACAGCATCAGCTCGTGCCGTGGCGCGATTTCAGCCTCGCGTTTGAGCCGGATGCCGCAGGGGCGCGGCTGTTCTTCTGGCTCTACTTCATCATGACCGGGGCCCATGCGGTCCATTTGCTCATCGGTATTTCGCTCGTACTCTTCGTAATGGTCGGCGTTGCGCGCGTGCGCCACGCGATCCATGTGGAGCTGATTGAGGTCACCGGACTCTACTGGCATCTGGTGGACATCGTGTGGATCTTTCTCTATCCGCTGCTCTATCTGGTGTCGCGCTCGTGAGCGATCACGAGCAGAGCCGCATGCACTCATCACCGCCGGTCGCGACGTACGTCAAGGTGTGGGCGGCGCTCATCGTGCTGCTGGCACTCACTCTCGGCAGCTCGTTCGTGCCGCTGCATTCGGTCAACTTAGCGATAAACCTCGCGATCGCCTGCGCCAAGGCCGCGCTGGTGGCAGTGTTTTTCATGCGGCTGCGCCGCAGCGACGCGCTCACGCGCCTCGCTGCGGCGGCCGCGTTGTTGTGGATCCTCATCCTCATAACCCTCGGCCTCGCGGACGTGCTGACACGAGTGTAGGCGCCGACAATCGCTTGCGTCCGGGACCGACAGACACGCCGGGCGCTGCTCACCACACTCGCATAGCAGTTTCGGAACGGAGACACGCAATGTCGCAGGGCAAACTCAACGGATTGAAGGTCGCCATCCTCGCGACCGACGGTTTCGAGCAATCGGAGCTTCTCGAGCCGCGCAAGGCGCTGCAGGATGCCGGGGCCAGCACGGAGGTCGTCGCTCCCAAGCAGGGCAAAATCCGCGGATGGAACCATACGGAGTGGGGACAGGAGATCCCGGTCGACAGGGATCTGCAGAACGCTGATCCGGCGGAATACGATGCGCTCGTCCTCCCGGGCGGCGTGATGAATCCGGACAAGCTGCGGGCGATCCCGGCCGCCGTGAACTTCGCCAGGTCATTCTTCGAGGCCGACAAGCCGGTCGCAGCGATCTGCCACGGGCCGTGGACGGTGATCGAGAGTGGCGCGGCGAAGGGACATCGCATGACCTCGTGGCCATCGCTCCGCACCGATCTCGAGAACGCCGGGGCCGAGTGGGTGGATGAGGAAGTAGTCGTCGATGGCAAGCTGGTGACCAGCCGTAAGCCGGATGACATTCCTGCCTTCAACCGCGCCGCCATCGAGCTGTTCGCGCAGAACCGTCACAGCAGTTGATACGGACCCAGGCGGCGGCTGCGCCAGTGGCCGCCACCACCAAAGGAAGGAGCCTCTTATGAAATTCGTCATTCTCGCCACCCTGACGGCTGCCGCACCGCTTGCCTTCGCGGCGGACACCGCATCCGATACCTCGTTCTACCGAAACATCGCCGAAGGCGGCATGGCCGAGGTCGACCTCGGCAAGCTGGCCCAACAGAAAAGCACGGATTCCAAGGTGAAGGACTTCGCGCAGATGATGGTGAAAGATCACTCCGCGGCCAATGAGAAGCTCGAGTCCCTCGCGTCATCCAAGCACATCCCTTTGCCGAAGACACTCGACGCCTCGCATGAGGCGACCAAGACCAAGCTCGAGGGCATGAGCGGCGCCAATTTCGACAAGTCCTATGTCGAGTCGCAGCTGAAAGCGCACGAGAAAACGGTGAACCTGCTCGAAAAGGAGATCTCGTCGGGACAGGACGCCGATGCCAAAGCCTTCGCCCAGTCGGTACTGCCGACCATAAAGGAGCATTTGCAGGCGGTGCGCACGTTGGCGAGCGAGCAGGGCGTGAGGAACGCGAGCCGCTAAGCCTCGCGACCGAAGAGTCGGCGTAGTTCCCCCTTGGCGCGCTCGAGAATGTCGCGGCGCTGAGCGGACAGACCCCGGCCGGAGCGATTGATGTGAAAATTCAGCATAGACATGGCTGAACGGAACGGCTCGGCCTTGCGGCGTCGGCTCGCGAGCGCTGATTTCTTCAAGGAGGCGGCAATGGCGCGCGGTGAACGTTGCGCGAACACTCCGGCTTCGAGATCGAGTGCATTGCTTCGCTTCATCACCGCCGCCGACCAGCGATGCGCATCGGAGCGGCGCAGCGCGGATGCGCGCGCTTTGGTGTGGCGTGTGCTGCGGGTCTTGCGCGCCGAGCGGCCCTTGCCGACGTTGCTGTCTCGAGTCATGTTGGGGCCACGATCTGGCCTGTCCGGATCGTGCTGTTCCTGAACGCTGCCACGCTCTGCCGCAATGATCGATCGGTGCGCTGAGGAGAATATCGTAGGAGTGTTGTAGGCTATTCCCTACAGCTTGACCCTGGCCGCCTGCATTGAAATATGCTGGTGCAAGAGGTCGCCTCGGTCGCTCGCAGAGCATGTCAGTATTCGACGAAATCGACCGCAGCCCGTCGCTGATACGTGAGCTCGCGCATGAGCTGCGCGACGCCCTCAGCCCGCTCGCGTCCTCGGCCGATCTCGCCCGGCTGCGAAACTTCGACGCCGAAACCAGCCGGCTGCTCGCGCAGAAGGTCGAGCGTGGTTTGCGACGCACGTTGGCCATTCTCGATAGCTTCGTGCTCGCCGAGCAAGCGGAACACGCGACCCTGCCACTGCAGATGCAGCTGATGCCGCTCGAGGAGATCCTGCAGGCCGCGCGGACTACAGTCGGCGCGGGCGAGCGCTTCAGGTTCGCAAGCACTGATACGACCGACATCCGGGCCGATCGCGAACAATCCGCGCGGGTGCTCGCGGCCGTATTGCAGCATGCGGCGGCGCTCGCCCCTGCCGACCGGCCGGTTGATGTGCGCACCACGGCCGATACGGCGCAGCCGCAGATCCAGGTCGACTTCCATGTCGATCCAGACACCGTTCCGCACGGGGACTGGTTTGCCAGTTATCGCGGCACCGATGGTCGCATGGCGTTGCGCACGGCTCGGCAGATCATGAAGTTGCAAGGTGGGAGACTCGCGCTCGCAGAGGATCCGGCAGGCGAATTCAGACTCACCCTGGGGTTCGCAGTCGCAAATCAACAGGCGGCCGCCCACGGCGCGCCGCAGTCACCCTCAGCGCAGCCGGAGGTCGGCCCGATGGCCGGCATGACTCAGCCTGCCGCAGGTGAGCGGGTGCTGATCGTAGATGACAGCCCTGAGGTTCGCCGTGCGTACCGCGAGGCGCTCGCAGCGCTCGGCTACACAGTGCTGGAAGCAGCCGATGCCGAGCAGGCGCTCGCCGCATTGGAAGGCGCGCGGCCCGAGGTGGCCCTCATCGACATCCACCTGCCGCGCATGAACGGTTATCGCCTGGCACAGGCAATACGTGCGCGCGCCGGAGCCGAGATCTATCTGGTGATGCTGAGTGGCATGGCGCTCGATGCGGTTACGCGCGGACTGGCGCGGGAAGCGGGGTTTGACGAGTCTTTGGACAAGATGGCGGGTCCAATCGCGTTGCGCGATCTGCTCGAGGCGGGACGAAGGCGCGGCGGAGGACTTTAGAGGACTACAAAAGAAACAGTCTCGGAAACGACGAACATGCAACCGGCGGAGTCATCGCGATACCCGAGCCCTTGCGCTCTTCCCTGGTACGCCACCGCTCGGGGTCGCGGGCCGTCCTTGGCCCACCGCCCTCGTCCTTGAGGTCACCGCCCGTCCATGGGGAAACTGAAATCCTGCCGAAGACAACGCTCGCCGCCCCGAGACTGTTGAGGTGCGTCGGACCGAGTAGGGGCAGCTCCCGGCGACGCCTTACTTTGTTTCGCCACAATGGGTGGACGGGCAGACTATCCATGAGCCCGAGTTCACGCTGACAGTGTGCGACTCGAACGCGCGTCGGCTCAGGTCTTGGACGCCCGTCGGTGAGCTCCTACAGTTGCCCCCACGCCGTATGATGCCGACAGAAAAACACGTGCCCTGCCGACGGTAGAGATTCCCGCTGATCGCAATCATGAGGTGGGCTGCGGGGCCTGGATCCTCTACTGCTGCGTTGCGCCATCACGTGAAGAATGAACCTGCCAATGTATCGGCCAGAGCATCGTTGAGACCGGCATTGAACGCCGTGCCGCAGTCCGCTCCAAACGCTGCGCCGCAGAGCTCCGGCGCGGAAGCTGTTGCACTCAAGGTTGCCGATACCGCGAGTCGGCGCCGCATGCGGCACCAGCTCGCACGGCCTCTGTGGATCATCACGATTTGCGTGGCCGTTGCCGCCCTGCACCTCGGCCGGCAGCTGTTGATTCCGGTGGTGCTGGCGGTGCTGCTCGCATTGGTGCTCTCCGGAATCGTCGAGACGCTGCGCCGTTACCGGGTTCCGCGCGGCATCAGCGCGCTCGTGCTGGTGCTGCTGATCGGGGTAGTCCTGGGAAGCGTCTTGCATGCCGTGGAAACGCCCGCACGGCAGTGGATCGAGAGCGCGCCACGCGTGCTGCGCATCATCGAGCACAAGACGCGCGCCGCGCAGTCGGTCGTGCGCCGGCTCGACGCTCTCGCGAAGCGCGCCAGTGCGATCGCGGGGGCTGGCGATTCAGCGGGCGCCGCTCCGGTCAGTGCACCCGCTGCAAGCTCGCTCTCTGCCATGGAGGTGGTCGAGAGCACTAGTGGAGTCGTCGCGGCGCTCCTCATGGGAGCGGCGCTCACGCTGTTCCTGCTTGCCGCCGGACCGCCGACACTCGCGCGCATGGCCGCGCCTGTAGCGACCGATGGCCGTGCATTACAGGTGTTGCGCGTGATCGATGCCATTCGTGTAGAGGTCGGCCGCTACTACGGCACGCTCGCCGTGGTCAATCTGGTGTTCGGCACGTTGACGGCGCTGCTGATGTGGTCACTCGGCATGCCGAACCCGATGCTGTGGGGTGCGCTTGCGGCGGTCCTGAACTTCATTCCCTATCTCGGGTGCGCTACCACTTTCGCTATCGTAACGTTGGTGGCGTTCGTGTCCTTCGACGCCATCAGCCACACACTGCTGGTCGGGGCGAGTTTCCTGCTGTTGGCCGCAATCGAGGGCCATATCGTCGAGCCGGTATTCGTGGGACGCCGCCTCGACCTCAACCCGATCCTGGTGCTCGTGGCCTTATGGGCGGGAGCGTGGTTGTGGGGCATCGCGGGTATGGTCGTCGCGCTGCCCTTGCTGGTCGCCACCAAAGTGGCTGCCGCGCGAACTCCCAACGGGGCTGGGGTCGTGCGCTTCCTCAGTCCGCCGCGTGTACGAGCGCGGCGCCCCTGGTACTCGAGGTTCAGCGGCGATCGCTGGTGATCACCGCCACGTCGCGAGCTGATCGCTTGAGCGAATCGACGCCGCGATCGTAGCGCAGTCCCTTGAGACTTCCCTGACGCAGCAGCCCATCATCGGTGTAGCCGCGGAACTCGACTTCCACCACCAGCTCGGGACGAACCCAGAGCGGCGTGGCACCGCGCAGCTGTGTGCGTGTAGGCGGATTTTCCAGCGGCGGCGCGTGTGCCGTGGCGTGCAGACGGCGCAGGAGCTCGCCGATGCTGCGCTCATTGAGTCCCGTACCGACGCGCCCGCGGTACCGCCAGCGCGATCGATCACCGGGGCTGCCGAGCAGCAGCGAACCGAGCCGCTCGCGCGCACCTTGTCCTGCGGTGTAAGCCAGAATCGCGAATTCATCCGAATCCACGCACTTGATCTTGAGCCATGCGCCGCCGCGGCCTGCGAGGTAGGGCGCGGTGGTGAGCTTGGAGATGATCCCCTCGAGATGCTGCCGGCATGCCGCCTCGGCCGCGGCGGGTCCGTTGCCGAGAGTGTAAGGACTGAGCTCGAGCGGCGCGTGCCTGCCGCGCATCAGGCGCGCGAGCCGCTGCTTGCGTTCGATCAGTGGCAGTCCGCGCAGGTCATGCCCATCGAGGAACAGCAGATCGAACACCATGACACGCAGCTGCGCGCGGGAGACGCCGGCGCCAAAGAGCTGCTGCAGCCGCGCGAAGCTACTGTGTCCGCTGGCCTCGAGCACCACGACTTCTCCATCGAGAACGCAGCTGCGGCAGGTCAGCTGCCGTGTGGCATGCGCCGCCTCAGGGAGCTTCGCGGACCAGTCCTGGTTGCCGCGGGAAGTGATGCGCACCTCCTGCCCCTTGCGCCAGATGAGGACACGGTAGCCATCGAACTTGACTTCATGCAGCCAGCCTGCCCCCTCGGGCGCACGGTCGACCAGGCGCGCCAGCTGCAGCTCGATGCGGGCCGGCCAGGCTACGTCCTCCCGGCGTCGAGAGGACGCTTGCCGTGCAGACGCCCGGCGCCGACCGGGACCGGCGCTTACTCGGCGGCTTCCCAGTAGCGCGGCTCCTTGTAATAGGAGTAGCTGCGCTCGCGGAACAGCCGTCCGTCATCGCGAGTGAGCTCATCGATGGACGCGGCCGGCGCGCTCTGCAGCTGCTCCTTGGTGTAGTTCACGACGTACGCATCCTCGTCCTCGGTGTATTCGAGGGCCGACCACGGAATGGGATGATACTTTTCCGAGACACCGAGAAAGCCACCGAACCCCACCACGGCGAACATGATGTCATTGGACTCCTTGTCCAGCACCACGTCCTCGACCTCGCCGATTTTCTTCCCGGTGGGATCCTTCACGTTGGTTCCGATCACCTTCTTTGCACGGATCGCTTTGGTGTGTCCACTGGCAGTTGGCATGAGTTTCCCCTAGCTGCTGTGTATCAACGGAGCTGCATACTGACCGAATCGATACGTCGCTCCAGTAGTCCGCGACCGCTTGGCCGTGTAGGAGAGAGGGATGGCGCGGCGCTGCGCACCGCTACAGATGCACGTACACCTGCACGCCGCTGCGCGTATCGCGCGCCGGCGCGACGATCACCTGTTGCTGCACTCGTTCGAATTTCAGATCGATACGCGCTTCGCCCACGGCAACGTCGGTAAGATGAATCGCCTCGATGCCGATCGGCAACAGCGGCTGCTCGATGCGCACCTCCTTGCGCGGGCCGTCGACCTGCAGACCGAGGCACGCCTGCAGCAACATGAATACCGAGCCACAGGCCCAGGCCTGCGGCACGCAGGCCACTGGATAAGGAGTCGGTCCCTGCCCCGGCGTACGCGCAAAACCGCAGTACAACTCCGGCAGGCGCATCGCTAACTGCGTCGCCGCTTCGAACATCTGGCTGAGGACATCGACCAAGGCGTCACGCCCCAGATACCGTGCAATGCCCGCGGCACACAGGGCAGTGTCGTGCGGCCACACAGTGCCATTGTGATAAGACATCGGGTTATAGCGTGCCTCGCCCTGAGCGAGAGTCCGGATGCCCCAACCGCTCGCGAAGCGCTCACCGAGTAGTGCACTCGCGACCAGCGCGCCGCGCTCAGGGCTCGGCACGCCGCAGTACAGCAGATGGCCAGCGTTCGAGGCATGCACGCAGCAGGGCTGTCCCTCGCCATCGATGGCGAGCGCATAGAAATTAAACTCCGGCATCCAGAAGCGCCGCTCGATCTCCGACCGCAGTCCGCGAGCGCGGGCGGCCCAGGCGAGGCTGCGCTCCTTGTCCTCGCGCAATGCCGCGAGGCGCGACATGGCGCGGAAAGCTGCGTAGGCGTAGCCCTGCACTTCCACCACCGCGATCGGTGGTGGAGGAATGCGTCCATCGGCGTGGAATATGGAGTCGCTGCTGTCCTTCCAGGCCTGGTTGACAAGACCGGTAGAGCTGGCCCGTGCATAGTCGATGAAACCGCTGGCGCTATGCTCCATCCGATATTCGATCCAGGCTGTTGCGGCGAGCAGGTTCGGCCACAACTGATCGATCAGGGCGGCATCGCCGGTGGTACTCTCGTAGGCGCCAGCGAGCATGATGAAGAGCGGCGTGGTATCAACCCCGCCGTAATACTGGCCGAAAGGCACTTCCTGCAACGCGGCCATCTCACCGCGGCGCATCTCGTGCATGATCTTGCCGGGCTCGGAATCGCGGAAGGCGTTCACCTCGTGGGCCTGGGTCGAGGCAAGAAAGCGCAGCACCCCCGCGGCTAGCTGCGGCTCGAGCCACAATGTCTGCAGCGCAGTGATGATTGCATCGCGTCCGAAGGGCGTCGCGAACCAGGGAATGCCCGCATAAGGGTAGGCTCCGGTTGGCAGCTCGGTCGTCAGCAGTGCCAGATCGGAGCGCGACTGGGCGAGCCACTGATCGAACAACCGACCAGAAGTCTCGATGACGGCGCCCACTTTGGCACGCGCCTGCATGCTCGCGCATGCCGCCTGCAAGGCCTCCTCGAAGCGCTGCGCGCTGGGCCGTGCGGAACTCTCGGCGCCGATCTCGAGGAATAGCTCCGCCGACCGTCCGCGCGGCACTCCGATGCAGAGCTGGGCCTCCTCGCCTGAGAGCGACAGCGGCGCGACCGAGAAGCGGATTTCCACCGCGCGCAGCCGGTCCAGACCGCGATACGCCAGGCGTACCGCAGCGACACCGATTTCGGGCGCGAGCGTCTCACCGCGCCGCTTACGCACGTGACCCTGCACTTCGAAGATATCGGCGAAATCGGCGCCGAAGCGCACTGCTATCGGCAGCTGCGCATCGCGACTGCTGAAATTGGTGATCTTCAGCCGTTCGTACAGCTGCCCGGACCAGAGAAAGCGCGTGCGCTCGAGATGAATGACGCCGCGCGGGATCGAATGCTCGCCCGGGGCCGGCAGAGGCCGGTTGGTGAGGTGCGCGGTGAACCGCACGTTGTCCTGGGAAATGGCAGCGCCGAGGAGCGACGGATGGCTGTCCGCAACCTGCAACTCCAGCCGCGAGAGCATGCGCGTATCGTCCCAGAACAGTCCGCTGTCGGGAGCCTCGATGTCTCCGAGCGAGTCCGCCAGCAGGAAAACGTTGCCATCTTTGAGCGTGAAGCGCGCGAGTCCACGGTTATTGCCCGGTTCGTGTGCCATAGTTCGCCTTGGTAGCGTGGCGACCTCGCCCCATCGTGCGCGGCGCCGCCAGCAGCGTCCGGTAAACCTGCACATAGGCCTCCGCCATGTGCCGCGCGGTGAACCGGCGCTCGAAAGCGGCTCGTACCGCGCGCCGATCGAGCCCGCCGACCTCGCGGATGGCGTCGAGCGCCTCGCGCTCCGAGCGCACGATGAACCCGGTGACCCCCGGCTCGATCACCTCGGGAACCGAGCCGCGGTCCCAGCCTATCACCGGGGTACCGCACGCCATGGCCTCGATCATGACCAGCCCAAAGGGCTCCGGCCAGCGAATGGGAAACATCAGTGCCAACGCGTTGGCGAGGAATTCCGGCTTGCGTTCCGCACCGATCTCGCCGATGAACTCGATCAGTGGATCATCCAGTAGCGGACGTATCACGGTCTCGAAATACACTCGGTCCGCAGAATCGACCTTGGCGGCGATGCGCAATGGAATGCCCGCCGCGCGCGCCACGCGTATCGCGACTTCGGGACCCTTCTCCGGCGCAATGCGTCCGAGAAACGCCAGATAGCCGCGATCGTTGTGCTCTCTGCACCAGTAGCGCTGTGGAGATATCCCGTGCGGAACCGTTTCCAGCCAGTTGGCATCGGCCAAGGCGTTGCGCTGCTGGTCGGAAATGGACACCAGGCCGTAATAGGGCCAGCGCGCATAGACGGCCGGCAAATCCTTCAGGTCGGTGCGGGAGTGCACCGTCGTCACGCTGCGGTGTGCCAGGTGTTCGAACATCGGAAAGTGCAGCAGCTCGAGGTGGAAGTGCAGGATATCGAACCGGTGCGCAGCCTCGCGCACCTCGTGGAGCATGCTCAGATGCGCCGCGAGATCGGACTTCAACGGCACGGCGTCGAGCCTGAGCGAGTGATCGCGCATCGGCAGCAGCCGCGCCTCGGTTGAGGATTCGGCGGATGCGAACAAGGTGACATCATGTCCGAGCTCGACCAGCGCATCGCACAGGTGTGCAATCACCATCTCGGTGCCACCGTACAGCCGCGGTGGCACCGCTTCATAGAGTGGAGCGATTTGTGCAATCTTCATCTAGCGTCCTTGCGCGTTGGGGGGTTCCTGAGCTTTTTTACCGCGCCGTGATGCGATGCGTAAGGTTCAGCCGAGCCTAGCGCCTGTGAGAATTCTCTTACGCTCCCTCAATGAGCGTTCAACGCGCTTCTCGACCTGCAGCGTTCGCTTTGAGCGGGAGAGATTCAAATTGCCGGCGCAGCCCGCGGTCCGGGCTCCGCGCACACGAACAGGAGCGAGCTCTGCGCGCGCGCGAGCATCTCTGCCGCCAATTCCCCGAGGAAAAGCTGATCTCCGGGTCGCGGGTTCACGCCCATGACGAGCAGATCGTGCGGGCGGCGCGCAAGCTCACGCAGCACCGCATTGCGCACCGTGCCCGATGAGCGGATCTCGCCACGTACCTCCACCCCGTAGTGCTCTCCCATCGTCACGATCTCGCGAATCACCGCGGCCGCATGAGCGCGCGGTACCAGAGGCTCGCCGAAGCGCAGTCCCCACAGCGGAGCGCGGGAGTGCAAGGCTCCGACATGCAGCGCCGTGACCGAGCCACGCGAGGCCTGCGCAAGCACGATCGCGACCTCCGCTCCACTGCGCGAGACAGTGGTGCCGCTCACGGTGACGAGCACGTGCAAGGGCCCCGCCACCGCCCGGCGCTGCTGTCCGCGCTCGATGGCGATGGCGAATGCGCCGGGAAAGCCCGCGACGCCCTGCGTGATCGGCGGAGCAAACCCATCGCCCATGACTGCCGGCTCGCAGCCGATGAGGAGTAGCCCGTAGCCTTTGTGCGCCTCCGTCGCCACCGTGGTCTCCACGCTCTCGCCCGTGCCCTCACGCAGCGTGATATCGACCGGGACACCGCTCACTGCCACCTCGGCTCCGCCGCCACCGCGAGCTTCGGCGCCCGCCGCAGCCGCCTTTGCCACCTCATCTGAGCGTTGTGCCGCCGGTTCCCCCGGCTCTCCGGCAGGCTGCGCCTCCAGCTGCAGTATGGTGGTGGGGGTGCGCCGGCTGGCCGCGAGCAAGCCCGCCAGATGCGAAGCGAAACGTCCGCTTGGACTCGAGTCGACCGCGACCAGCAGCCGTTCGACGCCGGCAAGAAATCCCCGTGCTTCGAAGTCCTCCCGCTCGAGTCGCACGCGCTCCTGCTCGGTGAGCGGCAGACGGGCAAAGGCCCAACGCAACATCGGTGGCATCACCATGGTCGTAACCACTGCCATCGCCACGATCGCCGTGAACAGGTGCAGATTGAGCGCACCGAGCTGCAGGCCGAGAGATGCAACGATAACCTCGGTCGAGCCGCGGGCATTCATCCCGCAGCCGACCGCGAAGGACTCGGCGCGCGTGAGCCCACCGAAGCGGCCGCCGATGAAGGCGCCCAGAAATTTCCCGACACTCGCCAGCCCAATGAGCGCGAGCGTCAGCCACAGGAAGCGCGCCTGGGCGAGTGCCGACACATCGAGCGTGAAGCCGGCCAGCGTGAAGAACACCGGCATGAACAGGCCCATGATGAGCCCGCGCAGCTGAGCACTGAGCTGGCGCGTGAGCATCGGCGACTGTCCGAGCAGAAGTCCCGCGATGAACGCGCCGAGCACGAAGTGTACGCCGAGCACGTTGGTGAGCAGCGCCAGCAACCCGGTGATGACCAGGATGGTGGTGATGTTGGCCATCTCGCTCGTCAGCGTATCGTTCGACCAGCGCAGCACACTGAACACCAGGCGCCGCCCGAAGGTGAGGCTGAGCGCGAGAAACAGGGCAGCACCGAGCACGCTGTGCGCCACCGCGCCGAGGTCGATGGCACCATGCAACGCGAGGCCGAAGGTCACCGAGATGACGATCCAGCCGATGGTGTCATCGAGTATCGATGCAGCCAGTATCACCTGTCCGACGGTACGCCGCAGGAATCCCAGATCGCGCACCACGAGCGCCACGATCTTCACCGAGGAGATCGACAATGCGGTTCCAAGGAAGAGTGTAGTGATGAGCCGGCGCTGCGCATCCGGCAGCATCGAGTCCGGCAGCAGCGCGCCGAGGAAAATCCCGCACAGGAACGGGACGATCACACCGCTCAACGATACGCTGATCGCGGCGCGGCGCGCGTGCCTGAGGACCGACAGGTCGGTCTCCATGCCGGTGATCAGCAGTAGCAGCAGGATGCCAAGCTGCGAGACGGCATCGAGCATGGCCTGCTGCTGTGCGACGGCAGGAAACAACGCGTGCCACAGGCGCGGAGCCAACGCGCCAAGACACGATGGACCGAGCAGCACCCCCGCGATGATCTGGCCGATGACCGCCGGCTGCCCGAGACGCTGCAGTGCTTCACCCACGAGCCGCCCGACCAGCAGCAGTGTCACCAACTGCGCGATGAACACTGCAACTGACGCTCCATGCGTCATATACGCTCCGTGCAGGCCACAGCTGCCGCAAACTGTAGCACTGAAGCGTCAGCGTTGGTTTCAGCGCCAGCATGCGGGCACCCATGTCAGCCGTGGCTGTCAGCTAGACGGCGCACGCGCCCGACAGCCTGTCCAACTTTGCACCTACAGCTACCGCCCAGGCTGCGAGTTAGGCTCATTGCCCAGGCGGCCGGGAGGCCCGCAGCAACCAACAGGACTTAGTCATGGCCAAACGCAGATACGGTCGCGCCAGCGGCAGAAAGGTCAAACGGGCGATGCACGAGATGAAGCGCGGCAAGCTGCGGAGCGGCCGCTCGGGACGGAAGGTCAAGAGTCGTAAGCAGGCGATTGCGATCGGTTTGTCGGAGGCACGACGCTCGGGCGCCAAGGTGCCGTCTCGCAAGAAGTGAATGGGTGAATCGAGCGGAGGCGGAAAATGCTGACGATCCTGCTGATCATTCTGGTGTTGATCCTGATCGGTGCGCTTCCTACCTGGCCGTACAGCCAGGGCTGGGGCTACTACCCGAGTGGGACCCTTGGGCTCATCGTGATCGTGCTGGTGGTGCTGCTGCTGATAGGTCGCATCTGAGCTGAGCGGGCGCACGCCGCCTGCTCTGGCGCTTTGACCGTAATGAGCGTCGCGTTGCCACTTCGCAATGATCATCACTGGCGGTATCCGCTGCACCTCGTGCTCGCCGCGGGGTGGCTGGTAGCGGCGAACGTGCCGGCAGCAGTGGCGGCCACGAGCGATGAGCAGCGCTCAACAGCGACCGCGCCAGTCACACGCTTCTCGGACCTCGCAGAAATCACGACCGCGAATGTCGGCGAATTGCTGCCGCTCGTCGCTCAATCGGTCGCCCGCGAGGACCCGCCAGACTCCTCCGTTGCCGTAGATGCTATCGACGCGATTGATGTATCGCTGCAGCGGTTCGTCGCCGAGCGTACCGGCCGAATGGATCTGCTGACTCATGCAGGCGGTCATCCGCGGGGCGGCAACAGTGCGGTGAGTTACCTGGTCGCTGCGGGCGGCGCCGAACGCGCGCCGGGAACCTCCGCGCGGCCGGAGGTCGATCGGTGCCAGCTGCACGCCTGGGATCCCACCGCACGGCAGGTGCTGTGGAGCGTGCGTGAGCCGCTGCCAATCTCGTCGAGCACGCTGGTGACCGCCGGCGGACTGGTGTTCTATGGCACAGGTGATGGATGGCTCAAAGCGCTCGATGCGCGCACCGGTCGCATCCTGTGGAAGCATCGGGCCGATGGCCGAAGGCTCGATCAGCCGGTGAGCTACCGCGGAGCCGATGGGCATCAATACATCGCGGTGCGCGCGCTCCCGCGCGCTTACGGTAACACTCCCGCTGATGGCAGCGCGGCGGTGCTGCTATTCGCACTTGCTCATTGACGCAGCAGCGGCTGTTTCGCGGGTGCACGCGCATGCTTCAGGACATTCCTCCGCAGGAGAGCGGCAGTGGCCGCGTTCACGTGGTGATCGACACGCCGGCCGGCAGCCGTAACAAGTACAAGTATGATGAGCAATTCGGCATCTTTCGCATCAGCCGGGTACTGCCGCAAGGTGCGGTGTTCCCCTATGACTTCGGCTTCATTCCCGGAACGCGCGCCGAGGATGGCGACGCGCTCGATGTGCTCGTACTGCAATTCCCGGCGAGCTTTCCCGGATGCCTGGCGACGGTGAGGCTGATAGGCGTGCTGCATGCCGAACAGCGCGATGGGGCGCAGCTCATCCGCAACGACCGGTTGATCGGTGTCGTCGATACGCAGGTCAACCCGGCGCGGCTGCAGCAACTCAGCGCGCTCGATAAGGAAGAGCTGAGAGCCATCGAGCACTTCTTCAAGTCCTATAACGCGTTCCAGGGACGTGAATTCAGCATCAGGAGCCATGGCGGTCCCGAGGACGCGATGCGGGCGCTCGAGCGCGCGATCGAAGCGCATGCTGCACGCTCGAAGGAAAAACCACGATGACTCACCGATTGGAAGTGAGCCACGCCAGCTGCGGTGCGCGCGGTGTACGCGACCTCCTGCATCGGCAGCTCGAGACGGCGATCGCCCAGCTACCGCAGCATCAGGCAACCGATGAGCAAATCCACACCGCACGCAAGCACATAAAGGCGGCCCGGGCAACCCTGCGCTTGCTACGGCCAACGTTGAGCCAGGCGGCCTATGGGCGGGAGAACCGCGCCTTACGCGACGCGGCGCGGGTGTTGAGTGCGGCGCGCGACGATACGGTTCTGCTCAAGAAGCTCGGCGACCTTACCCGGCAGGCCAAAGGCTCCGGCAAGCGCCGCCGCCTGACCGAATTCCGCGCTCGGCTGCAGCGAGAGGCCAACCGCAGACGCAGTGAGCTCGCGCGTCGCGGGCTGCGGCAATCGGCCGCACGTCTGCGCGGTGCACTGATGATGGTTGATTCCTGGCCCACCCCGCCGAAGGAGTGGAAACCCGTGTACCGCAGCTTGCGCGACAGCTACCGCAAGGGGCGGCGCTGCGCGCGCTGCAATGCGCAGCGCGCCAGCGGACCGACGCTGCACGAATGGCGCAAGCGCGCAAAATATCTGCGCAATCAACTCGAGCTCATCGCGCCGCTGCAGCATGCCACCGTGGAGGCGATGTCCAGTGAGCTCCACAAGCTGTCCGACCATCTGGGCGAGGAGCACGATCTCGCGGTCCTCGGTGAGCTGGCGCACCGCAGCGGGCGGCAGTTGGGGCGCAAGGCGGACTCAACACTGCAAAAGCTCATCGATAAGCGGCGCCGCAAGATGCGCAAACGTGCTTTGTCGGTAGGCCTGCCGATCTACGCGGAGAAACCCGGGCACTTCGAGACACGGCTACGGCATTACTTTCGAGAATGGTCCTAATGCACTGAGCCACCGGCCGGTTGGGAGCCGTGCGCCACGTGTAGTCTATCTCCTACGCGGGCTGCCATCCTCCGCTGACACTCCATCAGCAGCTGCCGCGCTAATGTCTCCTCCGGCGAGTGGCTGCGCTTACGATGTTGTTTAGCGCATGGCTTGCTCCCGAGGCGATCGTTGTCGGAAATGAGCCACTCGCAGTTGCCGCGTGCACGCTGACCCGCGTGCGCATTCCACAGGGAGTCTGCTGATGCAACCTCAGGAAACCCAACGTCGGGCCCGCACCTCCAATGGCCGCGCGTTGCGGGCGGCGAACGACCTCGATCAGCGCAAGCTGTTGCGGGCACTCCAGGCGGTGCGCGACGGTGATTTCTCCGTGCGGCTGCCGAGCGATCACACTGGCCTTGCCGGCAAGGTTGCGGACACGTTCAACGAAATCGTCACCGCCAATCAGCGCCTGGCGCAGGAGCTCGCGCGCGCCGGACAGATCGTCGGCAAGGACGGACAGACGCGGTATCGCATGTCGAGCGACCGCCGCTCGGGCGCCTGGGGTGCGATGGAGAGCTCGGTCAATACCCTGATCGATGACCTCTTGTGGCCGACCACCGAAGTCACGCGCACCATCTCTGCCGTCGCCAAGGGAGACCTGCAGCAGACCATGAGCCTGCAGGTCGACGGACGCCCGCTCAAAGGGGAATTCCTGCGTTCGGCGACCGTCGTGAATGCGGTCATCGAGCAGATGAGCGCATTCACTTCCGAGGTCACGCGTGTCGCGCGCGAGGTCGGCACCGAAGGCAAGCTCGGCGGACAGGCGGTTGTGTCCGGAGTTGCGGGCACGTGGAAGGACCTGACCGATAGCGTCAACTCAATGGCGAGCAACCTCACCGCGCAGGTGCGCAACATCGCCGAGGTCACCATCGCCGTCGCCAACGGCGATCTGTCGCGCAAGATCACCGTCGACGTGCGCGGTGAGATCCTGCAGCTTAAAGAGGCCATCAACCGCATGGTGGACCAGCTGCGCTCGTTCGCTTCCGAAGTAACGCGCGTCGCGCGTGAGGTGGGCAGCGAGGGTAAGCTCGGTGGTCAGGCGATCGTCTCGGGCGTGGCCGGCACCTGGAAGGACCTCACCGATTCGGTAAACGCCATGGCCACCAATCTCACCGGCCAGGTGCGCAACATTGCCGAGGTGACCACCGCAGTCGCGCGCGGCGACCTGTCGCGCAAGATTACCGTGGACGTGAAGGGTGAGATCCTCGAGCTGAAGAACACCATCAACACCATGGTCGACCAGCTCAACGGTTTCGCCGCGGAAGTCACGCGCGTCGCGCGTGAGGTCGGCACCGAGGGCAAGCTCGGCGGCCAGGCCCTGGTTCCGGGAGTCGCCGGCACCTGGAAGGACCTCACCGATAGCGTCAACTTCATGGCCGGCAACCTCACCGGCCAGGTGCGCAACATCGCCGAGGTCTCCACCGCCATCGCCAGCGGCGACCTGTCGCGCAAGATCACGGTGGACGTGCGTGGCGAGATCCTGCAGCTGAAGGAGACCATCAACACCATGGTCGACCAGCTGCGCTCTTTCGCATCCGAAGTAACGCGGGTCGCGCGCGAGGTTGGCACTGAGGGCCGACTCGGCGGCCAGGCGGTGGTCCCGGGAGTCGCGGGCACCTGGAAGGACCTCACCGACAGCGTCAACTCCATGGCGGGCAATCTCACCGGTCAGGTGCGCAACATCGCCGAGGTAGCGACCGCCATCGCCAACGGCGACCTCTCCCGAAAGATTACTGCCGACGTCAAGGGCGAAATCCTGCAGCTGAAGGAATCGATCAACACCATGGTCGACCAGCTCAACGCGTTCGCCGCCGAGGTGACGCGCGTGGCGCGCGAGGTCGGCACCGAAGGTAAGCTCGGCGGCCAGGCGGAAGTCAAGGGCGTGAGCGGTGTATGGAAGGACCTCACCGAGAACGTCAATTCGATGGCGAGCAACCTCACCGGCCAGGTGCGCAACATTGCCGAGGTCGCCACCGCGATCGCGCGCGGCGACCTGTCGCGCAAGATCACGGTCGACGTGCGCGGCGAAATCCTGCAGCTGAAGGAGACCATCAACACCATGGTCGACCAGCTCAATGCCTTCGCGGCCGAGGTAACGCGTGTCGCGCGCGAAGTCGGCACCGAGGGCAAGCTCGGCGGCCAGGCCGAGGTGAAGGATGTCAGCGGGGTATGGCAGGACCTCACCGACAAGGTCAACTCGATGGCGAGCAACCTCACCGGGCAGGTGCGCAACATCGCCGAGGTGGCGACCGCGATCGCGCGCGGCGATCTGTCGCGCAAGATTACCGTGGACGTGCGCGGCGAGATCCTGCAGCTGAAGGAGACCGTCAACACCATGGTCGACCAGCTCAACAGCTTCGCCGCCGAAGTCACCCGCGTTGCACGTGAGGTCGGCACGGAGGGCAAGCTCGGCGGCCAGGCGATCGTTCCCGGTGTCGCCGGCACCTGGAAGGACCTCACCGACAACGTCAACTCCATGGCGCGTAACCTCACTGGGCAGGTGCGCAATATCGCCGAAGTCTCCACCGCCATCGCGCGCGGCGACCTGTCGCGCAAGATCACCGTGGATGTGAAGGGCGAGATCCTGCAGCTGAAGGAGACCATCAACACCATGGTCGATCAGCTCAACGGCTTCGCGGCCGAAGTGACCCGACTGGCGCGCGAGGTCGGCACCGAGGGCAAGCTCGGCGGCCAGGCGGTCGTGCCCGGAGTTGCGGGCACCTGGAAGGACCTGACCGACAACGTCAACGTAATGGCCAACAACCTGACCAACCAGGTGCGTGGCATCGTCAAGGTGGTGACCGCGGTCGCCAACGGCGATCTGCGTCAGCGCCTCACGGTGGAGTCCAAGGGCGAGGTCAATGCGCTCGGCGACACCATCAACAGCATGACCGACACGCTCGCGATCTTCGCCGACCAGGTTACCAGCGTCGCGCGCGAGGTCGGCGTCGAGGGGCGCCTGGGCGGTCAGGCGCACGTACCGGGCGCCGCCGGAACCTGGAAGGATCTCACGGCCAACGTCAACCTGCTCGCGGCCAACCTCACCAACCAGGTGCGCGCCATCGCCGAGGTCGCGACCGCCGTGACCAAGGGAGATCTCACGCGCTCGATTCAGGTGGAAGCGCGCGGCGAGGTGTCGGAGCTCAAGGACAATATCAACGCCATGATCGGCAATCTGCGCGTCACCACCGACCGCAACAAGGAGCAGGACTGGCTGAAGACCAACCTCGCGAAGTTCAGCCGCATGATGCAGGGACAGCGCGATCTGGTCACGGTGGGCAAGCTCCTGCTCTCGGAGCTCGCTCCGCTGGTCGATGCGCAGCAGGGCATCATTTACGTCATGGACGGCTCGGCGCAGTCGCCCTATCTGCGCGAGCTTGCAAGCTATGCCGATGATCCGTACGACGGCCGCGAGCCGCGCCGCTACGGCATGGGCGAAGGGCTGGTCGGTCAGGCGGCGGTGGACCGGCAGCGACTGCTGATCACCGACATCCCGGGAGGCTCGCTTTACATCCGTGGCGGACTGCTGCATTCGCGGCCACGCAACCTGCTGGTGCTGCCGGTGCTCTACGAAGGGCACGTCAAAGCGGTCATCGAGCTGGCCTCGCTCGGCGAGTTCACCGCTTCGCACCTGGCGTTCCTCGAGCAGCTCACCGGCAGCATCATCGGGGTGGTGCTGAACACCATCGAGGCGACGATGCGTACCGAGGGCCTGCTCAAGCAGTCGCAGCAGCTCGCGACCGAGCTGCAGACCCAGCAGACCGAGTTGCAGCAGACCAACGAGGAGCTCGCCAACAAGGCCAAGTTGCTCGCCGAGCAGAACGCCGAGGTGGAGCGCAAGAACCAGGAAATCGAGCTGGCGCGGCGTGCGCTGGAGGAGAAGGCGGCGGAACTCGCCCTCACCTCGCGCTACAAATCAGAATTCCTGGCCAACATGTCGCACGAGCTGCGTACTCCGCTCAACAGCATCCTCATCCTCGGCCAGCAGTTGTCGGAGAATGCCGACGGCAACCTGAGTGCGCGGCAAGTTGAGTTCGCCAACACCATCCATGGCGCTGGAACCGATCTGCTGAATCTGATCAGCGACATCCTCGACCTCTCCAAGATCGAATCCGGCACGGTCACGGTCGAGTGTGAGGATCTGCTGTTCACCCATCTGCGCGAGACGATCGAGCGTAACTTCCGTCACGAGGCCGAGGCGCGCAAGCTTTCCTTCACGGCCGATTTCGATCAGCGTCTCGGCCGCGCGATCAGCACCGATTCCAAGCGCCTGCTGCAGGTACTGAAGAACCTGCTGTCGAACGCCTTCAAGTTCACCGAGCGCGGGGGCGTGCGCCTGCATGTCGGCATCGCAACCGGGGGCTGGAGCAGCGATCACCCGACTCTCAGCCAGGCACCTTCGGTGGTGGAGTTCTCGGTCAGCGACACCGGCATCGGTATTCTCCCGGAAAAGCAGCGCATCATTTTCGAGGCCTTCCAACAGGCCGACGCCGGTACCGCGCGCAAGTACGGCGGCACAGGGCTCGGGCTCGCGATCAGCCGCGAGCTCGCGCATCTGCTTGGCGGAGAGATTCGCCTGAGCAGCATCGCCGGTAGTGGCAGCACTTTCATTCTCTACCTGCCGCTCGTCTACACGGGGCCGGCTTATAGCCGCGCCGGGATGGGGACCTCGGCTGTCGTCGCCGCGCCGCCGGGCGCAACCTTCCAGCCGGCGGTGCTGCCGGTTGTGCGCGTGGAGGAAATCCCGGACGACCGGGAAGACCTGCAGCCGAACGACACCGTGCTGCTGGTAGTTGAGGACGATCCGCATTACGCGCGAATACTGCTCGACCTGGCACGCACGCGCGGCTTCAAGGTGGTGCTGGCGCGCACCGGTGCGGATGCGCTTGCACTGGCGCGCAAGCATCGGCCGACCGCGGTGTCGCTCGATGTGTTCCTGCCGGACATGCTCGGTTGGACGGTGCTGAACCAGTTGAAGAGGAATCCCGAGACCCGTCACATCCCGGTGCAGATCCTCACCATCGAGGACGAGCGCCAGTATGGGCTCGAGCGCGGAGCCTTCTCGTTCATCACCAAGAGCGTGACCACCGAGGGCCTCGAGGAGGCGCTCGAGCGCCTCAAGAGCTTCACCGCAACGCACGTGCGGCGGCTGCTGGTGGTGGAGGACGATCCGGCGGAGCAGTTGAGTGTGCGCGAGCTCCTCGCCCATACCGATGTGGAAATCACCTCGGTCGGTACCGGTGCCGAGGCACTCGCGGCCATGCGCGCCGCCAGCTTCGACTGCGTGGTTCTCGATCTGCGTCTGCCGGATATGTCCGGCTTCGAGCTGCTCGGAGAGGTGCAGGCGGATGACAATCTGCGCAGCACGCCGATCGTGGTGTTCACCGGCCGCGAGCTTTCCGATCAGGAAGAGATCGAGCTGCGCAAGAACGCCAAGAGCATCGTGCTCAAGGGCGTACGCTCACCCGAGCGGCTGCTGGACGAGACCGCGCTGTTCCTGCACCGGGTGATCGCCGATCTGCCACCCGCCAAGCAGAAGATGATCGAAACCCTGCACGAAAGCGACGAACCCCTCACCGGGCGCAAGGTGCTGGTGGTGGATGACGACATCCGCAACATCTTCGCCCTCAATAGCCTGCTCGAGCGCCACAGTATGGCGGTGATCACGGCAACCAATGGCCAGGAGGCGATCAATCTCGTCGAGCAAACCGATGACCTCGCGCTGGTGCTGATGGATGTGATGATGCCGGAGATGGACGGTTACGAGACCATGCGTCGCATCCGCAGCAACCACAAGTTCCGCATGCTGCCGATCATTGCGCTCACGGCGAAGGCCATGAAGGGGGACCGGGAGAAGTGTCTCGAGGCCGGTGCCTCGGATTACGTTGCCAAACCCGTGAACACCGACCAGCTGCTCTCGCTCGTGCGCATGTGGCTGCACCCCTGAATCCCGATTCCGGCACGCGAGGGCGGACATGACCAATGACCGCGTAAACATCCTCCTGGTCGATGATCAGCCGGCGCGCCTGCTCACCTATCAGTCGATATTGGGCGAGCTCGGACAGAACCTGGTGCTGGCGCGCTCCGGCAGGGAGGCGCTCGATAAGCTGATGCACGATGAGTTTGCGGTGGTGCTGCTCGATATCAGCATGCCGGACATGGATGGATTCGAGACGGCCGAGATGATCCATGCCCATCCGCGCTTCGAGAAGACACCCATCATCTTCGTCACCGGCATCCATGTTTCCGAGCTCGATCGCCTGCGCGGTTACAAGGCGGGCGCGGTCGACTACGTCTCGATCCCGGTCGTGGCTGAGATCCTGCGCAGCAAGGTGGCGGTACTGGTCGAGCTGTACTGCAAGCGCCACGAGCTGCGCCAGCTGAACAGGATCCTGGCCAACGCCAACAAGCAGCTGGCGGAAGCCAATCTCACGCTGCAGGCGGAGAAGACCAGCGAGCTCGAGAAGCTCAATGCCAACCTGCAGCGCGCCAATGCCGAGCTCGAGCGCACCAACCGCAGTTTGCACAGAGAAGTGGCCGAGCGCGCCCGCGCCGAGGAGGCGCTGCAGGAGGCCGACCGCAACAAGGACGAGTTTCTCGCCATGCTGGCCCACGAGCTGCGCAACCCGCTCGCGCCGATACACAATGCGCTGCAGCTGATGCGCATGCAGCCGTCCGCAGGGCAGTCGCAATGGGCGCAGGAGGTGATCCAGCGGCAGCTCGCCTACCTGACGCGCCTGGTCGACGATCTGCTCGATGTGTCGCGCATTACCCGTGGCAAGATCACACTTACGCGCGAGCCAGTGGAAGTCGCGACCCTGGTAACGCGGGCGCTCGAGACGATAGACCCGCTGCTGCAGGAGCGTGGGCACACAGTCACGCTGCATGTGCCGCCGGAACCACTGCGCGTGGACGGCGACCCCACACGGCTTACGCAAGCCCTCGGTAACGTCCTCGGTAATGCGGCGAAGTACACCGAGCGCGGCGGTCGCATCGAGCTCACCTGCGAGCCGCACGGGGCCGAGGTCGAGATACGCGTGCGCGACAACGGCATCGGCATTCCCGCTGAGCTCCTGCCGCGCATCTTCGACCTCTTCACGCAACTCGATCGCAGAACCGATCATTCGGCCAGCGGTCTCGGCATCGGGCTCGCGCTGGTGCGCCGCCTGGTGGAGATGCACGGCGGCAGCGTCAGCGCGCTGAGTGCGGGCGCTGGCGCGGGGAGCGAATTCGTCATCCGGCTGCCGTTGCTGCTGCGCGATGAGGTCATGCGTGTGCATGATGAGTTCCACGCGCAGGATCGCGACAGGCCAGCTCCCCCACGGCGCATCCTCCTGGCAGACGACAACCCCGATGCACTCGAGAGCCTTGCGACGGTGTTGCGGCTGCGGGGCCACGAGGTCTACAGCGCCCGCAACGGTGCCGCTGCACTGGAGACGGCCGCCCTGCATATGCCGGAAGTGGCGCTCCTCGACATCGGCATGCCGCTCGTCGACGGTTACGAGGTCGCACGGCGCATCCGCGCACAGGAGTGGGGTAAGGCCATCACGCTTGTGGCGCTCACCGGCTGGGGCCAGGAATCGGATCGGCGGCGTTCGGTGGAAGCGGGCTTCGATGCTCACCTCGTCAAGCCACTCGACCTCGACAAGCTCGCGGACGTGCTGGCGCAGCTTCCGGAGCAGACCGCCCTTGTAGGAGATGTCCTACCTGAGGTGTAGTCACGCGCCGCGAGACATATTCAGGGAGCCGAGCCGAGCATGAGGGCACTGCAGCGCTCACGGGTGATTGAGATGAACGAAGAAACGGAACCGGAAGTCCTCAGCTATCGGGAATTCAAGAAGCGCGAGACTCTGCTCGAATGGCAAAGGCGTCGCCGGGCGCATGAGTCGCAGGCCGGTGAACCGAGCGAGGTGCGCAGTCGAGGATTCATGCCCCTATCCCGGCGCGGGGCGGGTTCCGGAGCATCATCGCCGCCGCGCTGAGCAGAGCGCGCCTACTTATCGCGCGGGACCTTCAGGTCGGCGCCGACCCTGACTCCCTTACCGGCGCGGTCGATCTCGACTGCCTCCCTCAGCACTCGCGCGACGTTGCGGACCTCCTCCTGCACCGCCTGATCGGCGTCGAGCTCCTGGTGGCTCGTGGCGTACGGCTGCCAGTAGCCGATGTAGCGGTCGAGCGCAGCATCGAGCCCAGCCGGAATCAGTTTGATAGAGGACAGCCAGTCGCACAGCGCGCGCCGCGCGGCCTCAGCCCCCTCCGCATCGCCATGGACGACGCAGGCGAAGCGCCGCCCGCTCAAGTGGCGCGGATAGCTCCATCCGTCGAGCTCGATTTTTTTGGCCGCGAGCGCATCCTTGCCATGCGTGCTGGTGGGATCCGGATTACCACCATCGGCGCAGACGAGCCGATCGATCATGAGCTTGAGCGGCGACGATGCGTGAAACCAGTTCACCGGTGTAACGATCAGCACGCCGTGGGCGGCGACCCACATCGCATAGATCTCGTTCATCCAGTCCTGAGTCTGTCCCAGGCTGTAGTTGGGATAGCAGGAACAGGGCCAGTGACACAGTGCGGGTGATGTGGAAAAGCAAGTCTTGCAAGGAAATATGCGACGGCCATATTCCGATGCCAGACGGCTGAGATCGAGCACCTGGACGCTGACGTTGCGGTGCTCTTCGATTACGGTACGGGCGAGGCTCAACAGCCGCCAGGACTTCGAGCTCTCACCCGGACAGGTATGCTCACTGCGACTCGCGCCGTTGATCAGCAGGAAGCGCGCCGGTCCCTGCGGGTCGTTATGGGCGCGCCCCGCGCGTTCGATGGCTGCTCGCCCCTCGAGCCAGTCGATCGCCAGGTCATAGTCGGGGTCAGCGAAACCCCGCCCTGCCTTGCGCGTGCGCGGACTCTTGCGTCCCTCGGAGTACGCTTGCCACGCGACAGTCGCGATGCGCGCAAGCTCCGCCGCATGACTTTCGAAAGCGGGGTCTTGGAATTGAGCCAGGAATCGTTGCCTGAACTCCTGCTCCCCGAGTGTGGGGTCGGGCATCTCACGGCGCGGCGCCGGTGCCTGCACTTGAGTGCTGGTGCCCATCGGTCGCGCCGCGCTGCTTGCCGGAGGAGCAGCCGCGGCGCTCTCCTAATGGTGCGAGCACATGTACAGCAAAAGAATGATGGGTATCGGCACGCCGAGAAGCCACAGAAGAATGCCACGGCCCATGTGATGCCTCGCTAGTGTTGGTTAAGTCTCTAGTGTTGACTGCCACCATTGCCCGGGTGTTCGTGTACGTATCCGGCGCCTTCGCGCCGCGCGAGCTGCTCTCGGAATCCGGGTACCATTCCCGCGAGCGTTTCCTTGAGTTTGGCCGCTGCAACCCCGATGAGCGCCCCCTCGATGGTGCGCCAGGCGCGTGAGATCTCGCGCCGCCTGTGAGCGCCGCTGGAGAGCTCGGCACCCCGCGCGTGTCCGAGCGAGAGCGAACTTTCCTCCGATCTCGCAGCCGCGAGCGCGAGCAACAGCCCGCCACCGAATGCGCAGCCGAGCCACAGAACGGGACTGTTGTCGAAGTGGCGCCGCCAGTCGACCACCGACCTGACACGGTCCTCGAGCTCCTCGAGGTTCGAGCGCAGCTCCTCACGCTCATGGTAGATATGTCGCTGTATGCTGTCGGTCGCCCGGTCCATGGGGCCTACTCCTTTAACCCGATATTTTCCTTAATCGCCTCGATATGTTCGGCGGTCCTGGCGGCACGGCTGCGCACGGCGGCAATGCCGCTACGCAAGAGGATCACCGACGCCAAGGCCGTAGCGACCGCCACGATCAGCGCCGCCGCCCAAGGGGGCACGACGAGAGCCAACGCAGCGGCCGCCGCCAGCAGCAGCATCAAGACACTGAGCAGTCCACCCAGCACTCCGACCATGATCAGCACGGCTGCAGGTCGATAGGTGCGCAACTCCGCCCGCGCCTGGGCCTGGGCCAGGCGTATCTCGGCGCTGAGGATGTCCTGCAGATTCCTGATGACATCGGCCAGGACCTGCGCGACGGAGCGATCGTCGGCAGGTGCGCGCCGCTCCTCCCTCAGGAACTGCACTCGTGAGTGCATGAGCTCTAGTCGCGGCTCAGGGCGCGCCCCAGCATGAATCCCAACGCCGCGGCGCCGATGAGAGAGGGCCCGGGATTGCGCCTGATCACCTCCATCAGGTCGCTCAACATGGTCTGCACGTCGTTCTCGCGCAGATACTCGGCCCCGTACGACACCGCATCGGCGGCACTGTGCGCGGCACTGGCGACTCGGTCACCCTTCTCGTGCAGGGTGCTCGCCACGCTTTCGAGGCCGGACGCGGCGCCGACCCGCGCCTGATCGGCTCGTTGTGCCGCCCTGGCGCCAACATCCTGAGCCTTGGCCTTGAGCCCTGCCGCTCTGCCGCCATCATCAAAGGTGGATCCCGGGTCTTGACCTGAAGGCGGATATTCCTGAGCCATGGCGGTACTCCTTGGTTGATTACAGGTCAGATGTAGCACGCACGCGCAGCGGCTTCCGTAAGAAGAAGGCCTGAGCTGCAGTCAGACGCTAGCGGTGTTGATCCGCATTCGACCGATTGTCCGACGCTTACTTGCACACTGAATGCTACGCGTAGGTACAAGCTGACGCCCTTTCAGCGGTGGACCCGACCGACACGCGCATAGCGCGGTAGCACCCTGATTGTGCATGAGCAAACCAACCAAAGCCGCGCAGGAGCTGGGAACAGAGGCGCGTGAGTCGTTCGAGACCATTCTGACCCTCAAGCCTGCGGAGATCGAGGCGCTCGTTGCGCGGCTTTGCGCGTGCGGTACCCGCCGCATCAAGTCCACTCGACACCCACGAGTGGTCAGAGCGTCCGCGGCTGGAGCGTGCGAGCACTGGCACCGGATTCGCGCGCAATGGTGTCGCCTCGGCGAGCGCGGAAAGACTACGATCCGGCTCGTCGATAGCAAATTCGGTTGAGGCTCTCGCGCTTGAGCTCCCTTGGGAAGGGAAGCTCATCCGATAAGAAGAACGATTTTTCCGCCTGCGCCGCGCTCGGCCAGAGCGTGCGCCTCGCGAATGTCGGCCAGCGGCATGCGCTTTGCGATGGGAATCACGAGTTTTCCATCCGCGACCGAGCGAGCGAGCGCCGCGAGCCGGCCGGAGTCGGGATGGGTCAGGTGCGTACGCACCGCAAGTCCGTGTTCCTTCGCGCCTGCTGGCTCCCCGAGCACGGTGCCGATCGTACCTCCAGGCTTGACCTTGTCGATCAACCTACTCAGGGTATCGCCGTCGATGGTGTCGGCGATCGCATCCAGCCGGGGTAGACGCTGCAGCTCGGTCTCATCGTCCAGGGCGACGACATCGACACCGAGCTTGCGAGCCTGCTCTTTCTGTTCGGCACGAACCCCCGCTGCGACTTCCGCTCCGCGCGCCAGCGCGGCAGACACCGCCGCCCGTCCGACACTTCCCACGGCGCCAGTCACGAGCACCACCTCTGCAGGACGCGGTCTCACCGCCTCCTCGATCAGCTGGGTCCCGGTGAGCACGACGAGCGGCAGCGCCGCTGCATCGACGAGGTCGAGTCCCGCTGGCAGCGGCGCCCACGCGTTCTCCTTGTCGACGACATATTCGGCATAAGCCTTGTTGACGAGGCCGAGCACCTTGTCACCCACGCGGAAAGCACCGGCGCCAGGACCGGTTGCGACTACCTCGCCGGAGGCGTCCCGGCCGAGTATCGCCGGCAGCTCGAGCGGGGACCGTTGCCGATAAGCGCCGCTGCGCAGCTTGAAATCGATTGGATTGACGCTCGAGGCGGCGATGCGCACCTTGATTTCCCCGGCACCGGGGACCGGCTCGGGTACCTCGCGGAGCTCGAGCTTGTCGACTCCGCCGTAACCACTGAGTAGCACGGCGCGCATTTGCGCGAAGTTACTTTCCAACCGCCGGGCAGATCGGTCGGTGTTCGGCCACACACGCCGTAAGAGCTGCCCTACAGCCGGCGGCGCAGCTGCTGAGTTACCTGGATGTCTTCAAGGCGCTCGCTGTGATCTTCCTGCTGTTGTTGCCAATGTTGTTGTTCGTGAAGGCCCGTACAGCGGTGGCGGCGAGGCCGCGTAACCACGCGAGAGCTCTGTCACACTGGTACCGCCGCGCCGTTGATCGCCTTCGACTCCGGCGAGCACAGAAACACGATGACGCGCGCAATCTCCTCCGGCTTGGTCCAACTGGCGAAATCCGCGCGCGGCATGTCCCGGCGGTTGGCCGCGGTGTCGATGATCTCCGGCAGCACTGAATTGGCGCGAATGCCGGTCCCACGCAGGTCCATCGCCAGGGAATGCATCAGTGCGAGCGCCGCCGCCTTGGAAGCGGCGTAGGCACCCGCGCCGCCCGGTGGTTCGATGGCCGAGCGCGCCGCCACGTTGACGATACAGCCGCTGCCCCGTTTCAACATGATGGGCAACACCGCACACGCGCTCACGAAAACCGAGCGGAGGTTCAGCGCCAGCATGCGCTCGAGCACCGCGCTCTCGGCTTCCCATAATTTGGTGCCGCCCGCGTACCCGCCCGCGGTGTTAACGAGCGCATCGAGACGGTGGAACTCCGCTTCGAGCGCACGAGCGAGGCTCGACATCTGCGCCGCGTCCGTTACATCGACCTCATGGCCCCGCAGCCTTGCGCCGTCTGCTACGGCCGCGCTTCGCAGACCATCGAATTCCTGCCGCCTGCGGTAAGTCACCGCTACGTAGGCACCTTGCTGGAGGAAGGCACGGGCCACCGCGCTGCCGAGCGCGCCGGTACCACCGGTGACCAGTACGACCTCTCCGTCCATTCCGACTGGCGGCTCCATGGACATACGGCGCCATTACTGACAGGTGCTCATTCCGCCCTGCTGATCGGCGGCGCGCAAGTGCGCGCAGAACGCCGGAATTCCTGTCTTCTTCAGGTCCGACCAGGCCGCGAGCTCGGTCTGGAGCCGGGAGTGCAGATCACCATATGTGTCTACCTCCGGCTTGTTCGGTGCGGTATCAGCATCGTCCAGCAGCTCCGCAAAGGAATAGATCTGCTCGTTCAGCATGCCGGGATAATTCAGGTTGGCCTCGGACCCTTTGATGTTGACCTGCATCAGAACCCCTTCGATCTGTGAGGCGCGCTGCAGGAGGGAGTTGCCCTCGGCGGTGAGCGGGGCACTCGCGGGCTTGCCGCCCGAGGTCTTCGTGGCGGCGGACAGCTCGGACTTGAAGGTGCGGATGTCGTTGACCGCGCGATGCAGCGCATCCTGATCGCGATAGACCTCCATCGCCAATGCGAACTTCTGCTGCAGGCCCTCGGTGGGACCTTTCACGCGCGGGTCGAGCTGGATGATGAGCGGCGCCGTCTGCGTGCGGCCTTCGTAAGTGAGCCGCACGGTGTATTGACCGGGTAGCGCGATCGGTCCGCGCGGCGGGAGGCCTGCGTAGAACGCTCCGGGGATCTGCACGGGATCGTCGTAGCGCAGGTTCCAGATGAATCGGTTCATGCCGACCACCGTGGGAAGCGTATTGACCGGATGTACCTGGTCCGGCCATTCGGGCGGCTGCTCGGGCTGCTCCGGCTTGGCGCTCGTCAGGTGGCGCACGACCGCTCCACTCGCATCGACGATTTCCATGGTGAGCGGAGCGGTGGCGGCCGATGGCAGGTAGTAGTCGATCATCACACCGGCCGGTGGGTTCTGCCCGGACGGCGGGCGCGTGTCGACCTGATCGGGATAGTAGAGGCGATGGGCGACTTCCGGCTTGTAGAGATAGGCGCCGGATGCGGCGGCGGCAGCGCCGACCTCACGCAGCGGGGCCACATTGTCGAGAATCCAGAACGAGCGCCCGTGTGTGGCGACCACGAGGTCATCGTCCTTGACCACGAGGTCGTGAATCGGCGTGCGCGGCAAATTGAGCTGCAGAGACTGCCAGTGTCCTCCGCTGTCGAAAGATACGAACACCCCGGTCTCGGTGGCTGCGTAAAGCAGTTCCCGCCTGGCCGTATCCTCGCGCACCGCGTGCACGAACGATCCCTCCGGTAGACCTGTGTCGATCCGCGTCCAACGCTTGCCCGCGTCGTGGGTCACGAAAACATAGGGCTTGATGTCATCGAGCTTGTGACGGTCCACCGCCGCGTAGGCCGTGTCCGCATCGTAACGCGACGGCTCGATCATGCTGATCGTGCTCCAGGCCGGCATCTCCTTCGGGGTGACATTGGTCCAGCTGCCGCCGGCATCCCGCGAGAGCTGCACCAGGCCGTCATCGGTGCCCACCCAGATCATGCCTCTCGACAACGGCGACTCCGCAATCGCAAAGATGGTGTCGTAGTATTCGACACTGGTGATGTCCTTGGTGATGGGTCCGCCGGAAGCCTGTTGCTTCGATTTATCGTTGCGCGTGAGATCGGTACTGATGGCAGTCCAGGTGTGGCCGTCGTCGGTAGTTTTGTAGAGCCGCTCCATGCCGTAGTAGAGCGTGTCCGCATCGAAAGGCGACATCGCGAGCGGCGAGGTCCAGTTGAACCGATGCTCCAGATCCTTGGCCGCATGGCCTGAGGCATCGATCGGCCAAACCGAGACCACCTGCATCTGCTTGGTGTGCTTGTTGAAGCGGTTGATGAGATTCTCATTGGTGCCGTACACGATGTAGGCATCACGTGGGTCGGCCAGCACGAAGCCGGCCTCGCCGTTGGAAGCGTCGTACCAGTCGCGCTGGGTGATGGCACCCTCATCGTCCATGCTGGCGATGGCGATGCTGGAGTTGTCCTGCTGGGCGCCATAGGCGTAATACGGGAAGCGAGTGTCGACCGACACGTGGTAGAACTGGGCGGTGGGCTGGTTGTACACCGTGCTCCAGCTCTTGCCACGGTCGAAGGAAATCGACGCCCCACCGTCGCTCGACTCGATGATGCGGTCGGTGTTGGTGGGGTCGATCCAGATGCCGTGATGATCTCCGTGCCGGGCGGGCAGAAGCTCGAAGCTCTTGCCGCCGTCGGTAGAACGGAACAGACCCGTGTTCTCGGCGTAGACCGTATCCCGGTCCTTCGGATCCGCGAGGATGGTGGAGAAATACCAGGCACGCTGGCTCAACCGTCCGTCATCGTTGATGCGTTGCCAGTGCTCGCCGCCGTCATCAGAGCGGTAAAGACCGCCCTGGACCGCCTCGATCATGGCGAAAACGCGCTTCGGGTCTGCGCCGGAGACGCTGACGTGAATGCGTCCGAGAATACCGCTCGGCAACCCATTCCCGGTGAGCTGCTTCCACGTCAGCCCGCCATCGGTGGATCGATACAATCCGCTGCCGGCGCCGCCGCTCGAAAAGTTCCACGGCTGCCGGCGGGCCTGCCACAGGGCGGCGTACACGATCCGCGCGTCATGCGGATCGAAGCTGACATCGATCGCGCCTGTGTTCTCATCTTTGTACAGCACCTTCGTCCAGGACTTGCCTCCATCGGTGCTGCGGAACACGCCGCGTTCGGTATTCGGACCGAACGCGTGGCCGAGCGCAGCGACCAGCACGATGTCAGGGTTAGCCGGGTCGACGATGACTGCACCGATCTGCCGGCTATCGCGCAGCCCGGCATGGCTCCAGCTCTTGCCGCCATCGTTCGACTTGTACACACCATCGCCGTAAGTCATGTTTCCGCGCGGTGCGGCCTCGCCCGTACCGACATAGATGATGTCGTGATTGGAGCGGGCAATCGCAATGGCACCCACCGATGAGATGGGCGTTCCATCCGTAAGCACCTGCCAGGTGCCTCCGCCGTCAGTCGTCTTCCAGACTCCCCCGGCTACGGCGCCGAAATAAAAGGTACTTGCATCCCCCGGGACGCCGGCGACCGCAAGCGCACGACCACCGCGGTAAGGGCCGATACCACGCCATTGCAGCGCTCCGAAGAGACTTGGGGTCACAGCAGCTTGTGCTGCGGGCGGATCCGTCGCGGCCGCTGCGCCCGAGCCAAGGACCTGCAGCAGGGCCGCTACGCAGACTCCGCCGAGAACTCCACCGCGCATGAACCCCTGCCGCCCGACGCGTGCGACCCTCGATTGCATTTATTTCCCCCTGATGGAGCGGCTCGAAAGCCGCGGTATCGTCTCTCGTGATCGATCTTACGTTGTCGTCGCCGTCGCTGTCTCCCCCCGCTGCCGCAACGCGCTGGCCATGACCAGACTGCCGACACCTGCGAGGACGAGCAGGAAGCGCAGCGCCGTACCGAACACCGGAATACGTGTCAGCACGAAGAGTACGACGAGCACGACGATCAGCATGAGGATCCGCTGCCGCGGGAGAGCCTGCATACCGCGTTGGCTGCGCGCCAGCAGCCACTCGCCAATCGCAGCCGCTGCAGCCAGGTAACCAAGTGGCAACAGCAGCAGGTAAAGGAAAAGCAGCAGCAGCGCGAGTGGGATGCCGATGATCGTGAGGATGAGCAAGAGCAGCGCCACCGGCACGCACACCAGCACGGCAAAGCCGAGCAGCAGCACGATCCCGGGGCTACGCCGGGCGACCTGACTCACCGAGTGAGCAAAGCCTGGCCACAGCGCAACCAGGACGCTGCCGGCAATGATCCAGCCGACGAGCCAGAGCCAGGCACCCGCGCCGAATGGGCGACGGTGCCCGTAGCGGTTCCAGTGTTTGCGCTCGACGAAATGTGTGCCGCCGCGTATGCGCGCGGCCCTATCGATGCTCGCGGGCTGTGGGCCGTAATAAGTGAGCGCTCCGTCGATGACGGCATCGGGCCCGACGCTCAGGTTACCGCTTGCCACCTCGACGTTGCCGCCTACGTGCGCGTCGATACGCGTGCTGCCGGCACCCACCTGAAGATACTTGCCCACCCGCCCGTTGACAGCGACTTCCCCACCGCCGATGGTCAGACCGCCCTGCACGTCCGCTTCCGGCCCGACGTCTACATGACCGCCGGCCACGCGCGCGCTACGTCCGACCTTCCCTTCGAGGCGTACATGCCCGCCCGCGGCATACACGCCGCCATCGACGTCGGCGCCGAGATTCACCTGGCCACCGGTCGCCACTTCATCGCCATGCACCGCTCCCGCGGTTGAAATCCAGGCGCCAGCGAGGATGGCGTCACCGCGAGAGCCATCCGCTATGCGCACATCGGATCCAGCCATGAAGAGGTCATCGCCGAATAGGGTTGCTCCAGGCTCGGATCCCTTCGCAAGGAGCAGCTGCGGAGCCATGGCCAGGCAGAGGCTGACGATCAGAGTCAGCCTCAAAACGCGGGCGGATGCGCGCCTCATAGCAGTTGAAATCATACAGGCGGGGATGGTTCCGGCGCATTTTCCGCGACGCCCCGTCGCTGTCCCGGCTCAGCTGATCGAATTCGGTCGATGAATCCAGGTGGACGCCTTTTGGGGCGGCCTGGCCTCAGAACGAAGTCTCTCTGGAGGCCAATGCGCATGATGTATGCGCATGACTTATGCGCATGACTTATGCGCATGATCCATGCGCATCATCCATGCGCGTGACCTATGCGCATGACCTAAGCGCATGACCTATGCGCATGACCCATGCGCATGACCTAAGCGCATGACCTAAGCGCATGACCCATGCGCATGACCCATGCGCATGACCCATGCGCATGACCCCTGCGCATGACCTAAACTCACGGCCCAAACCGTAGACCGAGGCGAGGCTCACTCAGGAAGGCGTGGAAAGGTCGTAGAGTGAAGCGGCGGCACGCGCTGCGGGGCAGCGCGTCGGCTAAGCGCAGGCGTCGCCGTTAGCGCACAGCGTGCGCCGCCGCGCCGATGATTGGACCCTGACCGCCGGGCTGGATCAGCACGGCGACATCCGTCGAGTCGGGCGCAAGCGAGGACAGCGGGACCCGGAAGGACTCCTGCTCTCCCTTCCAGGCTCCAAGCTTAC
>DATJFM010000056.1:0-14767 GCA_035495655.1 Steroidobacteraceae bacterium
GCCGTGAGGAGGGTGTTCTGGTCGATGACGGGTATCGCGCTCTCGGGGCCCGTAGGGGCCTGCGGGGCATGCGTCGTGCGCTTCGGCTGAACGGGCGCGGGATTCGTCACCCACAGCCCGTACCCCGCGGCAATGAGCAGCGCCACGAGCAGCGCCGCCGCGACCTTCTGCAGCTTGCTCATGCCGCCTATGATGCCACGCCGCCGCTACCGGTCCGCGGCGCGCGTCCCAGTCTCACGCGTCAGAGGGCACTGCGGACTCGAGGTCGAAGCCCTCGTCGAGCCATCCGGTCATCCCGCCGATCATGACCTTCACCGGGAGGCCGAGGCGCGCGAGGCGCAGCGCGGCGCGCTCGGCGCCGTTGCAGTGCGGACCGGCGCAATAGACGACGAAGAGTGCTCCGGGCGCATAGGCGGCCATGCGTGAGGCGATGATCTTGGCATGCGGAATGTTGACCGCTCCCGGGACACGACCGCGGGCGAAAAGCTCTGGAGAGCGCACATCAACCAGCACGAAGTCGCGTCCGCGGCCGATGGCCTCGTGCACATCCCGGCAGTCGGTCTCGAAGCCGAACGCGGTCTCGAAGTGGTGCACGGCGCTCGCGCTGTCGGCGGCCGGCACCTGGGTGACGAGGCTCGGCATGCTGATTTCCTTTTGAGCAAACAGCGCCACGGCTGCGGAGTGCAGTGTGCGTGCGCTTGCCGCTCTCGCCCAGTGGCGTAAATGACATGGTACGTTAAGATCACGCCATGGGCAGTCACAAGGTGGTGGCGCTGGCGTACGACCGGCTGTGCACATTCGAGTTCGGCTGCGTCGTGGAGTTGTTCGCATTGCCGCGACCGGAGCTCGCCGTGCCCTGGTACGAGTTCGCGGTGTGCTCGGCCGAGCGGACACCGCTGCGCGCGGCGGGCGGCATTCAGGTCATGGTGCGCCACCCGCTGCGGCTTCTGGACAGCGCCGATACCATCATCATCCCGGGCTGGCGCGAGGTGGCGGAAATGCCTCCCGGCCCGCTTCTCGCGCGGCTGCGACGGGCGTTCGACCGCGGCGCCCGCTTGTGCTCCATCTGCTCAGGGGTGTTCGTGCTGGCGGCCGCGGGGGTGCTCGATGGTCGCCGCGCCACGACCCACTGGAAGTACGCCGCGCAGCTGCAGGCGCGCTATCAGCGCATCCTCGTGGAGTCCAATGCGCTATACGTCGACACCGGGCAGGTGCTCACATCTGCCGGTTCGGCGGCAGGCCTCGACATGCTTCTGCACCTGGTGCGGCGCGACCACGGCGCCAAGGTCGCCAATCAGGTCGCGCAGCGCCTGGTGCTCGCCCCGCATCGAGAGGGAGATCAGGCGCAGTTCGTCCCGCGGCCGCTCGCCGCGGACGGGCGCGGCCGTCTCGCACGGCTCATGGACTTCGTGCGCGCCCATCCGGCCGCGCCGCACACACTGGCCTCGCTCGCCGCGCGCGCTGCCATGAGCACCCGCACGCTGCAGCGGGAATTCATGGCGGCCACTGGGCTCGCTCCCCATCGCTGGCTGGTGGCGGAGCGCATCGAACGCGCCAAGGAGCTGCTGGAAACGACGCGCCTTTCCGCCGAGGAGATCGCCGCACGCAGCGGGCTCGGCAGTGCAGAATCGCTTCGGCACCATTTCCGCCGACGGCTCGGAACGACGCCGCAGCAGTATCGACGGCGCTTCTCCCGCCGCCCGCAGGCCAGAGCCGGCGTGTAGCCGGCAACGCCTTGGCTCAGTAGGCGAAGTAGGGCGCCGAGACGCCGGGGTTCTCAAACCCGGTGAAGACGTTGCGGCCGTAGAAGAACGAGAGCCCGAGATCGACCGAGGTATTGCTCGCGGTGTTGTTGCCGGCGAGGGTTGAGAACGCGGCGTAGTCGTTCGTGAAGAGCGTGTCCGCATTCGCGACGCTGAAATCGGCCGTCAGTACGCTACCGTTCGTGCCCTGCAGCGTCGCGCTCTCATCCGTGGTGGCGGGGGGACACAAAAAGCCCTGGTTGGGTTGCGGGCAGCTCGCAATCGAGGTCGGGAAGAAATTCGCGTTCGAGCCGCTGTCGAGGTAGCTGTCGGGATAGCTCGTCATGTTGAGCGAGGCGTTGATGACCCCGCTCGCTGGATCCGCCTCGAGCTTGGTGGCACTGCCGAGCGAGTTATTGGCCTGGGTGCCGATGCCAAACACCAGCGACCCGTTGACCGGTGGGGCCATGCCGCTCGCACCCACCGCCGGCAGCTCGACGATCACGCCGTTGTTGTCGTTGGCGAACAGCACCGCCGGGTTCGGCAGCTGCTGCTGCGCGTTTATGGTTCCCTTGGCGACCTGGGTGCAGTTGGGTGCTGCGGTGCACGTGAAGTACGTCGCCGAGTTCCCAGGGTAGCAGTGGCCGCCGCTGCAAACCTGCGCCAGTGGGTCGCAGTTGCCCGTGCTGTTGCAGTCGTTGACGAATGGCCCCACGCCGAGGATGCCGTTTGCGCCGAAGGAGGGAACGGTGTTCTCGGTGACAAGCGGTGGCGGTGGCACGCAGGACGGATTGGCGTTGTTGGGGTCACCGGCCGAGGCCGCCCCGATCACGTGCACGGTCACGTTGGTCGCCGATTCGCCGGACACCGGCAATGAAATATCGGCAGCGTTCACCGAACCCCAACTGAAGCCGTCGGCAAACTCCAGGCACTCGGCGAGCACGTTGCTGGCGTTGGTGGGATCCTGCACGGCAGGCAATGCCAGGGAGAACGGCGTTCCGTTGCTCGTTACCGCATCGGCAAGGATCCGCAGGCCGATCGAGCCGGTATCGACCTCGATGTGGTCGATGTTCTGGCACTGGTTGGTGTTGGGCACGCAGACGGTCACGGTCAGATAAGCGGTGTTCACCGCTGTCGTGGTCAGCTGGGTCGGCCCGCCATCGACAGTGATGGTTTCGACATTGGGCGGACCCGGGGTCGCGATGACCTGGCTGCCGCCTCCGCCACCGCCGCCTCCATCACCACCTCCTCCGCCACCACCTGTGGTAGTCGTGCCGCTGCCACCGCAGCCAGCGAGGAGCAACAGGGACGTCAGACTCAGACTCAGGAGCTTACGCACGGGCGGTCCTCGTTCCTTGCTGGCGATCAGCCAAGGTCCTTGAGTGAAAAGTTCTGTGGGAGCAGCGCCGGCACCCAGGCCCGCCCGTAGCGGGTGCGCAGATGTCCCCCCGCCTGCATGCGGACCTCGGGAGTGTCGATGTTCAGTCGATGGTGGTTGTAGTGAGGATGGACAGCGGCCTGCTGCAGCTGCTGGGAGTAGCCGCCCAGCAGCTGCGGAAGATCGGGCAAGCCCGGACCGCGCCAGCTCACTGCGAACACCTTGCCTTGCTCCGACACGTACTCGTGGATCACCGCTCCGCCAGGAGTCTGGATCTCGTGCACCGAATACTCGACTGCGGGGGTGACGCGTGCGACGCCCTTCATGCTCGCGCGGTCCCTCTCTACCGAGCCCGCATCGCCGCCGAGCGCGGCAAGCGCAGCCCCGGAGACGCCTAGAGCGGCCAGCGTAGCGAACAGGGCACAGGGCAACTTCCTCATTGGCCGGGTCCTCGTGAGCTTCGGGGCATTGTGCCTGACGGAACGCTGCCGTGCGCAGCGTGTCTTAACTTGGCGACGGACTGCGCACGCAATAAGTTATTGGGGTGTTAGCTGCTGCACTGAAGCGCTTGAATGAGAGATCCGTTGACTCGGAGGTGCCCCGTCGCCTTGACTTTGGCCAGGACGCCGCCGTTAGCGCCGCGCCCGGCCGCGGCGGGCTCGAGCGAGCTCAGGCGAAAATCGCTTGTAGCCTTATTGTTCAATCCGATAGCATTCGCCCCCCCAAAGCGGAGCGGTAGTTCAGCTGGTTAGAATACCGGCCTGTCACGCCGGGGGTCGCGGGTTCGAGTCCCGTCCGCTCCGCCACATTCTCCGACAATAGCCAACCGACACATGCTTCAGAGGATCCGAGACAGTCTGCAGGGCCAGAAATGGCTCGCATATCTGCTGCTGGGAGCGCTCGCGCTCGTGTTTGCCGCCTGGGGTGCCTACGGCATCGTGAACCTGAACTTCGGCGGCGCCAACTACGCCGCCGAGGCGAACGGCAGCAAGATCTCGCTCGAGGATGCACGTAACGTCTGGCTGCGCCAGCAGAGCATGTGGCAGCAGCGCCTCGGTGGCGCGGAGCTGCCGCAGCCGCTGCGCACGCGGCTGCAGGACCAGGTGTTGGAAAGCCTGATCCGGCGCGCGCTCATCACCGAACGCTCGCACGATCTGGGATACCGCGTCAGCAACCAGGCGCTGCTGGAAGCCGTGCAGGCCGAGCCCGCATTCCAGGTCGATGGCAAATACGACCCACAGGCCGCGAAGGCTGCACTCGCGCAGGCTGGCGTCTCGCTGGATACCTACACGCAACAGCTGCGTACGGATCTGCAGCAGCTGCAGCTCGAAGGCGGCATACGCGCCTCGGACTTCATTACCCCATCCGAGCTAACGCGGCTCACCGATCTCGAGGATCAGCAGCGGGAGGTGCGCTACCTGGTGCTGCCCGCTGACCGCTTTCGCGCCTCCGCGAAGATCGACGATGCCGCCGTACAGACGTACTACAAAGAGCACCTCACGCAGTACATGCGGCCCGAGTCGGCTGACCTGCAGTACGCAGAGCTGCGTCTCGAGGCGCTAGCGGCGCAGCAGCAAGTCAGCGATGCGGACCTGCATGCTGCATACGAGAAGGAGAAGAGCCGCCTCGAAGTCCCCGAAAAGCGCCATGCGCGGCACATACTGATCACGGGCAAGGACGACGCGGCAGCCCTCGCGCTCGCGCGGCAGGTGTTGTCGCAGGCCAAGTCCGGCAAGGATTTTGGCGAGCTGGCCAAGCAATATTCGCAGGACCCAGGCTCTGCGCAGAACGGTGGGGATCTCGGCTGGGCCGAGCGCAGCACCTTCGTGAAGCCCTTTGCGGATGCGCTGTACGGCATGTCCGTAGGCGAAATCGCTGGACCGGTGAAGACGCAGTACGGCTATCACATCATCCGCCTCGAGGAGATCCAGCGCGGTAAGTCGAAGAGTTTCGAGGAGGCGCGCCCCGAGCTCGAAGCTCAGCTGCGGCGCGCACGGGCGACGGATCGTTTCGGTGAGATCCAGGAGCAGCTGCAAGCGAAGCTCGCCGAGCCCAATGCGGACATCAATGCGCTCGCACAGCAGTACAACCTGCAACCAGGCGAAGTGAAGGAGTTCGTGAAGGGCGCGGGCGGCGTACCCCTCGGCGCCGCCCCGCAGCTGCAGGAGCTGCTGTTCGGCGAGCCACCGCTCGCCGCCGGCAAGCTCGGCGGACCGGTGCTGCTCGGCGATGACCGACTGGTCATCTTCAAGGTGCTCGAGCATCGCGCACCAGCGCCGAAGCCGCTCGCTGAGGTGCGCGACAGCATCGTAGAGGCCATCACCAAGGAAGAGGGCACCCATGCTGCGCTCGGCGTTGCGCAGCGCGCACGCGATGAGCTTCTCAAGGGCGCCTCGTTCGATACGGTCGCGCAGGAGCTCAAGGTGAGCGCCGATCCGGCGCACTTCATTGGCCGCAATGACCCCTCGGTACCGGCGCAGCTGCGCGAGGCCGCCTTCGACCTCGCGAAACCCGCAGGCAAACCCGAGTTCGAAGCGCTCGCGCTCAATGACGGTGGCGCGGCACTGCTCGCAGTGAGTGCGGTGCGCACGACACCGACACATGAGGCCGAGGCTGAGAAGGGCCGGGTGCAACAGGAGTCCGAGCGGCTCGGCACGGCCGCGGCACTCGCCTACGTCGAAGAAGTGCGTCGCACCGCGAGCGTCCGCAAAAACCCCAAGGCCTTCGATTAACCACGCCTGCGCGGCGCGGCGGCGCGCTTTCAGGCCTCGCCGGCCTCGAGCGGAAAGCTCATTCCGACCGTGCTGAAACCACTGTCCACATAGAGGATCTCGCCGGTGATCCCGGCGGCCAGGTCCGAGCACAGGAACGCTGCGGCGTTGCCGACATCCTCAAGCGTCACGTTGCGCCGCAGCGGCGCGATCTCGGCGACGCGGCTGAGCATCTTGCGAAAGCCCGGGATTCCGGCTGCCGCGAGTGTCTTGATGGGGCCGGCGGAAATTCCGTTGACACGAATCCCTTCCGGACCCAGGTCCGCGGCGAGAAAGCGCACGTTGGCCTCGAGACTCGCCTTGGCGAGTCCCATGACGTTGTAGCCTGGAATGGAGCGGAGTGCGCCGAGATAGGTGAGTGTGAGGAGTGCCGCGCGCCGGCCCGCCATGAGCGCATGGGCACGCTGTGCGAGGGCCGTGAAGCTGTAGCTCGAAACGTCGTGCGCGGTGCGGAACCCCTCGCGGGTGGTCGCGCGCAGAAACGTGCCGGTGAGCGCTTCGCGCGGAGCGAAAGCCACCGCGTGCACGACGATATCGAGCTCACCCCATTCGCGCTTCAAAAGCTCGAAGGCAGCATCGCACTGATCGTCTGCCGTGACATCGAGCGGCATGGTGAGGCGCGATCCGAGCGAATGCGCGAGCGGCTCGACGCGCTCGCGCATCTTCTCGTTCACGTATGAAAAAGCGAGCAGCGCGCCTTCGCGGTGCATCGCCTGTGCGATGCCCCAGGCGATCGAGCGGTCGGTCGCGACTCCAACGATGAAGGCGCGCTTGCCGGCGAGAAATCCCATAGATGAAGCCTCCCGGCGCAGATTATGCCGGAAAGGACCGGGCCGGGCGTCTGCCCGCGGGCGGAGGCTGCGCTCAGCCGTGGTGGCTGGTCAGGTGGATACGCAGCTTCTGGCCGGCATGCAGGTGCGAGTGCGAGCTCAGGCCATTCCAGGCGAGCAGCTGCGGCACGCTGCACTGGAAGAGGCGCGCGATCAGCGACGGCGTGTCCCCATCCCGCACCGTGTACTCGATGTGCCGCCGATGTACGCGCCCGCCGGTATCGGTCGAGAGCTTGATGCGCTGACCGGCGCGCAACTCATCGCCGGGCTGCAGGCCGTTCATCAGTGCAAGCGTGTTCACATTCACACCGGTGCGCCGCGCGATGGTCCACAAGGAGTCTCCGCGCCGCACCACTTGCACGTGCGCCCGTGGCACGCGTCCGCGGCCGTGCCCATCGACCCGCGCGGCAGCCAGTATCACCTTGGCGGGTAGATCCGTCATCGCGCCGGGAACGCGCAGGTCGTCACCGACCGCAATGGTGCCAACGGGCATATCGTTCAACTCGCGCAGCACGTTCACGGAGGTGTGGAACTTCAGCGCCACGGTCGCGAGCGAATCGCCGCGGCGCACGCTGTAATGCGCGACCCCGAGGCGCTGATCCGCCGAGAGCTGTGTGATGTTCTCCGCGAACGTGTCGGCCGCGTTCACCGGCAACAGCACGAAATGCGGCCCGGCCGGGTCGGTTGCCCAGCGGTGGAAGGCGGGGTTGAGCTCGTAGAGCTCCTCGGGACTGACGCCGGCAATCTCGGCAGCGATGCGCAGATTCACCTGCCCCTGCGTGGGCACGCGTGCGAAATACGGCTGATTCGGAATCGGGCTGAAGGCGAGTCCGTAGCTCTCCGGATCCAACACCAGGCGGCGCATGGCGAGGAGCTTCGGCACGTAGGCACGCGTCTCGCGCGGCAGCCACAGGTCCCAGAAATCCACCGGCCGTCCGGCCGTCCGATTCATCTCGACCGCGCGCTCGACCAGCGCCTCGCCGCAGTTGTAAGCGGCGATCGCGAGCAGCCAGTCTCCATTGAACTCATCGTGCAGCGCTTGCAGATAATCGAGCGCGGCGCGCGTCGACTCCACGATGTCGCGCCGGCCGTCGTACCACCAGTCCTGCTTCAGACCATATTTCGAGCCCGTGCCGGGGATGAACTGCCACAGGCCCGAGGCCCGGGCCCGCGAGTAGGCATAGGGCTCGAAGGCACTCTCCACCACGGGCAGCAGCGCCAGCTCCAGCGGCATGCCGCGGCGCTCGAGCTCGGTCACGATGTGGTAGAGGGACAGGTCGGCACGACCGAATGCGCGCTGCAGGTACTCGGGGTTCGAGACGTACCAGTGCAGCTCCAGATCGACGGCGTGACGATCGCTGCCGTCCTCGAGCCGGAAACCGGCGCGCATGCGATCGAACAGATCCGCGTACTGTGCGGGATCGAGGCCGGCGACCTGCGTCGGGCCCGGCGGTGGCGGCGCCTGCGGGGACACACCCGCCTGGGTGTCGCTGGACATCCCGGTGAGAACGGCGGCGGGCGGCGGCATCGGGTCATTGGCGCTCGCCACGACGTCGGCCACATCGGCAGTCGGCGGCTTGGCCGGAGGCGACACGTTTGCGGGGGTATCCACCGGTGGGGCGCTCGCAAACGTACCGAGCGAGCTGTTCAGGACCTTGGGTGCGGCGGCGCGCTGCGGTGACTGCGCGCAGGCGCCTAAGGCCAGCAGGGCCAGAGCCAGGAGCGAGTGAGGTAAGCGTCTGATTGGTGGCGTCGCCAAGTTCCGTACCCTCTGACGGCGTGCTACTTTCCCCGCGCCGGGGCACGGGTCCTCATGCTCAGGACGCTACTGGGTTAGAAGCGGGAATTTAACCGGTAAATTCACACTATTGCCAGCCTTTCTATCGTGCCAGTTCGCACTTCAGGCATCCTCGACCGCGACACCGCGCTAAGCGCCTGGTGGGAAACGGCCATCGGCCGCGCGCTGCTGGCGGCTGAATCTGAGCTGCTGGGCGAGGCGCTCGAGGACGTGTTTGGCTGGGAGTTGCTGCAGGTCGGGGCCTGGGGGAGCGGACGCGAGCTGCTCGCGGGCAGCCGCACCCGCCGCCAGAGCCTCATCGCCGGCGCGGCCTTCTCGGGAAGCGCCAATATCCTCGCCCGGCCTTCCCAGTTGCCGGTCACGGGCGACTGCATCGATGCGGCGCTGCTGCCGCACACGCTCGAGTTCGCCCCCGACCCCTATGCTGTGCTGCGCGAGGTGGACCGCGTCCTGGTAGGCGAAGGACAGTTGCTCGTGCTCGGATTCCGTCCGTGGAGCCTGTGGGGTATGCGCGCACGCTGGAGCCGCAGTGGCTTCCCGCCGGGCATGCGACGCGTACTGTCCGAGCGGCTGCTGCGTGAATGGCTGGTATTGCTCGGTTTCGAGGTCGTGGCCGCGCGCCGCTATCTTTACTTGAGTCCATGGAGCCGGGGCCTCGCGCGCGGCGAGGGAACCGGGCGCATGCTGCGCGCGGGGCTCACCTATCCGCTGCCCGCGGGTGCCTTCCTCCTCAAGGCGCGCAAGCGGGTCTACACGCTGACTCCGGTGCGGGGCCGCTTCCGCGAGAAACCCGCCGTGATCGGCGGGCTCGTGAAGCCGACGACCCGATCGCAGGCGTGATCGAGATCTACACCGATGGTGCCTGCCGCGGTAATCCCGGACCCGGCGGCTGGGCGGCGCTGCTGCGCATGGGCGAGCATGAGCGCGAGATCAGCGGCGGCGAAGCGCAGACCACCAACAATCGCATGGAGTTGACCGCAGTCATACGGGCGCTGGAAGCGCTCACGCGTCCGGTGCAGGCGCGGGTATACACCGACTCCGAATACGTGCGCCGCGGCATGAGTGAATGGCTTCCCGCCTGGAAGCTGCGGGGCTGGCGCACCGCCGACCGCAAACCGGTGAAGAACCAGGATCTGTGGCAGCAGCTCGATGAGCTGCGCACGCGCCATCAGCTCGAGTGGCAGTGGGTGCCCGCGCACTCCGGCATAGCTGACAACGAACGCGTCGACCGGCTCGCGAACGAGGCGATCGACGCCTTGACGAGCCAGGCGTTGCGGTAGACTGCCAACGATGCGCCAGGTCGTCCTCGACACCGAGACTACGGGACTCGAGCCCGAGCTCAATCATCGTGTGATCGAGATCGGCTGTGTGGAGCTCGTCAACCGTCGCCCGAGCGGGCGCACGTTCCATCGTTACCTCAACCCCGAGCGCGAGATCGACGACGGCGCGCTCGCCGTGCACGGCATTGCGCGTACCGACCTCGACGGACAGCCACGCTTTGCCGAGATCGCCGAGGAGCTGCTGTCCTTCATCGGCGGCGCGGAGCTCGTGATCCACAATGCCGCCTTCGATGTCGCGTTTCTCGACGCCGAGCTCGCGCGGCTCCCGGGGGCGTCGCGCCAGGTGGCCGCTCTCTGCCAGGTGCTCGACACTCTCGCGCTGGCGCGCGAGTTGCACCCCGGGCAGCGCAACAGCCTGGATGCGCTCTGCAAGCGTTACGACATCGACAACTCCACGCGCGAGCTGCACGGCGCACTCCTCGATGCGCGCATCCTCGCGGATGTGTACCTGGCGATGACCGGCGGCCAGGGCGCGCTCGCGCTCTCGGACGCCGGCGAGCCGGCGCTCGCCAGCGCCAGCGTGCGCACCCAGCGCACGCCGTTGCGCCTCAGCGTGCCGTTGCCGGTGCCGGTGGCCTCCCCGGAGGAGGTCGCGGCGCACGAGGTAATGCTGGCGGTAATCGCCAAGGCGAGCGGTGGACGCGTCCTGTGGGCGGTGCTCGAGCCACGCGAGTCCGCCGCGGAGCATCTGGATGAGGCGCCGCAGCGCTCGAGCGCCTGACGAGCCGGACACAAGGACAGTGATGCTGAGATTGCGCAACTGCCGCATCGGTGTGGTGGGCCTGGGATACGTAGGCCTGCCGCTGGCGGTGGAGTTCGGCAAGCATTTCGAGACCATCGGCTTCGATGTGAAGCCCGAGCGCGTGGCGCAGCTGCGCAAGGGACGCGACCACACTCTCGAGGTCTCGCGTACCGAGCTGCGCGCGGCGCAACGGCTCAGCTTCACGACCGATCTGACGCGGTTGCGACGCTGCCAGGTGTTCATCGTCACCGTGCCGACCCCCATCGACGGCTACAAGCGCCCGGATCTCACGCCACTGGTGCGTGCCAGCGAGAGCGTGGGCGCGGTGCTCGGCAAGGGAGCGGTGGTCATCTACGAATCGACCGTGTACCCGGGATGCACCGAGGAAGTGTGCGTGCCGATCCTCGAGCGCATCTCGGGGCTGAAGTTCAATCGCGATTTCTTTGCCGGCTACAGTCCCGAGCGCATCAACCCCGGCGACAAGGAGCACCGCCTCACTACCATCCGCAAGGTGACCTCCGGGTCGACGCCCGAAGTGGCGGACTTCGTCGATCAGCTCTACGGTACCATCGTGACCGCGGGCACGCACAAAACCTCCAGCATCCGCGTCGCGGAGGCGGCCAAGGTGATCGAGAACACTCAGCGCGACGTCAATATCGCCCTCATCAACGAGCTCGCGCTGATCTTCAAGCGGCTCGGCATCGACACCGAGGAGGTGTTGAATGCGGCCGGCAGCAAGTGGAACTTCCTGCCCTTCCGGCCGGGGCTGGTGGGCGGGCATTGCATCGGTGTCGATCCCTACTACCTCACGCACAAGGCGCAGGAGATCGGCTATCACCCGGAGATGATCCTCGCCGGCCGGCGTCTCAATGACAACATGGCGCTGCACGTTGCCGAGCAGATCATGCGGCTCATGGCCGCCAAGCGCATACACGTGAAGGGTGCGCGCGTGCTCGTGCTCGGTATCACCTTCAAGGAGAACTGCCCCGACATCCGCAACTCCAAGGTTGCGGACGTGGTGCGCGAGCTGGACAAGCAGGGGGCAGAGGTGGATATCTACGATCCCTGGGCGAGCCCTGCGGAATGCCGGCACGAGTACGGGTTGGTGCCGGTCCGCGAGCTGAAGGCGCACCGCTACGACGCCGCGGTGGTGGCAGTGGCCCACCGTGAATTCCGCGCGCTCGGTGCGCACGGTGTGCGCCGCCTGTGCCGCCGCAAACACGTGCTGTACGACATCAAGCACGTGTTTCCAGCCGCAGCGGTCGATGGACGGCTGTGAAGATCCTGCTCACCGGGGCGGCCGGCTTCATCGGCGCCCAGACCGCGCAACGGCTGCTCGCTGCCGGTCATGAGGTCATCGGGCTCGACAACCTAAACGACTACTATGACGTAGCCCTGAAGCAGGCACGCCTCGCGCGGCTCACAGCGCCGGGGTTCCGGTTCGTCAAGCTCGACCTGGCCGACGATGAGGCGATGGCGCAGCTCTTTGCGCGCGAGCGATTCGCGCGCGTCGTGCACCTTGCCGCACAGGCTGGCGTGCGCCACTCACTCAAGGAGCCGCACGCCTACATCCGCAGCAACATCACCGGCACGCTGAATGTGCTCGAAGGCGCCCGCCACAACGGCGTCGAGCACGTGGTGTATGCCTCGACGAGCTCGGTGTACGGCGCCAACACGGACATGCCCTTCTCGGTACACCGGATCGCCGACCATCCGCTCTCGCTCTATGGCGCCACCAAGCGCGCGAACGAGCTCATGGCGCACAGTTACTCGGCGCTGTTTGCGCTGCCGACCACGGGCCTGCGGTTCTTCACCGTGTATGGTCCCTGGGGGCGGCCAGACATGGCGCTGTTCACCTTCACGCGCAACATTCTCGAGGGCCGTCCGATCGACGTGTACAACCACGGACACCATGCCCGCGATTTCACCTACGTGGATGACATCGCCGAGGGAGTAGTGCGTGCCTGCGGGCGCATCGCGCAACCCAATCCGCACTGGAACAGCCGCGCGCCCGACCCGGCCACGAGTGCGGCGCCGTTCCGGCTGTACAACATCGGCAACCACCAGCCGGTGCAGCTCATGCGTTATATCGAGGTCATCGAGGAGTGTGTCGGGCGCAAGGCGCAGATCAACCTGTTGCCGCTGCAGCCGGGGGACGTGCCCGAGACCTTCGCGGACATCGACGACCTGGTGCGCGATGTGGGCTACCGTCCGGCGACACCCATCGAGGTGGGGGTACGCCGGTTCGTCGACTGGTTCCGCGAGTATTACGGCTACCCTTGAGCCACCCGGCCACAGACGGAGACGATCCATGGGCGTGACCCCATCGGTAGCTCGACCAGCGATGCAGGTGCCGCTGCTCGATCTGAAGCCGCAATATGAGCAGCTCGGCGCTGAGATACAGGCAGCGATCGGCCGCGTCTGCGCGAGTCAGCACTTCATCCTCGGGCCGGCGGTGCGCGAGCTCGAGAGGAGCGTAGCGGAGTACTGCCAGTGCCGCCATGGCATCGGGGTGTCTTCGGGGACCGATGCACTGCTGCTCGCCCTCATGGCGCTCGGCATCGGGGCCGGCGATGCGGTGATCACCAGTCCATTCACCTTCTTCGCGACCGCCGGCACCATCGCGCGCACCGGTGCGCGGCCGCTGTTCTGCGACATCGATCCGCTCACCTTCAACATCAGTGCCGGCGCGGTCGCGCAGCTGCTCGATGAGGAGTGTGAGCGGCGGGAGACCGGGCTCATCCACCGTGCCAGCGGCACGCGAGTGCGCGCCCTCATGCCGGTGCACCTCTACGGGCAGCTCGCCGACATGCCGCCGCTCGTCGATGTGGCGCAGCGCCACGGACTGAAGATAATCGAAGATGCCGCGCAGGCGATTGGCGCCGCCGATGGCGAGCAGCGGCGCGCCGGCAGCTTTGGCGACGTCGGCTGCCTGTCGTTCTTTCCCACCAAGAATCTCGGCGCCTTCGGCGATGCCGGCATGTGCGTGACCAACGATGCCGTGCTCGCCGAGCGCATGGAGATCCTGCGCGTGCACGGTGGCAAGCCCAAGTACTACCACGCGCTCATCGGCGGCAACTTCCGCATCGATGAGCTGCAGGCCGCAGTGCTCAACGTCAAGCTGCCGCACCTGGACGACTGGACGGCGGCGCGACAGCGCAACGCCGGCTTCTACGACCGCGCCTTCGCGCGCGCCGAGCTGGTGGGCACCGTGCACACCCCGCAGACGCGCCCGGGTATGCGCCACATCTACAACCAGTACGTGGTGCGTGTGCGCGGCCGCGACGCGCTGCGCCGGGCGCTCGAGAGCTCGGGGGTCGGCACGGAGGTCTACTACCCGGTGCCGCTGCACCTGCAGCAGTGTTTTGCGTACCTGGGTCATACCGCCGGTGATTTTCCGCTGTCCGAGCGGGCGGCGGCGGAGGTGCTCGCGCTGCCGATCTTTCCGGAGCTCACCGAAACACAACTACAATACGTGCTCGATTCGATCGCTGCGCACTACGCGATTGACGCGCACACGCAGCGCTGGCCTGGGCGTGGCACCGGCGCTGGCTCCCCCGCGCAAGGAGAGGGCTGATGACACTCACCATCAATCCCGGTCCCCTCACACCGGTATGGGCCGAGCTCGCCGCGCAGGCCGCGCGGCTCATCATCGTGCCGGTGCCGGAGCTCTTCGAGCGCGACCCTAAGCGCTTCGAGCGCTTCTCGCGCGAGCAGGTCGGACTGCTGATGGATTTCTCGCGCCAGCGGCTCGATGAGATTGCGTTAGCGAAGCTTTGCCAGCTGGCCGACGTCACCTGCCTGCGCGAGCGTATCGACGCCATGTTTCGCGGCGAGCTCATCAATACCACCGAGGGCCGCGCCGTGTTGCACGTCGCGCTGCGTCAGCCGGCGGGTGCGGCGCTCGGCGGCGCGCAGATCGAGAAGGAGGTCATGGCCGAGCGGTCGCGCATGCTCGCCTTCGCACAGGCGGTGCGCGAGGGCCGCATCCGCGGCAGTGCCGGCCAGCCTTTCCGCGTGGTGGTGAATATCGGCATCGGTGGCTCAGACCTGGGCCCTGCCATGGCGGTGCAGGCGCTGCACGCCTTCACTGCGGGCGCACCGCGCTGCGAATTCGTTTCCAACATCGACGGGGTCCACCTCGCACAGGTGCTGGCCTCCGCCGA
>DATJFM010000057.1:0-19706 GCA_035495655.1 Steroidobacteraceae bacterium
GATTGCCGGTGTCAAGGGTCGAGTCAGCTTCGGCCCGGAGAATAGATACTTCGCGCTGTACTACCTGGATGCCGGTGCCGGCAACTCGCGCTTCACCAGTCAGCTCATGGCAGGCGCGGGCTACGCATTCCGGTGGGGCGAGCTCCTGGCTGCCTGGCGATACATCGACTACCAGATGAAATCGAGTGAGCAGATTCAACGGTTGAGCTTCACCGGTCCGCTCGTTGCAGTACAGTTTCGCTGGTAGGCCGCCGCGGCTGGCGGGTCACGCACTTCAACCGCGGCAAGACGGCTGCGGATGGCATGAACGATGTCGAGTCGCTGGTGGACGATCGCAAGGGGAAGCTCGATGCTCTGCGCGGGCGCAAATGGGATGTGGTGATCGACGACACCGGCTACATCCCCAAGTACGTGAAGATGTCTGCGGACGGGAAACGCTTCGGGCGTGGCACGCGAGGCATGAACGGACGCGCCTGGCTCCCGGCCTCAGTGAGTTGGCTCGGGAGCTGGGCGTCCGGCCGCTCAGCGCCTCAAAGCGCGTATTGCCCCTGCAATTCCCCGTTGATGATCCACGGTGTACCGAACCGGTCGGTCAACATTCCACAGCTCCTGGCCCACATCGTGGGCTGCTGCGGCATGGTCACTTTTCCGCCATCAGCCAGTGTTCTGAAGACCCGTTCGGCCTCGGCCAGGGTTGGATAGTTCAGCACGATCGAAACGCTCTTCATGCCCTCGTACGGGACCTGTGCCGGCGCATCTCCCGCGAACAGGTACGAGCCATCGGCGAATCGCAGGCGTGCATGCATGATGCGGTGACGATGTTCCTTGGGGATCTGATCGGCCATTGGGGTGTCGGCGCCGCTCAGCAATTGCTCGAGCTTCGCGCCGAGACCGAGGGCGCGTTCATAGAAGCGCACCGCTTCTGCGCAATTACCGTTGAAACCGAGATAGGCGATCGCCTGTGCCATGATGTGTGCTCCTGCAGTGTGACGAATTGACGCTCATTTCCAGGAAGGCGTGCGCCGGCGCAGGTCTTCTTCCTGCGCTTTGGCCTGCGGCGTCAGGTTCTCGCCAAAATCCTCCATCTGGAATACTGGGCGAATCTCGATGTCGGAATCGCTCAGCATGGGGTTCGGGCACCGTTTCACCCATTCGACCGCTTCCTCGATCGAATGCACCTGCCACAGCCAGAAACCCGCGACGAGCTCCTTGGTTTCGGTGAAGGGCCCATCGGTCACCGTGCGTTGTTTGCCCGAGAAGCGGACGCGCTTCCCGTATCGGCTCGGTTTCAGCCCCTCGCCGGCAAGAAGTATCCCTGCCTTCACCAGCGATTCGTTGAACTCGCCCATGGCCGTGAGCAGCTCCGGAGTGGGCATTACCCCGCCTTCGCTCTCCTTCGTAGCCTTGACCAATACTGCAACCTTCATAGGAACCTCCTGAAACCAGCGTTGTGAACGAAGCCCCGTAGGGCCTGGCGGTGTCTCATGCCCTACGACGAACGGCGCTACTCCAGATCGACAGCATCATGGAAAATTCGACGCTCATACGGGGGACGGGCTGGCCGCTTCGCCAGGGCACTATCCCCGAATTGACGGCTGGGGGGCCTGCAGTAACATGAGCCGCTCATGCGCATGACGTCGGGCACACCACGTTCCATGCTGCCAGGGCTGGATGCCATCGAGACCGCGAGCCGCGATGAGATATCGGCGGTACAGCTCGAGCGCCTGCGTTGGTCAGTTGCCCATGCCTATCAGAACGTCGCGCATTATCGGCGCGCGTTCGAGGCGGCAGGCGTACACCCGAGCGATCTCAAGACGCTCGCAGATCTCACACGCTTTCCGTTTCTGCTGAAGGAGGACCTGCGGCTCCACTATCCGTTCGGCATGTTCGCGGTGCCGCGCGAGCAGGTGGTGAGGATTCACGCCTCCAGCGGCACGACGGGCCAACCCACGGTCGTCGGATACACCAGGAAGGACATCGAGACCTGGGCGGGCCTTGTGGCGCGCTCGATCTACGCCGCGGGCGGCCGACCGGGGCACATCGTGCACATCGCCTACGGGTACGGACTGTTCACCGGCGGGCTCGGTGCGCACTATGGGGCGGAGCGGCTGGGTTGCAGCGTCGTGCCGCTCTCCGGTGGTCAGACGGAAAAGCAGGCGCAGCTGATCCTCGATTTCAAGCCCGACATTATCATGGTGACCCCTTCCTACATGCTCACCATCGCCGAGGAGCTCGAACGGCGCGGTGTCCACAACTGTGCGTTGAGGATCGGCATCTTCGGCGCCGAGCCCTGGTCGGAAGCGATGCGTGCGGAGATCGAGCGGCGCGTGGGCCTGGCAGCCGTGGACATCTACGGTTTGTCTGAAGTCATGGGTCCAGGGGTTGCCAGCGAATGCGTGGACACGAAGGACGGACTGATATTGTGGGAGGATCATTTCTATCCTGAGATCATCGATCCGCACACGGGCGCGCCGCTACCTGATGGCACCGAGGGAGAGCTGGTGCTGACATCGCTCAGCAAGGAAGCGCTGCCGGTGATTCGCTACCGCACCCGCGATCGCACGCGGCTGCTGCCACCGACGGCGCGCGGCATGCGTCGCCTGGCGAGGATCAACGGCCGCACGGACGACATGCTGATCATCCGCGGCGTCAATGTGTATCCGAGTCAGCTCGAAGAGCTGATATTGAAGAGCGGCAGCTTCTCACCCGCCTACCTGATCGAGGTCGAGCGCGAAGGGCACCTCGACCGCCTCACCCTCAACGTCGAATGGGCGAGTGGCGCGCTGGCGAGCTCAGCGGCTGAGGAGACCGCGGCGCGCGCGCTCTCCCATCATGTCAAGTCCTCGGTGGGCGTCTCGGTGCAGGTGCGCATACACGCGGTAAATACCCTGGAACGATCAGCCGGCAAAGCCCGGCGCGTCATCGATCGACGTCAGGGAAGATAACGCTGCTCTTGCACCGCCAGGCGCTGCATAGTGGACTTGGGGCGGTCTAGAAGCGGCCCGAATCGACATCGAAGATGAACTGAGTGACTCCGCGCATGTAGACCTGCTGATCGTCATACATGTCGAAGTGGGCGCCGTTGGGACAGAAGAGATAACGGCCCTTCTTCACACCCTTGGCTATCTTCTCCATTTGCGCCGGTTCCATGGTGTCGTAGCGCGCACCGACCGAGAGGGTGGGCACGGTGACCTTTGGCAGGTCCGCTGTCCGGTCCCACCTCACCAGCTTGCCGCTGGTACCCAGCTCACTTGGCCCCTGCAGCGGAATGTAGATCTTCTTGTTGATCTTGTTGAGCGAACGCATCACCGGATCGGGCCACTGGTCGGGCGGCATGCGCAGGATGTGATAGACATAGAAATTGTCCATCAGCAGCTGCTCGTAGCGCGGATCGTCGTACTTGCCGGCCGCCTCGAGGGCTTTGATCTGGGCAAGCGCCTGCTGGTTCATCGCCGGCATGAGCACATTCTGCGCGTAGCGGCTGTAGGCAGGGATGCTCGGCACCATGTTGGAAATGATCAGCGCCTTGAGGTTCTGCTGGTACTTGAGCGCGTATTCGAGCGCGAGCATGCCGCCCCATGAATGACCGAGCAGGTAGAAGTTGCTCTTGTCAAGCTTGAGAGCCTTGCGTACCTGCTCCACTTCGTCCACGAAGCGCGGCAGCTCCCACAGGCTCGGCTCATCCGGCTGGTCGCTGTATGCCGAGCCGAGCTGGTCGTAATAGTAGTATTCGATCCCGGCGCGCGGCAGATAACTGTCGAACGCTTCGAAGTATTCATGCGTCATGCCGGGTCCGCCGTGCAGCAGCAGCACTTTTATGCGCGGATTGTTGCCCACCCGCTTGGTCCAGACATGAAAGGGGCCCTTGGGAGTTTGTACCGTTATGAGCTTCACGCCGCCCGCAAGGACATCATCGCGGCCGCTGGTGTCGAAGTAGGAGCTCGAGGCGTTGCTATCGGCCGCGAAGGCGCAGGAGCAGCACAGTAACGAACACATCAGCAGCCGTGCCGCGCGAGAGCCATGCATGCCTGTTTCCCCCAATTGTTGTGGAGAGATGAACCGTATGCTGCGGACTGCGCTCGCTGCGCGCGTGGTGCCGCATAGGTTGTTGATTCTATAGACTCTGCGGCGCTGGGCACACAAGCTGATTAATATGGCAGCAGAGGCCCGGTAGGAGATGCATATGGCGCACACCGACAAAGCCAGGCGCCTGGTCATGGACGAGCCGCCGCGCACGGGAGAGGGTTTGATCCCGCTTAGCGATCCGGAGCGGCAGGCGCGGCTGCGGCTCGCGGCCTGCTACCGGATCTTCGATTACCTGGGATGGACCGAGTCGATCTTCAACCACATCACGCTGCGGGTTCCGGGAGCGGAGACGGTTTTCCTGATCAATCCTTTCGGCCTGCACTATAGCGAGGTGACCGCCTCGAACCTCGTGGCGATCGATATCCACGGGCGTCCGGTGCGGCCCACGGAGCATCCGATAAATCTCGCGGGCTTCGTGACGCACAGCGCCATCCATGGGCATATCCCGGCGGCTCACTGCGTCATGCATACGCATACCACCAGCGGCAGCGCCGTGGCCTGCCTCGCACAAGGGCTCTCGCCCGATACGTTCTACGGCGCGCAGCTCCATGGGCGCGTCGCGTACCACGCCTTCGAGGGAGTGACCGTGAACGCGGATGAGCGCAAGCGCATGGTCGCGAGCATCGGCGACAAGCGCGTCGTGATTTTGCGCAACCATGGCCTGCTGACCTGGGGAGAGACGCTGGAGGAAGCCTTCATGTGGCTGTGGCTGCTGCAGCGCGCCTGTGACATCCAGGTGGCCGCCGCAGCGGTCGGACCTCTGGCTCGCTTGAGCGAGAGCGTTCTGGCTCAGACACATCTTCAGGCCGCCGGTGAGCAGCCGGAAGTGTGCAAGGTCGCATTCGAAGCGTTGGTGAGGAAGGTCGACGCCCTCGATCCCTCCTATCGGCACTGAGGTCAGGAAAACTTCGCGCGCAGTTCCTTGGCCGCTCGGATCAACAGCGTCGTATCTATTCCGACTGCTACGAAGAGCGCACCCAAGCTCAGGTATTTCAGCGCGATCGCCGGGTCGGCACTCAGCACGCCCGCGGCTTTCCCGACCGTGCGCACGGTAGCGATGCCCGCAGCGATTGCCTCCTGCACGCGCGGGGCGGCGGTCTGTCCCATTACTCCCAGGGATGCCGCGAGGTCAGCAGGTCCGAAGAGCACTCCATCCACACCCTCGGTCGCAGCAATGGCGGCAAGGCTCTCGAGTCCTGCGGCAGACTCCACCTGCACGAGCACGCAAATCTCGCGCTCGCAGGTTTGCAGGTAATCGCCGACCTGGCTCCAGCGCGAAGCGCGTGCCAGCGCACTGCCCACGCCGCGAATACCCGCCGGTGGATAACGAGTGGCCGCTACGATGCGTGTTGCCTGCTCGGCGGACTCCACCATCGGCACCAACACCGTCTGTACGCCGAGGTCGAGGTATTGTTTGAGAGCTGTGGCGTCGGCCGAGGCAGTGCGCACGACCGCCTGCACCGGGTACGGGGCTATGGCCTGCAATTGAGCGAGGATCGTGTGCAGATCGTTCGGTGCATGCTCGGCATCGAGCGCGAGCCAGTCAAAGCCGGTGGTGGCGAGCAGCTCGCTGGTATAGGCGCCGGCGAGTCCCAGCCACAGACCGATCTGCGGGCGGCCGGCTCGCAGCGCGGCCTTGAACCCATTTGCCGGCAACTGCATATGCGTCATGTCCTTTAAGCGAAGCGAACCGAGATCGTCCCGAGCGTGCCGAAATCTGCCTTCAGCAGGTCGCCGCGCTCTGCCACCGTCGGACGGGTGAATGAGCCACTGAGGACGAGGTCTCCCGCGCGCAGCTCCTCGTCATATTGGGCAATCCGGTTGGCGAGCCAGACGACTCCGTTGGCGGGGTGGTCGAGCACGCCGGCTGCGAGCCCGGTTTCCTCGATGACCGCGTTCTTATACAGCAGTGCACCCACCCAGCGCAGATCGAGGCTGTCCGGGCGCACGCATCGGCCGCCGGTGACCACTCCCGCGTTGGCGGCGAAGTCTGCGATGGTATCGAAGACCTTGCGCGGAGCCTTGCTATCACGGTCGAACTGCTCGATGCGCGCATCGATGATCTCGAGGGCTGGGGTGACGTAGGCCGTCGCCGCGAGCACATCGTTGAACGTCACTCCGGGACCACGTAAAGGTTCCTTCAACACGAAGGCGAGCTCGACTTCCACCCGTGGGGCGATGAAGCGCTCGGTAGGGAGGTCCGCGCCGCTTTCGAAGAACATGTCATCCATCAGCGGTGCGTAGTCCGGTTCGCTGATCTGCGAGGACTGCTGCATGGCGCGCGATGTGAGTCCGATCTTGCGTCCCCTGATGGTGCGGCCGTCGGCGAGCTCGAGCCTGACCCACTCGCGTTGGATGGCATAGCCATCCTCAATGGTCATCTGCGGGTGGTCCCTGGAGAAGTGCCGCAACTGTGTGCGGCTCTTGCGCGCCTGATAGAGCTTATGTGCCAGTTCCGTGACCAGTGCAGCAGGCAACATGCTCATGGCTTCCGGAACAGCGGGTGGATCGTGCTGTGCTTGGCGTCGAATACTTCCTGCCCTTCATCGATCTGCAGCGTGAGCCCGAGGTAGCGGCGGGCGAAGAGCGGCGCCAGGTGCGTCTTGGCCGCGGCGAGCAGCACTTCACCGGCCTGCTTCTTCACCGCCTCGGTGCGCCCGCGGCCCATGCGCAGGTTGAGGTACACGAAGGCGTAGTCGCGCTGTCCGTCGGCCACGGCAAAGTGCGCCGCCGGGTAGGCGAACACCCGCACGCCGCCGGTGGGATAGACCTGCTGCCCGTGCTCATCGCGCACACTCAGCATCGCGTCCGCCAGCGTTCGACAGAACGCGGTCATATCGGTCTCGCTGTCGAGATTTCCACTGTAGAGGACGACCAGGTGCGGCATAGGGACTCAGCGCTGCGCGCTAGGCGGCGATGTCCATGGTGGCAATCGTGCAACCGACGGCAAAGATCGGAATCGGCGTGTAGTGTTGCAGATGGCCACGGCCGCGCGCCGCTGCCGCGACGCTGATGAAGGTGCGGATTTCGAATCCGCCCTGACCGGCGTCGCGATAGGTGTCCACGTCCGAATACGAGAGCAGCGCTGCCTTGTCATTGCGCACCCAGCGATCGAGCAACTGGCGATCCCACTCCTCATTGATCTTTCCGGAGTCGGGCGTGGCCGGCCAGTGCGAGATACCACCCGTGCCGATCAGGGCGAGCCGCTGCGGCACCAGATCCGCAGCGCGGCGCAGGGCCTCACCGAACGCCCAGGCACGATGCAGCGGGGTGAGCGGTGGGCCCTGGCAATTGATGTTGACGGGAACGATTGGCAGGTCATATGCCGGTGTCAGGAAGCTCAGAGGCACCATGATGCCGTGGTCGAAGCGCCATTCTTCGGCGAACGCCACATCGACCGTCTGCATGATCTCGCGGATGAGCTGCTGCGAGAGTTCGGCGTTGCCGGGGATGGTCGTACGCGGGATCCCCAGCCACGCCGGATCCTCGATCGGGCCGCTGTAACGATCGGCCATGCCGATGGCGTAACTCGGCATGTTGTTCATGAAGAAGTTGGCGAAGTGCTCAGCCGCCACTACCACCAGCGCATCTGGACGCGCAGCGCGCAGCTGCTCGCGCATCGTGCGGTAGGCGGCGTAGAAGGGCTCGCGCAGCGATGCATCCGCCATGCCCGCGCGCCCCGTGATTCCCGGCGCATGGCTGCAGACGCCGGCAAACACCAGGCTCATACGCCGGCCACCTTGTCACTCATCTGCGTGGTCATGGCATAAACACCCGCCCGCACCGGACCGTGCCTCGCGACTCCCTCGCGCATTGCCTGGAGATATTCCGGCCAGGCCATGCCGAGGAACGCGGCATAGTGCATCAGCAGCTGCCCGTTAGCCCCGAGCACGTAGATGAGCCCGATATCGCCGGCTGCGAGCGCGGTGCGTTCTTCGTCCGTCAGCTCGTAGTGATCGAGCAGCCGCTGCAGGTCGTTGCGATATTGCCCTTGCACGGCTGGTTCGCGATTGAGGTCGTAGAGGAATTTCTGCAGCTGGTAGAGGCTCATGGCGGCGTAACGCGTGATCGGTGCGGCACGATCAGCCGCCCCAGCGCGGGATATGGTGCGCGCCGAGGCTCACGCAGACATTCTTCGGCTCGAGAAACACCTCGTAGCTCCAGGTACCGCCCTCGCGACCGATGCCGGACGCCTTGGTGCCGCCGAAGGGTTGGCGCAGGTCACGCACGTTCTGACTGTTGACGAAACACATCCCGGCCTCGATGGCGGCCGCCACACGATGCGCGCGTCCGAGATTCTCGCTCCACACGTAGCTGCTGAGGCCGTAGCGAGTGTCATTGGCCTTGGCGATCGCGTCGGCCTCGTCGCCGAAGGGGATGAGGCACGCCACCGGCCCGAAAATCTCTTCCTGGGCGATGCGCATGCGATTGTCGACGTCCGCGAACACGGTGGGCCAGACGTAGTTGCCTGAGCGCACCGCGGAAGGCAGCTCGGGCGCGTACGAGGGACGCTCGAGCCCGCCACACAGGAGCGTCGCTCCTTCCTTCGGGCCCGCCTCGATGTAACCGTGGACTTTGGCCAGGTGGTTCCTGCTGATCATCGGACCGATGAGCGTCGTGTCATCGAGCGGATCGCCGACGCGCAAGCGCCGCGCACGCTCTGCGAACTGCGCGGCGAAGTCAGCATAGATCGATTGCTGCACCAGGATGCGCGAGCCAGCCGTGCAGCGCTCGCCGTTGTTCGAGAAGACCATGAAGAGCGCGGCATCCAGCGCGCGTGGCCGATCGGCATCTGCAAACACCACGAACGGGCTCTTGCCGCCGAGCTCCATGCTGAACTTCTTGAGCCCGGCGCTCTGGACGATGCGATTGCCGGTCGCCGTCGAGCCGGTGAAGGAGATCGCGCGTACGTCCGGGTGCCGGCACAGCGGCTCACCTGCATCCGGGCCGTAACCGTGCAGGATGTTGAGAACGCCGGCCGGGATGCCCGCCTCGAGCGCGAGCTCGCCGAGGCGCGCCGCCGTGAGCGGTGACAACTCGCTCATCTTCAGCACTGCGGTATTGCCGAAGGCAAGTGCCGGGGCCACCTTCCAGGTGGCCGTCATGAACGGCACGTTCCACGGCGAGATCAGCGCGCAGACGCCGACCGGATGAAACAGCGTGTAGTTGAGATGCGTGGGGGTCGGATAGGTATGGCCGTCGACGCGCACGCACATCTCGGCGAAGTAATAGAAATTATCGGCGGCGCGCGGCACGAGCTGCTTGCCCGTCTGCGCGATTGGCTGGCCGGTGTCCTCGGTCTCGGTGCGCGCGAGCGCCGCAAGCTGCTGCGCGATCAGGTCACCGAGCCGGCGCAACAGTGCGGCCCTTTCGGTGGCGGGCTTACTTGCCCAGGACGGAAAGGCCGTCTTCGCGGCAGAGACGGCCGCATCGGCCTCGGCGGCGCCGCCACTTGCCACCTCGGCGAGTATCTCCTGCGTCGCAGGATTCACCGTCTCAAAGTAGCTGCGGGCCGCGAGCGGTTTTCCGTTGATGAAGTGCTCGATCTTCATGATGAGCGGGGGTCAGCGTCCGAAGAGCGCATCGGCTACGATGGTATTTTGCAGGCGACCGAGGCCCTCGATCTCGCAGATCACCTCGTCCCCGACCTCGACATTCACGGCGCCCTCCGGGGTGCCCGTCAAGATGACGTCTCCGGCGGTGAGCGTCATGAAGGAGCTCAGGTATTCGATCAGCGCCGGCACATCACTGATCATGTCGCGGGTATGGCCCTGCTGGGTCAGTTTTCCGTTCACGTAGGTACGCAATTCCAGATTGCCTGGTTCGGGAACGTCGGATGCGTCGACCAGCCAGGGACCGAGCACCGTGGCACCGTCGCGGCTCTTGACGCGCAGATTGGGACGGTACCAGTTCTCCAGGTAGTCGCGAATCGCATAGTCGTTCGCGATGCAGTATCCCGCAACGTGCGTCATGGCTTCGCCGCGGCGCACGCCGCGGGCGGTGCGGCCAATCACGACTGCCAGCTCGCACTCATAGTGCATGAACTTCACGCCCGCCGGCCGGCGCGTGACGCCACGGTGACCGATGAGTGCTGCGGGACCTTTCAGAAATACCAGCGGCTCCTCCGGCGTGCTGAACGCCAACTCCTTGGCGCGCTTGGCATAGTTCAGGCCCAGCGCAATGATGGTGCCGACTTCGAGTGGAGGAAGCCACACCACTTCCTCCTCACCCAGGGTGCGCCCATCGGTAAGCCGCACGCCGGCGCGCCCATCGGCGAGCTGCTGTGGTTGCGCCGCGTGAATCGCACCCGTGCAGGCCACGCGTGCGAACCTCATGCAGCGCCTGCCACGAAGGGATTCTCGAGCCGGCCGAAGCCATCGATCTCGATACGCACACGCTGGCCCGGGCGTACTCGCGGTGTGGGCGCGGCGACACCGACTGCCAGCACGTCCCCGGGCAAGAGCGTCATGAAGTCGGTGATTGCGGCAAGCAGTTTCGCCACCGGACGCACCAGCTCAGAGGTGCTCATGGTCTGCTTCAGCTCATCGTCAACGCAGACGCGGACGGTGAGCGCGTCGGGGTCGGCAATGGCCGCGCGCGGCACGACGCGCGGACCGAGCGGACAAAAGCCATCACGTGCGTTGAAGGGGATCGATGGCCGGTAGTACTGCGCGTGCGGCACGCTGACATCGTTGACGATGAGGTAGCCCGCGAGCTGCCCGAGCGCCTCGCCCTCCGTGAGACGACAGCACGGCCGGGAGATGACGAGTCCCAGCGAGGCGCCAATTTCCAGTTCCGCGACGCCGCTCGGCACGATGACCGGTGCGCCGTCCGCGGCGAGAGTGTTGCGCGGCTTGATGTACAGCACCGGAGCCTGAGGGGGCGAATTGTACGGAGGCCGATTGACGGCATCGCCCAGCGCGCGGAGCGCCGTCTGGTGGTTGAGCAACGTACCGTACACCCTTCCCGACAGACGGTAGGGCGGCACATCCATCGTCACGTCGCTGCACGGGCCGAGGGGCATCTCCCGCCTCGAGCGGCTGGGGAAATTCGCTAATAGATTAGCAAATCATTCACTGATATGTGAGTATGTCCCGGTGAGGCTCTTCCTCGGGGAGTGGACGAGCCGGCCTATGATTCCAAAATCAACAAGGCTGCACCATCGCAACTTGCCGCTGTTATTGCTGCAGGCGCGCGAGCGTGTCATCTCGCATTTCCGCCCGATCCTGAACGCCAACGGCGTCACTGAGCAGCAGTGGCGCATCGTGCGCGAGCTCTACGAGGTCCCATCGCTCGAACCGCGCGAGATCGTCGAGCTCTGCCGCATCTCGAGCCCGAGCATGGCCGGGGTGCTGGCGCGCATGGAAGAGCTCGGCCTGGTCGCCCGCCGGCGGCTGCCGCACGACCAGCGGCGCGTGCGGGTGTCGTTGACCCCACGCGCGCGCGCCATGGCCGCCCGTATGGCGCCGCAGATCGATGCCACCTACCGGCGCATCGAGCACGACATCGGCACGGAGTTCAGTGCGCGCTTCCAACAGGCGCTCGATCAGCTGCTCGCGACGCTCGAGACGCACGCGCCCCGCGGCGCGCGGGCAGCGGCACCGAGGGCGCTGCGAAGAGGAAGACGAAGAGGCGCTGTCGAGCGGCGTAGCCGCGGCGCAGTGCGACAAGAGCTATCAGAGGGGAGAAGCTATGAGCAGGCATGAGCCGGGCATCGGGTTGATCGTAGCGGTGTGGCTGGCGGGGGCTTCCGCAGCGTACGCAGCGGCTCCAGAGTCGACGGCGCCGTCGGGAGGCCTGCAAGAGGTGATCGTCACCGCGCAGAAGCGCTCGGAGAATGAGCAGACGGTGCCGATGTCGATTACGACCTTCACTGCAACCGCGCTACAGCAGAAAGCGATCACTGACTTCTTCGATTATGCCACCAAGGTCCCGAACCTCGCCTTTGCGCCCACCGGCGATGGCGTCGGCACGGCTCGCACGATAGCGATCCGCGGCATCACGGGTATCGCCGGCGATGGGACCACGGGCTTCTATATTGACGATGTCCCGCTTCCGGACTCGCTCGATCCGCGTGTGCTCGATATCGATCACATCGAAGTGTTGCGTGGACCGCAGGGCACTCTCTACGGCGCACGCTCGATGGGCGGCACGGTGCGCCTCATCACCCAGACCCCGGACCTGGAGAAGTTCTCGGCGACCGTTCACGGCGGCGTGTCAGACACCGATCACACCGACCGGCCGAACTACACCGTCGATGCCGTCGTCAACATTCCAATCGTCCAGGACCAGATTGCGCTGCGCGTGAGCGGTTTCTACGACGACGAAGCGGGCTACTTCAAGCGCAGTTGGTGCACGGATCCGGCGACTGCCGGAGTGACCTGCTTTCCGTTATCGACCACCGGACGCACCAGCGTGGGTAATGTCGCGGCGATCGATACCTACGGCGGGTCGGCGAGCCTCACGATCAAGGCAGGCGATGCCGTCACGATTACCCCGCGGATCATGATGCAGCGCGCGGACTACAACGGGCTTCCGCTCGGGGATTTCAATGTAAGCCCGGAGAACGGCATTGGCTTCCCCGTGCCGCCGAGCCAGTTCACGTTACCCTCGCCGTTGAACACGACCGATTTCACCCAGGCGCGCTTCTTCGACGTTCCGGAAGGAGGCTCCGACTGGTGGGACCTGTATTCGCTGACCGTGCACTGGAAAACCGGCGTGGGCGAGCTCGTCTCCTCGACCGCGTACTTCGACCGCAAAGTGGATGAGACCGAGGACGAATCGGAATTCGTGTGGGCCGCGCTCTATGAGGGCGGCGCTCCGCCCGCCCCGGCTCCGATCGAGGAAATCAAGGACTACCAGAGCTTCGTGCAGGAAATCCGCTTCGCCTCAACGCTCTCCGGTCCGCTGCAGTTCGTGATTGGCGGGTTCTATTCAGATTTCCATGGGCGCATCCCGTTCGCCTCACTGTATCCGCCCGCCATATATCCGGGTGTCGATAACGTGTTCAACGGTGGACAGCCGGGCAACGCCCTGGGCGTTCCCGACCTGATATTTGAGCAGGACTACCACACCGACATCCAGGAGCCGGCGGTGTTCGGCGAGTTGTATTACAACATCACGCCCGCCCTCAAGGCGACCGTGGGCCTGCGCTGGTATCAGATCAAGGCCACCTCACACGGCTTCGAGGCAGGGTACGCAACCGGCAGCTTTGATACTGTCATTGGTCCGGAAGCGACCACCAAGGAGAACGGCACGAACCCGAAGTTCGAGCTCGACTACCAGTTCGCGCCTGACCAGATGGTCTACGGGCTGGCCTCCAAAGGATTCCGGCCGGGCGGCGTGGTACCGATCGTGCCGCCGGGAACACCCGGCACCGCCAACGACTGCGTCGCGTCACTCGCTGCCGTGAACCCGAGCCTCAAGATCGAGGATACGCGCAGCTATGAGTCCGACTCGCTGTGGAACTACGAGCTCGGCACGAAGAACACCTTGCTCGACCGCCGCCTCATTCTGAATGCAGCGGCGTTCGACATCCGCTGGAAGAACATCCAGCAGCAGATTCTCCTGCAATGCGGTTTTCAATTCATCTCGAACGCCGGTGCCGCGGAAAGCAAGGGCGGCGAGCTGGACCTGCGTGCGCGTGCTACCGATCGACTCGAGCTGTCATTGGGAGTCGGCTACCAGGACGCGAAAATCACCGAGAAGGGCAACTCGCCGCAGCTGGTGGGCTCGCCCGTATATCAGGTACCCGACTGGACCGGCAACGGTGCAGCAACGTACACCCTCCCACTTACCAACAGCTGGAATCTCGTAAGCGTCGTGGACTACTCCTATGTGGGCAGCAGCTACAGTGCCAACAATAGTCCCACCGAACCTCGCAAACGGCCCGCCTATCACCTGCTGAACGCTCGCTTCGCGTTCGGCAACGGCACTACCGAGTTCGCGCTGGTCGGCAAGAACCTGACCAACGAGGTAACCAACCTGGCGGATAACCGCTCGCTCGCTGCCGAGGTGCCCGGCCGGCCGCGGCTGTTCCTCAACCAGCCGCGCACGATCGGCATCGAATTCACGCAACGCTTCTGAGGAGCGGATGGCGGGCCGTACTAGCGTGATCAAGCCGCGGCGCCGCGCATGGGTGGGTGCGGCGTTCGCTGTGGCGGCATGCGTCTGCGGCACGCGCGTCGGGGCGCAGCTGCGAGCCGAGCCTGAAGGCGTCGTCGAGCAGCTTCCCCGGCCCGGTGCACATTGGGTGTGGGTCAACGATGTCTCCTTCTTCGCTTTCCCGGACGGCCGTGCGTTCGTCGTGGATGGCGACCGGGGAAAGCTGCTCGGAATGCTGAGCACCGGGTACGGATTCACCGGGGTACTGGTGCCGAAGGCAGGCGGAGTGGTGTATTCGCCCGAGACTTATTTCTCGCGCGGTACCCGGGGCACGCGCACCGACGTGGTGACGATATACGACGCGGCGCGACTCCTGCCGCTCGGGGAGATCGAGATCCCGCCGAAGCGTGCGTCCGTCATGCCCATGCCGGGCGCACAGGCATTGACGGACGATGACCGGTTCCTGCTCATCTACAACTTCACGCCGGCTCAAACCGTCACGGTGGTCGATACCCGCTCGCGCAAGTTTGTCGGCGAGATCGAGACCGCCGGCTGCGCGCTCGTCTATCCCACAGGTCCACGACGGTTCTTTTCCATCTGTGGCGATGGCGCGCTGCTCGAGACTTCACTCACCGACACGGGCACCCTGGCGCGTCGCGCGCGCACCGCCGAGCTCATCGACGTACTGAACGACCCGCTCAGCGAAAAGGGCGTACGCCGCGGCGACACGTGGCTGTTCGCTTCGTTCGAGGGCATGCTTCACCCTCTGCACGCGACCAACGCGGGAGTGAAGGCCGAGCGGACCTGGCCGCTGTTCACGGCGCAGGAGCTGGCGCAGCACTGGCGCACCGGAGGTCTGCAGCACCTCGCCGTGCATGCGGGCAGCGGCCGCTTGTTCGCGATCGTGCACCAGGGCGGCCCGGAAACGCACAAGGATCTCGGCGAGCAGGTATGGGTCTATGATCTGGCCTCACACAAGCACGTGCAGACCATCCCCACGCGCAACAAGATTGGATCCATACAGGTGTCGCAGGATGGGCAGCCGCTGCTTTTCACCTGCTCGCTGGAAAGCAACCGCCTCGACATCTACGATGCGACCTCGGGGAAGTATCTGCGAAGCGTGGAACAGCTCGGTCAGACTCCGACCATGCTGGTGCTTCCCTGAGCGGCCGGACTGATATGCGCAGCAACATCGATGCGTTCGTGGAACGGATGGCACGCGGTCTTGCACGACGCGTCTCGCGACGGGGTTTCCTCGGTAATGTCGGCGCGCTGCTCTTCAGCACGGCGGGCCTGCCGCTCTTGCCCGTCGCACGCGGTGCATCGCCGCAGCCAGCGCAACCTGGGAGCGCTACGGATCCGGGCGATCCCCAGACCTGCGAATACTGGCGCCACTGCGCGATCGATGGCTTCCTGTGCGCCTGCTGCGGTGGCTCGGCCCACAGCTGCCCCCCGGGCACCGAGCCCTCGGCCATCACCTGGGTCGGTACCTGCCACAATCCGACCGACGGCCACGACTACATCGTCTCGTACAACGATTGCTGCGGCAAAAGCGAATGCGGCCGTTGCCTCTGCAACCGCAACGAGGGCGACAAGCCGCTCTACATGCCGTTCAAGTCGAACGATTACAACTGGTGCGCGGGCAGCAAGGTCGGAATTTCCTACCACTGCTCAACGGCGCGCATCGTCGGCGTAGCGAAGTGAAGCGCGGCGCAGCCCGTGCAGCTATGTGCGCCGCGGCCTGCGCGGCCATGGCATTGCCGTCATGGGCTGCGCAGCCCGTCGCGCTGACACCGCCCGCGCAAGCCAACTACATGCTCAACTGCATGGGCTGTCATCTCGCCGACGGCTCCGGAGCGCGCGGCAAAGTGCCATCCGTGCGCGAGTCGCTCGTGATTCTGTCGGGAAGCCTCGCCGGCCGCCGTTACCTGGTGCAGGTACCGGGTGCCGCACAGTCGCCGCTCTCGGATCTCGAGCTCGCGCAGGTTCTCAGTTGGATGGTGCGCAACCTGAGCGCTACCAGCGTGCCGCGCGTTTTCTCCGACTTTACGGCAGCGGAGGTCGGTGCCTATCGACACTCGCCGCTCATCGAGGTGCGCGCGACCCGAGCGCGACTACTGGAGGACGGCGCGGATCGCACCACACGCTGAGCAAGGCCCGACCTACAGGGCTACATTCACCACCTGGACGGTCGTGTACTCCTTCAGACCGTCGACGTTGAACTCGACCCCGATCCCCGAGTGCTTCACGCCACCGAAGGGGGCGAGCGGGTGCAATGCGCCGTGCTGATTGACCCAGGCGGTGCCGCATTCCAGGCGACTCGCGTACCTGGCAGCGTCGTTCGGATCATTGCCCCAGACCGAACCCCCGAGCCCGACATCGAGCGAGTTGGCGCGCCGTATGGCCTCCTCGACGGTGCGGTACTTGATGATCGGAATGGCGGGCCCGAACTGCTCCTCCTTCACGATGCGCATATCGTCGGTCGCGTCCGCGACCAGCGTGAGCGGATAGAAGTAGCCGGGACCTTCGCTGCGTGTCCCGCCGGTCACGATGCGTGCACCACGGTCCCGCGCCTCATCGACATAGGCCACGACCTTATCGAGTTGCATGCGGTTGGAGAGCGGGCCAATGAGATTCTTCGGATCAAGACCGTTGCCCACCGGGATCTTGGCGACGTAGGCGGCAAACTTTTCCACCACCTCATCGTACTGGTCGGCATGCACGTACAGTCGCTTGAGCGCGGCACATGTCTGGCCGGCGTTGATGAAGCAGCCCCAGAAGAGCCTCTCGAGCAGCGGCTCGATTTGCGTCCCCGGCAATAGGATGCCGGCATCGTTGCCGCCGAGCTCCAGGGTGACGCGCTTGAGCGTCTGCGCGGCGCCGCCCATCACCTTCTTACCGGTGGGAATCGAGCCGGTGAAGACGATCTTGTCGATCCCGGGATGCAGCGCCATGTGATTACCGACCTCGGCACCGCCGGTGACCACGTTGACAACGCCAGGTGGCAAAACCTCGTTCATCAGCTCCACCAGGCGCAGGGTCGAGAGCGGTGTGAACGGTGAGGGCTTGATGACGACCGTGCAGCCCACGCGCAGTGCCGGCATCACGTGCCACGCCGCGATTATCAGCGGCCAGTTCCAGGGTGTGATCGAGCCGACTACACCTACCGGCTTACGACGCACGACGATCTTCTGCTTGGCGTCGTCCTGGATCGTCTCCTCTGGCAGCGACAGCCCGGCCGTGACGCGCGTCCAGGCAGCCGTGCCGTGGACTTCGAAATTCGCGCCCGGGCCGCTCTGCGGCTTGCCTTGCTCGCGGGTCACGAGCTCTGAGAGCTCGGCGTGATGCTTGTCGATGAGATCAGCCACCGCCATGAGCTTGCCGACACGTTCGGTATCCGGCAGCGATGACCAGGCTGGAAACGCGCCACGTGCGCTCTCGACCGCGGCGTCGACCAGCGACGGGCTGCCTTGCGGACAGGCCGTGATGACGGTGCCGTCGGCCGGATTGAGCACATCGAAGGTGCTGGAGACGGCTGCGGCTTTTCCACCGATGATGAGTTTGTAGGCTGACATGCTGAGCTCCGCAGGTGACATGGCTCGATTGTAAGCGCATGCGCCCGAGTGGCGTATCCTCGCCGATCTATGGCTTGGTACGAGAGCGGTGGAACAGGAGCTCGCACGGTGCTCCTGCTGCATGGCTTGGGTGCAACGGCGGCGGTCTGGAGCGGTGTCGAGCGGGCACTGCAGGAGCGCGGCGGTACGCATTGGGTCGCCGTCGATCTGAGTGGGCATGGCGGCTCGGGCTGGCGGAGCTTGTACAGCGTCGGGCAGCTCGCCGCAGAGCTCGCAGAGCTGGTGCGGGACTCCGCCGAACTGTGGGTAGTCGGCCATTCCCTCGGCGCGTACGTTGGCCTGGCGCTCGCCAGCCGGTGGTTCGCAATCCAGGTCCGCGGCGTCCTGGGCCTGGGTCCGAAAATCACCTGGACGGCAAGCGACCTGCAAGGCGCAAAGGAGCTGGCGGCGCGCCCGATCCGTTGGTATCAGACGGAAGAGGAAGCGTGGGTGCGCTATCGGCGGGTCTCGGGTCTGCGGCCGGATACGGCTTCGCCTTCCGCGTCGGACGAGCGCCTGCTCGCGCGCGGCGTGGTGCGCGCGGAGGAGGGGTGGCGACTCGCGCAGGACCCTCGAACCTTCGCCGTTGGCGGGGCTCCATTCGCCACGCTTGCCGCGAGCTCAACCGCCCCTGTACTGCTGGCACGCGGCGAACATGACTCCATGGTGTCGCTGGATGAGTTGCGCAGGTACGACCCGCAGGCGCGCGACATCTCCGGCGCGGGCCATAACGCACACGTCGAAGACCCCTCCGCGGTGGTCGCGCTTCTCGAGCAGCTCAGCGCCCGAGTTGCACTGTGACTATGTCGTGACCGGCGCGGCGGCGCGCGCCGCCGGAGCGACGCTCGCTCGTGACTCCGCCTGCTCGGCCTCGATGAGCTTATCGAGCACACGCCTGAAGTGTGCCAGCGGTGCATCCGCGAGGATGGCGAGCGGCTGAAAGCTCGGATCCTCTTCCAGGGTCTTCTGCTGGCGCTCGATGATGGCTTTGTCCTCCATGAAGCCCTCGATGAGACTCTTGAGCAGCGAGCGCGAGACATTCGGGTCGTCGCCTTCGAAGTTGTTGAGGTACGCCCAGAAAAAGTGCGTGCTGCGCTCGGTCTCGGGCGTCATGTACTGGCAGTTGCGGTACTCTCTGGCGTTCTCAAGGTTGCCCTCCTTGGCACCCTGGCCGGCGGGCGCGAACGTCGTCTCCATGTAGAAGATACCGGGGACCAGCATGATCACATGATTGCGCCGGTCGACGCGCGCATCCTTGTCGGGAATGACTCGCTTGTGAAAGGGCGGAGACTCGCTGTTCATGTGCCAGCGCTCCACGCGAAAACCTCGCTCCTGCTTCTCGACGACCACCGGCTTGGTGACGTATGCATATTCTTCGGTGCCGCCGAGCGTGTTGGTGTGAACGAATGCCAGGTGCGCGAAGTCGCTCAAGTTGTCGACGATGAGCAGATAGTTGGCATCGTAGTGGAGGTAGGCGGGCAAGCCTTTCCACTTCGGATCGTGCAGCGGTGCGAACTCCGGGATCAGCGTGCGATCGGCGCGCGCCGGATCGCCCATCCAGATCCAGACCAGGTGGCCGCTCTCCACGATGGGATACTTCCGCACTCGCAGCTTCGGCGGGATCATGTCCTGCCCGGGGATCTGAACGCACTTGCCGGTGTGGTCGTACTTGATGCCGTGGTACATGCAGCGCACGGCGTCGCCTTCGCGTCGGCCCTCGGACAGCAGTGCGCCTCGATGCGGGCAACGATTGTTCATCGCAATGACCTGGCCGCTGTCGCCTCGATAGAGCAGGACATGCTCGCCAAGCAGCGTGCGAGCCAGCAACTTGCCGTCGATCAATTCGTAATCCCAGGCGGCCACATACCAGCAGTTCTTCAGAAACATGGTGCCTCCGCGACT
>DATJFM010000058.1:0-23891 GCA_035495655.1 Steroidobacteraceae bacterium
CCGCGGCCGATTTTCGATCTGAGCGGGATCGAGGAGGAGATCGCCAAGGCGCTCGATCGCAAGGTGCCGCTAAAATCCGGCGGGCACCTGGTGATCGACCAGACCGAGGCGATGACGACTATCGATGTCAACACCGGTGCTTACGTCGGCCACCGCAACCTCGAGGAGACCATCTTCCGCACCAACCTCGAGGCGGCGGTGAGTATTGCGCGGCAACTGCGGCTGCGTAATCTCGGTGGCATCATCATCATCGACTTCATCGACATGCGTGATGAGCCCCACCGGCGCGCGGTGTTGAGCGCACTCGAGCGCGCGCTTGCCGGCGACCGGGCACAGACGCACATCGTCAGTCTCTCGCCGCTCGGCCTGGTCGAGATGACCCGCAAGCGCACGCGCGAGAGCCTGGAACACCTGCTGTGCAAGCCGTGTCCAAGCTGCGAGGGGCGTGGCTTCGTACGCACTCCGGAAACGGTGTGCAACGAGATCTTTCGCGAGATTGTGCGACAGAGCCGGCAGTTTGCCAGCCGTGAGCTGCTGATACTGGCACATCAGGACGTCGTGGATCGGCTCCTCGATGAGGAATCAGCCACTCTCGGAGAGCTGGAAGCGCAGGTAGCGCGGCCGATTCGCCTGCAGGTCGAGGCTCTCTACGGCGTTGATCAGTACGACGTGGTGCTCGTCTGAGGTGGCTCGATTGCCCGATGGTATGTCAGGTGAGCCAGCTGTCGCGGCGTCTGCCGTCGGCGGCATCCCGCGCACCGTCGCGCGCGGTGCCGCCAGGCAGCTGCGCTTCGCTCTGCTCGCGCTCGCCGTGGCAGTTTCGCTCCTCATCGCGTTGCTGGCGGCGTACGAGCTGGCCGCGGCACGTGTGCCGCAACATCGCGCTGCGCTCGAGGAGCTGATTCGTTACCAGACCGGCCTCGAGGTGCGCTTCACCGGACTGCGGGTGCGCTGGGGTTGGTACGGTCCGGAAGCGCTGTTCGAGGACGTCGAGCTCGGCGAGCCGCAGGATCGCGGCATGTTGCTGCGAGCGCCGCGGCTGATCGTCAGTCTGGACGCGTGGCGGATGGTGCGCAGCGGTCACCTCGAAGCCCGGCGCATTACTCTCGAGGGCCCGAGCATCGATCTCGCCGGCGAAATGCACGCCGGGCAGGGGGCGGCGCGGCGCACCTCTCTGCGGGCGCGCGGCGATGCGGGCGCGAGCATTCTCGCGCGCTGGCGCGGCGGGCAGATCGACATCTCCGGCGGCACACTGCGCACGGTCCTGCCAGGGAGCACGGATGCGGTGACGCTCGGCATCTCGCATGCAGAGCTGCAGCGGCTCGATGCGAACTGGAGCGCCGAGGCGCAGGTCCTGCTTCCACGGACGCTCGGCACGAGCCTGCATGTGACGCTGCAGATGCGTGCCAGAGCGGATCTGCAGGACATCTCGAGCGCCACCGTGAGTGTCGAAGGACATCATCTCGAGCTCGCCCAGTGGGCGGCACTCGCCGCGGGCGGCGCACGGAGCGAGCTTCCACGGTCAGGAAACGGTGATCTGCAGATACAGGCTGCGTTCGTACACGGGCGCCTGCGCGCTGCCTCCGGAGGTATTGCTGCAGACTCGCTCGCGTGGCGAGCAATCAGCGACTCGGATAAGGATCTCGCGCTCGAGCGTGTGCGCGGTAAATGGCAGCTCACGCGGCGCGGTACGGTTTGGCATCTGCGCATAGACGCGCTCGAGCTGGAGCCCCAGGCGAGAACTGCGCTCGGGTCGCTCTCTGTCGCGCATGCCGTCGCGTCCGGCTTCGCGCCGACGGTGCCCGGCTCGGTCGTCGTGGACTTCACCCCGGACGGTAGCGAGGCACGCGGGCGGGCAGAGCATGCACCGCTCGCGCCGCTGCTCTCGTTGGTACGTTGGTATCTGCCTCAGTTGCCGCGCAATGGGCTCATACTCCGGGGCGAAGCGCGTGAGGTGAGCTTCGACTGGAATGCACATCGCGCGCCGGGCGCGCGTCTTGCCGCGTGGGCAGAGCTTCAGACCCTGGCGCTGGCGGATGATACGGGTGGAATCGAGCTTTCCGGCCTTTCCGCGCGAGCATCGGCGACGCAGAGCTCGGTCGCGCTTGCACTGCATGCAGGTGCGGCGCGGCTGGTACGGCGCGCAGCGCCCGCACCGCTCGAGAATCTCGAGATCGACGCACAGCTGAAGGCGACTGCGAGCGCTGCCGGAACGTGGCAGCTCGAGGCGCAGGACGTGCGCATTCGTCGGCACGGTCTGAATCTCAGCGCAAGCGGGGCGATCAACATGCCGGCGGCAGGTTCTGCGCCGCTCATCGATGCCCGGCTCTCCATGAAGGAGGCCGACGCCGCCTTGCTCGGGAGCCTGCTCATCTCGTGCACAACCGCCGCCTGCGGTGATGTGGCGGGCACGCTCGCCAGCGGCCGCGTGGAAAGCGGCGAGCTCACCTGGCGTGGGCCACTCATTGGCGTTCCGTGGAGCGCACCGGGCGCACGCTTCACCGGATCACTCGTAGTGCGCGAAGCCGCGTTGCGCGAAAGCGCGAACTGGCCCGCGGTCACCGATCTCTCGGCGCGCATCGATTGGCATGGCGCGCAATTTCGTGCGTCGATCGACCGCGCACGTCTGGCGAGCTTCGCGCTCACCGATGGGCATGCGGACTGGGATGGACGCGCGGGCGGCGTAGCGCGCTTCAGGGGTCGCCTGGCCGGCGATGCACAGCAGTTGCCCACCTGGCTGCAGTCCCATCCACAGGCGGCGGCCTGGGCGCCGGGCCTCGAACACCTCGATTTGCGCGGAAACACGGTGCTCGACCTGGAGCTTGCGCTACCGGTCGCGTCCGACTCGGATCCACGGGCTGCCAGGCCACACGCGCGGATCGCTGCGCAGCTCGATGGCGTACAGCTGCGTCCACTCGCCGGTCTCCCTCCGCTCGAGTCCCTCCGCGGTACGCTGGCCTTCGCAAGGGGTCAGCTGCAGCGCTCCACGCTGACAGCCCGCTGGCTCGGCGGTCCTGCGAGCCTGACCGTGGCCGAGCGTCGTGAGCAGGGCCTGAATGTGCTCGTGGTATCCGGTCGGGGTGTGATCGATGCCCACGCAGCAGTCGAGGCCGCGTCGGCAAATGCCGCTGAGGCGCGCCTCGGTGGCAGCGCTGACTGGAGTGCACTGCTCACGCTCGTACCCGGCGTCGATGCGCCGCACTGGCAGCTGCATGCTGACTCGAGTCTTGCGGGCATCGCCAGTGCTCTGCCCGAGCCTTTTGCCAAGGCGGCTGGCGCCGCACTGCCGCTGCATGTCGATTTGAATGACCAGAGCGACGGGGCGCAGCTGCGCATCGCGCTGGGGGAGCGCCTCGCTGCGGTGGCGGCACTCGCCCGCAGCGGGGACAGCTGGCGGATCGAGCGCGGTGCCGTGCGGCTCGGTGGCGCCACTCCTGCGCTTCCGGTCGAGCCGGTGCTGATGCTCGATGGCAACGTGAGCCGCCTCGATCTCGCCGCATGCCTCGCGTTGTTGCGACAGGCTGCGCGCGATGCTGCGCTCCCCAGGCTCGAGGGACACCTGAGTGCGACCGAGCTCAGTGCCGGCGAGCGTCGCTTCAGCGAGGTTGGTCTCGCCGCGGAGATTACCGGTGGTGCCGGAGCGTTGCGCATCGAATCTCCCGGGCTTTCGGGCAGCGTGCGCTGGCCGGCGGCCATCGATGCCAGCCAGCCGGCTCTGCTGCACCTGACGCGATTCAACATCGCCCAGCCCGGCGATGCCTCGATTGTGGCCCAGCTCGCCGCGGAGCTGGCTCCGGCCGCGCGGCTTGCCGTCGATGACCTGCAGTGGCAGGGGCGCACTCTCGGAACCTTCTCTGGAACTTTGGCCCTGCATGGCGCGGAGGTGGAGGCGAGCGATCTCATCCTCTCGGCCGCCAACGCGGAAGCGCATGGCAGTGCGCGCTGTCTGGAGGCCGGCTGCAATCTCGCCTTCAGCTTCGACGGCGATGATCCGGCAGCGACGCTGGCCGCCTTCGGGCTGGCGCCCGAGGTCAGCGCGCGCCATGCGCACCTCGAGGGTCAGCTGCGCTTCCCGGCCTCCGCATCCCCGTCCCTTGCAACGCTCGGCGGAAGCCTCCATATGCGCCTGGAGGACGGTGCCATGGGCCCGGCAGCGGATGGCGGCGCGGTGCCTTTCGCACTGCTGTCGGTCCCGGCGCTGCTCGGGGGGTTGACGCCCGTGGCATCGCAAGCGTCCCCCGGGCTGCGCTTCGCGCAATTCAGCGCCGACTACGAGCTGCTCGATGGACAGGCCGTGACCTCTGATCTGCACTTTGATGGCGACGCCGAGATTCTGGTGCGTGGTCGTGTCGGCCTCGCGAGCGCTGACTACGACGAGCGCGCGTGGATCTTACGGGGCGAGGACAGGCTGCCGGCCGCGCTCCGCCGCCTGGGTCCTGGCCCGGGCGTCGCGGCAGTCTGGCTGGCGCTGCGCGATCTGCTGGGCGGTGAAGGCGTCGAGCGCTCACGCGCCGCGCTGAGTCTGCGAGGGCCATGGACAGACCCGGTGGTGACGCCGGTGGAATGAGGTAGAGCATGAAGGTTGCGGCGATACAGATGACCTCGGGGCCGGAGGTGGAGGCCAATCTGGAGCAGGCTCGCGGACTGCTCGAGGAAGCGGCCACGCTCGGCGCGCGCCTCGCCGTGCTGCCGGAGAATTTTTCCTTCATGGGGCTGAAGGACGCCGACAAGCGCGCCATGGCGGAGCCCCAGGGCCGCGGCGCGGCGCAGGATTTCCTGGCGGCCAGCGCGCGGCGACTGCGTCTGTGGATCGTCGGCGGCACGATACCGCTCGTGTCCGGGTCCGACGGGCGGGTCGCTGCGGCTTCGCTGGTGTATGACAGCGACGGCGTGTGCGTCGCGCGTTACGACAAGATCCATCTTTTCGACGTCGATCTGCCGGGACGTACCGAGAGCTACCGTGAATCGGCGCACGTTGCGCCCGGCTCGCGCGCGGCGCTGCTCGACACTCCGGCAGGGCGACTCGGGTTGTCGGTGTGCTATGACGTGCGCTTTCCCGAGCTCTACCGGCATCTCAGTGCAGGGGGCGCGCAGCTCTTTTCGGTGCCTTCGGCCTTCACAAGTCCGACGGGGCGTGCTCACTGGGAGACGTTGCTGCGCGCACGTGCGATCGAGAATCTCTGTTATGTTGTGGCGCCCGCCCAGTCGGGCTTCCACGCGAGCGGACGCGAGACCTACGGTGACAGCATGATCGTGGATTATTGGGGACGGATACTGCAGCGTCTGCCGCGTGGCCGCGGCTGCGCGGTGGCGGACATCGATATTGCCGCGCAGACGAGCGTGCGCGAGAGCTTTCCGGCGCTCGGGCACCGCGCCTTCGCACCACAAGTTGACACAGGAAAGTGACATGACCGACAACGTGGCTGCCGACCCGCTCGATCTCGCGCGCGATCTCATCCTGCGTCCGAGCGGCCTGGACGATCACCGGCTGGACCGCGTGTTCGGCGAGGTGCTGACGCACTCGGTGGACTTTGCCGACCTCTACTTTCAGTTGACCCACCAGGAGTCCTGGTCGCTGGAAGACGGCATCGTCAAGGACGGCACGGCCAGTATCGAGCAGGGCGTCGGCGTGCGTGCGCTCGCCGGCGAGAAGACCGGCTTCGCGTATTCGGACGAGATCCTGCTGCCGGCACTCACCGAGGCTTCACGCGCGGCGCGCGCCATTGCGGTACAGGGCGGCGAGCGGCGCGTCGCCGCCTGGCAGCCGCGCAGCGGCCATCGGCTCTACCTGCCGGCAGATCCTGCGGCGGATCTCGAGACCTCCGCAAAGGTGGCATGGCTCGAGCGGGTCGACCGCGAGGCGCGCCGCATCGATCCGCGCGTGGTGCACGTCAGTGCGAGCCTCGTCGCCGTGCACGAGGTGGTGCTGATCGCCACGAGCGACGGTGAGCTCGCCGCCGATGTGCGGCCGCTGGTGCGCTTCAACGTCTCCGTGCTGGTCGAGCAGGATGGACGCCGCGAGCAGGGCTACGTCGGCTCCGGTGGCCGTTTCTCGCTCGCCGAGCTGGTCGCGGGTGAGCGCCCGCTTGCGTTGGCGCGTGAAGCCGTGCGCCAGGCGCTCGTCAACCTCACAGCGCAGCCGGCGCCAGCGGGCACCACTACGGTCGTATTGGGTCCCGGCTGGCCCGGCATATTGCTGCACGAGGCCATCGGTCACGGGCTCGAAGGTGACTTCAACCGCAAGGGGACCTCCGCCTTCGCCAACCGCATCGGCGAGCGGGTCGCGGCCGCGGAGTGCACCGTGGTCGATGACGGCACGCTGTCGCGGCGGCGCGGCTCGCTCAACATCGACGACGAAGGCACGCCGACCCAGTGCACGATGCTCATCGAGAACGGTGTGCTGCGCGGTTACATGCAGGACCGCTTGAACGCACGGCTCATGGGCGTCGCGCCGACGGGCAACGGCCGGCGCGAGTCGTTTGCGCACATGACGCTGCCGCGTATGACCAACACCTACATGCGCGCCGGACCGCACGCTCCGGAGGAGATCATCAGCTCGGTGGAGCGTGGCATCTACGCCGTCAATTTCGGCGGCGGTCAGGTGGACATCACCTCAGGCAAGTTCGTGTTTTCAGCGAGCGAGGCGTACGCCATCGACAAGGGCCGCATCGGCGCGCCGCTGAAGGGCGCGACACTGATCGGCAATGGTCCGGATGTGCTCACGCGGGTCTCGATGGTCGGGAACGATCTGAAGCTCGATGATGGAGTCGGCACCTGCGGCAAGGACGGCCAGAGCGTTCCCGTCGGTGTAGGACAGCCGACCCTCAGGATCGATGGGCTTACGGTCGGCGGCACCGGCTGACCGCACAGAGACTGCGTAAGCACGCCCGGCGAGCGTTCCTGGCGGCCGCTGCCGCCTGTTCCTGATGGCGCAAATCCGCTGACGCAGCGCAAGCGCGCACTTCACGGCCCAGATTGAGGCCGGCGCTGTCGCCAAATACGCACGTCGTTCCAGGGCAACCATGGGTCGTTACTCCGCGACATAATGACGATCGCTGGCAAAGGTGTGATTCTTCTCTCGCCCGGAAACTCTGCGAGCTTCTAACGTACATCGGGCGCACTTCGAGTCTCACGCGGAAGGAAATGCGATGCTGTCAGAAGAAGCCACCGTCGAGGTTCCCAAGCTCCACCTGCCACCGGAGCTGGTGGCGGAGGTTGCGCGCCGCAACCATGGCAAGCGCCAGCCGGACTTCCGCGTCGAAGGTATGAAGCCATCGCTCTTCGAGCGCCTGGCGAGAATGTTGGGTCTGAGCTGACTTCCAACTCAGGCGTCGCCGGTGTTTGGTCTGCCAGGCTGCGCCGTTTCCGGGCGTAGTCGCGTTTTCGTCAACGCAATGAGCGAAATTTCCTGAGGTGCTTTAGGATGGGATGCCATGCAACGTCCCACTCCGCACCTTTCCCGTCCGCTGTATGAAGGGCTGCCCTGGATTTACATAATCTTCGGGCTGGCTGCGCTCATCACCAGTTATCTGCTGTCCGCACGCGGCGCACTCAGCCTGCTCGCCGGCGCACTCGGGCTCGCGTGTGTCGTGGGAGGTTTCGTGGTGGTGCTGCGCCGCCGTGACTACCGCGCGCTGCGCTCACAGTACGCCGATCCCGAGTCCCTCAACGGTCACGAGGAGCGCTGACCGAAAGCCTCGCAGCGCCGGCGCCTCGATACGCCGGGCTCATCGCGGGCCGGTAGCCTCGAGATCCTCATCGTCCGCCTCCTCGACTTCCTCGAGGCGCGGCTCCTGCGCGGCAGCATCTACGGTCCGCTCGAGCGCGGGCACATTGTCGGTGAGTGCGCTGCGGTGCCGCCCGGCGCGCTCATCGACATAGATCAGCTCGTGCTTGCCGACCAGCACCACATCACCGTCGTTGAGATAGTGGCGGCGCACGCGGTTGGACTTCACGTAGATTCCGTTGGTGCTGTTGAGGTCCTCGACGACGCAGGAGTTCAGCGTGGTGATCACCTGGCAGTGGTGGCGGCTGATGAAGCGGCTGTCGATCTGCACGTCGTTGTCGGGTGTACGGCCGATGATCAGCCGCCCGAGCCGCAGCGGCACTTCCTGCACCGTCCGTCCATCGGCTGCCACCAGCACGCGACCGAGCACCCGCGCGCCGGCGTGCCCGGCCGCAGCGCGCGCTACCGGTGTGGGCTCGACAGGACGCTCCTCGTGCCGGTAGCGGTGCGGCCGCGCGGTGTACTCCGTCCACTGCAGCTCGGCAACCGCGCTGGCGATGTCCTCGCGCGTCACCTCGCCGCGATCGGCAGTGTAGGCGGCCATCATCGCGGTATCGCATAGCGTGTTGACGAGACGCGGCACCCCGCCGGTGTAGCGGTAGATCTCCGCGAAAGTGTCCGCGGCGAACAGCTCCCGATCGCCGGCGCCGGCGACATCCAGGCGGTGCTGGATGTAGCTCTGTGTCTCGGTCTCGGTCAGATTCTGCAGGTGGAAGCGCAGGCGCACGCGCTGCGCCAGCTGCTCGAGCGCGGGATCATCGAGCTTGCTGTTGAGCTCGGGCTGGCCGGCAAGAATGATGCGCAGCACCTTCTCCTTGGTCGTCTCGACGCCCGAGAGCATGCGGATCTCTTCCAGTACCCGCATGGACAGGTTCTGCGCCTCATCGACGATCAGCAGCACCTTGCGTCCGGCGGCGTACTGCTCGATGAGGAAATTGTTGAGCGTACTGATCAGCTCGCCCTTGCGCATCTTGAAGGGCGAGAAGCCGAACTGCACCAACACCGCCTGCAGAAAATCGATCGCCGAGACCTGCGTCTGGTTGATCTGGGCCACCACCACATCCGCCGGGACTTCCTTGAGGAAGGACTCGATGAGCGTGGTCTTGCCCGAGCCGATCTCGCCGGTGATCACCACGAACCCGTCGGTGAACCAGATGGTCGACTCCATGTACGCCTTGGCGCGGGCGTGCTGCTTGGAGAGGTACAGGAATTGCGGATCCGGACTTAAGCGGAACGGCAATTCCTTGAGTTTGAAGGGTTCGAGGTACATGGCTGTTGGCTCGCAGCCGATGTTACGGGATGCGAACGTCGACCCTCAAATCCTTCAGCAAAGCCCGTGCGCGGGCGTCCCGGGCTGCCGCGGTGCGCTCGATCACGGTGCAATGGCCCATCTTCCGGCCCGGACGGGGGCGCTTGCCATAATCATGTAAGTGAGCTCCGGCCAGCGCCAGCAAGCGCTGGCGCGGCGGCAGCACGCCGATGAGGTTGACCATGGCGCTGAAACCGCGCGCGGCCGTCGCACCGAGCGGCAGCCCGAGGATCGCGCGCAGATGATTCTCGAACTGGCTGGTGGTTGCGCCCTCGATGGTCCAGTGACCGGAGTTGTGTACGCGCGGCGCCATCTCGTTGGCGATCAGCCGGCCGCGACGCACGAAGAACTCGATGGTCAGTATGCCGCTGTAGCGAAAGTGCGCCAGCACACGCTCGAGGTAACCGGTGGCGCGACGGTGCCAGCGGGGCGGTCCGTAGGGGGCCCGCGTGAGGCGCAGCATGCCCGCTCCATGGACGTTTCCGCACAGGGGATACACGGCGATCTCACCCCGCAGACTGCGGGCGCCGATGATCGACACTTCGCAGTCGAAAGGCACGTATTCCTCGTACAGCAGCGGCACGCGACCGAGCTCGTGCCAGGCACGCTCCGCGTCGGCCACCGTGCGAATGACGGCCTGGCCTTTGCCGTCATATCCCATACGGCGAGTCTTGAGCACACCGGGGATACCGACCGCTGCCATGGCGCGTGCGAGCTCGGACCGGGACTCGACCGCCTGATGGCGTGTGGTTGGAATCCGCAAGCGCTCGAACAGGCGTTTCTCCTTGAGGCGATCCTGCCCGGTTTGGAGTGCGGCGAGCGGCGGGCAGATACGCACCCGCTTGCGCTGCGCGATGCCGGCAAGGCCGCTCACCGAGACGTTTTCCCAGTCGAAGGTGATGACTTCGCACTGCCGCGCAAGCCGCGACAGCAGCCGCCTGTCGGTGAACGCGCCATGCAGCAGCGGCGCCACCTGGCCGGCCGGTGCGTCGGCCGAAGGGTCCAGACACAGGAAATCGAGACCGAGCGGATAACCCGCCAAAGCGAGCATGCGGCCGAGTTGGCCGGCGCCCACGATGCCGACCGTCATGTGCGCGGGGGTGTGCGCGGATCAGGATTGCCGAGCACGCCTGCGGTCTGACGCTCGCGAAACGCCTCCAGTGCACTCGCGATCGCAGGGTGCTTGTTAGCGAGGATGGCTGCAGCGCACAGCGCCGCATTGGCGGCGCCTGCCGTGCCGATCGCGAAAGTCGCGACCGGAACTCCGACCGGCATCTGCACGATCGACAGCAGCGAATCGAGTCCGCCGAGTGACTTCGACTGCACCGGTACGCCGAGCACCGGCACTATGGTCTTGGCGGCGGTCATGCCGGGAAGATGGGCCGCGCCGCCCGCGCCGGCAATCAGTACCTCGAGCCCGCGGGCGCGGCTGCCGCTGGCGTATTCGAACAGCAGGTCGGGCGTGCGGTGTGCCGAGACGACACGCACCTCGTAGGGGATTGCGAGTTGGTCCAACATCTCGGCCGCGGCGCGCATGGTCTCCCAGTCGGATGCGGAGCCCATGATGATGCCGACGAGCGGTTTCACTGCTCCATTGTAGCGAACAATGCGCGCAGCGCGCGAAACAGCTCGCGGGATGCCACGTTGCCCGCCGCGGTACGTTGGCGTTCCGCGCGGGCGGCCGTGATGCGTTGGCGCCATGCGCGCGTATCGATCGCGGGATGCCAGCGCGCGAGCTCTGCGAGCGCGGCATCGCCCTCGGTGATGAGCCGCTCGCGCCAGTTCTCGATGCGGCGGAACAACTCGGTCGCGCGCGCATCGCGGGCACTGCGTGCAGCGAGCGCCGCACGCAGCGGCTGCGGGTCGATCTCACGCATCAGCTTGCCGATGTATTGCCGCTGACGCGCGCCGGCGGCTCGGCTGCTGATGCGGCGCGCCGCGCGGATGGCCTCGAGCAGCGCCTCCGGCAGCGCGAGCGCGCCCAGCTCACTATCGGGCAGGGTGAGCAGCGCTTCGCCGAGATCCTGCGCGGCGTGCGCCGCGCGCTTGCGCGCGCTCTTGCTGGCGCGCTCCGTGCCCCCATCATGTTCCTCATCGTCGTCCCGCCGGGCGGTCATGGGCGCTGCCTCCGCACCGCCTGCCGGTCTGTGCGGCGGCGGCGGCTGCTAGAATTTAAGCGCAATGATGAGCTCAGGCCCAACACGGGAAACGACGCCACTGCCAGCCAGCGACTCTGCGATCGGCTCTCTTGGCGATGTGGCGACGCTGGCCCTGGAGGAAGCACGGCGTCAGGGCGCCTCGCAGTGCGAGACCGACGCCTCGGTGAGCCAGGGGCTGTCCGTGAGCGTGCGGCTCGGCGAGGTCGACACCATCGAGTACCAGCGCGACCGGGGCCTTGGGGTCACCGTGTACTTCGGGCATCGCAAGGGTGCGGCCAGCACCGCCGATCTCACTCCCGCCGCCGTGCGCGAGACTGTGGCCAAGGCATGCGCCATTGCGCGTTACACGGCCGAAGACCCCTACGCGGGTCTCATCGAGCCGGAAGCGCTGGCGCGCGAGATCCCGGATCTCGATCTCGATCACCCCTGGGCCCTCACCCCCGAAGCGGCCATCGAGCTGGCGCACGCCTGCGAGGGCGAGGGGCTCGCCCTCGATCCGCGCCTCGGCAACTCCGAAGGGGGCGCAGTGAGCAGTCAGCGTCATACGGGCGTGTATGGCAACTCCCTCGGTTTCCTCGCCGGCTACTCCTCCACCAGTCACTCGATCAGCTGCACCCTCATCGCGCAGGAGGGCGATGACATGCAGCGCGACTACTGGTGGAGCGTCGCGCGCGATCCCGCCGAGCTCGAGGCCGCAGCCGCGATCGGCCGCACCGCGGGGGAGCGGGCCCTCGCGCGGCTTGGCGCGCGCCGGCTCACGACGCGTCGCGCACCGGTCGCCTATTCGCCGGAGATGGCGCGCGGGCTGTTTCGGCACTTCATCGGCGCCATCAGCGGGCCGAGCCAGTACCGCAAAGCCTCGTTCCTGCTGAACGCTGCAGGCGAGCAGGTATTTCCGGATTTCATCAGCATGCGCGAGCGGCCGCACATTCCCAAGGCTCTTGCCAGCAGCCCGTTCGATCAGGAGGGTGCGGCGACTCATGATCGCGAGCTCGTGCGCGCGGGCGTGCTCGCGGGCTACGTGCTCGGCAGCTACTCGGCACGTCGGCTCGGACTGAAGACCACCGGCAACGCCGGAGGAATTCACAACCTGCTGGTGAGCGCGGCGTCGGGCGGCCTCGAGCGGGCGGATTTGCTGCGGCGTCTCGGCACCGGGCTGCTCGTGACGGAGCTCATGGGGCAGGGTGTCAACGGCGTGACGGGAGACTATTCGCGTGGCGCGAGCGGATTTTGGGTCGAGGACGGCGTCATCGCCTATCCCGTGCACGAGATCACCATTGCCGGGAATCTGCGCTCCATGTATCGCGACATCGCGGCACTCGGCAGCGATGTCGATGCCCGCGGCGGCATCCGCACCGGCTCGGTGCTCATCGGCGAGATGACCATCGCGGGGGAGTAGCGCAGCCTTTCCTCCTCAACGCGAGGAGGACTGCCTGGGTGTGATCAACGCCGGACGCGGCACCTCATCGATGAGGTCGCGCAGTGTCTGCCCGGCGCAGCGGCTGCGGATCGCTTCCTCGACGCTCGCCAGCACCCGGTCGACGGGCGGCACCGGCAGGTTGCGCGGCGCGAGATGGCCGCTGCGCTGGTTGCGCGCGATGTCGAGGATCTCCATCACCCCGATGCCGCCGATGTCGCGCGCCGGCACCAGCTCATCGTCCTCGGTGACGATCACGAGGCCGGCGCGCTCGAACGCGGTCGCCATCTGCGCGACCGCGATGCCGGGCAGCCCCAGCTCATTGGCGAGCCGGTTGACGCTCCACAATCGCCCGCCGCTCACGTGGCTGCGCCCGACGAAATACATGAGCTTCAGCGCGAGCTGCTCGAGCTCCACACTCGAGAGTCGCAGTTGCTGGAGACCGAGGCGCAGATAAGCGGGATTCTGCACGTAAAAGGAGAGTTGCGCGCCGGCGAGCAGTATCAGCCAGCCGAAGTAGGTCCACAGCAGCGCCGCCACGACGAAGGCGAACCCCGCATACACGATGGTGAGCCGCGTGGAGTACACCACGAACGCGGTGAACATCTTGCCGATCGCTGCCCACAGCACGCCGCCGACGAGCGCGCCGATGAGTGCCGCGCGCCACTGCACGCGGGTGTTGGGGACCATCATGTAGAGCGCAGTGAAGAAGGCGGTCACCATGGCGTAAGGCGCGAGCGCGATACCCGCACCGCTCAGCCGGCGCAGCAGTGGCAGGCGCACGACTTCCTGCACCGGTGCGCTGCTGAGTGCCGCGTGGGTAAGACCGAGGAAGCCGACCAGCAGCAGCGGGCCGGCAATCAGAAGCGTCGTGTACTCGGCGAGCCGCCGGGCGAAGCTGCGCGGCTGCTCCACGTGCCAGACGAAGTTGAAGCTGTCTTCGACCTTCTTGATGGTGCCGATCAGCGTCCAGGCGAGCAGTGCGAGTCCCACCGAGCCGACCACGCCGCTGCTCACACGGCTGGCGAACTGCATCACGCGGTTGGTGAGCTCGGTCGCCGCGGCGCCCCCGACCGGGCGGAAGAACTCGTACACGATGGGCTGAAAATCGCGGTGGCCGCCGAAGAGCTTGAGGATCGCGAAGCTGAAGGCGAGCAGCGGAATGAGCGAGAGCAACGTGGTGTAGACGAGCCCCATTGCACGCAGGTTGATCTCCCCGCGCGACAGGTCGCGCACCACCGCATAGGGATAGCGCAGCAGGCGCAGCGTCGCTGCGAGCGCCCCGGAACGCGCCGCGGCGGGGCCGAAGAAGCAACGGTCGAAAAACGCCCAGATGCGCAGCCACATGCCTTAAGGATACAGTGCCGGCGGGTGCGATGTGACATGACGCGAGCCACAGGTTTTCCAGAACGGATCGTGTGCCTCACGGAGGAGACGACCGAGACGCTTTATCTGCTGGAGGAGGACTGGCGCATCGTCGGCATCTCCGGCTTCACCGTGCGTCCGCCGCGCGCGCGGCGCGAGAAGCCGCGCGTCTCGGCGTTCCTGAGCGCGCGCACCGATCGCATCCTCGAACTGCGGCCGGATCTGGTGCTCGGGTTCTCGGACCTGCAGGCCGACATCGCAGCGAAGCTGGTACGCGCAGGCCTCGAGGTGCACGTGTTCAACCATCGCAGCGTTGCCGAAATCCTGCGCATGGTGCGCACGCTCGGCGGCATGATCGGCTGCGAAGCGCGCGCCTGCGCATTGGCGGATCAGCTCGAGGCGGGACTCGCGCAGGTACGCGCACACGCCGCGGTGTTGGCACGGCACCCGCGGGTGTACTTCGAAGAATGGGACGATCCGCTCATCAGCGGTATCGGCTGGGTGTCGGAGCTCATCGAGCTCGCGGGCGGCGAGGATTGCTTCCCGGAGCTCGCGCGCGAGTCGCTCGGCCGCAACCGCATCATCGCCGATCCGCTCGAGGTGGTGCGGCGCGCACCGCACATCGTGCTCGGGTCATGGTGCGGAAAGAAGTTCCGTCCGGAGCGGGTCGCGGCTCGAGCGGGGTGGCACGAGGTCCCCGCGGTGCGCGCCGGCTACCTGCGGGAGATCAAGTCCTCGATCATCCTCCAGCCGGGACCGGCGGCGCTGACCGATGGCGTACGCGCCATTCAGGCGGTGATCGAGGAGTGGGCCGCGCGTCCTGTCGATTGAGCCGCTCGCGGTGTCCCGGCCGCGCGGCTCAGCGAATGCCACGCCGCTCGCGCACGACCTCCCAGGCTTCGATGATCTGCTGCGTGCGCTGCTTGGCGTGCGCCAACATGGACTCGGGCAGCCCGTGCGCCTTGAGCTTGTCCGGGTGATGGCGCTGCAGCTGCCGACGGTAAGCCTTGGCCACCTCTTCGTTGCTCGCGGCGGCGTTCGTCTCGAGCACGCGATACGCTTCTGCCAGCTCGCGCTCGCCCGCCACGGCGCCCGCTGCGCCCGCAGCACGAAACCCGCCGCGGCGCCGGATGCGCAGCACCGTCTCGATGTGCATGACCTCGAGTGCCGAGACCCCGAGCGCTGAGGCAAGGCGCGCGATGAGCAGCCGCAGCGGTCCCGCGAGGTCGTTGCCCTCGAGAGCCGCACGCATCTGTATCTCGAGGAACACGCGTGCAATGTCCGGGCGGCCATTACACAAGGCGGCGAGCTGCGTGAGCTCGGCGCGGTAGTCATACGCGGGCTGCTTGCCGGCGGTGAAGCAGGCGATTGCCTCGCGCACCTGCGCGGCATCGAGCCGCAGCTCCTGCATGAGCGCACGCGCCGCGTCGATCTCCCGCTCGGAGACGCGCCCGTCGGCCTTGGCGAGGTAACCCATGACCTGAAAGCTCGCGCGGAAGAGGCGCGCGCCGACGGCTGCCAGCTCCTCTGCAGGCAGCGGCGGCGTCTCCTCTTGCGTGCCCGTCTCATCGAACTGGTGACCGAGCAGCACGCCGAGCGCGGCGCCGATCGGCCCGAGCACCAGGGCGCCGAGCAATCCGCCGGTGACCTTACCGATCCATTTAATGCTCATGTCGCGCGTCGGGATGGTGCGGGTGTCCCTGGCTCGAAGGGCCGCTATAGTAGCAAGTGCATGCCAGCACCCATTGTCTACCGCACCGCCTTGCGCGGGCTCGAGCGTCTGCACGAAGGCAAGGTGCGCGACATCTACGCGCTCGATGCAACCACGCTGCTGATCGTAACCACCGATCGGCTGTCGGCCTTCGATGTCGTGTTACCCGATCCCATTCCCGACAAAGGACGCGTGCTCAACGGCATCTCCAACTTCTGGTTCGGGCGTACGCAACACCTCGTGCCGAATCACCTCACCGGTCGCGAGCTCGCGAGCGTGATCAAGGACGAGGACGAGCGGGCGCTGCTCGAGGGACGCGCGGTAATCGTGCGGCGCCTGCGGGCGCTGCCGATCGAGGCAGTGGTACGTGGCTATCTCACCGGCTCGGGCTGGAAGGACTACCAGGCGAGCGGAAAGCTGTGCGGCATCGCGCTTCCGCCGGGACTTGCGCTCGCGGCGCAGCTGCCGCAACCGCTGTTCACACCGGCGACCAAAGCCAAACCCGGCGCGCACGATCAGAACATCGCCTTCGGTGAGGTCGCCACGCTCCTCGGTCCGGAGCTCGCCGCGGCGGTGCGCGACAAGGCGCTCGAGCTTTATGGGTTCGCCGCCGAGCACGCGCGCCGCCGGGGCATCATCATCGCCGATACCAAGTTCGAGTTCGGCGTCGACGCCGCCGGCCGCCTCACCCTGATCGATGAGGTACTGACGCCCGATTCCTCGCGCTTCTGGCCCGCAGACAGCTACCGCACGGGCATCAGCCCGCCGAGTTTCGACAAGCAGTTCGTGCGCGACTACCTCGAGACGCTCCACTGGAACAAGCAGCCACCGGGCCCGCGGCTGCCGCCGGAGCTGATCGAGCGCACCAGCGAAAAATACCGCGAAGCGTTGGCGCGGCTGACCGGCTGAGGCTGCCTGGGTACGCGCCAGGGCCCGTTCGCGATCGGTTAGACTGTAATCATGCCCGAGTGCTGGATAGCGCCCTCGATTCTGTCGGCCGATTTCGCCCGTCTCGGCGATGAGGTCGATGCGGTGCTCGAGGCAGGCGCCGACCTGATTCATTTCGATGTGATGGACAACCATTACGTGCCGAATCTCACCATCGGCCCGCTGGTGTGCGAGGCGTTGCGCCGGCGTGGCGTCAAGGCGCCGATCGATGTGCACCTGATGGTGCGGCCGGTCGATCGCATCGTGCCGGACTTCGCGGCCGCCGGTGCGACTTACATCAGTTTCCATCCGGAAGCGTCCGAGCACATCGACCGCACCATCGCACTGATCCGCGAGCACGGCTGCTCGCCGGGACTGGTCTTCAACCCGGCAACGCCGCTCGATTATCTCGATTACACACTCGACCTCATCGACATGGTGCTCATCATGTCGGTGAACCCCGGATTCGGCGGGCAGCAGTTCATACCGACCAGTCTGCGCAAGCTCGCCGATGCGCGCGCGCGTATCGTGGCCAGTGGCCGCGATGTGCGTCTGGAGATCGACGGGGGCATCAAGATCAGCAATGTTCGCGCCGCAGCCCAGTACGGGGCGGACACCTTCGTTGCCGGGTCGGCGATCTTCGGCAGTCGCGATTATGCTCAGACCATTCGCGATATGCGCGCGCAGATCGAAGGCGCCGCCTCCGTTGCGCAACGCTGATCAGGGCCGGGGGTTAGGGATTCAGCGCGCCGGCAGGCTTACGCCGAAGCCGGCTGCTACTCGTCCTCGTCCTCGTCGTCTTCGTCATCCTCGATCTCGACCGGGCTGACCGCGCGCGCGGCGCCGCCTGCGGCAGGCTTTGCCGGCACGATGACCGGACGGGTCTTCATCTTGGGACGTGCATTGAACACGACGATGGTCTTGCCGGTGGCGCGCAGCAGTCCCTGCTCCTCCAGCACCTTCAGCACGCGCCCGGCCATCTCGCGCGAGCAGCCGACGAGGCGCGAAAGCTCCTGGCGGCTCACCTTGATCTGCATGCCCTCCGGATGCGTCATGGCGTCGGGCTCGCCGCACAGGTCCATGATGGCGTGCGCCACACGCCCGGTGACATCGACGAAGGCGAGATCGCCGAGCTTGCGATTGGTGCGATCGAGGCGCGTGGCAAGCTGGGTCGCGAGCTCGAATACGAGCCCGGGGCTTTCGGCTGCGATCTGACGGAAGCGCGGGTAGGTCATCTCGGCGAGCTCGCACTGGTTGCGGGTACGCACCCAGGCGCTGCGCGTCGGTTGCTCGTAGAACAGGCCCATTTCCCCAAAAAACTGCCCGCGATTGAGATACGCGAGCACCATCTCGTTGCCTTCCTCGTCCTCGATCATGACCTCTACCGAGCCGCTGATGATGTAGTAGAGGACGTCGGGCAGGTCCCCGGCGTGGATGACCACAGTCTTGGAAGGCACTGCCCTTATGCGGCAATAACTCAAGAACCGGTTGATCGCCGGAATCTCGCTCAGCGGCTTGATGCTCTCTTCCATACCGGCTCCCCTTGACACGTTTCTAATATACAACCTTCCGGAAGGGTCAGATCCAGTAGGCGCCGCTTGTCATGATGCGGGCGGTGCGACGCATCAACGCGCGCACCGGGGCCGGTGGACGCACGCCGCCGGCGGCTGCAGCGGCCGCCCCGTGTTCGATTTCCTCCGCCCTCATGGCTTCAAGTATGGCACGGCTGCGGCTATCTTCTGGCGGAAGTCTGCTCAGATGCGCATCGAGGTGGCCCTCGACCTGTCGCTCCGTCTCGGCGACGAAACCCAGGCTGGCACGATCGCCCAGCAGCGCGGTGCCTGCGCCGATCAGGAACGAGCCCGCATACCACAGCGGATTGAGCAGGCTCGGGCGCGAGGCCAGCTCGGTGAGCCGGCTCTCGCACCATGCGAGATGGTCGGACTCCGCGCGCGCCGCGGCGAGCAGCATCTCGCGTGTAGCTGGCGAGCGGGCAACGAGCGCCTGGCCGTGGTAGAGAGCCTGCGCAGCCACTTCCCCGGCGTGGTTCACCCGCATGAGCGCCGCGCTGGTGCGCCGATCCTCGTCGGACAAGCTCGGGGCGGCTGCAGTCGCGCCTGGGATGGGTCGGCTGGTCCGGGCCGGCACTAGCACCGCGCGCAGGGCGCGGTCGAGGGCGGCGATGCTCGAGTCGAGAAGGCGACCTGACCCCATAGATTGGGCCGCTATTATAGTGGCAATCCCGGCAAGCGCCGGGGCGCAGGTCACGGAAGCCCTCCCGTGGCCGCGGCTTTGCAATGCCCCACCTGCTTGAGTACACTTCCCCGCCTTTTTTGGCCTGGCCCTCCGGGATCACTTCCGCACGGGCGCCCGGTACACGTCACGAGTGAGCTATGAAGACCGTATTTGCCAAGCCCGGCAGCATCCGCGGCGATTGGTTCATCGTCGATGCGAGCGATCAGACACTCGGTCGCCTCGCCTCGCAGATCGCCCACCGCCTCAAGGGCAAGCACAAGGCCGAGTACAGCCCGCACGTGGACATGGGTGATCACATCGTCGTGGTGAACGCGCAGAAGATCCGCGTCACCGGCCGCAAGCTCAGCGATAAGATCTACTACCACCACACCGGTCACATCGGCGGCATCAAATCGATCGCGCTGGATAAGCTCCTCAACGAGCACCCCGAGCGTGCGATCGAGTTCGCGGTGAAGGGCATGTTGCCGAAGAACCCGCTCGGCCGGCGCATGTTCAAGAAGCTGCACGTATTTGCCGGAAATGAGCACCCGCACCAGGCACAGCAGCCCAAGCCGCTCAAGCTTCAATAGGACCGCACGCGATGGCAGCGACTCAGCAGAATCATTACGGCACCGGACGGCGCAAGACCGCCACGGCGCGCGTCTATCTGAAACCGGGCAGCGGTCGCATCACCGTGAACGAGCGCTCCCTCGATGAGTTCTTCGGGCGCGAGACCGGACGCATGATCGTGCGCCAGCCGCTCGAGGCGGTGAAGCTGGTGGACAAGTTCGACATCGCCGTGACCGTGGGCGGCGGGGGAATCACCGGCCAGGCGGGTGCAATTCGCCACGGCATCACCCGCGCCCTCATCGAGTACGACGAGAGCCTGCGCAAGCCGCTGCGCGATGCCGGCTTCGTTACCCGCGATGCGCGCGAGGTCGAGCGCAAGAAAGTTGGCCGCCGCAAGGCACGCCGCGGTACGCAATACTCGAAGCGCTAAAATAGGGGTCGGACCGGCGCGGAGACGAGCCGAGCCCGTGGGTGGTTCCTTGGGGGATCGTCTAGCGGTAGGACAACGGACTCTGACTCCGTTTACCTAGGTTCGAATCCTAGTCCCCCAGCCAAATCAAAGAGGCCCGTCGCGTAGACGGGCCTCTTTGTCTTTTTAGGTTCGAGTTACGACCGAGGACTAGGATGAGAACCGTTGGGGCGAAGCACCGAGGCCGCGCAGCGGCCGGCCGGCAGAAGCACCCCGCGCACAACGACCTTCCTCCGGCGATAGTCAACCTTTTGGTTCACCATCGCTGCGGACACAACGTACGGCGCGCCTTGTTCACTGGGCTCGGAGCCGCCATGAGGCGGCCGGCACCGCTCCGGTGCCGCATCAGGCCGGCGCCGCGATCAGGCCGACAGATTCGCCGCCACGAACTCCCAGTTGACCAGCGGCCAGTAGTTTTTCAGGTACGCCGCGCGGTCGTTGCGGTGATCGATGTAGTAAGCATGCTCCCACACGTCGCAGGTGAGCAGTGCGATATGGCCATCGCGCGCCGGCGTGTTGGCATTCGGAGTCGTCATGATGCTCAGCGCGCCACCCGCATCCTTCACCAGCCAGGTCCAGCCGGAGCCGAACAGACCGCTTGCCGCCTTGTCGAACTGCTTCTGAAACCCTTCGAAGCCACCGAGGCTGTCCAGCGCCTTGCTGACAGTGGCGTTCGGGCTCTGACGCCGTGGTGACAGACAGTTCCAGAAGAAGGTGTGATTCCACACCTGAGCGGCGTTGTTGAAGATCTCGCCGGTCGCCTCCGCCACCATCTCCTCGAGCGAAGCATCCTCGAACTCGGTGCCGCGGATCAGACCGTTGACCTTGTCGACGTACCCCTTATGGTGTTTGCCGTAGTGATACTCCAGGGTCTCCCGCGACATGTACGGCTCTAGCGCGTCCTTCGCGTAGGGTAGGCGTGGCAGCACGATCGTGGTCTGGGTGGTCGCCATGCTTCGGTCCTCCATGGATGGTGTGGTGACGCCGCAGGTTCCGTATCTGCGGGACGGACAATCATGCTAATCCGACCACGCGCGGGCGGCTAAGTGCCCAAGACCCAGCCGCCGCGCGCAAACGACATGCCGCGCGCGGGCGCGGCACGCCAGCTGTCTCAACGGTCGACGATGATGATCGGATCGAGGTCGGCGCAACCAGCCGCCTTGATGGTGTACTTGAAGTACGCCGGCCGGTGCGGGACGTTGAGGGTGAGCACTCGGGTATCGGTGACCGGCCAGTTCGGCTGTGCTCCTGGAACGGCCATGCCGCCGCTCCGCTGTCGAGATCCGTCACGACCAGGGTGAAGGGCGCATCCTTACTATCCCAGCGCAGCTGATCAATGCGGTGGTCCTGCGCGGACAGCTCGGTGGCGCGGATGAACATTCGCCGAGCGCATCGCGCACCAGCTTGATGCGCTGACTGATCGTCTCCGGAGAGATCACCAGACCGGGCCGGACTCGCGCGGTGAGCTGATCGAAGGTCACCACATCCGGCGCGCTGCGCGCGAGCGTCGGTCGGCCACGGCTGCACCACCGCTCTTCTCCAGTTTTGAGTGAGGGGTATCCCCCTCGGACCGCAGGCAAGGTATGCACCGGCGCATCGCCTCGCATGAAACTCTTCTGAAGCAGCGTGAAGCTTGCGTGATGTTTGGCTCCCGGCGTGCAAAACCTGCCTGAAGATCGGCCCGGGAGCGCTACTACGGAGGTCTCGGGTGGCCCCGAGCCTCAAAATGGGGCACTCAGTCGGTCTCGACTCCCTGCGCCGTGCCGATCAGCAGCACATCCGCCGGGCGCACCGCGAACAAGCCCACGGTGACCACTCCCGGGATCTGGTTGAGCTCCCGCTCGAGGGCCGGCGGGTCTTTTATGACGAGCCCATGGACATCGAGGATGTGGTTGCCGTTATCGGTGATGAAGCCCTCGCGCCACACGGGCCGGCCGCCGCGCGCCCTGAGGGTGCGGGCCACCAGCTCACGCGCCATCGGGATCACCTCGATCGGCAGCGGGAAGCGCCCGAGTGTGGGGGCGATCTTGCCGTCGTCGACGATGCACACGAAGCGTCGTGCCGCTGCGGCCACGATCTTTTCGCGCGTGAGTGCGCCGCCGCCACCCTTGATGAGATGCCGTGCCGGAGTCGCTTCGTCGGCACCATCGATATAAAGAGGAACCTCCGTAAGATCGTTAAGATCGACGAGCGCTACCCCCGCAGCACGCAGCCGTGCACTGCTCTCCGTCGAGCTCGATACCGCCGTGCGCACGAGGCCCGGGCGCGTCGCGAGTGCTTCGATGAAGAAGTTGACGGTGGAACCGGTGCCGATGCCGATGAGCGTGTCCCGCGGGACCAAGTCGAGCGCTGCGAGTGCCGCGCGACGCTTCTTCGCATCCGTATCCGCTGTCATCGAGCGCCCACCGCCGCAATTGTGAGTCCCAGAAACGACTGTGCCCGCCTTGGTGAGCGGGCACAGTCTTCGGATTCGACTCGGCGGCCACAATGTGGCCGCCGAGTTAAGGCCTATTTCTTCTTGGCAGCTTTCTTCTTGGCCTTCTTCTTTGCCTTCGCCATGTTGGCTCTCCAATTGACGGGTTAGTCCGGGGTCCGAGTATATACACGGGAATCTAAATTACAAGCGAGCGCGACGCGCATCACGCGGACCGGAGTGGCGCTGAGTCAGCGCGCGCATGCGGTGCGAGTGCACTCGTGCGCGGATCACCATGCAGCGTGCATCACTCGAGCGACAGAATGAAGCTCCACTGCGCGGCTTCCACCGGCGTCACGGACAATCGGTTACCGGGACGCAGCAACACCATGCCTTTGAGCTCTTTGCGTGCATGCGCACGCAGCTCCTCGAGGCTGATCGTGCGCGCCAGGCGCCGTTTCAGCTGCACATCCACCACGAACCAGCGCGGCTCGCGCGGATCGCTCGCCGGATCGTAGTGATGATGCTTGCGATCGAAGGCCGTCGGGTCCGGATAGCCTTCCTTCACGATCTGCATGATGGCGACGATGCCCGGTGTCTCGGTGCTCGAATAGTAGAGAAACGCCTGATCGCCGCGTCGCATCTGGTCCCGGAGCATGTTGCGTGCCTGGTAGTTGCGCACTCCGTCCCAGCTGGTCGTGCGGCGCGGGGCGGCCGCGAGGTCCTCGACGCTGAAGCTCGTAGGCTCGGTCTTCATCAACCAGTAGTGCATCGAATGAACCCCTCTTCGGTCACGACCGCGTCCATCAGTACGTCATGCGCGGCGGCTTCGATGCGCGCCACTTCCTGAAACGCATACGCGAGGCCCACCAGGCGCGGTGCGTGCCACATCTGGCGCAGGTGCCGGAAGGCGAAGGCGCGATCGTAAAAGCCTCCGCCGGTACCGAGTCGCACCCCGCGGCGGTCGAAACCCACCAGCGGCAGGAACACCATGTCGAGCCAACGGGCTCCGAGCGACTCGTGGCCCTGCGGCTCGGCGATGCCCAGGCGGTTGTAGCGCCACCGGCCTTGCTTCGGCACGAAGCGCATGGCGCCCGATTCCCTGCGCCGATCGATGCGCGGCAGGAACACGCGGCAGCCGCGGCTCGCCGCGAGGGCTATCAGCGGCGCGGCATCGAGCTCCCAGGGAAGCGCCGCGTACACGGCGATGCGCCAGTCGCTCTGCAGGTGGAGGAAGCGATCCGCATTGCGCGCCACGCAGCGTGCGATGTGCGCGCGCTCCCGCGACGATACCTGGCGGCGGCGTGCACTGAGGCTCGCCCGCAGCGCTCTGCGGGCGGTACTCAATGAGGAGGAATCAGGTAGCGCCACCCGCATGTGCCGGTGCGGACCGTTGCTCTCGAACCAGAGCAACAAGTGGGACGAACTGCGGCAGGTAAGGCTTTCCGCTCGAGGGCGGACTTGCACAGCGCTGCGCGCAAGCCTGAAGTCCCGAGGGTGTTTCAATTAGGGTCCGAGGTAACCCGGCCC
>DATJFM010000059.1:0-12771 GCA_035495655.1 Steroidobacteraceae bacterium
CCGCTCCTCGGCGAGCGGGTCGACGGGCGCAACTGGATGGCGATCCTGGCCGGCCTCGCCGGGGTCCTGGTCATGCTGCGCCCGAGCGCCTCGGGGCTCAGCAGCTTCGGTGCACTCGCCGCGCTGGTCGGCGCCACCGCCTATGCCCTGAGCGCCATCGCCGTTCGCGTCCTGACGCGCAGCGACACGACGGTAAGCGTGGTGTTCTGGACCGTCGGGCTGATGACGGTGTTCACGGGCGCGATTGCCGCGCCCGGCTGGGTGCCGATCGAGCACCAGCATTGGAAATGGCTTGCCGCGCTCGGGGTACTGGCCGCCGTCGCACAGTACCTGCTCATCGAAGCGTTCCGCTCTGCGCCGCCCTCGGTCGTCACCCCGTTCGAGTACACGGCGCTGCTGTGGGGCGTCGCCATCGACCTCGTCGTGTGGCACGTGCTGCCTTCCGCGCGCGTGTGTTTCGGTGGCGGCATAGTGATCGCCAGCGGGTTGTATCTCGTCTGGCACCAGCGCCGGCAATCGGCGGCGGAATCGGCACGAGAGCCATGGCAGCCGGCGACGGAGAAGGGCAAAATGCTGGGCCCATCGTCGACCGTCGCAGTTGTCGCTCGCAAACAAGAGGAAGACGCACCATGAGCAACGCCGAAGTCCTGGGACGATTCGTCTGGCACGAGTTGTTGACGAATGACACCGCGGGGGCCGCCGCGTTTTACCCGAAGGTCGTGCCCTGGCGGACGGCGCCCTCCAGCATGCCGGGGTACACCATCTGGATGGCCGGACAGACGCAGATTGGCGGCCTCATGGCGCTGCCGGCGGAAGGCGGCTCGACGCCGCCGCACTGGCTGATTTACGTCGGCACACCGAACGTCGACAGCACCTGCTCTCAGGCGCAGGGGCTCGGCGCGCGTATCGTCAAGCCGCCCGGTGATATCCCGAACGTCGGCCGCTTCGCGGTGCTGTCCGATCCGCAGGGCGCGACATTCGCGGTGTTTACACCGGGAGCCGGACCGCCACCGGGCGCGGCTCCCTCACAAGGCGGCTTCTCGTGGCACGAGCTGGCGACCACCGATGTCGCGGCGGCGGTACGTTTCTACAGCCAGCTGTTCGGCTGGAGCAAAGGGCCGGCTCACGACATGGGAGCCATGGGGGTTTATCAGATCTTCCAGCACGCCGGCCAGCAGGTGGGCGGCATGTGCAACGTGCAGGGCCCCTCGACCGCACCCTCGTGGCTGAGCTATGTACACGTGGCGGACTCCGGTCGCGTGGTAGCCGCCGCCAAGGGCGCCGGCGGCAGACTCCTGCACGGACCGATGGAAGTGCCGGGCGGAAGCTGGGTCGCAATGATGATGGACCCGCAGGGCGGCACCTTTGCGGTTCACGAAGCGCCGCGGGCAGCGGCGCAGAAGGCTGCCCCGGCCACCAAGCCGGCCGCGGCCGCCAAGCCGTCCGCGCCGGCAAAACCGGCAACGGCTGCAGCCAAACCCGCTGCATCCGCCCCCGCGGCGTCGTCCGCGGGCGTGACTGCAGCGAAGGCCGTCGCAGGTGCGAGAGTGGCAAAACGAGCCAAGAAAGTGGGGAGAAAAATGGCTAGAGCAGCGAGAAAGACCGCAAGAAAGACCGCGAGAAGGGTCCGTCGGGCCGGGAGAAAGGTCGCGCGTCGCGCGGCGCGTCCGGCAGGCCGCCGGGCTGCACGCAAGACGGCCCGCAAAACCGCCCGCGCGGTGCGCCGTGGCGGACGCCGCATGGCACGCCGCGCGCGCGTCGTAGGACGGCGGGTGCGACGGGCAGCGCGCCGCAGGCGCTGAGGCTCTCGCTCGTCTCACTCTCCGGCCGAGCTCACTGCGCGTAGATTTTTCTACGCGGGGTGAGCGTTCGTGCGGGTTTCACATCCGTACCAGCGGCCGGCCAAAGTTACCGCCCTGCATGGCGAGCAGCAGGTGCGCCGGCGCATTTGCGAGCCCGTCCACAACGTGGTCCTTCGTCGCGATGCGCCCAGCGCCGTACCAAGCGATGGCCTCGCGCAGGAACTCGCCGCGCCGGTGCTCGAAATCACGCGCGTCCACTCGCAGCACCTGGAGAGCTGTTGGCGCGTAGCCCCCGCGCTCGAGCAGTACGTCGGGGTCGGCCGGCGCGACGCTGTTTTGCACGATGCGTGCGCCGCGTGCGAGTAGCCCGCTGGTGACGACCGCCTCGAGCAGTTCACCACCCACGTTATCGAAGTAGACATCGACCCCGTTGGGGGCGAGCTGCCTCAGGCGGGCGTGCAGGTTCTCGGCGCTGTAGTTGATGCAGGCCGAGAGCCGCGCGTGCCGCGTGACCCAGTCGCATTTCTCGCGCGTGCCGGCAATGCCGATCGCGCGTGCCCCCTTGAGCATCGCGATCTGGCCTGCCATCGCGCCGGCTGCGTTGGCGGCAGCTGAGACCAGCACCGTCTCCCCGGCACGCAGCCGTGCCAGCTGCAGCAGCCCGAAGTAGGCCGCCATCCCCGGCGCGCCGAGCACTCCGAGCGCCGTGGAAGCAGGTGTCTGTCCCGGGTGCAACAGCCGCGCATGCAGCCCCTCGGACACGCACAGTTGCTGCAGTCCGCAATCGAGCACGATGAGGCTGCCGATACTGAATACATCGTGGCGCGATTCGACGACCTCGCCCACACCGCGCGCGGGGACGACATCACCCGGTCGCGGCAAGCCTCGCGTCGTGGGGTCGGCCGCACAGCGGAAGGGATCGACGGCGAGCCACAGCGCACGCGCGAGAAACGAGCCGTTGGTGAGCGCCGGCCGCTCGGTTTCGACGAGCTCGAGATCAGCAGGTCGTGAAGGAGGACGCTTGATTCTTACCTGGAGATTGTGCACGGCTATTGTCCGTCCGCCTGCGCAGCGTGGCGCTGCTCTGCGGCCTGACTGTAAGCCGCATCGATCTGCCGGCGGACTTCATCCTGTGCGGCGCGCCCCTGCGCCGCCTGCTGCGCTGCCGATTCCGCTGCGGCGGAGCCGGCCGTTCCCGTCCCAGCTACTCCACAGCCTACGAGCAGCGCTGGCAATGCCAGCAATGCCCACGTGCGTCTCATGTCTTCAATTTACCCGCCTCGACCGCCGGCGCAAGAGGAGCGCCGATCGTGGCACTATGGTGCGCATGCCGAGGGGAACGCCAACCCAGCTGCCTGTGCCCGCGGCGCGCGCGCGCCGCGGCTACTTCGAGTGCCGTTACGGACAACTGCACGTGCATCACGCGATGCCACCCGGCGGGGGGTTCGAGGAGGGAACTCCGCTGATTTGTCTGCACGATCTCCCCGGCTCAGGTCGCGTGTTCAGCCGCCTGCTCTCTGTTGCGGGCGAGGACCGTTCCGTCTACGCCCCGGACCTGCCCGGATTCGGGGAGTCCGACGGACCCGCCGTCCGGCCGACCATGAGCGAGTACGCCGCGGCGCTCGGGGACTTCATCGAGAACATGCGGCTGCGCAACGTCGGGCTGTTGGGTCTGCGCAGTGGAGGGGTGCCGGCGATCGAGCTCGCGCTCACCCGGCCAGCGCAGGTGAGCCGGGTCATCCTCGTGTCGGTGCCGCTGCTGACCGAGGCCGACCGGCAGGCGGCCCGCACGCAGCCCCAGCCCGCTGCGGCCGCCGAAGGTGCTTTTCGTTCGCTCGAGACGATGCGTTGGGTGCTCGAGGCGGTGGCACAGTATCCGCTGCGGGAGCGCCTAGCGCGGCTCAGCCAGCGGCTGCTGGTGCTGCGCCCGCGAGATGACCTGTGGGAAGCCACGGCGCGCGTGCGCGAGGTACTTCCGGCCACGCGCCTGATCGAGCTGCAGCAGAGCGGACTGGAGGCGCTGGCACAGGCGCCACAGGCTATCGCAGGAGCGGCACGCGAGTTCCTGCGGGCCTGAGAGAGGAATTTTCGCGAGCTTTCTCACATAATTTGCCGCAGTGCGTGCGGCGCGCCCATAGTGGGGCGCTACACTTTTTCATCGATGGACATGGAAGAATTTCGATGAGCTCGCGTCCGCGGCCACCGGAGCCGTCGCGACCGGACCCCGATCTCGAGAGCACGGCGGAGCTGCCCGTGCTGGACCCCGCGTTTGCGCCCGATGAGAGCGCCACCCTGACCGTGCAGGTCCCTGCGGGCGCCGCCGATGAGACGCAGACCGTCACCGACAACTGGCCGCTGCCGGCTGCCGCGCGTGCGGGGTTGAGCAACGCGGCCGCAAGCGCCGCAGTCCGCCATCAGGAAGAGGAACACGATGCGCGCAAGGCGGCACTGCAGGATGCGCAGGAGCGGCTCGCGACCCATGGCCAGCGCGTAGTGCAGCTCGAGCGGGCGCGCGATGAGGCGCTCAGCGCGCAGGCGGCAGCCGCGCAACGCGCGGCGAGCGCTGAACAGCGGGCGACGAGCGCCGAGCAACGAGCCGCAAACGCCGAGCAGAGCACGGCCCAGGCCGAGCAGCGCGCCGCGGATGCCGAGCAGCGCAGCGCAGCCTTGCAACAGCGGCTCGCCCAGCTCGAGGAAAATACGGCGCGAGCGAGCGCCGAATTCGCGCAACGGCAAACCTCCGCCGCGCAGCAGGCGACACAGCTGGAAGAGTCGCGGCGTGCGCTCGCTGCAGCGGAGCAGCAGGCCGCTGCGAGCGCGCAGGAGTTGGTCCAGGCGCGCGCCATGGTGAGCGCCGCCGGCGCGCGCGCACAGCAGCTGCAGGAGCTGCTCGAGCAGCAGGACCGCGACCTCCGCACCCGGCAGGCACAGGAGCTCGAGCAGCAGCAGGCGCGGGCACTGGAGCGGCGTGCACATGCAGCCGGCGTGATGGACGACCTGCACATCGAGCGTGCGCGCGCCATGAGCTATCTCGAGTCGCTGCAGACGCTCGAGCGCCGCCGCGAGCTCGCGCAGGAGATGGTGACGGATCTGCAGCACGAGGCGGAATCCACTGCGGCGGAGCTCGTGCGCCTCACGCGCGCGGTCGCCGCGCACACCGAGCACGCACGTGCGCAGGAGACCGAGCTCGCGCAGCGCGCTGCACGCATTGCGCAACTCGAGGAGCAGACCAGCGCACTCAACACCACGCTCGCGCAGCGCGACTCGCAGCTGCGCGAAGCACAGCAGGCCGCCGAGGGTCTGCGCACCAGCGTCGCGCGTCTGCAGGCGGAGTTGAATGCGGACGCCGAGCGGCTGCGCGCGCTCGAGGCGCAGGCCGCCGAGCGCATGCAGAGCGACATACAACAGCAGAACGAGCTGCAGGGGCTGCGCGCCGAGGCGGCAAGTCTGGCGAGCGCCCTCCAGCAGGCGCGCCGCAGTGCGGAGACGGCTGCCGCGCGCGCGAGCTCCGAGCAGGCCGCACTCGCCCAACAACGGGAGCGCACTGCACAGCTCGAAGCGACTTTGGACTCCGAGCGGCGAGAGTCTAAAGAGCTCGAAGCCGAGCTGGCCACGGTGCGTGCCGAGATGGACGAGTGGGGCGGCGTGCTGCGCTCAGCGCAGAACGAGCGCAGCGGTCATCTCGCCAGCATCGCGACGGCCGAGACGCGCGTGCACCAGCTGGAGCAGGAGGCGCTGACGCGCGCAGAGAGCGTGCAGTCGCTGCAGGCTGAGTGTGCGGCGCACCTCGCGCGCGTGCGCGAGCTCGAGAACGACCTGCATGCCGCCGAGGAGACGCTGCATCGATTCGAAGCCGAGAGCCGCAGCCGTCCTGCGCGCGCTGCGGAGCTCGAGACGTCCGGACCGCGATGGCACGAGAAAGCTGAAGCGCGCGCGGCCTCGACCGATACCAACCCGGTGCTCGGCGATTCGGTACTGCACGGGTGGGAGGAGGGAGGCGTCGCGGAGGCGGCTCCTGACGGCGCCACCAGGCTGCTGATTCGCAGTGAGGACGGGCGTGAGGTGGTGCACGTGCTCGGCCGCAAAACCAGCATCGGTCGCACCCCCGACAACGATCTGCAGCTCGACGCGAAGTTCATCAGCCGCCACCATGCGGTCATCCTGGTCGGACCGGTCAACACTGTGATCGAGGACCTGAACAGCACGAATGGCGTACAGGTGAATGGCCGGCGCATCGCGCGCCAGACACTACGCGATGGCGACAAGGTCATCATCGGCCGCGTGCACTACCGGTTCGCGCTGCGCAGGCCATCCGACAAGCGCTGACCGCGAAATTTCCCCTCGACCCCGCTAAGCTTCTGCGTGTGTGTGGCGCCGGCGCGGCGCGCGGTGGCAGTCGTGGCAAGTCCCTACATCGAAAGAATCCTCAAGGCACGTGTGTACGATGTGGCCGTCGAGTCGCCGCTGGAGCCGGCCGCCCGGCTCTCGCGCCGGCTTGGCAATGAGGTGCTGCTCAAGCGCGAGGATCTGCAGCCGGTCTTCTCCTTCAAGCTGCGCGGCGCGTACAACCGCATCGCGCACTTGTCGGAAGCCGCGGCACAGCGCGGGGTGGTGTGCGCTTCCGCCGGCAATCACGCGCAGGGCGTGGCGCTCGCCGCGCGCCGTCGTGGCATCGGCGCGGTCGTGGTCATGCCGCAGACCACTCCGCACATCAAGGTGCAGGCGGTGCTCGATCTCGGTGCCGAGGTGGTGCTGCACGGGGACGATTACGACAGTGCGCACGAGCACTCTCTGCAGCTCGCGCGCGAGCGCAACCTGGTGTTCGTACACCCCTTCGATGACCCGGACGTCATCGCCGGCCAGGGCAGCATCGCGGTGGAGATCCTGCGTCAGACCGGCGGCGAGCTCGACGCCATCTTCGTCCCGGTCGGCGGCGGCGGACTGCTCGCCGCCATCGTGGTGTACGTGAAGTATCTCTATCCCGGGGTCAAGGTGATCGGCGTCGAGCCTCAGGACGCTGCGAGCATGCACGACTCGCTCGAGGCGGGGCGGCGCGTCACGCTCGAACGTGTCGGCATCTTCGCCGACGGTGTAGCGGTACGGCGCGTGGGCGAAGAAACTTTTGCGCTGTGCCGCGGCCAGGTAGATGAGATCCTGCTGGTATCCACCGACGAGATCTGCGCCGCCATCCAGGATGTTTTCGAGGATACGCGCTCGATCGTCGAGCCGGCCGGCGCACTCGCCGTGGCAGGCGTGAAGAAATATCTGGCGCGCGAGCGCTGGCGCGGCAAGCGGGTGGTGGCCATCAATAGCGGCGCCAACATGAACTTCGACCGCTTGCGGCACGTGGCGGAGCGCGCCGACCTCGGCGCCGAACGCGAGGCGCTGCTGGCCGCGGTCATACCCGAGCGCCCGGGCAGTTTTCTGCAGTTCTGCGAGACTCTCGGACACCGCAGCGTCACCGAGTTCAACTATCGCTACGGGGGCGCCGACAGCGCGCAGATCTTTGCCGGTCTGGCGCTGAGCGGCGGCAGCGCAGAGAAGGAGACAGTGCTCGCCGCTCTGCGCGCCGCTGGCTTCGCGGTCACCGACATGACCGGCGATGAGATGGCGAAGCTGCACGTGCGTTACATGGTCGGCGGCCACGCGCGCGGCATCGCCGATGAGCTGCTTTACCGCTTCGAATTCCCCGAGCGCCCGGGGGCGCTGTTGAGATTCCTGCAGGCGATCGGCTCGCGCTGGAACATCAGCCTGTTCCACTACCGCAACCATGGCTCGGATTACGGCCGCGTGCTCGCCGGCATCCAGGTGCCGCCGACGCAGCGGGCGGATTTCCTGCAGCATCTCAACGAGCTGCACTACGCCTACGTGGAGGAGACTGCGAACCCGGCGTACCGCATGTTCCTCGGCGCCTGAGGCGGCGACCCGCGCGCGGGTCGCGCGTGGGTCCTGTCACGCGCCTGGCGCCGTGTCCGCGGTCATCAGGGTGCAGGCGCTGCGGGTCTGCGGCTCTCGAACAGCCACTCGCGCCACACCGCCAGCAGCACCGCGAGAATCACCGGTCCGATGAACAGGCCCACGAGGCCGAAGGTGGCAAGTCCACCGAGCACACCGAACAACACGACGATGAATGGAATCGACGCTTCGCGGCTGATGAGGAAGGGCCGTACGATGTGGTCCGTCCAGCCGAGCACGATGGCGCCCCAGATCAGCAGTCCCATCGCCGCAGCCGTGCTGCCCCGAACGAGCAGCCACACGGAAACACTCAGCCATACGGTCGGCGCGGCGAACGGTATGAGACCGCATACCGTGGTGAGTGCAGCGAGGAAAACCGGCGCGCCGGTGCCGGCAACCCAGTACCCGACACCCACGAGCAGACCCTGCACCAGCGCGGTCAACACCAGTCCATAGACCACGGCTCTTACGGTCTGCTCGATGGCGCGCAGGTAATTGTGCACGCGCCCGCCGAGCACCTGCTCGAGCGCCTGCGCCAGCTGTGCGGCGAGGCGCTCGCCGTCACGGTAGACGAAGAACAAGGTCACGGCCGTGAACGCCATCTTCACTGCTTCCCGGCTGATACCACCGACCAGCCGCGCGATGTGGTCGAAGGAGTGATCGGTGACGCGGCGCAACTCCAGGCCGAGAACGTGAGGATCCTGCGCCGCGCGCGCCGCGAGCTCGCGCACCTGATCGCCAAGCCACGGAATCTTCAGCAACACCGGAGGCAGCTGCGCCCCGCCCGCGAGCACAGCCTGTGCCTCGTGCCAGAGGCGCACCAGCTCGATGCGCAGCACGAGTGCGAGCCAGGCGATCGGCGCGATCACCGCCAGCGATACTGCGGTGGTCAGGATGAGTGCGGCGAGCACCCGGCGGCCGCCGCAGGCGCGCAGCACCCGCAGATAAGCCGGCCAGGTCACGAACGACAGGATCGCAGCCCAGAGCACCGGCACGATGAACGGCTCCATCACCCGAAAGCCGAGCAGCACCAGTCCCGCGAGCAGGCTCACGGTGATCAGGCGGCGCAGCCACGGTGCGGAGACGAAATCTTCCATGGCGCCGCGACGTCAGCTGAGGCCGGCCGTGTCCGAGACGAACATGGTGAGGGTGAGGAGCATGCAGGTCCAGAAAGTCACGGGACGGCGCAGCGCAAGGTGTGACTCGGGCAGCAGACTTCCGAGGCCGTGCTTCTCGTACAGCCAGAATCCTCCATGTCCAACCACCAGCAGCGCGAGACCGCGCTGTCCGCCGACGACCAGCGCCGCGGTCCCGGCGAGTGCCGCGGCGAGCACGGCAACGATGCGCACACGTGGGTGCGGCAGCCGCCCGGCGAGCGCGAGTCCCCAGTGCACTGCAGCAGTTGCGGCGAGCAGCACGGCTCCCCAGGCGAGCGCGGCGAGCTGCGCGAGCTCCTGCCATGCATACGCGCGCAGTAATCCGACACCTGCCAGGCACAACACGAGCGGTGCGAGGGCAAGGTACCCGGCCCATTCCGCGACGCTGTTGAGCTGTGTCGTCCCGGTGTCGTCTTTGGTCATTCCCACGTCGCAGATCATGCCACGCGTCGGGAACCCCCGTGCGGCTCTTGACGGCAGCCACGCGCCGCAGGCACGCTTCGCGCCGCGTGAGGTGTCCGCTCCAACGCGTGCGGCAGCAGGCTGTGGCTGCACGTTGTGGGAGCGGTTAAACGGGAAGTCCGGTGCGGATTCGTCCAAAGCCGGCGCTGCCCCCGCAACGGTAATCGAGTTTCGGCGGATCACACAGAGCCACTGCGCCCGGCAACGGTGCGGGAAGGCGATCCACCGGGGAGTAACGCTCCAGCTCGAGAGCCCGGAGACCGGCCTCGAGCGTTAACCGATGGGCGTCGCGGTGGGAGATGCGGTTTGGCGGTCGGCGCGTGCGTCGACCGCGCGCTGTCAGCTCCGCAGATGCCACGACCCCTCGGGCACGGGTGTGTGCATTGTCAGGAGCTCGTCATGCCAACAGGTCTCGAAACGCGCCACGCGCTCTCGCGCGCGTCCCCTCTGCTGTCGTCCCACTTCCGGCATCCGCGCATCCTTGCGGCAGCCTGTCTGCTCGCCGCGGGCCTGGTCTGCGCTGCAGCGCGCGCCGCGGAGGCGGACGACCAGGTGTCCGTCGTCGTGAGTGCGACGCGCGTGCCGACACCCGTACTCGAGGTAGCGAGCAGTGTCACGCTCATCACGGCCGCGGACATCGAGGCACGCCAGGAGCGCACCATCAGCGATGTGCTCAAGGACGTTCCGGGACTGAACGTGGTGCAGACCGGTGGGCCCGGTGGTGTCACCTCGGTCTTCATCCGTGGCACCAACTCCAATCACACCAAGGTGCTGGTCGATGGCATCGATGTCAGCGACCCGAGCAACTCGACCGGCGCGTTCGACTTCGGCCAGCTGCTGACACCGGACATCGAGCGCATCGAGGTGCTGCGCGGCCCGCAGAGCGGCCTCTACGGATCTGACGCCATCGGTGGGGTCATCAACATCGTCACCCGCGCCGGTCAGGGTCCGATGACGCTGGCGGCCGGGCTCGAGGGCGGCAGTTTCGAGACGTTCAACCAGGCGGCGCGGCTCAGCGGCTCGCAGGACGCTTTTCACTACAGCGTCAACGCCACGCACTTCCACGCCGGCGCCACTCCGGTCACGCCGCTCGACCTGCTGCCCCCCGGCGAGGCGCGCAACGATGACTACGATGACAACCTGACACTGTCGACCAAGCTGGGCTACGACGTCAGCCCGAATTTCGATCTCGGACTCGTGGTGCGTTACACCGATATCCAGCTGCACACCACCGGGGAGGATTTCCCGCCGCCGCTCTTCGCGGGGGTCCCAGCCGCCCAGCAGACTACTGCGGCGACTGATGAATACTTCACCCGTCTGACTGCGCACGCACTTTCTTTCGACGGCCTGCTCGACCAGACGCTCGGCCTCGCATACTCGCATCTGCGCACCTCGACCGTGGAGCCGCAGACCCCGGCAACTCTCAACACCGGCGAGCGGCGCAAGGCCGACTGGCAGGGAAATTTCAGGCTCGCGCAGGGCGTCACCCTGGTGACGGGTGCCGAATACGAGCGCGATGAGATCGAACAGCCGATCGACGCGAGCGTGCACATCGGCTCGGGCTACGCTGAGCTGCAATCACAGCTCGACTCACACTGGTTCTCCGCCCTCAACGTACGCTACGACGACAACAGCCGCTTCGGCGGCAAGACCACCTGGCGCTTAGCACCGGCGTGGGTCATCAGCGAGAGCGATACCAAGCTCAAGGCTTCAGTGGGCACAGGTTTCAAGGCGCCGACGCTCAGCGAGCTGTACCAGAGTTTCCCGCCGTTCTTTTTTGCCAACCCCGACCTCAAGCCCGAAAGCAGCACCGGCTGGGATGCTGGCTTCGAGCAGGGGCTCGCGAGCGGAGCAGTGCGCCTCGGCGTGACCTATTACTACAACCGCATCCACGACCTGATCACCAGCGATGTGACCGGCACGACTTACGCCAACATCGGTGAGGCCACCACCGATGGAATCGAGAGCTTCTTCTCCTGGCAAGCGCTTCGACAGCTGACGCTGCGCCTCGATTACACCTACACCGAAGCCACCGATGAGGTTGCCCACCAGGAGCTGCTGCGCCGGCCCAAGCACAAAGGCACACTGCTTGCGCAGTGGCAGGCAACGAGCGCCTGGCAGCTGAGTCTCGATGTGCTCGCGGTCGGCTCGTGGGTCGATGGCAACCGTGACTTCTCCATCCCACGCCTCGATGCGCCCGGCTACGTGACCGTCAATTTCGCCACCAGCTATGAGCTCAACGGGCATCTCACGGTGTTCGGCCGCATCAACAACATGCTCGACCGGCGCTACGAGAATCCCATCGGCTTTCAGCAGCCGGGCATAGGCGCTTATGCGGGACTTCGCGTGACGCTGTAGTAGTAGTGGTAATCTAGCGCCGTCGTATGGACGGCCTGAACTCCACCGCCGCCACACCCGGTGCTGCGCCGACGGAGAACGAGCGTACCTGGGGCATGCTGGCGCATCTTTCTGCGCTCGCCGGTCTCGTTCTGCCGCTCGCCGGTATCGTCATCGGACCGCTGGTGGTTTGGCTGGCGCGCCGTGACGAGTCTGAATTCGTGGCGGGGCATGCAAAGGAAGCGCTCAACTTCAATATCTCGGTGCTGCTCGGTGCGCTCGCCTGCATGTTGCTCATGCTGGTGTTCATCGGGTTTCTGCTCGGAACCGCGCTCTTCATCGCGTGGCTCGTCATGACTCTCATCGCGGCGATCAAGGCGAGCGAAGGGCACACCTACCGCTATCCGTTCTCGTTGCGACTGGTGAAGTAGTTACCCGGCGCCGTCTCCGGCCGGCCTCACCTGGCCTGGCGGCACGTTTGCCGACCCGCTGGGCCGGATTCCCCCCAACTCAGAATTGGCGACCTGGAGAAGGTAGTCCCTTCAGGGCAATGCGCATGGGTCATGCGCATAGGTCGTGCGCATAGGTCGTGCGCATAGGTCATGCGCATGGGTCGTGCGCATAGGTCATGCGCATAGGTCGTGCGCATAGGTCATGCGCATAGGTCATGCGGATAGGTCATGCGCATAGGTCATGCGCATAGGTCGTGCACGGGCCTGCACGCAAGTCCTTGAGGTCCGGCGGCATCCCTCGCCCGGCCAACCCCCACGCTACTTAGGATAACACTTTGTTTTTATTATAGATTTAAGTGTACTAGTGTATAGGTGTACAGTACCAAACATGCGCCGCAGCATCATTGGCCGACAGTCCTTTGCCAGCCGGGGAGCCCTCTCTAATCCAGCCGGCCGATTCGACCGGCAGCAGTTGGCGGAGGTCGACGACGGTTGGTACCAGGACGAGGTGCCCGAGAGCATTCCGACGACGCTCGAGCCCGATCGGGCGCGGGCGGTCATCAGCACCAACGACTCGCCTGATGTCCCATTCGAGCAGTCCATCAA
>DATJFM010000060.1:0-2822 GCA_035495655.1 Steroidobacteraceae bacterium
TTGTACCCGTTCATCTCTGCAATCCTCAGTGCGGGAGCCAGTTCCTTCGCGTGCGTGACAGTGTTGCCACTGCGGCGCGCGTGATTACCGCTCCCCCTTACTCCGCCTCGACAGCTAGCGTCTCCCGCACGTATCGAGCGCGCGCGACATTCGCTTCGCTTTCCGTCAGCACTCTGCCCTCGGAATTCCCGAGGTGTGCCAACTGACTAAAAATCAGGAGCTTGTTGAGAGTATATACACTGAGACCGCTTATCAGTTTCAGGCCGACAGCCAGTCGCACGCCGCTCAGATAATTCATCGCTTCATCGAAGCTCAAGCTGCGTGCATATCGCAGCGTGCCATAGGCACGCCAGAGCTTGTCTTCAATAATATAACCCGCATCACGCAGCAGAACTCGCCGCGCTTCTTCTTCGCGCTCGATTACATGTCTTACGACGCGCACGAGGTAATCAAGTAACTCGCCCTCGGAACGACCGAGCGTCGTCTGATTCGAGATCTGGAAGAAATTCCCGACTACTTCGCTCCCCTCGCCGTACATCCCGCGATAGGTCAGACCTACCTGCTGCAGCCCCGCCAGCACCTTGCCGATCTCCTTGGTCAGCACCAGCCCCGGCAGGTGAATGAGCACCGACGCCCGCAATCCCGTTCCGACGTTGGTCGGACAGGCGGTCAGATAGCCGAACTCGTTGTGGAAGGCGTATGGCACCCGGTTCCCCAGCTCCGCGTCGAGACGCTCGATCACCCCAAACGCGTCCGCGACGTGGAACCCCGAATGGAGCGCCTGGAGCCGCAGGTGATCCTCCTCGTTGACCATGATCCCGACGCCCCGCGACAGATAGACCGCCGCCCCCGTGCGCACAGGCTGATCGTTCAGCCCAGCCAGCTCCTTGCTCACCAGATGCCGCTCGTGGAGCAACAGCCTGTCTTCCGGCGGCAGCTCGTCAACCCGCACCAGAACACCATCGTCGATCGAGCGCAGGCTACCGAACGCTTCTCGGACCTGTGTAAGAATTCGCAGACGCTCGCCATCCCTCGCGCGCGGAGTGAAGGCGTAGCCCTCGAGATTCCGGGCCAGCCGGATTCTGGTCGAGATGACGATGTCGGCGTGTTCGCCGGAAGCATCCAGCCAGCTCGCGCCACCGTCGGGGAGCAGCGACAGATCCAGCATCACTCGATTCCCCGCAGTTTGTCGCGGATGTCAGCCGCGAGCTCGAACTGCTCGGCCTCGATCGCCCTCTTCAGGCGGTCGCGCAGCTCGGTGGCGTTCGAGACGTGCGGCAGCTCCGACGGAAGCGGCGCGACATATCGACGTCCGATGTGGCGTGAGTTGCCATGGACGCGGCGCAGCAGGTCGCGCAGGCTGGCCTCGAAAGCCTCGTAGCAGTGCGCGCAGCCAAGGCGCCCGGTGGCGCGAAAATCCGCCAAGGTCCCCTGGCAAAACGAGCAATGCACCGGCTCGCCCTTCGCGGCCGGCATCTGCTCGTGAATTGTTTGCAGGAAATTATTGATCTGCGGTTTGGAGGAGCCGACCATGGTTTCGACCCCGCGCTCCGCCGCGCACTTCTCGCACAGATGCAGCTGCCTGACCCCGCTCCCCACGATTTCCGTGAGCGTGATCACTGCCTCTCCATCCTTGCACAGGTCGCAAACCATTTATACAACCACCTCATCGACTTCGGCCGGACTCAGCTTTCCGCCTTCGAGCAGCAACACCTTGCGGGCCCGTCCGGCAAGCGAGCGGCTGTGTGTAACGACGACCATCCCGATCTCGAGGTCAACCACCACCTCGCTCAACAACTCGTGCAACATCTCGGCGTTCGAGCGGTCCAGATTCCCCGACGGCTCGTCGGCGAGGACGATCTGGGGATCCATCGCCAGCGCGCGCGCTACGGCCGTTCGCTGCTGCTCGCCTCCGGACAGCTCTCCGGGCCGATGACTCATCCGGGCGCTGAGCCCGACCCGCGCGAGGAGCTCCGCTGCCCTGCTCCGCGCCGCCTCCTCGGGCCGCCCGGCAATTCGCAGCGGCATCATCACGTTCTCGAGCGCCGAAAATTCCCGCAGCAGGTGATGAAACTGAAACACGAATCCCACCGTCCGGTTCCGCAGCTCGCCGAGCTGGGTCTCATCGCGGCCGTGCACCGGCTCTCCCCCGATTACTACATAGCCGCTCGTCGGTTTGTCCAGAGCTCCGAGGACGTGCATCAGCGTGCTCTTCCCGGCCCCACTCGCTCCCACGATGGCGATCATCTCGCCCCTCTGGACGGAGAGGTTCACGCCGTTCAGGACGTGAAGCGCGTTCCCGTCACCGCCGACGTAGGTCTTGTACACATCGTGAGCTTCCAGAACCGCCATTGTCATTCGTGCCTGATCGCGTCGATCGGAAAAAGCCGTGATGCCTGTATCGATGGATACACCGTTGCCACCGCGGCGATAGCAATGCTGGCCAGAATGATCCACATGATGTCGCCGGGCTGGGTGCTCACCGGCAGGTGATCGATGAAATAGACCTGCGGATCGAGCTTGATGAACTGGTACTTGTCGAGCGCGAGCGCGCCGGCGAAGCCGAGGACCAGACCGAGGATCGTGCCAACCACTCCGATGACCAGCCCCTGAGCAAAGAAGATCCGCCGGATCGATCTCGCCGGCATCCCCATCGCCTTGAGGATTCCGATCTCTTTCGTCTTGTCAGCGACCACCATTGTGAGCGTGCTGACGATGTTGAACGCCGCCACGAGCACGATCAGGAGCAGAATCACCCCCATCCCGAGCTTCTCGAGTTTCAGCGCCTGAAACAGCGACTGATTCTGCTCCTGCCAATCGAC
>DATJFM010000061.1:0-50418 GCA_035495655.1 Steroidobacteraceae bacterium
CCTACCTCACTGCGCTCCCCTCGATGTTCCTTGCGGCGCACATCGACTATGTGCGGGTGGTGCGCCTGCTGCCCGTCGGACCCGAGCGCACGGAGATGAGTATCGAGTTCCTCTTCCTGCCCGAGACGCTCGCGGATCCCGTACGCGACCTCAGCCGCGCGATCGAGTTCACCGACACGGTCATGAGCGAAGACGCCGCGATCTGCGAGGTGAACCAGCGCGGCCTACATGCGCTGCCTCATGCCGCCGGCGTGCTCATGCCCGAAGAGTACGTCGTGAGGCAGTTCCATGACTGGGTGCGCGCGCAGTTGAACCGGACTTGAGCATCGCCGGCGCGTCAGCGCCGGGACGAACACTGCCGGCTTGAGCGCGCGGGCCGGTGCCCCGCGGGGCTCACTGCATTTCAGTCAGTATCCACTCGACGAAACGCCAGGTGTGCTGCTCCATCGGAGTATAGGGGCCGGGCTCGTAGAAGCGTGAATTGACCCCCTGCTGGTTCAACTCGATGATGCGTTTGTCGGCGAGGCTGGTGACCTTCCACAGCCAGGTGAGCCGCTCCAGATCGTAGTCAACGCTGGCGCGGGCGTCCTCGCGCACCAGCCAGATCACCTCCATCTCGGTGCTCTGCACGCTGTTGGGAATGAAGCGGTAGATCACACCGTGATCGGGATAAGCGAGGAAATTGCTGGTGAGCCCGACATCGAAGAAGGTGACGCCGCTGTCGTAATCGGAAAAATGGCCCATCAGGGGCGCAACGGGGCGTCCGTCCTGGCTGCCGCTCACCGCCCCCTCGCCGAGGGCGGAGCGTGCGCTGTCGGCGGCCTCCTGCCCAGGCCGGGCGTTCGAGGCAAAGTAATCGACTTCGCGCAGATCGACACCCAGCTCGCGCGTGCGCGTCCGCACGCGCTCGTCTGCCGCCTGATTGAGCGACGCCGGGCGCGCATACAAATGGAAGCGCGAGTACTCCGCGTGCGCCGGCCCGCAATGGTAGCACTCCATATAGTTTTCCACCGCGAGCTTCCAGTTGGCCTTCACCGGATAGGACTCGCGATGCGCGACCTTGGCCTGCGCCCAACCGTAGAGACGAGCCGATCCCGCGAGCGCCTCCTCGACGTGCTCGAGCCCGAGTGGCGATTCGGCGAAGGACACGAAGATCAATCCTTCGATTACCCGCGTATACAGGCTTTTCAGGCCATAGGCGGCGCGATCGAAGTCATCGGGCATATGGCGCGCAGCGCGCAGCCGCCCGTCGAGTCCGTAGCTCCAGGCATGATAGGGACACACGAACAGGGCACCGCGGGCATGACCGGATTCCTGGGTGCATACCCGTGAGCCGCGATGACGGCAGACGTTCAGCAGTGCGCGCACCTCGAGGTCCTGACCGCGCACGATGAGCAGCGGCTCTCCACAGTAGCTCGTGGTGAAGAAATCGCCCGGCTCACGCACCTGGCTGTGGTGCCCGACACAGTGCCAGTGGCGCAGGAGCAGCCCGCGCACCTCACGCTCGAAGAGCTCGTTGTCGCAGTAGAACTCGCGACTGAGCGCGTGACCCGCGCGCTGGGCACTTATCGCCCGCGCGCCCCATTCCGCGCTCTGCACGCGCTGGGCCATCAGTGCTCCGCGCCCATGTGCCAGATCAGATTGAGCCCGAAGGTGCGCGGCCGGAACGTGTAGGTGTTCTGCTGCGGTGTGTAAGTCCCATCGGTCTGGCCGAGGATGTAGTTGGTCACGGGGTGCGCATCGAACAGGTTGTCGCAGAACGCCGTGAGCTGCACGTCGCCGAAGTTCATGCCCGCGCGCAGCGAAGTGTATTTAGTGGACGGGTAGGTGTAGGAATAGCCGTAGAAGTAGACCGCGCCGGCCTTCGGGTCCTGCACGTTCGCAAGCCAGGGACTGCGACTCTGGTACTCCCAGTCCGCGCGCACGAATGTGTCGCGTGAGGCCAGCTGGAAGTTGTATTGCAGCCCTATGGACACGGTCCAAGGCGGCATCGTGCCGGGTGCGTAGTTGATACCTTCCTGCCCCGTGATGGCATCGCCAGTGACAGCCTTGCACGGTATGCCGGTGCTCGGGTCTGAGCTGCCCGGAGTGCAGTCGACCGGGGAGTTCTTGGTGTAGCGCGCATCGGTGTATCCGGTCGCGAGATCGATGCTGATCGGGCCGAAAAGCATCTGCGCCTGCAGGTCGAACCCCTTGGCGACCGCGGTGCCTAGATTGTCCGTGAATTGCAGCCCGCAGCCCCCCGCGATATAGAGGTTCTGCTGGATGTTGTGCCACTCAATGTAGTAAGCACTAGTGGCCACTCTCAGCCAGTCGCCGATACCGTTTTTCGAGCCGATTTCGTAGTTCTGTGTGTAGTCCGACTGGTAGGTGGCCGGCGCCCCGTTCGGGTATCCGGCGGCGGCCAGGTCTGGGTCGCAGTAGGGAGGCAACGGCGCGTTGCCGCCACCGACCCGGAACCCCTTGGCATAGCTCAGGTAGTAGAGGTTGCGCGGGTCGACCTGGAAGGACAGCACCGCCTTGGGCGTGTTGGGGGTCTCGCTCTGGCTCGCAGACGCCGGCTGCCCTCCGTAGTTCTCATAGCCGTCCGCGTAGTGCTCCAGTGAGAAGGTGGTGTGCGCGATGCGCTCGCCGACGGTGAGGCGCATCCAGTCAGTGAAGGCGAAGCTCACCTCACCGAACCCAGCGATCTGGCGGTCGATGGTGGTGTTGTTGTTGTAGTAGATGTCGCAGGCCGGAATGGCCGGGTAGGCGGCATTGGTCGGGCAGGAGTAGAAGTTGGCGGGGGTAATCCCGTCGGGAGAGTAATAGTCCGCAGGAGACAAGCCAAAGAGGTAATCGAACACGTGGTCGATGTTGGTCGACTTGAGCTCCTCGATGCTGTTCTCCTTCGCCTGCTGCCAGAAGACACCTGCGGTCCAGGTCCAGCGCGAGCTGGCATCGGTCGACTGCCAGCGCAGCTCGGCGGTGTAGCTCTTCTGCGTGTTGGTCATGACGTTGGGCGTCTGCGTGCCCCGCAGCTCGGCCGGCAGATGGATCCCGGTCGAGTCGATGAGCGGGAACCAGGAGCAGCTGGTCGCATCATCCGGAACCGCGCACTTGGGAGCCGGCCCGTATTCGTCCGGTCCCCCGAGCCCGCTCGGGATGGTGTTCCAGTAGCTCAGGTCGTACACCGTGCCCTGGTAGGCGGTGAGCTGGTGGCGGTAATAGTAGGAAGCGGTGCCGATCAGCTGGCTCTTGCCGAGGTCCCACTGCAGCTTGATCGCCGGCAGGTAATAGTAATCCGGACCGCCGATGCGCTCGGGTGTCGCGGTGTTGAACTGCCCCTGATCGGGGTTCGAATAAGCCGGCCAGTAGGTGGATTCGTCGTGCTTGTCCTGCTTCTGGTAGAGGAAGCTGGGTGTGATGGTGACGCTCGGGCTCGGCTGCCACGTCGCCGCCAGGCGGGCCATGTACGAGTTCGAATAGTTGATGTTGTGGTCGACGATCGCGCCGGTGCCAGGGTCAACGCGATTGATCCAGCCGCCGTCGTAGCGATACCAAAGGCTCGCGCGTACGCCGAACACGCCATCGACGACCGGCAGGCCCATCGCAACACCGAATTCGGCGTTTGGTTGGCCGTGCTCCGTATAAGAAAGCTCGCTGCGCACGTAGGTGCTGCGCGCCGTGGTGCTGGCAGGAGTCAGGATGTAGCGCACCGCGCCGCCCTCGGCACCTGCGCCGAACAGCGTGCCCTGCGGCCCACGCAAGACTTCGACGCGCTGCAGGTCGAAGGTCTTCGGCAAGGTGTCGTCGGGGTTGAAGCCGACCGAGCGCATCTGAATCGGGGTGTCGTCGATGTAGATACCGGTGGTGCCGGCACCGGCCGAGGAGGAGATGCCGCGAATCGAGATCGCATTGGTGCCGGAGTTGTCGATGGTCACCCCGGGGGTAAAGCGCACGATGTCATTGATGTCTTTGATGCCCCTGCGATCGATCGCATCCTGGGTGAGCGCCGTGACGCTGATCGGCACTTTGCTGAGCTCTTCCTCACGGCGGGTAGCCGTGACTACCACTTCCTGGAGCAGGTCACCGCGCGTGGCGGCCGCCGCACTCGGCGTCGTCGGAGCCTCAGGACCAGCCGCAGCGGTGGCGCTGGCAGCATCGCCGGCGCGCGCCGTGACCGGTGCAAAGCCGAACAGCCAGGCCGCGGCGAGCGGCATACACAGGAGTGCGGAGACGGGGCGGGTTGATTTGTTCACGGAGTTCCCCCTGGGTGCCTTTGCCAGTGTCAGGTCTGCAGCAGCACCGCTGCATCGGCGTTCCAGCTCACGAACACCTCGTCGTTCCAGTCGATGAGCACCTCGGATGTGCGGCGCTCGTTCTGCGCAAACACCGTTACGAGTTTGCCACTCGTGGTTTTGATTTGATAGGTCGAGCGGTTGCCGAGATAGCCGAGCTCCCACACGATGCCGCGCAGCTGATTCACCCGCGTGCCGTTGGCCGGCTCCTTGGCGAGGCGCACCTTCTCCGGGCGCAGCGAGATCCACACCTGCTGACCGATGGTGAAACTGCCGCCGTCATCGACCAGCAGCTCGCAGCCGGTCTCCGCACAGCGCACGCTGATGACACCCTCAGCACAGCTGCATACCGTACCCTCGAACAAGTTGGTGGTGCCGACAAAGTCGGCGACGAAGCGGCTGTGCGGAAACTCGTAGATCTCGGCCGGGGTACCGACCTGAGCGACGCGCCCGCGGTCCATCACAGCAATGCGCGTGGCGAGCGCCATGGCTTCGTCCTGATCGTGCGTGACGACCATGAAAGTGATACCGAGCTCGTGCTGGAGATCCATCAGCTCGAACTGCGTCTGCTCGCGCAGCTTCTTGTCGAGCGCCGAAAGCGGCTCATCGAGCAGCAGCAGTTTCGGGCGACGGATGAGTGCACGAGCTAGTGCCACGCGCTGGCGCTGACCGCCGGAGAGCTGATGTGGCCGGCGCGCGCCGAGCGCGCCCAGCTGCACCATGTCGAGCGCCTCGCGGATGCGCTGCCGCTTTACGCCGCGCTCGAGCGACAGACGTCGCAGGCCATAACCGACGTTGTCCTCGACGGTCATGTGGGGAAAGAGCGCGTACGACTGGAACATCATGTTCACCGGCCGCTCGTGTGGCGGAACGCTTGCCATATCGATGCCGTCGATGAGGATGCGCCCGCTGCTCGGCTCGGCGAATCCGGCCAGCATGCGCAGCAGCGTTGTCTTGCCACATCCCGAGGCGCCCACCAGGGCGAACATCTCGCCCTTGTAGATCGCGAGGCTGACATCGGCGACCGCGGTAGCGGCACCGAAGGTTTTGCTCACCCCTTCGATCTGGATCTGCGGTGTCGCTGCGGGATCCAGCCACGGCCGTGCGCTCGAGGATTTCGCCTGACTGACGATCATGCGGCCCGCGGAACCTTTCTCAGTAATCCGCCGGCGGCGTGGCGCGCCGCCGCGCAGGCGCGTAGAACGGCCGTTCCACGACGCGGGCCGGCACCATGCGACGTTCCCATACCAGCTCGCGGTTCAGATAGATGTCCGCCCACAGCGTTGTGCCGAGCGCGCTGTGCGCGGCATCCACGATGGCGAGCGCGATGTTGCGCTTGCAGGTGGGCGACCACATGGCGGAGGTGACACTGCCTGCCTGGGTGCGCCCGGCACGGCTGCTGTAGAGCAACGCGGCGTGCGCCGGCTTCTGGCCTCCGACATCGAGCCCGACGAGCGCGTGCCGCGGTCCGCGCTGCTTTTCGGCGAGCAGCGCCCGGCGCCCGGTGAAGTGACCCTTGCCGAAGTCGACGAGCCACGCGAGCCCAAGCTCGAGCGGTGAGCGCTCGGTGCCCAGGTAAAGGGTGTGCGCGGCGGAGACGAAATCCACCCGCGGCATGAGAAACCCGGCCTCGATGCGCGCCATGTTGAGCGCTCGCGAGCCGATCGGCCGCAGCGCACGCGTGCTGCCGGCCTCCATGAGGGCATCCCAAACGGCCTCGGCGTCTGCGGGCGACATCCACAACTCGTAGCCCAGATCGCCCGTGAAGCCGGTGCGCGAGACCTGCAGCGCAATGGGCGGCGCGGCGCTCTGCGGCATGGCCATCATCGCGTGCTCGAATGGTTTCAGACGCTCGACACCGGTGAGCCCGACGCTCTGCAGCAGCCGGCAGGATGTCGGGCCCTGAACCGCGAGCGCCGCGATCTCCTCGGTCACATCGCGTATCTCGACCTCGAAGCCTATGGCGGAAGCGCGCAGCCAGTCGAGCTGCCACTCGGCGGTGCACAGCCGGTAATCCTGGGGGGCGATGCAGAAGACCGTGCCGTCATCGATGAGCTGGCCTGCGTCGTTGCACCACACGGTGTAGGCCACGCGCCCCGGCGCGAGCTTGCTCAGATCGCGCGTGGTGAGGCGGTTGAGGAAGCGCAGCGCATCGGCGCCGGCGATGCGGTACTTCACCATCGGTGTCAGGTCGTAGAGTGAGCTGGCGTTGCGGATCGCGAAGTATTCCTGCTCTACGCTGGTGAATACATCGACCGTCGTGTAGCCGCTCCAGGGAATGAAGCTATCGAGCTGGCTGAATGCACGCGCGCGCTGGTGGAACGGCGTCTTCAGCAGCGGCTGCCGGTAATGCGGGTCGCTCGCGGTGAGCATCTTATGCCGCCTTCTCGCGCATCAGGACTTGCGCGGCATTGCGACCGGCGAGGCCCATGACCCCGCCGCCCGGATGATTGCCGGCGCCACACAGATAGAGACCTGCGAGTGGCGAGCGGTACTGCGTCGCGCCCGGCACCGGACGCATCATGAAGAACTGATCGAGTGCAAGCTCTGCATGGTGCCAGTGTCCGCCGGTGATGCGGAACTCGCGCTCGATGTCGGGCGGCGCCAGCAGCTCACTCGCCACGATGCACTCGGGCAGCCCCGGCGCGTAGCGCGCGAGTGTCTCGATGACGATGTCGGTGAAGCGCTGCCGTTGCCCGGTCCAGCCAGCGCCGAGCGCGTAAGGCGCGTATTGCACCACGGCGGAGAGCACGTGCTGCCCCTGCGGCGCGAGGGATGCATCGGCAAGGGTCGGGATGGTCACTTCCAGCATCGGCGCGGTCGAGAACTCGTTGTACTTGGCGTGGTTGTACGCCCGCTCGATGTAGTCCGGCGAGGGCGCGATGAGTAACCGTCCGCGCAAGGCGCTTGCCGCGAGCCCCGGAAATTCGGGAAGGCGCGAGAGTGCCAGGTGCAGCTTCGCGGTGAGCCCGCGCGAGCGCAACTGTGAAACGCGCCGCACGAAGCCCGCATCCAGATGCTCACAGCCGAGAAGTCGCAGGAACGTCGTCTTGGGATCGGCGCTCGATACCACACTGTCAGCACTGATCGCCTCGCCCGACGCAAGCCGGGCGCCGGCGGCGCGATCCTCAGAGACGAGGATGCGCTCGACCACGCTCGCGGTGCGGATCTCGGCGCCCGCGGAGATCGCCGCACGTGCGAGAGATTGCGAGAACGCTCCGAGACCGCCGCGCGGCTGCACGAATCTCCCATAGCCCTGTCCGGCGGCCGCGCGGTACAGCAGTGAAAAGACCGTGCCGGGGGAGCGCGGGCCGTAGTTCGTGCCGAGCACCGCATCGAGCGCCAGCGCACCCTTGAGCAGCGGCAGCTCGAAGCGCTCCTCGAGCAGATCGTGGACGCACATTCCGCCGATGCGCAGCAGCTCGCGCAGATCACGGCGTCCGAGACGCCGCAGACGCCAGCCGAGGCCCAGAAGCGTGGCGCGGTCGCGCCACTCATCGGTACCGAGCCGTGGCGGTGTGACATTGAGCAGCGGATGCAGCGCCGCCGCCAGCCGCCCAAGCAGCGCCTGCCAGTCTGCATACGCCGCGGCGTCAGCCGCCGAGTGTGCGCTCAAAGCGCGTGGCCCGTCGGCTCCGAGCGCGAGATGCTCACCATCGGTTGCGAGAGCGGTGCTCGGCAGATCCGTCGCCGCGAGCTCGAGCCCATGCCTCTCGAGTGCGAGCTCGCGCGCGAGACCTGGGGGCAGCAGGTGCAGCAGGTGCGCACAGGCGGAGACCTTGAAGCCCGGCGCGAATTCGCGCGTCACCGCGGCACCGCCTACCTGGGAGGCGGCCTCCAGCACGAGCACCTTGCGGCCGCCACGGGCGAGATACGCGGCGCACACGAGACCGTTGTGGCCGCCACCAATCACGATGCTGTCATAGCGCGCGCCGCCGCTTGCACTCACGAGGGTCTGCCCTCCGCTGGCCCGCGCCCGAGGTCCTGCAGGATCGCCTGCGCACAGTTGGCGCCCGGTGCTCCCATGACTCCACCGCCCGGGTGATTGCTCGAACCGCACATGTACAGTCCGCGCAGCGGCGCGCGGTATTGTGCGTAGCCGGGGACCGGGCGATTGAAGAAGAGTTGATCGAAGGTCAGCTCGCCCTGGAAGATGTTCCCTTCGGTAAGTCCCACCTCGTTCTCGATGTCCTGCGGGGTGCGGATCTCCGCGTGCAGGATCAGCTTGCGGAAATCGGGGCTGTGGCGCGCGATGGCTTCGATGACGGTATCACCGAAGGCCTGGCGCTTCTGCGCGGTCCACTCTCCCTCGGCGAGCCGATAGGGACAGTACTGCACGAACACCGACATGTAGTGCTTGCCATCGGGTGTCATGCTCGGATCGATCTGCGTCGGAATGAGCATGTCGATGTAGGGCGCACGCGACCAGCGCCCCTCCTTCCAGTCATCATAGGCGCGCTCGACCATCTCCAGCGTGTCGGTCACGTGCATGTCGCCGCGGATGCACGGCGAGCCTTGCGGGATCGCCGGGAAGTGCGGCAGGCCATCCAACGCGATGTTGAGCTTGCCGGAGGAGCCGCGGATCTTGAAGCGCCGCACCTGCGCCAGGAATTCGGGCGGCAGCTCGCTGGCCTTCACGGTGTGCAGAAAGGTGCGCTTCACGTCGAGGTTGGAGGCCACGATCGGTGCACTGAACTGCTCACCATTCTCCAGCACCACGCCGAGTGTGCGGCCGTTGCGAGCGATGATCTGCTCCACTGGCGCCTCGGTGCGCACCGTACCGCCACTCGCCGCGAATGAGGCCGCGAGCGCCTGAGTAATGGCCCCCATGCCACCGCGTGCGAAGCCCCAGGCGCCGACCGCTCCATCGATGCTGCCCATGTAGTGATGCAGCAGCACGTAAGCCGATCCAGGCGAGCGGGGTCCGAGGGCGGTGCCGATGATCGAGCTTCCGGCGAGATGCGCTTTGACGATCTCGCTCTCGAAATATTCCTCGAGCATGTCGGCGCAGCTCATGGTGAAAAAGCGCAGCGTATCGTACATGCGCGCCTCGCCCAGCTTGGAGAAGTGCCGGCCGAAAAACAGCAGCTCCTGCAGGTCGCGCACGCGCAGCGATGTCGGATCGGGCGGGGTGCGCAGCAGCAACGGCTTGATGAAGCGGCAATGGCGCAGCATGTCGCGCACGTAGCGGTCGTACGCTTCGGCATCGTGCCGCGAGTGGCGGGCGATCTCACGGCGCAGCGCGTCGTGATTATCGTAGATCGCCAGATGCTCGCCGTTGCTCATGAAGGTGCAGCCGCCTTCGTAGGGGATGATCTGCAGGCCGTGCCGTGGCAACTCCAGCGCACGCATGATCTCGGTGCGCAGCAGGCTGCAGACGTAGGAGCAGTTCGAGTAGGTGAAGCCGTCATAGAGTTTGCGGCTCACTGCGGCGCCGCCGACGTACGCATTGCGCTCGAGCACCAGCACCTTGAGCCCGGCGCGCGCCAGATAGCAGGCATTCACCAGCCCGTTGTGTCCCGCTCCGACGACGATCGCGTCGTAGCGGTTGGCCCCTCCGGCATTCACGCCGCCGGCTCTCCGCGGTGGCGCCTGCCGGGCAAAGTATCGAGCGTGCGGTCGACCGCCGCCTCGAAGGCCCGCAGCGTGTCGGCGAGGCAGGAATCATCGTGCGCCGCGGACATGAACCACGGCTCGCGCGAGTCCGGCTCGCACAGGATGCGCTCATCGTGCAGCACCCGTGCCACCGCGTCATAGAAGGTGTAGTCGCTGCGCTTCCAGTCGCGATAGGTGCGTGGCGGATCGTGTGCGAAGTACAGCCCGCTCATGGACGGATGACCGACGAAGCTGTGCGCGATGCCGCGCGCCTTGAGGATCGCGCTCTTACCCTGGCGCAGCCGTTTGCCGTAGGCCGCGATGCGCTCGAGCGCATCGGTCTCGGCGAGAATCTCGAGAGTCTTCTCGGCGGCCGCCAGCGAGACCGGATGGGCGGTATAGGTGCCGCCATGCGCGACGCCTTTGCCGAGCTTGCGCATGATGTCCTCGCGCCCGGCGAGCACGGAGATCGGATAGCCATTGGCAATGGCCTTGGCGAAGGTGCACAGATCGGCGCGCACGCCATAGAGCTCCTGCACCCCGCCGCGCGCGACGCGGAATCCGGTCTTCACCTCATCGATGATCATGACGACCCCGTAGCGGTCGCACAGCGCGCGCGCCGCGCGCACGTACTCAGGCTCGGCCGCGATGCCGAGACAGTTGCCCATGATCGGCTCGACCAGCAGGCAGGCGATCTTCGAGCCATGGCGGCGCAGCACGTCCTCGAGCTGGTTGACGTCGTTCGCCTGCACGAAGTGCGCGAAGTTACGCGTGGCGAGCGGTACGCCTTCGCTGTACGGATAGACGACCGGATCGCCAACCTGCGACCACTTCTCCATGGGCGTGTACCACATGGCGGCGTCGAACAGCCCGTGATAGCTGCCCTCGAGAATGACGTAGTCATCGCGGCCGGTATAGGCGCGCGCGAGCCGCAGCGCCGCCATCACTGCCTCGGTGCCGGAGTTGGAGAAGCGCACCAGCTCCGCCGCCGGCACCATCCGCGCAATGCGCTCGGCTACCCGATATTCCGCCTCGGTCGAGAGCGCGAACACGCCGCCGACCTCCATACCGCTGCGGGCGGCGGCGTCGACGCGCGGGTCGGCGTAGCCGAGGATCGCCGGGCCATAGCCCATGCGGTAGTCGACGTAGACGTTACCATCGAGATCGGTGACACGCGCCCCGCGCCCCTGCTTCACGTAGATCGTGCGATCCTCGCCCCAGAAGCGGAAGTTCGAGGCGACGCCGAGCGGCAGACGTGACAGTGCCCGGCGGTAGTGCTCGTGGTTGCGGATAAGCGTCCGGGCCATGAGGTACCCCCTGCGATGGTAAGTGACTGAGGTTGCAGGAATCCCAACAAAGGTACCATCCGGCGTCGACAGAGTCTATATGGTCATATAGTTTTTTGCGGTAGAATTATACGGTTGTATATCTGCCTGGAGAGCCGCCATGAATGCGACCGCCGCCCCTGCGGCCACCTCCGAAACGAAGAGCTGGAGCGCGCAGTCCCTGCCGGCCTGGGTCTACGACGATCCGCGGCTGACCTCGCTTGAAATCGAGCGCATCCTCAAGCCGAGCTGGCAGATCGCCGGTCACGTGAGCCAGGTTCGCAACTCTGGCGATTACATCACCTTCGAGCTCGGCACCGACAGCGTCATCGTGCTGCGTGATGCCGAGGGCGCCATCCGCGCGCTGCGCAACGTATGCCGACATCGCGGTACGCGGCTGCTCGAGGGCAGCGGCCGCTGCCTCGGGCGCATCACCTGTCCATATCACGGCTGGACTTACCGCTATGACGGGTCGCTGCTCGCGACCCCGGCGCGCGACAGTTTTCCGGGCCTCGACCTGCGCGCACACAGCCTGGCTGAAGTGCACCTCGAAGTGGCCCTCGGCTTCGTGTGGGTATGTCTGGCCGCCGAGGCTCCTCCCCCGCCCTCCTCGATGTGGGCGCCGGTCATGGAAGAGCTTGCCCCGTACCGGCTCGAGGAGCTGGTGTTGACACAGCCGCCGTATCACGAAGTGTGGAATGTGGACTGGAAGATCGCGATGGAGAACTACCTCGAGTCCTACCACGTACCGATCGGGCATCCGGGTCTCAACCGCCTGTTCACGCCCGATTACGAGGATCAGCGTGGAGTGCCCGGGATCGCCCGCGGTTACAGCTGGATGCGCGCGGCGCCCTCCTCCCGCTGGAGCGAGCGTGTCTATCAGAAGCACGTCGGCAAGGTGACTGCGCCGCATCTGCCGGAGGCACAGCGGCGCAGTTGGCGTTTCTACAGCTGCCTGCCGAATCTCGGACTCGACCTCATGCCCGAGCAGATGGACTTCTTTCAGGTGCTGCCAGGCGGACCCGGTAAGACGCTGATCCGTGGCGCGGCCTTCGGACTTCCCGATGAGCGTCGCGAGATGCGCCTGATCCGTTGGCTCGGGAACCGCATCAACATGGAGGTCAACAACGAAGACCGGCGCTTGTGCGAGCGGCTGCAGCGTGGGATCAAGGACAGCGCCTACCGGCCGGGACCGTTGTCGCGCATCGAGACCTGGATGCTCGAATTCCACGAGCTGCTGCGTGCGCGCATCCCGGAGGTGTCGTTGCCTGCACGGCCGGCGCGCTTCGCCTGAACTCAGCGCGCGCCGGACTCCTGCGGCAGCCCCTGTAGCAGTGCGCCGACCTGCGCGCGAAAGCGCGCGAGTGCCGGTGTCGTCGCTCCACCCTCGGCGGCTAGCTCAGTCGCCCCCTCGAGGCCGCCCTGGGTCGACTCGGCGAGCGCGATCTGTTCGCTGAGCCACACGGTGGCCTGCCGTTGTGCGCGCGCGCCGCGCGGGCGCGCCGCGCTGCCGCGGTCACGCGAGAAATCGAAACGGCGCAGGCGGCTGCGGCCCGCCACGGTCGGTACCACCTGCAGGATGCACGCGCCATCGGTGCGGACCTCGAGCAGCTGGTTCGGTGCGATGAACCGGTGCTGCGGCAGCGGCATCTCGAGCCACTGCTCGATGAGCAGCTTCCAGTCAGCCGCGACCTCCTGCTCGGTCACCCGCAGCGGTGTGAGCGTGGCGAACGCCACCCAGGCACTCTCATCGATGGCGCTCGTGTGCGCTGCGTTGCCGGAGGCACGTACGAGCAGCACCCGGCCGGCGCGCCGCAGCTCGAACGGCACGAGATCCCCGGGCGTTGAGCCCGAAACCAGCCGGCCATCGAAGCTGTAGGTGAGCGAATGCGCTGCGCAGTAGATGGCGCTCGTCAGGTGCCCGCGGCGAGCGTCGACCAGCGCGTGCGGGCGGCGCCGGCAGGCGTTGCGGAACGCGTACAGCCGCCCCCGCTCGGCACGCACGATGAGCACGCGCGCTCCGACCGCATCGCCGCTGAGATAGTCCCCGGCGGCGCGCAGCTCAGCCTCGTGGCCGAGCACTTGCCAGGCCGGGTGCAGCAGCTGCGCGCGCTCCACCGCAAGTAGCGCTTCATCCCGATAGGCGCGCGGTGGCAGCCGATCGGTGTCCGGTGGCGCAGCCGCGGCGCTCGGCGGTGCCACGGCGGCATCGCTGAATTGCCCTGGAAACACCGAGTTCAGATAGCGCAGCGAGCGCGTTACGGCCCCGGCGCGGTCGATGTTCGCCTCACTCTGGAAGGCGATTCCCTGCCACAACACCTCGAGCACCCCCATGAGGCCGAGCGCCACCGCATCGGCATCGAGGTGGCTGGCGCCGCTCAGCGCGATGAGACGCTCCATGAGCTCGCGTACCAGCGCTGCAAACTCATCGTCTTTCTTGCCGCAGATGTCCTGGTACTCCTGGCGCGCGCTCGCTTCGCCCCAGAAGGCGTACCAGACCGATACCTTGCGCGGGCTCGCGATGTCGGCATCCAGATAGAGATTCACCAGCAGGTGTAGGGCCTGCACCGGGTTGTCCTTCAGGCGCGCCACCGGCGCGAGCACACGCTCGCCGAATTCCGCCGCCAGGTGCTCGAGCGAAGCCACCAGCATCGCGGCCTTGGAATCGAAGTAGAAGCGCACGATCCCCGGTGAGAGGTCGGCGAGTGCCACGACCTTCTCCACCGTGGTGCGCGATGGCCCGTAGATGTGCAGCGCCGAGATGCAGGCGTCGATCAGCCGCAGCCGCTGACGCTGGCGGATGCGTGAGCCGCCGCTCGCGGGGTGCTCGCTTACCGTGGCTCGCTGGCCGGTCGCCTGAGTCACTGCTTCTATCCTCGCACTGCGCGCATTGACGCCTTCTGTACGGCACGCAAGTTTATCCCGCACAATACTCCGCGGGCACATACAGCACATAACCTATGAGACGAACCTGGGCTCCGGGCCGCTGGCTCATCATCCTGCCGCCGCTACTGTTCCTGCTCATCTTCTTTCTCATCCCGTTCGCGTTCGCCTTCAAGATCAGCTTCGCCGAGGCCGCTCCCAGGGTGCCGCCGTTCACGGACGTGATCTCCTTCACTGCGGACCATCACTTGCGCCTTGCCATCAGCTTCGGCAACTACCGCTACCTGCTGACCGATGAGGTCTACGGTGTCGCCTACCTCTACTCACTGCGCACCGCCTTCTTCTCGACGCTGATCTGCCTCGCGCTCGGCTACCCGATGGCCTATGCCATCGCGCGCGCGCCCAGGGCCACGCAGGGGCTGCTGCTGCTCATCATCATGCTGCCGTTCTGGACGTCCTTCCTGCTGCGCGTGTATGCGCTCGAAGGCATCATCCGCGATACCGGTTTCCTCAATACCGCACTGCTGCACCTGGGCCTCATCAGCCAGCCGCTGCACATCATGCGTACGAGTGTCGCGGTGTACCTCGGAATCATCTATTCCTATTTGCCCTTCATGGTGCTGCCGCTCTTCGCCACGCTCGAGAAGCTCGACCCGACACTGCTCGAGGCGGCCGCGGATCTCGGCAGCCCGCCGTGGCGTGCGTTCTGGGACGTCACCCTGCCGTTATCCATCCCCGGGGTGATCGCGGGGTCCATGCTGGTATTCATCCCGGCGGTCGGAGAGTTCGTCATCCCTTCGCTCCTGGGCGGCCCGAACCAGCTCATGATCGGCCGCGTGCTGTGGGATGAGTTTTTCGGCAATCACGACTGGCCGGTGGCCTCCGCGGTGGCGATCGCGTTTCTGCTGCTGCTGGTCGGTCCCATCGCGATCTACCAGTACTACAACGTGCGTCAGCTCGAGGCCTGATGTCACCCATGGAGCGCCGCTCGTCCGTAGCCCTGCTGTCGGTGCTGTTCCTCGGCATCGCGCTGCTGTACGTGCCGATCCTGGTACTCATCGCCTACTCGTTCAATGCCTCGCCGCTGGTGAACGTGTGGGGCGGTTTCTCGATCGCCTGGTACGGGCAGCTGCTGCACAATCGTCAGCTGCTGGAAGGCGCGCTGCTGTCGCTCGAGGTGGCGCTGGCCGCCTCGAGTGGCGCGATCGTTCTCGGAACCCTCGCCGCGATCGCGCTGGTGCGCTTCACACGCTTTCCGGGGCGACTGCTGCTCACCGGGATGGTGAATGCACCGCTGGTCATGCCGGAAATCATCACCGGCATCACGCAGCTGTTGCTGTTCGTCTCGATGGTGCAGCTGCTCGGCTGGCCGCACCGCGGGTTCACCACCATTGTGCTGTCGCACGTCACCTTCTGCACCGCCTACGTCACCATTACCGTGCAGTCGCGTCTGCAGGCGGCCGACCGCTCGCTCGAGGAAGCCGCACAGGACCTCGGCGCCACCCCGGCCCGCGCCTTCGTGGAGATCACGCTGCCGATCATCGCGCCGGCGCTCATCTCGAGCTGGCTGCTGTGCTTCACGCTGTCACTCGATGACCTGGTGATCTCGAGCTTCGTCGCCGGCCCTGGTGCCAGCACGCTGCCGATGGTGATCTATTCCAAGGTGAAGCTCGGGGTGAGCCCCGACATCAACGCGCTCGCGAGCCTCATCGTTTGCGCGGTCGGGGCCTGCATCGTCGCCGCGCGCTGGTTCATGATCCGCGGCGAGCGGCGCGCGGCCATGGAAGCGCAGCTCGCAGCACGCTGAGCGGGATCTGAGGGCTGCTGATTAGAGACCGGTCTTGATGCGCGTCCAGGTGCGGGTGCGCAGCCTTTCGAGCGCAGGACCCGCTTCCACCGCGTGATAGAGCCGCGCCTCCACCTGTGGCGGCAGATACAGCGCCGGATCGGCGCGAATCTGCGGATCGACGTAAGCATCCGCGGCCGCGTTGTCGTTGGCGTAGTGAATGTAGTTGGTGACCGCGGCGATCACCCGCGGCTCGAGCATGTAATTGAGAAACTCGTGCGCCGCCAGCGGGTGCGGGGCGTCGGCGGGGATGAGCCACGCATCATAGGAGCCATTGGCGCCTTCCTTCGGCACGGTGAAAGCGAGCGGCATGTCGATGCCGGCGCTCTTGGCGCGCGCGCGCGAGGTGGCATAGTCGGCCGACCACGACATGGAGATGCAGAACTCGCCGTTGGCAAGCCCGTTCATGTACTCCGTGGAGTCGAAGGCTTTGATATAGGGACGCACCGTCAGCAGCAGCTTTTCAGCCTGCTGGTAATCCGCGGGGCGCGCGGTATTCGGATCGAGATGCAGGTAGTTCAATGCGAGCTGCAGCACATCCTCGGCCGAGTCGAGGAAGGTCACGCCGCAATCGGCGAAGTGCCGAATGATGTCGGGCTTGAAGAGCATGTCGAGACTGTCTACCGGCGCGTCCGCCATGCGCGCCCGGATCATCGCGACGTTGTAGGTGAACCCGTTGACGTGCTGCAGGTAGGGCACGGCGTGACGGTTGCCGGGGTCCGCCAGTGCCTCGATGGCGAGAACGTGCGGGTCGAGGTTCTTCCAGTTCGGCAGCAGCGCCTTGTCGAGGGGGCGATAGATGCCGGCCTTGATCTGGCGGCTGAAGTAGTCGGTCGAGGTGCTGACGACGTCGTAGCCGGCATCGCCCGCCATCATCTTGGCTTCGAGCGTCTCATCCGCATCGTAGGTGTCGTAGATGACCCTGATGCCGGTGCGTGCCTCGAAGTCGGCGACGGTATTCTTGCCGATGTAATCCGCCCAGTTGTAGATGCGCAGCTCCTTGTCCGCGCGCGCCGGAGTGTTGCCGGAGCCGGTGCCGCAGGCATTCACCAGAGCTGCGGCGGCGACGGCGGCGCCGAGGGCCGCGCATCGCGTGCGCACGCGCGCGCCGGGTCGCCACCGAAGTTGCCGCAAGGTGAAGCTCACCCCTCCAGCTTCACCATGATGTGACGCACTACCGTGTAATCCTCGAGTGCGTACACCGACAGGTCCTTGCCGTATCCGGAGCGCTTGAAGCCACCGTGCGGCATTTCACTTACCGTCGCGAAGTGCGTATTGATCCAGGTGGCGCCGAATTGCAGCTGCGCAGACACCTGCATGGCGCGCGATACATCGCGCGTCCATACCGAGGAGGCGAGCCCGTATTCGCTGTCGTTCGCCCAGCGGATGGCCTCCTCGGTATCGCTGAAGGGCGTCACGGATACCACCGGTCCGAATACCTCGCGCTGCACGATCTCATCGTCCTGGCGTGCGCCCGCGACCACGGTTGGCTCGTAGAAGAATCCGGCTCCGGCACGCGCCTTGCCGCCGGTGGTGATCTCGGCGTGCCCGGTGGAGGCGGCGCGCGCCACCATCGCCGCGACCCGCTCGCGCTGGATCTGCGAGATGAGTGGCCCCATCTCCACGCCGGCCTCCTGCTGCGAGCCGACGCGGATGCTGCGTACTGCGCCAGTGAGGTCCGCGACCAGGCGCTCGTAGATGCGCTTGCCGGCATACAGCCGGCAGGCCGCGGTACAGTCCTGCCCGGCGTTGTAGAAGCCGAAAGTGCGCACGCCCGCGACCACCGCCTCGAGGTCGGCATCATCGAACACGATCACCGGCGCCTTGCCACCGAGCTCGAGATGCGTGCGCTTGAGGTTACCCGCGGCCGCCGTCAGCACCTTCTGCCCGGTGCCCACCGAGCCGGTGAGCGACACCATGCGCACGCGCTCGTGACTCACGAGTGCCGTGCCGACCGGTTCGCCACGCCCGCAAATGACATTCACCACCCCCGGCGGCAGCAGCTCCGCAAAGCGCGCGGCGAGCTTGAGCGTCGTGAGCGGCGTCATCTCGGAGGGCTTCAATACCAGGGTGTTGCCGGCCGCGATCGCCGGCGCGATCTTCCACGCGGCCATCATCAGCGGGTAGTTCCACGGGGTGATGGAACCGACTACTCCGACCGGGTCGCGGCGGGTGAAGCTCGTGTGGCCGGGCAGATACTCGGCCGCGGCGAGCCCGGCGGGGCTGCGGCAAACGCCGGCGAAGAAACGGAAGACATCCACGATGGAAGGCATCTCATCGTTGCGCGCCGCCGCGAGCGGCTTGCCGGTGTTGCGTGACTCGAGCGCCGCGTAGCCATCGGCATCCGCCTCGATCTCCTCGGCGATGCGCAGCAGCGCCGCCGCCCGCTCCTTCGGCGGCGTGCGCGCCCAGGCCGGGAAAGCCGCCCCGGCGGCCTGCACCGCCTGCTCCACTTGCGCGACCGTCGCCGCGGGCACGCTCGCGATCTCCGCCCCGGTGGCGGCATCGAGCACCGCCTCTGCGGTTCCTTCACCGGTGATGAGTCGTCCGCCGATCAACAATTTCGTATTCATGCCACCCTCCTGCGGTGCATCGCGCCATTGGCGGCAGCGCGTGCATGAAGTCGGTCGTGCGTGCGCTTGCCGGGCGCCGCATGCGCTTATATTATTATAGCCATAATATTAACTCGCGGTGCGCGCTACTGCGACGAGGATCGCATGAACTCCGACGTCATCATCACCTGCGCCATCACCGGCGATGACACCAAGGTCACCAAGAGCCCGCATTGTCCGATAACGCCCGAGCAGATCGCGGCCTCCGCGGTCGAGGCGGCGCGCGCGGGTGCGGCCATCGTCCACATTCACGTGCGTGATCCCGAGAGCGGCGCTTTCAGCATGGCGACGCGCCATTACCGCGAGGTCGTCAAGCGCCTGCGCGAAAGCAAGGTCGATGTACTGGTCAACCTCACCTGTGGCATGGGCGGCTACATCTACATAGGCCAGCGCGGGCTGGAAGATACCCCCGCTCCGGGGACCGACTTCGTCACCCAGCGCGAGCGCATGCGGCATGTGATCGAGTTGTGCGAGGAAGGGCTTTATCGACCGGACATCGCCACGCTCGATTGCGGCACGCTCAATTTCGGTGATGGCAACCGCGCCTACATCTCCACTCCCGAGTACTGCCGTGAGGGTGCCGGCATCCTGCGGGAGCTCGGTGTCAAGGTGGAGCTGGAGGTGTTCGACACCGGCAATCTCTGGTTCGTGAAGCAGATGATCAAGGAGGGACTCGTTCCCGCGCCGGCGATGATCCAGCTGTGCACTGGAATTCCATATGGCGTACCCGCGGATGTGGGGCACCTGCTCGCCATGGTCAACTACCTGCCGGCGGAGTGCGTCTGGACCTCATTCGCGGTGAGCCGCATGCAGATGCCATGGGTGGCACAGTCGATACTGCTCGGCGGCAACGTGCGTGTGGGACTCGAAGACAACCTGTATCTCTCGCGCGGGGTGTATGCGAGCAACGCGCAGCTGGTCGAGAAGGCGCGCACCATCATCGAGGCCATGGGCGCGCGCGTCCTCAGTGCCGCACAAACGCGCGAGCGTCTGCAGCTCTCCTGAACGTGGCCGGCATCCCGATCTACACCAGCGCGATCCAGCCGGAGTGGATCGATTACAACGGCCATCTGCGCGATGCCTATTACGGGGTCATCGTGAGTTCCGCCGTGGATGCTCTCATGGATCGCGTCGGTCTCGATGAGGGCTATCGGGCACGCAGCGGTTGCACGTTGTACACGCTCGAGATGCACCTGAATTATCTGCAGGAGGTGCACCAGTCCGACACGGCCATGGTGCATTTGCGCGTCGCGGGGCTCGATCACAAGCGCATCCTCGCGGCGTTCGAGATAGTCCGCAGCGGCAAGCCGGGTGTCGCCGCCACGGTAGAAGTCATGCTGCTGCACGTGCGTCGCGAGGCCGATAAAGTCGCCAGCGCTCCCTTTCCACCGGAGGTACGGAGCGCGCTCGACCAGCTGCAGGCGGCGAGCGCCGGCTTACCGGCGGACGGGCCCGGCTCGCGCCGCATGGAGCTGCGCCCGCACACCCGCGCATGAGCACGGGGCTGCAGCGACTGCTCGCGCCGCGCAGCGTGGCGCTCATAGGCGGCGCGTGGGCGGATGCCGCCCAGGCGGCCAGCCGCGTGATCGGCTATCGGGGCGAGCTGTGGCGCATCCATCCGACGCGCGCTTCCTCGGCGGCGCAGCACTATTTCCGCTCGGTCGATGAGTTGCCCGCCGCACCCGATGCCGCGTTCGTCGCCGCACCGAACCGCGAGGTTCCCGGCATTGCAGCGGCCCTCTGCCGGCGCGCAGCCGGTGGCTTCGTGTGCTTCGCGGCGGGCTTCTCCGAGACCGCCACCGAGGAGGGCCGGCGTCTGACGCACGAGCTCCTGGCGAGCGCCGGGGACCTGCCCTTTTTCGGACCCAACTGTTACGGCTTCGTCAACTTCTTAGACGGCGCCGCACTGTGGCCCGACCAGCTGGTCGGTGTGCGGCGCGAGCGCGGCGTCGCGCTCATCTGTCAGAGCGGCACGGTCGCGCTCAATCTGCTGTTCAACGATCGCTCGCTGCCCATCGCCTGCGTGCTCACGGTGGGTAATCAGGCGCGCCTGGCAGCCGAGGAGCTGATCGAGCACCTGTGTGCGGATGAGCGCGTGACTGGCTTCGGCCTGTACCTCGAAGGCATCCGCGATGTGGCTCGCTTCGCGCAGGCGGCAGCACAGGCGCGCATGGCCGGCAAGCCGATCGCGCTGCTCAAGACCGGTCGTACCGCTGCGTCGGCGGAGGCGGTACGCACGCATACCGGTGCGCTGGCGGGTGCCGACACCGTGTTCGATGCCTTCTGCTCGCAGGCGGGGGTGGCGCGTTGCGAGTCGCTCGCGAGCCTGTGCGAGACGCTGAAGATCTTTCATGGCGGCGGTCCACTTCCCGGGCGGCGCATCCTTGCCATGGGCGCTTCTGGCGGGGACACGGCCATGGCGGCCGATGCGGCTCGCAACCTGTCGATCGAGTTTCCGCCCTTTCCTGCGCAAGCCACCGCGCAGCTGCGCGCACTGCTCTCCGAGCGCGTGCACATTTCCAATCCGTTCGATTTCCACACCCATGTCTGGTTCGACTATCCGCGCCAGCGCGCAATGTTCGCCATCGCACAGCGCGCCGGGTTCGACCTGGTTGCATTCCTGCTCGACTGTCCGCCCGCGGGCGCGGATGACACGGCCTACCTACGCGCGATCGAGGAGTTCGCCGCTGCCCTGCCGGGCGCAGCGACGCGCGCCGCGGTCATTTGCTCGCTGCCCGAATCGCTCGGCAGCCGCGCGCGCGAGACATGTTTCGCCTCCGGAGTGGTGCCGCTGCAGGGGCAGCGCGAGGCGCTCGAAGCCATCGATCTCGCCGCGGGCGTCGGAGAGGCGTGGAAGCGCGGTGCCCTGCTCACTCTGCACCGGCCGCGCGAGTCCGCGGCCAGCGCGCGCTCGCTCTCGGAGCCGGAGGCCAAGCAGGCGCTCGCCGCGTACGGGGTAGCGATCCCGCGATCATCCGTCGTTGCGCCGAGCGAAGCGGCGGCGGCCGCGGCGGCGCTCGGTTTTCCGGTCGTGATCAAGGCCGCCGGGGCGGCACTCGAGCACAAATCGGAGCTCGGCGGAGTGGTGCTCAACGTGCGCACTCCTGCGGAGGCCGCGCACGCCGCACAGCGACTCTGCGCGCTCTCGGGCACGCTGCTCATCGAGCAGATGGTCGACGATGGCGTCGTGGAGCTACTCGTCGGGCTGCGTGTCGACCCGCAGTTCGGGCTGGTGCTCGTGCTCGCCGCCGGCGGCGTACTGACCGAGCTGCTGCGCGACAGCGTCACACTGCTGCCACCCTTCAGTGCCGAGGGAATTCTTGCGGCACTCGCGCGGCTGCGCGCGGCGCCGTTGCTCGATGGATTTCGCGGCCGCCCCGCAGCAGATGTGCCGGCGCTGGTGGACACCGCGCTCGCCTGCACACGTTATGCACTTGCAAACCTCGAGCGCTTCATCGAGCTCGACCTGAATCCCGTCATCGTGCGCCCGCGCGGGCGCGGCGCGGTGGCGGTCGACGCTTTGATCCGTCTCGCCTGACTCGCGCACTCGCATAAGGAGCACGCTCATGTCCGCTGGCATCAGGACCCGCACCGACGGCCCGATTCTCGAGGTGACACTCGATCGCCCCAAGGCGAACGCAATCGACCTCGCGGCGAGCCGCAGGCTGAACGAGGTGTTCACGAGCTTCCGCAACGACCCGGCGCTGCGGGTCGCGATCGTGACGGGAGCCGGCGAGCGCTTCTTCAGCCCGGGATGGGATCTGAAAGCCGCCGCGGCCGGTGAGCAGTCGGATGAGGACTGGGGAGTCGGAGGGTTTGGCGGTCTGAACTATCCGCGCAATCTCGACAAGCCCCTCATCGCCGCCGTGAATGGTATCGCCTGCGGCGGCGGTTTTGAGATCGTGCTCGGCACCGACATCATCGTGATGGAGGAGCACGCGCGCTTTGCGCTGCCGGAGATCAACGTCGGCGTACTGGCGGATGCCGGCACGATCAAGCTGCGGCGCCGCATCCCCTATCACGTCGCGGTCGAGTTCCTGATGACCGGACGCTGGATGGATGCGGCCGAGGCGAAACACTGGGGTCTCGCCAACCACGTGGTGCCGAAGGGTCAGAGTCTCGCCAAGGCACGCGAGATTGCGCTGCAGCTCGCCGCAGGGCCCCCATTGCTGTTTCCGGCAATCAAGCAGCTGCTGCGGCACACCGAGATGGTGGCCGAGCATGCGGCCTTCGAGCTGCACGACAGTCTGGATGCGGTGCAGAAGGTGGTGCGCTCTGAAGACCTCAAGGAGGGCACGCTCGCCTTCTCCGAGAAGCGTGCGCCGGTGTGGAAGGGAAAATGAGGTGGCACCACCCCGCGGGCAGTCGCGACGCCCCGTCCTCCGGATACTCAACCGAATGGTCCACTATCCCGGAAGGGTACTTATCTCACATGCGCTCTCATCCGCTCTCAGCGCCTCAACCGCCGAGGGGCCGCAGCAGCGCGCGCGAGATGATGTGACGCTGCACCTCGCTGGTGCCGTCCCAGATGCGCTCGATGCGAGCATCGCGCCAGATGCGCTCGAGCGGCAGATCGCTCATGAGCCCCATGCCGCCATGGATCTGCAGCGCCTCATCGGCGACCATCGCGAGCATCTCGCTCGCCTTGAGCTTCGCGATGGCCATGTCCATGTCGCCGGCGCTTCCCCGATCGAGCTTCCAGGCCGCCTCCAGCGTCAGTAGCTCAGCGGCGCGCAGCTCGACTGCCATGTCGGCAAGCTTGAACGAGATGCCCTGGAACTTGCCGATCGCCTGTCCGAACTGCACGCGATCGGCCGCCCACTGCGTGGCGCACTCGAGCGCGCGCTCGGCGCGCCCGAGGCAGTTGGCGGCCACCTGCAGGCGTGTCGCCCCGAGCCAGGTGTTGGCGACCTCGAAGCCACGATGTACCTCCCCGAGCACCGCTGATGACGGCACGCGGCAGTCGCTGAACTGCAATATGCAGTTGTTGTAGCCGCGATGCGAGACGTTCTGGTAGCCGGGTAGCACCTCGAAACCCGGGGTGCCCTTGTCGATCAGGAAGGCAGTGATGAGCTTGCGCTTGCCGCGGCTCGAGTCCTCCTCGCCGCTGGCTGCGAACAGGATGACGAAATCGGCGTGGTCGGCGTGGCTGATGAAATGCTTGGTGCCGTTGATGATGAAGCCGCCACCGCGCTGCACGGCGCTCGTGCGCATGCTGCGCAGATCGGAGCCCGCCTGCGGCTCGGTCATGGCGAGGCATTCGACCCGCTCGCCACGCACCGTCGGCAGCAGATAGCGCTCGCGCTGTGCGCCCTGGCAGGCGAGCAGGATATTGGAGGGCCGCGCCACACAGGTGTACTGCAGGGCGTAGTTGGTGTAGCCGAGCTCCTTCTCGTACAGCACCCAACTCACCCCATCGAGGCCCGCGCCGCCGACTTCGGCGGGCATGTTGGCAGCGTACAGCCCGGCAGCGAGCGCCTTGGCCCTGAGCGGCCGCCATAGCTCCTCGCGCAGCACGCCGGTCGCCTCCACCTCACGCTCGTGCGGCACCAGTTCCTGGCGGACAAAATCACGCGTGGTCTTGATGATGAGCTGCTGCTCTTCGCTGAGGCCAAAGTCCATGGTTCTCTCCTTGCCGCCGCTGTGCCCGCTTCAGCCCGAGGCCTGGCGCCGCCGGCCGCGCGGCTCGGCATGAGTGCAGCTGCCGTTCGCCCAGGCGTGCAGCAGCTCGAGTTGCAGCCGTAGCTGCTCGATCTGGCGTGCAGCCGGCCACTCGGCCCGACTCGCCACGGTGCTCGCCGTCACGCCGTTAATGAAGGTGATAACCGAGCGCAACACCTGGGCGCGCGTCGTGGGCGGCCAGCGCGGCCACTCGCTCCATCCCCGCGCCAGGCAGCGCTCGAACAGACGCAGGTACTCGCGGTGCAACCAGCCGTTTAACCGCTTCAATCGCTTATCGGATGGCACCTGCCCCCAGAAGGCCATCCACACGGCACACTCGATGTAGCGGGTCTCATCGATCGGCAGCGCTTCGCTGAGGAGTGTGAGGAGCCCGGAGTCCCCTTCCGCCTGGCTGAGCCGCTCCTCGATGCGCCGCAGAATGAGCCGCAGCGCTGCCAGGATGATGTCCTGCTTGGTCTCGAAGTAGTGCGCGATCATGCCGGTGGTGCAACCGGCGGCCCGTGCGATCCGCACGATGGTGGCCTGCTCGAAACCGTACCGGGCCACGACGCGGCAGGCGATGAGCGCAATCTCATCGCGACGCTGCTCGTGATCGACGATCTTGGGCATCTTCGCAGTGCGCCTCAGCGGGTCGCCGCCTGCACGGCGGCGAGGCGAGCACGGGCCTGCGCGTCCATGGGCGAGGCTCTGCCCTCCTGAGTGCTCACGTGCAGGTAGAGAAGCTCCGCGCTCGCTACCAGCGCATCGTCGCGTGTGCGGTGCAGAGCGTGCTGGATACGCACGCGCTTGTCATCGACCTCGAGCACGCGGCTGAGGACGTACAGGTGCTCCTGCGAGCGCGCCTCGGCCTTGTGGCTTACCTGCGTCTCCACCGTGTACATGGCGCGGCCGGAGCGCCGATAGGCGTCGTCGATCCCCGCATATCTGAAGAGCGCGTCGGTTGCATCGCCGAACACCTGCAGGTAACGCGAATCGCTCATATGGCCGTTGTAGTCGATCCACTCGGGCCGCACGCTGGTCTCGAGCAGCCGCAACGGCTTGCCGCCGTTGGCAGCGGCTGCGGAGGCAGACACCGCAGCGATACGCGGACGCGCGCTCGCGGCGGCGTCCTCGTACAGCCGTTCCTCGAGCGCGCGCAGCGTCGCCCCGGCGCCAATGTTGTATTCGCGCAGGACCTGCTGAATCGCTACCAGGTAGTCATCGCGCAGCCGCTCGAGCTCGCGGATCGAGCGGCCCGCGGCCTGCTCCTGGGTGCCAGCCACCATCTTGTCGATCAGTCCCTCGGTGAGCTCCGGAGCTTCGAGCTTCGTCCACGGCCACTTCAGACACGGGCCGAACTGGCGCAGCATGTGCCGCATCCCGGGCTCGCCGCCGGCGAGATGGTAAATGAGATTGGTGCCCATGCCGGCCCAGCGCAATCCGGGGCCGTAGACGATGGACTCATCGAGCTCACCGGTAGTGGCGACATCGTCGTTCACCATGTGCAGGATCTCGCGCCATAGCGCCTCCTGCAGGCGGTCGGTAAGGTGGCCGGGGATCTCGCGGCGCACCCGCAGCGGGTGCATGCCGATGTAGCGGTAGAACCCGGCCGCACCCTGCAGCGCTGCCTCCGAGGTCGCACGGCCTCCGACCAGTTCCACGAGCGGCAGCAGGTACACGGGGTTGAAGGGATGGCCCACGAGCAGCCGCTCCGGCGCGCTCATTTCGCGCTGCAGGTCCGAGGGCATGAGCCCCGAGGTACTAGAGGCGATCACCACGTCCGCGGGCGCGTATCGGCTCACATCCGCGAGCACACGTTGTTTCAGCTCGAGCTGCTCGGGGACGTTCTCCTGGATGAAGTCCGCCTGTTGCGCCATGGCGTGCAGATCGCTCGTGAACGTGAGCCGCCCCTTGGGCGGCAAGGGCGCGAAGGTGAGCCGCGCGAGCGCGCCTTCCGCATTGGCGACCGCGCCGCGCAGCCACTCCTCCATCTCCGGTTTCGCATCCGCCGCGATCACATCGATGCCGAAGTGCAGCGCGCGTGCCGCCCACCCGCCGCCGATGACACCCGTGCCCAGAAGACCCAGCGTTCGCACCTGCCTCATGATGATGCCCGTCGCATTGCCTGCTCTCGTTGCCGCCGCCAGCCGGTTCTTTTTAATGTCGCCGTAATAATATAACAAAGCTGCCGGGTTTGGGTCATGAACGTGGCCCCTCCCCGCGGCCCGTTGCGGCGATGCACAGCGCAGCCCTTGAGCCGCGGCGGCCGTTTGGCCGAGAATAGGCGCGCGTCGGAACTCGACCGCAAGAAGCGGGAGGCATCATGAGCCTGTTAGATGGAGTGTTGGGCGGCGCCGTCGGCGCCGAGATGGCCACGGTGGTCAATTCATTCATTCAACAGCACGGCGGCGTCCAGGGGATCGTCGCGCAGCTCGAGAAACAAGGTCTGAGCTCGACCGTGCATTCGTGGGTCGGCACGGGAGCGAACCAGCCGATCTCAACGGATCAGGTGCACCAGGTGTTCGGCAGCGGCACGATCGCCCAGCTCGCCGCCAAGGTCGGCATGAACCCGCAGGACCTGGCGCAGAGGCTGTCGCAGGTTTTGCCGACCGCGATCGACAAGCTCACTCCCGAGGGCAAGGTTCCGCCGAAGACCGCCTAGGCGTCTGACCGGCCGGTCTTGACCTGCGCCACTGCGGGGTCGGTGTCGGTGCGCATGCGCGTGCCTCTGTGTAAATGCTTCCGAGGCGCTCTCAGCGAATTGGCGGGACATCGGTGCGGGCGGCGTTTGCCGCGCGCATTTTTTTCGGCAGGTGATGCTCACAGAACTCGCGCAGCCGCGCGCAGGCGCGATCGAGCGTGCTCTCATCGGTGGCGAAGCACACGCGCACACAGCGGGCGGTGGAGGCGCCGAAGGCGGCACCATCCATCACCGAGACACCCTGCGTGGCATAAAGCGCCTGAACGAACTCAGCGCCCGATAGTCCGGTAGCGCTTACATCGATCAGCATGAACATCCCTGCTTCCGGGGGCAGCGGCTGCAGCCCGGGAATGCCGGCGATGCCGGAGGTGAAGCGGCTCTGCCGGTCGGCGCAGTAAGCGCGGATGCGCGCCTCCGCCTCATCGGCCAGATCGAGCGCGGTGATCACCGCCTCCTGGATGAAGCCCGGCAGTCCGAACAACATGCACATCGCCACGTGCTCCGCGTGCAGCGTCAGCTCTCTTGGGCCCACCAGCCAACCGGCGCGCCACCCGGTCATGGCATGTGACTTCGAGAGGCTGCCGAGCGTCACCACACGGTCCGGCAGTCGCGCGCCGAGGCTAGGCACGCGACCTGAGGGTGCGAGACCTGCGTAGACCTCATCGCAGATCAACCACAGCTGGTGGCGCCGCGCGAACTCCCCGATAGCTTCGAGCTCGGCCTCGTTCAGCACTACTCCGCTCGGGTTGTTCGGGCTCGCCCAGAGGATCGCGCGTGTCCGCGGCCCGATGAGCTTCGCGAGGGCTGCCATATCCGGGCGGCATGCTGCGGTAGCGGGCACAGGCACCAGGCGCGCCCCGGAGACCTCGATAGTCGCCGTGTAGGTCGGGTAAAGAGGCTCCAGCGCGAGCACCTCATCGCCCGGACCCGCGAGGCACAACGAGCTCACGAACAGCGCATTCTGTGCGCCTGCCAGGTAGATGACGTTCTCGGCCCCCACCACCTGCCCGGAGCGACGCGTATGCGCGCGCGCAATGGCTTCCCGCAGCGCCAGGCGCCCGGCAGTCGGCAGGTAATGCGTGTCGCCGGCGCGCAGTTGGTGTATGGCGCGTTCGATGACCGGAGCGGGAGTGTCCAGGTCCGGATCGCCGACACTCAGGATGATGACGTCTGCACCGCGCTCGCGCGCCGCAACCGCCGCATAGTGAGTGCGCCACGCCACCGCACCCTCACCGCGCACACGCTCGACCAGTGCTGAGAAGTTCACGTACTTACTGTGCCGTGGCGGGTGCTAACATTTCAAGCGCATGAGCGCATCTTCCTGGACCGTCGGGCGCTACGTTGTCGAGACACTCGCCGCCAACGGCATCGACACCGTGTTCGGCATTCCCGGAGTTCACAACATCGAGCTGTATCGCGGCCTCGAGCTCGCGCGCATGCGTCACGTGCTGGTGCGCCACGAGCAGAACGCGGTGTTTGCGGCTGACGGCTACGCACGCGCGAGCGGCCAGCTGGCCGCCGCGTTCGTCATCTCCGGACCCGGAGTCACCAACGCCCTGACCGCCCTCGCGCAGGCGTGGTCGGACTCGGTGCCGGTGCTGCTCGTGGCGAGCGCGCCGCTGCGTGCTACCCTCGGGCGCGGTTGGGGGGTGTTGCACGAGCTGCCCGATCAGCGCGCGCTGGTCGCGGGCGTGACCGCCTTCGCCGGGAGCGCACGCAGCGACACTGAGCTGCGTGACCAGCTGCGCGCGGCATTCGCTGCGCTACGCGCGGGCAGGCCGCGGCCGTCCTACCTGGACATACCGCTCGATCTGCTTGGCGAGCCGACTGCGCTGCGCGCGGAGGTCTTCCCCGGGGCAGCACCCACACCGCTTCCTCCGCGGCATGCGCTCGAGCAGGCGCAGCAATTGCTCGCTGGAGCGCGACGGCCGGTATTCATCGCCGGCGGTGGCGCACGCCGTGCCGGTGCCGCGCTGCGTCAGCTGGTCGAATCGCATGATGCGTACCTGGTGACGACGGTCGCCGGCAAGGGCGCCCTCCCCGAGAGCCATGCGGCTAGCCTCGGAGCAAGCCTCCCATACGCGCCCACACAGGAGCTGGTGGCGGCGGCCGACGTCGTCGTGGCAGCCGGGACCGAGCTCTCCGAGACCGACATCTACACCGCCACGCGCCTGGCGATGAACGGAAGCCTGGTGCGTATCGATGTCGATGAGCAGAAGCTGCGCGACCACTACGGGGCCTGCCTCGCACTGCACGGTGATGCTGCCGCCGCGCTGCAGTGGCTCGCGTCTCATGATGAGGGTGCGCGCCGCAGCGGTTGGCGCAGCGCCACCGGCGATGGCGCGGCACACCGGGCCCGCATCGAGGCGCAGCTCCCAGAGAATTCCCGGCCTGCGCTCGCCGTACTGCAAGCGCTGCGCGAAGTCCTGCCGGCCGACGGTGTCGTCCTCAGTGACATGACGCAGATCGCCTATCTCGGCAACTATGCCTTTCCTGCCGAGCGTCCGGGTGTGTGGTTCCATCCCTCGGGCTACGGCGCGCTCGGCTACGCTCTACCGGCGGCGATCGGCGCGCGCATCGCTCAGCCGCAGCGCCCGGTCGTGGCGCTCGCGGGGGACTTCGGCGCCCAATTCACGCTCCAGGATCTCATGACCGCAGTAGAGCTCGACCTGACAGTGCCTTTTATCGTCTGGAACAACGAGGCACTCGCTCAGATCCGGGATGACATGCGCGCCGCCGGCATCGCTCCGATCGGCGTCGTGGCGCGCAATCCGGATTTCGTCGCCCTGGCTCATGCCTGCGGCGCATCGGCTGCAAGGGTGGGTGACGCGGCAGCGCTCACCACCGGGCTGCGCGCGGCACTGGCGTGCGCCGGCCCGACGCTGCTCGAGGTGGATGCCAGGGAATTCCGCGTAGCCTGAGCACTCGAGGCAGGCGCTCGCTGGCGCAGCCGTAACCTTTGCCGAAATATCCGGGTGCGTGAGCCGCGCGCCATCCCACGTACACGCTAGCGACTCTTCGCACTGTCGTCGGCGATTTCGGGCCTTTCATGACGTGTAGGAAGGCGTAGGATTCTACCTACAGGTGCTCTGGCGGATGGCGTACTCTACATAACCTGCGGACCCGGTAGTGTGCGGATACCGTCAGATCCCTTGAGGAGGCTCGATGGCAAGGGTGCTGATTGCTGATGATCACGCGATGATTCGGGCGGGCCTGCGGCGCTGGCTCGAGCAGGACCGTTCAGTGGAAGCGGTCGCCGAAGCCTCCAGCGGAGCGGAGACTCTGCAACAGCTGCGCGATGGCTCCTGGGATCTCGTTGTCCTCGATATCAACATGCCGGACCGCAGCGGCATCGACATCCTGCGGCACATCCGCTCCGGGCACCCGCAGACGCGCGTGCTGGTGATCAGTGGCTTCTCCGAGAAGCAGTATGCGATCTATGCGCTGCGCGCCGGTGCCTCCGGCTACCTTGCCAAGGACCAGGCACCGGAGGAGTTCATGCGCGCGGTTCACACCGTGCTCTCGGGACGGCGCTTTGCGAGTGCCGCCCTGACCGAGATGCTGGTGAATGCGCTCGATGAGCCGGCCGATCGGCCGCTGCATGCAGCACTGTCACAACGCGAATTCCAGATTCTGTGCAAGCTCGCCGTAGGGCGCAGCGTGTCCGAAATCGCGCAGGAGCTGTGCATCAGCGTCAAGACGGTGAGCACCTATCGCGCGCGCGTGCTCGAGAAAATGCATCTGGAGACCAATGCCGACCTGACTACCTATGCCCTGCGCAACGGACTGGTGCAGTAGCTCGAACGTGGCCAGTCAGCATGCACTGACAGGTGCAGTTGGTGACTGCCGGCATCGCCTCCATCAGGCACCGGTAGACTCCAAGGCATGGTAGCGGCGTGATGTTTCGGCCGAGTTGGCTGCTGCCGAAAGAGACGGCGCCTTAGCATCATGTCGAACCACGCTTCACTGCGAGTCTTACTGGCGGAGGACTCCACGCTCCTCGCCGCCCGCCTCCAGGAGCTAATAGGGCGTCTCCCGGAGGTCGAGCTGATCGGCACCGTGGACTGTGAAGCCGATACACTCAGCCACGTGGCTTCCGACACACCGGACGTACTGATTCTGGACCTGCACCTGCGCAGTGGCTCGGGCTTCGGCGTACTGCGGGCGCTTGCGCGCCCGCGCGCAGCCGCCGGGAAGCAGCGCCCGAAGATCGTCATCCTCACGAACTTTGGTCTGCCTGAGTACCGACGCGAGGCCGAGGCCTTCGGCGTCGAGGCCTTTCTCGACAAGGCGCGCGACTACTTCCGCCTGCCCTCTCTACTCACTGACTTCGCACGCGATCGAACCGAACGGCCTCACTAGGCATCGCTGCCGAGCGTCATCTCATCGGCCTCCTGCAGCTGCACGCGCTCGAGCGGCAGCCGCACCTCGATCTCCGTGCCGCCCAAGGCCGGCCGTCGCACCTGCCACTGACCACCGAGCCCCGTAGCCCGCAGACGCATGGCTGCAAGCCCATGTGCGCGCAATGCCCGCAGCCGCTCGAGCGGGAAGCCGACGCCGTCATCGCGAATGCGCAGCATCAGCCAGGGCGCACGCTGCTCGATCGAAATCTCGACCGCGCGTGCACGCGCGTGCTTCACGATGTTGGTGAGTGCTTCCTGCACCATGCGAAATACGGCGATCGAGGCCTCGGGTGTAAGCCGCAGCTCCTCCGGGGGAAAATGCTCGACGCAGTTTAGCCCTGCGCGCCGGCAAGAGTCGGACACCAGCGAGCGCAGGGCCGGAAACAGTCCCAAATTGTCGAGCAATGACGGACGCAGGTTCTCGACCACCCGGCGCTTGACATCGACACCTGACTGCAACGCTTCGTGCACGCGGCGGAAGTGAGCCTGCAGGTCCGGATCCTGGATTCTCAGTCGCTCTTCGATCCAGGACACATCCATGCGCGCGGCCACCAGGAGACCGCCCAGCTCATCGTGCAGCTCGCGCGATAGCGCGGACTTCTCCTGTTCTGCGAGCGACTGCAGATGCGTCGAAAGCTCCGACAGCTCGGCAGTGCGCTGTTCCACGAGCTGCTCGAGCTCGGCTTGGCGCTGCGCCTGGTCCGCCGCCTCGCGTTCCCGAAACCGCACTTGCCGTACTGCGAGCCGACTCAGCAGCAACACGAGTCCGATGCTGGCAGCCAAAGCGGCCGTTGTGGTGGCAAGTCCCACCCAGCGGCGGGTCTGCCAGGATTCGCTTGCCTGCAGGATGTCCGCCGTGCTCGCTTTGTCGATGCTGCGCACCCGGTCATCGATCCGGCGCATGGTGAGTATGCCGACGTCGGTGCGCATGAGCTCCAGTGCAGCAGCGCGACCGCGGGTGCGATACGCCTCTAGCGTGTCGCGCATCTCCTGAAACTTGGCGTTGATCAGCCGGGAGACATCCGCAACCTCTGCCTGCTCCGTGGCTGGTGCAGCGGCGTACGCCTGCTCGAGGTTGCCTAACGCCTGGGGGAGGCGGCCGGAGGCTTCCTGAAATGGCATCAGGTAGGTGACGTTGTCGGTGAGAATATAGCCGCGCTGACTGCTCTCGGCGCCGCGCACGAGTTGCCAGACATCCGCCAGGGCGCGCTCGCGCTGCGCTGCGCGCTGCACCTGGCGGCTCGCATCCTCGAGCCGGCGTTGCCCGGACTCCGCTGCAATGAACAGCCCGAGCACCGCAACCAGCAGCAGCACCACCAACACCATCTGACGCGCGATCGAGCTCATGAGCCGGACGATCATACCGTGATCGCGCATCAGCGGGCGCTGCCTGAGGCTCGGGCGGCTGCGGGCCCTGCCCACGACGCGCAGCGTGCCTTCTGCCGGGGTGCGGGGTCGAAACTGTCACGGGTGAGTGCCACGCGCCGACGCGTAGCGTGTGCGGTGGGCTCGCTGCGTCGCGACCACCTTCGGTGAGGAGCGGCAACAGCGCGCTGCGGTCCACGCGATAGTCGGTCATCGTTGCGGCTCCATGCGTTATTCCGGCAATTCCTTTCGACGGCGGCAGCCCGTCCTAACATTGAATGTCTCTCGGTGCGCGTTCGGCAGCGGGAAGCGAAGTTGGCAAATCGCAGGAAGCGTGCGCTGCACGGACACGCCAAGTCGATCGGGAGCTGAGAACAGGCGCTGTAGGTCTGGAGCTACTGGGCTGCGCTTGGAGTGTAGGAGGAGCCCTACCTCAGCGATGGCAGCCAGCCGACGGTCCGGCGCGCTCTGCACCGGTCTCATGGTGCAGTACGCGGCCGTTAATCTGCGCCGCGCTGGTGGTTGCGTGAGGTGTCCCTAGATGGAACTCGCATCGGCCGTCCCGTCATCGGCAGCCCGTTCCGAATATCCGGCCTGTACGGCGGCACGAAGCGTAGAAGTAGCCACCCAGTTGCGTACCGCCATCATGGAGGGCGACGACACTCGTGTCGCCCGGCTGCTGTCGGACCTGTTGCGCGTCAGGGGACTCACCAAAGGCCAGCGTGTGCGACTGCAGTCGCGTGCACTGATGAATCTACTGCATTCCCTGCGCTCGGCCGCGCTCAATGACGAGCTGACCGGGCTGCTGAACCGGCGGGGGTTCATACAGACTGCGACACGGCTGCTCGATCTCGCGCTGCGCGATCGCCAGAGCGCGTACCTCGTGTACTTCCGCCTCGAGCTCGCTGAGTCCGAGCGGACCGCCGCTGCGAATCGCGACGTCTGCGTCGCGCGCGAGGTTCTGCTGCGCCGGATGGGAAACTTTCTGCGCGATGTGTTTGCGAGCTATGGCGTCTACGAGGTGCTTGGGCGTCTCACTGCCGAAGAGTTCGCGGTGCTCACCCCGATCGCCGAGAATGCCTCGCGCAGTGCGTTGCTGTTGCGGTCCCGCAAGCCGGAAAGCGGCGCGGATGCTCCAGCGCTGCCGCTGCGAATCGCTGTGGCGCATTTTGATCCCGCGCGGCCGGTCGCTATCGACGAGCTTCTGCAGGAAGCCTGTTGTGAGCTGCTACAGGATGTAGCGCGCGAAGCCGGGCCGGCGAAGCCAGTTGTTCCAATCGCGTCGATCGGATCAGCCCCCCGATCCGATCTGACGCTTGCCTAACGGTCTCGGGGAGGCGGGTAGAACTCCAGGACGTGTGAGAAGCAGTTGAGCATGGACGAGCCGATTGCCAAGGATGGCATTCCACACTCATCCGACCTGAAGGTCAATCTTGCCTGCTCCGAGACCGTATCTTTTTAAATCTCAAACCGCCCTACCTGAACACGATCACTCCAGCGATTAGCTGCGAGCAAATGGGAGTGCGCGCGCAGCGGGACTGCCCGGGATTGCCGATGCCCTGGTCATCGGACTGGCCGACGCAGCGGCGCGCCGAGTGCATGTGCCGGCATTTTCGAGTAGCTCCAGGCGCTTGCGCCACGCGCGCCGGGCACGGCCTGGATCGTGACCTGGGCGTTTCCGGCCCCTCGATCGGCATCTGTCATATGGGCGTGGGAACAGCGGAACTCCGCAGTAGCCTGCACGTCAACGGAATTGCCACGCGCGACGTTCTAAACTGGTCTTTGTCCGGATTGCGTTCGACCACTCGAAGTGCAACCGTCGATGGGTCTGGCTGATTGACGGAGGTGGATCGCACATAACCACCCGGCCCTCTGCGAGTGACTCGGGCACGCAAACGCCGCTGGTACACCCGGGTATCGCGGCCCCGCTGACGGAGCAGGAGGCACTCCGTCACCGGCTCACTGGGGGACAGCGCCTCATTGGCAGGGATGACACTATGAATTCGAAAATACTGTGCGCACTCGGGACTGCCGTTGTGCTGGCAGCGCCTGCACTTGCGCAAGAGCCATATCAGCCTCCTCCGCCCTCGTACCAGCCGCCCCCAGCCTATCAACCTCCGCCACAGCCGCCGGCGTACCAGCAGCCGCCGCCGTCGTACCAGCAGCCGCCGCCGTCGTACCAGCAGGCACCGCCGTACCAGCAGGCACCGCCGTCTCAGCAGGCGCCGCCGTATCAGCAGGCGCCGCCGTATCAGCAGGCACCACCGTACCAGCAGGCGCCGCCGTATCAGCAGGCACCACCCTACCAGCAGGCGCCGGTTTATCCGCCACCGCCCCCGCCCGCACAGCCCTCTTCACAGGCGAGGCAAAGCTCAACGAAGGCGCAGCATCCGTCCACTCAGTCCCAGGGGATCAAGTACCACGCATTGCGCATGCAGATCGAAGGTGGTTACACCATCACACAGGGGGACTCGGTAAAGACGCTGCTGAATGATGGCGGCAGCGCTGGACTCGGACTCACCTGGTTTCCGGCGGCCGCGTTCCCGTTGGGTTTCCGGGTCGACGCGAGCTACACCAGCCTGCCGCAGACACTGCACGCACTCGCGCTCGCTTCGCAGTCGACCGGACTTAACATCGCCGATGGGTACACCGACCTATATGGCGGAGATATCGACGCGGAGTTCGATCTGCACGTGGGAGCACACTCGCGTGAGTACTTCTTCGGTGGTATCGGGTGGTACAAGGAGAGAACTACTCTCAAGAGCGTGACTTACCAGCAGGGAACCGTCTGCTTCTTCTACTGCGCCCCCGGGTACTATCCCGTGTACTCCAACGCAGGGACTGCCACGACCGACTGGCTGAAGTCGTGGAATGCCGGCATCGGGTTCGAGTTTCCGCTGAGCGATCCAGCGACTTTCTTCATCGACGGACGGTTCCTGCGCATCAAGCAGCCGAACGGAGAATATTGGGACTTCATCCCCATCCGGGTGGGTATACGGTTCTGACAAAGGTGCGTTGCTGGGGCGATGTGTGTGCACACCGTCGTCCCGCACCACACGCTGATTCAGCGCCTCTGTCGAAAGGAGAGGTCGGCGGTCGTGCAATTTGGGACTGGACCTCAGGCCCGGCCGCTTGCGGGACGGCCAGTGGCCCGTGAGCGCACGACCGCCTCTGCGAGATAGTCGACCTCGGAGGCGGTTCCCGCCCGGGCCCGCCGCTCGCTAACGGAAGTTTCGAGGTGCGGATCACTCGCTCCGGCGCGCCGCGCCGCGGCCAGTGCCAACTCACGCGACACGCGGCGCGCATGCTCGATAGCCTCACTCGCTTCGCCGTAATCCCGGGGGCCGGCGGGATCGTGAACACGAAACACGTTCAGGGCGGGCTGGTTCACCAGTACCTCGCAGGTTTCCGAGACCACACCCGCCACCGCGCCAACTGCGTTGCACACCGCCGCATGCTCCGGCACCAGCAGCCGCGCACCGAGTCGCCGCGCCACCTCGGGGTAATACGCTTCAGCCGGCGCACCGATGGCGATGAGCGGACTTGCAAGTTGCAAAGAGCCAGTGACCAAGCGCGAGAAGTCCTTTCCGGCCACGACATCATCAATGAGCCGTCCCAGCGGCCCCCAGCGCCCATGGGTCGCCTCGACGGCCGGATCGTGGGCCAGCGCGCATTCGAGTACCGCACGCGCCGCCTCAAGGATCACATGCTGATAGACGCGCTCGGCGAACGATTCAGCGGTATCCGACTGCGTACGGGCACGCGCCTGGCGCTCCTCCGTGGCCAGGATCGTGGCGCCAAGTCGTGCAGCTTCCGTGTTCCAGTCGCGCTGCCGCCCGAGCACGTGCAGCGCATCCGTCGGGGTGAAACCCGAGAGAGTCGCCAGGCCTCGATCCACCAATCGCCGCAGCGCTTCGACTCCAACGGTCGTGCGTGCCACTTCACCCAGCGGCCGCGGCACAGCGCCAAGCGCCTCCCACACCCGTAGCTCTATGCGGTCGAGGTGGGGACCTGGATCGCGGGCCGGATTGCGCAGCGCAAACCGGCCCGCGAAGGGCGGCAGACGTTCGCCGCCTGCGAGCTTGCGCAGCCCGCCGAGCAGCTCGGGAGCCTGCGTGGCGAGGAGACTCAAGGGCATTACGCGCCGCGGCCCGACGCGCAGCTGAGCATCGCGATCGAAATACACTTCACTGTCTCCGCCAAGACCACACGTGCGCACATCGATCGCTTTCACCATCGTTCGCCATCCGGCGAGCACCGCCCCTTCGGCACGGACAACGGGACGACCGCCCTCCACTACAGCCACATCGGTCGTGGTGCCGCCCATGTCGGCCACTACGAAGTCCGCGAGGTCGCTGAGAAAGCCGGCGCCTACGACGCTCGCCGCGGGTCCGGACAACACTGTCTCCACGGGATACTCGAGCGCGACTTCCGCGCGGATCAGCGTGCCGTCACCGCGCACGACCATCACCGGGGCAGACACCGCCTGCCGCTCGAGGACTTCGCCGAGTGCGTGGAGCAGGTGGCTGATTTGCGGCGTCAGGCGCGCATTCAGCGCCGCGGTCAGTGCGCGCTTGGGTGCATCGAGCTGCGAGCTGAGCTCGTGGCTGCAGGTGACCGACTTGTTGCAGAGCGCGCGGATGCGCTCGCGCGCGCGCCGCTCGTGCGCGGGGTTGCGCACCGAGAACATGCCGGCGACCGCGAAGCCCTCGACTTGAGGCGCATAGGTACGCACCGTCGCATCGATCGCGGATTCATCGAGCGGTTCGCTCTCTTCACCGGTCGCCTCGTGGCCGCCGCGAATGCGCACCAGCACACCGCCGGCGCGCCGCAGGCCGGAGCGCTCCAGCATCCGCTCATCGAAACCGATGAGCAGCGTGCAGATGGGGCTGAATCGGCTCTCGATGACTGCATTGGTTGCCAGCGTAGTGGAGACCGACACGAGTGAGATGTGCTCGCGCCGGATGTCGCCGGGCAGCCTCGCGAGCACGGCGTGAAGCGCTTCGCCCAGACCGACCGACAGGTCCCAATGAGTAGTCAGCGCCTTGGCGGTGGCGATGACGCGCCGTGCGGCATTGACCGCGACCGCGTCGGTGAAGGTCCCGCCGGTATCCAGACCTATCCAGATCTCGCCCTGCTCACCGGCAGTCATGTCTCCGCGGGATAGCTGCGCACCTTGGGCGGTGCGCTCGTCGAACTTGGCTGTCACTGTCTGTGTTTGCCCGGGCTATCTGTTCTGGTAGGTCTTCTCGAACATCGCGGGCAGCCCGCCGTCCGTGGTGATCACGCGGTGCTTGAAGTACCAGCGGCCGTCGCGCTTGATGAGTTCATCGTGCTCGCGCCCCTGCTCGAGGATTTGCGGCAATGACTTCACGGAAGCGGAACTCACGCCGGTCCAGATGACATCCGCCGTGGCGGCGTCACGGGTGACCACGATGTGCGGATTTGTAAGGAGCATGCGGAAGGTGCCCGGCCGGCGCGGCGTTCCTTTCCTCACCTGCTTGTAAAGCTCCTCGATCGCCTGCTGGCCTTTTGCGACCAGCCCGTTCACATCCAGGGTACCATCGGCAACATAATAGCTCGCGAAGTCGCCGCCCCCTCCACCAAGGTGGCTGTAATAGTCGACGAGCAGGTCCTCGATCTGCGCGCGATCGATCACCGTAGTGACCGTCATGGGCGGCTGTGCTGCGACCGCTGGCCCAGCCTGCGGCAGGAAAACCATAACCACCAGAGTCATCAATCGAAGAGCGGACATCGCCGTGGTCTCCCGAGAAGTAAGGTGATTGGCGTTGGGATCTGTGTTGATGAAGCCCGCTATCCGCCAGCGGCTCGACCAGGCCAGGGCTAGCGCCCGAATCTGACCAGTATCTCGATGACCTCGTGCACGACCGCATAGAGAGGTAGTGCAGCCACTGGCAGGAGCAGCGCAGACCACACCAGCGCCCGGCCGATCTTCGCCGAGCTGGCTTCCGCTGGTGCCAGAAGTCGCCGGACACGGCCTTCCACATCATCCCGCGCAACCCACATGGTGAGCTCGGGCCGTGCGCGGTGGCTGGCAGCGAAGAGCCGCGCGACTTTTATCAGCGCCGACGCCAGCGCCAGTCGCTTCTCTGGATCGTCACCGGCCGCGCGCTGGTCGGCAGCAAACTCGGCTGCTGATCGCCAGCGCTCTGACAAAATCGCGCCAAGCTCCGTCCAGGCCAGTGCATCCGGACAGGCCAGCAGCAACAAAAGCTTCAAATTGTCCCGCGCCGACAGATGTGCAGCCTCATGGGCCACCACCTGCCGAAACTCTTCGCGCGTGCACGCAGAGATGATGCACTCCGCAGTGATGACCCGCGGCCGCCACACACCGATGACGGCCGTGATCGGCTCCCCTTTGACGACCTCGACACGGTGCCCGTTTTCTACGGCCGAGTGCCTGGTGGCCCCGCATCTTCGTAAAAGAGAACGCGCCGCCGCGCACGCACGCCAGCCCCGCCAGATCCCCTGGCCCAGGGTGAGTAATGCGAACGCAGCCAGAATCGCAAGCAACGGCCCGATGGCTTCACGATCCTGATGCGGCTCATAACTGAGAAAAGCAGGCAAGACGATCGTAACGGCAATGAGGAGTGAGCCCGCAACGGGCAGCAGCCGCAGCGCCAGCAGATCAGTCGATGTGAGCCGCAGCCGCTTCAACAGCGCATGCCAAGCAAGAGCCAGGAAAGCCGCGAGCACCAAGTCCGCCGCTGAGAATGTTGCAAGCAACACGATGCCCAGCACGAGCAGGGAGCTCATTTGGCCTCGCTCCTCAGCCTGATGCGCTCCGCCTGCACCAAACTGTCCAGCTCATCGAGCAGCGCCGCATCCGCGCGGCTGACCGCGCGTACCAGTGTCGAGAGGAGCACCGTGCCCTCCTCCGCGGCTCCCAGGACATCCGCCACCTGCCCGGAAATCAGCTCACTCAACAGCTGGGCGCGGGTGTAGCGCGGTGCATATGCGAACGCGCGTCCCGCCTTGTCGCGCAGCAGGAGTCCCTTGCGATACAGCCGATCGAGAGTGGTCATGATGGTGGTGTAGGCGAGCTCGGGCAAGGCGCGCCTCATGTGGCGCACGGTTGCCGGCTGCCGCTGCGCCCAGAGAAGCTCGAGCAGCCGTGTCTCGAGCGGTCCCAACACGGAGCCGTTTGCGCGCAGCGCCGGCGCGTCGACTTTTGCACGGCGCCGTTTTGGAGTGCGCGGCGACGGCGAGTGAGTCGACTTACGAAGGAAGTACCGCATCAAAGAACAAGACGACATCCTCGGACAACTGTGGATTTTGCGCAATTTATCCTGTTTTAGCCACTCTGCCCGGTTCTCGTCAGTGCATTACAGCCGGACTCAGTGAGCGCAGAGCGCGCCTGGCCGCTGCTGGGCCAGCTGCGATGAGATCGACGTGTTACGCTATGCGTAAACTACCGTAGCGCACGCCGATGGGCGAAAGCAGTGCAAATACCGCGACTGGCCTGCTCACGGAGCTCGGCATTCAAATTCGCGCTGTCGGTCCGGAGGGTGTTCCTGGTGCATTGCTGATCCTGCGCGAGGCATCGCGCTGGGTCAGCAGCCGCGGCTTGCCCGGATGGTCCGATGCCGAATTGCAGGCTACGGACCTGCCGCACCACAGTGCCGCCGGCGCCCTCATAGTGGGATTCGCGGATGAGAGTCCCGTCGCGTGCATGCTGTTGCAGCGAAGCGACCCGATATATTGGCCAAGAGCCACCTCCGGAAGCGCGCTCTACCTTCACAAGCTCGCCGTCAGGCGAGCCCATGCTGGTCGTGGTTGGGGGTCCCGAATGATCGCCTGGGCCAAGTCCGAGGCGCAGCGGCAGCACATTAAGCGAGTTAGACTGGATACGTGGGCCGACTCGCGGCTCGCCGAGTTCTATGGGACGCACGGATTTCGGCTGATCGATCATCTCGCCGAGCTGCGAGATGGAATGGTGATGTGCCGCATGGAATGCCGGTCGAACCGTTGAACTTTGCTCCACGCGGACCGTCCCACGGTCCAGCGCAGCCCACTGCACGGACGAGAGCGGAAGGGATTTCGAGAGGTCAACCCACAGTGACACCCGCCAACGTCCAGTCGAGTCCTGCACCCCCGGCCCCATCTGGCAACAACGTGAGCAAATGGACCGTGATCCTGGAGACAATCAAAGCATCGAGGAGTCTCGTGTATTTCGGTGCGCTACCTTGGGTGGCAGTGTCTGCGCTTGTGCTGCTCATCCAATGGATGTGGAGTGCCTCGCGATGGAGCGGCGGTTGCAAGTTCGTCCTGCTATTTGTCTCGGCATGCCTCATTCTTCTTTACGAGCGATGGTTCATTCGGCTCACTCGTACTGCTGTAGCAGGTGAGACTGGAGAATCTCCCTATACGTTCTCCAAAAAGCTGCTGCCCGACCCGCACGACGCCGACGACGATGAGGGATTCAAGAGGCTCACACAGGTCGTCGACAAGCTGCAGTCGCGGATCGGCGAGGAATACTCGGACATTCACTCGCGCATCGGCTGGCTGGTGGCTGGGCAGGCGTTTCTTTTGACTGGCTTTGTGACAGTTGTGAATGCCGAGCGGATGTCTGCCGGATCGAAACAGTGGCTGACCATCGGAATCGGTCTGGCGGGCGCGGCTATCTCCTTTGTCCTCGCCCTTTCGATCTTTTATGCAACTGCTCTCGTTGAAGCACTCAAAGTTCCGCGGGACGCTGCCGAAGATCTGGCAGAAGAGGTGTTCAACGTGCCGAGGACCGGCGTGCGGGCAGATACGGGGGTTCACAAATTTGGTCACTACGCCACACGCTACATACCGTGCCTGGCATACGTAGTGTGGGTCGCTCTGACAGTGTTGGCGATCCGCGCGACTTTCGGCCAGGCAACCGCTTCAGCGATGACTCTCATGTTTCCGCCGGTCGCGACTGCAGCGCCTCCAGGCGGCCCCGCATTTCCCCCTGTCGGCCCCGCCACATCTGGTCGGGGATGGCAGGTGCTCACGCCCTCGCCGTCCTTTGCGCTCGGCGCAGCGACGTTCGACGCGCAGGTCGCGGGTTGCCCGGGTCCAGATGAGACCAGGAAAAAAGCGAAGGAATGGCTCAACTACGTGGTGGACGCGTGGCAGAGGCGTGAGTCGAGTGCCAAATCGGATGTCCTGATCCTAGTCGGGGGCGCGGATCGAATTAGACTGGGTGATGCCCTGAGGCAGCAATACGACACAAACATGGGACTGGCGAGGAGCCGTGCAGAAACGATCAAGGCCATGCTGATCACGGCGACGGGCAGCACGCCGGAGAAACACCAACTGACGCCCGATCGGATTCTGGTGCTCGTCACGGGACCGCAGTACTCGCCGAGGGCGGGAAAGCTGTCAGCGGGTCAAAAGGAGACCTGCGAGGAATTCGCGGACGATCGCACGGTGCAGGTATGGCTGCCCTCAAGTGGCTGATGCGTTGAGTTCGCAGGACTTCCCGGTGAGCGCCGCCCGGGCTCAACGTCGCTCAGGACGCGGCGGCAACGGCTTAGAGAAAACAAGATATGCCTTGCCGCCCAGCAGTACCCCGAACAGCGCGAGCGCCCCAGGCGGCGGTACCTCGAAATCCATCGGCTGCCACTGCAATGCGGCCGCGACGAACGCGACCCCAATTGGTAGCCCGAGCCCACCGCCAAACACGTAGGCCCACGCCGGGCCACGTCTTGGCCTCGGGTGCGGCTTTATATCGTCGCCGTTGCCACGCATGGAGCCTTCTTCCGTAACCGTACCAGTGAGCGCAATTGTGCTGGTTGCGTACGAAGCGATTCCTTGCTCGTCGTCACACGTTGCAAGACGTCGGGCGTCAACGTGACTAGGTAGCGCCGGGCTCGGCAGCCGTGTCAGGTCAGTCGAATGAGACTGAGCCCGATGATGATCGCAGCCACTCCGATCCAATGGTGTGCAGCCAAGCGCTCATCCAGAAAGAACGCCGCCAGCGCGACCGTGACCGCGCTCTGTAGGGATCCCACGGTCGTGACGATGGCAATGTGTCCGGTCCCCAGCCCTACCGACAGCGAGTAAAAGCCCGCGATCGCGGCAAGGCTCACACCAAAAACGAGGCGTGCCTGCGACCACGATAAGGCGAGAGCAGGTCTCAGCACTGACGTCGCGGAGATCAGAAAAATCGTACTGATCAGGTAATACAGCGCCACCGGCAGCAGCGGGCCGAGCTCCGGGTTGACGTAGCGCCCTTGAATCCAGAAGGAAAGCCCGTACCCGATGCAGGCGAGAGTCGCCCAACCGACACCCAAAGTGTGCGGCTCCAGGGTTTCCGTGGCGGGTGGTTGTGTCGCGGAAGGGACCGATACCAGCAGCGCGCCGACGACGATGGCACCAATGGCGCCAATCACGGTTGCGGTGAGCGGCTCGCCCGTCGCCCAGGAGGCGATGGCGGTAACGGCGCCGTATGCGGAAGCGATCGGCGCCACGATGCTTGCGCGGCCTCGTTGCAGACCGCGATAGAGCGCTACGGTGGCGCCAAGGCCCACTAGCGCGGCACCCGCAGCCGCCAACCAAGCGCTGCGCGAGCCTTCGCGCAATGGAACTCGGATTGCTGGATCGCCGGCGACCCACAACCACGCGGTCACCGCGCCCAACCCTTGCGCGTATAGCATCGTACGCAATACACCCACCCGGTGAGCGGCTACTCGGATCAAAAAATCCGTCACCCCCCACAACAGAGCGGCCGCGAGGCCACACATGAGAGCCAAGGTCAACCGTTCCTCCCATCATCGGAGCAGACCCACCGCGGAAGGCTTTCGCACGCGCCTCTTTGACGCACGTATGCTCAATCGCAACACGGTGCGCAGCCTGCTGTCTAAGGGCTGGCCTCGGAGCCGAGCACGTTAAGACAATGCCAAAGGGCGTGGCTTCGTGTCAGGGCTGCATGGGTCGTCCGCAACGGGCAAGCACACCGCGCAAATCGCGCAGCGCAGGGAACACCTCATTGTTCCAATCACCGCCCTGCGCATCGTAGGCTCGCTGCTCGTATTCGACGATCTCCTTGTCCTCGCGGAAGATGTTCTCGGTGAACCAGGTGACGAAGGGCCACGCCAGCTGGATCAGTCCTGGGATGAACGGCTTCTTCACCGACAGGTAGCCATAGGTGCGGTTAGTTCGCTGCTCGGCGTCCCACGGCGTGTAGCCGAGCCACACATCGAGCACCGGGTCCTGCGTTTCCTCGATCTCGCGTCCCAGCCATACCTTGAGGCTCTGCGACGGGTAGTCAGTACGGATACGCATATGATCGCGGAAGTCCTTCCTCTGCTCGCGGCGCGCACGCATGAGATCCACGATGACCTGCTCACCAAGCGCCCTCTTGCCCTCGGTGCGCTTAAAGCTGTACTCGACCTGCGCCCACTGATCGCCGTGGTCACGCCCGAGGCATTGAGCGCGGATCGAGCCCATCTGCTTCCGATGCATGAATTGGTGGTTCATATCGAAAAGATTCTCGTGCATGAACGTGTAGTGGCAGGCCACGTCGCGGTACAGCCTACGGGTTTTGTAGTTCTTGCGTCGGAACGAGCCGAGGCTCGCGGGCAGACGGCCTGGCGCAAGCGCGCTTTCACCAGGGAACACGAAGACAATCCCGTCGACTTCGCTCACTGGATAGCTCTTCACGCCGTTCGGCAGGCGCTCCTTGCCAAGGTAAGGCACGCTCACACACGTGCCGCTGCAGTCGTAGATCCAGCCGTGGTAGTGGCACTTGATCTGATCGCCCACTACCACGCCGAGATGCAGCGGCACCTGGCGGTGAGCGCAGCGGTCCTCGAGCGCAAACACGCGCCCCTGCGCGCCGCGGTACAGGACGATCGGCTCGCCGGCGAAGCGCCGCCCAAGCGCTTTTCCGGGTGGCAACTCGTGCGACCACGCGACCGGATACCAGTAGTCCGGGTGCGCGCCGACGTGGCGCAGGTCAATAGCATTCGAGGAGCTGGTTGCCTGCCGCAGCATCGGGGACAGGGTGTCTTCCGTCATGGGGTGATTTCCGCGTGTGGCCCTGCCAGGAGCCGATCATAGGCCTTGGAGTCGATCATCGCTGGAGACTTCCCGGCTGTCGGTGGGAGCCATGTTCAACAATTGCATGATATGGGAGCAATTCAGAAATCGGCCGACAGATAGCCCGACAGCATGTGCAACGGCGGGTAGGGCACGAGACCGCCGCTGGTGTCGATGACGCCCCACACCTTCTGATTGGTCAAGTTCTGCACCTGGATACGTATCGTCGCGCTATGCCCCGCCACACTGAAGCGATAGCGCGCGCCGAGATTGACGATTGTCTGAGCCGGATTGTAAGCACCATCATCCAACCGCACGGGTACCGCGCCCTGATGGGTAACCGTGAAATCGAGCGAGTATTGCCGCCACGAGGGGAAGCGGTAATCGAGTGCGAGCTGGAGTATGTCGCGCGGCTGCCCGACGGGCGCGGTACCCACCCCCTCTACTCCGCTGCCCACCGCGACCTCAGGCGACATCAAAACGGCGCCCGCGACCAGCGTCAGTCCCTGGACAGGCTCGGCGTTCAGTGACAGCTCGACGCCGCGGTGGGTATCCGTTCCCAGCCAGGAATAGCTGCCATCGTTGCCGACGTTGTAGTACGGCTTGCGCACCGAGAACAGGCCGGCGACCACCATGGTCGTCCCGGCGGTGTAGCGCACACCTACTTCCTCCTGACCGGTGCGGCCGGCCGGTAGGAGCTGCCCGCGATTCGTCGCACTTGGCGGTGCAAGCCCAGAGTCCTCGAGCCCGCGGGTGAGTGCTGCATATGCGCTCCAGTGAACGGTGATCGGTATTCCCAGAGATCCGTAATAGAGCACGGGGTTCTCGCGCTCGGTCACAGGGGCGAACCCGGGTTCGGTGATGGTGCGCTCATAGCGTACGGGCTCGACACCTGCCGCGAAGTCGATGGCCTCGCGCCAGTGGAGCGCATACGCCAGACCTGCCGTCCATTGACGGGTGTGGTCGTGCGTCGGCGGTCCGTAGGTGAATGCGGGCTCCGGCACCTCTGGGCGGGTCCCGAGGAGAGCCGTGCCGAGGTCGACCTCATCGAAACTACCGTACCGCGCGGTCACATCCCGCACGCGCAGCGTGAAGATCAGCTCGTGCTGTCGCGCGCCGGCGCTCGTCAGGCGTGAAGCCCGCAGCTCTCCAGAGGTCGAGCCCGCGAACTGGTCCGCGTAGGAAACATACTGGTGCTCGGCGATGGCGCTAGGATTCGGGTCGAGCAGGAGGTCAGAGCCTGCATTGGGCTGATCGTACTCCGACCTGAAAAGACCCGCACGCAGTGTCCAGTGTGCCGGCGCATCGAGTCTGAAAAGGCCCCCATAGTCGGTCATCACCACTGTCCCTCGCGCCCAGGTTGGTGCCGTGCCCTTTGCGTCCACAGGCGCAGGCAACGGGACTGTGGTGAGATACACCGTCGGCAACACCGCCTGCTGTGTCTCGGTCGTACGTCCGTAGAACACGGTGCCCCCCGAATCACCGGAGGCTTTGCACGAAGCGAGAATGCCGATGTCGGTGGTGAACTGAGTGACGTCCGGGAGGAATTCATCCCAGCGGCGCGTGATGCCCCCACCGACACCGCAGTGATCGCCAGCCACGGGAGCGTGCGCGTCGAGATCGAACCCGCTGGTGCCGTAGGGCCCGACGTAGATCGTGGGATTGACACCCGCCCCACCAAGTGGACTGCGCAGGTTGAAATCCACGATGCCTGTGGGGGATGGAAAAGGAAATCCGGCGGCGGCAGGACCCACGCGAATCCGCGTGTCCTGAACCAGCCGCGCAGGCAGCGGCCCGTACGGGATGACCTGGCCGAGGACATCAGCGTACAGCCCCTCGATACGCCCGTTACCGGCGGCCAGCGGATCGAAGCCGCGCACCTGGCTCGGACTGTAGACCCCCAGCGCCTCCACCCCGATGGAGACGCCGAATGCATCGGCGGATGCCGTCACCACGTTCGCTTCTGTGCTCTGGGCTGATGCCCCACGGGCGAGAACCAGGAGCACCAGGAACAGTCCGATGTCGGGATGGCGTGCTGTCTTCACGGCGTTGGCGTACGTTTGCCGCGGCGCTGGTAACAACGCGATCACGCAGGGGCTGTCAGAAACCCGGCGGCGATTCGCCGACCACGGCAAGGTTTTCCTCGAGCGCGAGGCCGACGCGTGCAATGGTGCCTTCGTCGAAGAGCCTGCCGATCAGGGTCACGCCGTGCGGCACGCGCCGCGGGGGCGTGAACTTCGGCAGCGGCCGACTTGGGTCGGGCGCCCAGTCGCTGCGCGCCTCGCTGATCTCGACGAACCCGGCGCGCAGAGTTAGGGACGGATGGCCGGTGAAGTTACCGATGGTCAGCGTCTCATCACGCAGCGACGGCACGAGCAGCAGATCAACCTCGGAGAGCAGCCGCTGCATTTGCTGCGCGACCGCGCGCCGCATGCGGTCAGCCTGCACGTAGTCGACCGCCGAGATGAAGCGCGACTGGCGGAAGGTATTCGGCCAGGCATCCGGTGTTTGCACGCGCAGAGTGTCGATCTGCCGAGAAAGGGTGAGCTCCTCAAACGCCGCCGCAGCCTCGGCAAACAGGATCGCGTTCAGGTCGTCGTAGGGCCAGTCCGGAAGCGTGACCGGCGTCGGCTGCAGTCCCAGCTGCTCGAGGCGTTTGAGCGCCTCGCGGTCTACCGCAGTGGCGGGCTCCTCGTTCATCCATGCGGGGAAGTAGCCGACGCGCAGACCGCCGACAGCGGCACTCGCGTCGAACGCGAGCGGCCGCGCGACGCTCGCGAGATCCGCGGGATCGGTGCCGGCGATAGCCTGCAGTACCAGCATCGTATCCTCAACGCTGCGGGTCATCGGCCCAAGCTTGTCGAGCGACCAGCACAGCGTCATCGCGCCGCTGCGCGACACGCGGCCGAAGGTCGGACGCAGCCCCGTCACCCCGCAGCGCATGCTGGGACTGACAATGCTCCCCTCCGTCTCGCTGCCAATGGCAAATCCGACAAATCCTGCCGCGGTCGCCGCCCCGGGACCGGCGCTCGAGCCCGATGCGCCCTCCTCCGGCACCCACGGGTTCATGGTCTGGCCTCCGAACCAGACATCGTTGAGGGCGAGTGCCCCTAAACTCAGCTTGGCGATGAGCACTGCCCCTGCCGCATCGAGGCGCTTCACGACCGCCGCGTCCTCGCGCGGCACGCGGTCGCGGTACGGCTCGGCGCCATAGGTGGTCGGGATCCCCGCGGTATCGAGGAGGTCCTTGGCACCCCAGGGAATGCCATGCAAGGGACCGCGGTACCTGCCGGCGGCGATCTCGCGGTCGGCCTGCCGAGCCTGCCTCAAGGCGAGCTCCTCGGTGAGGGTGATGACGCTGCGCAGTCCCTGGTCGTAGCGCGCGATGCGTGCCAGGTAAATGCGCGTCAGCTGCTCGGAATTCAGTTGGCGCGTCTTCACCCACTGCGACAGCTTCCAGAGCGGCGCGAGCGCGACTTCCCGATCGCTCGAGGGAAGCGCCCCGGCGGTACGGGCACTCGGCACGAAACGCGCGGTCGCCCTCAGTGCCGGGGTTCCGGGGACGGCCGGATTCCATAGCAGTGCCGGCGCCATGTCCGGCGCGAGGGGCACCTTGCGCGGTCCGGTGCGTCGCTCGTAGAGCGCCGCCATGCTGTTGCGCCAATTCTGCGCGGCCTGCGCACGCTCGCTCACGCTGAGCTCGATCCGAACCAACTTCTCCGCGGCAGCAAAGACCTCGGGACTGACCTCCGGACCGACGGGCGGAGTGGCGCCGAATGCCGAAGGCGATCCCGGCGCCAGCTGCAGCGGTATCGTGCCCGGAGCCGCGCCCGTCTGGGCGCGCCCCTCCAGGGGAGGCGCACCGACCAGCGCGGCGGCCGAGGTCAGAAGAAAAGCGCGACGAGAGTTGGGCACACTAACACCTCTGGGCAACGGCACTGACTCTACCGTAATGCGCGGCGGCGAGCTTTTTAGATGGCCGGAGGGTGGGATGACCGCTCGCAAGGCGACGGCGATCATCTATGCCGGCAGCACCGAGCAGAATGGTCCTCATATGGCGCTCGGCAAACACAACTTCATCGCACACTACGCCGCCGAGTGAGATCGCGAAAAAGCTCGGCAACACTCTCCCCTATCCGACCATGCCGTTCGCGCCGACCGGCTCACGCGAGCTGCGCACCGGACACTGAGGTTTGCCGGAAGCGTGTCGATCGATACCGAGACCTTCCAGGCAGTGATGCGCCGGGTGGCGCAGAGCGCCCTCGCGGCCGGCTTCGGGAACGTATTTCTCATGGGCGATCACGTTGGCGGACAACCGGACGCGTTGCGCGCCGCGGCCCAGGATCTCGAGGAGGGGGACTACAAGCTCGACGCGACCGCGCACGTCAGCCACACCGGAGCTCGGCAAGATGTTTATCGGTTGGAAGATCGACGACGCCGTGAATCAGATCCACGCGCTACTGGCGCAGAAGAAGTACTGTCGGCAGCCGGCGCTCCTGAGGATGAGACAAGCAGCGGCGCTTTTCGCATACTGGTACCTCTACCTGCGCCCACTCTCGGAACTCAGCAATAGTTTTGGGACGACTTCACGGGCGAACAGCTGAATCGAGCGGGCAGCGGCCTCCAGGGGCATGTTGCCGAACACCATCTGACACCCGATATAGTTCACTCCAGTGTCGCGAACGAGATCCTCGATGTAGGTGCGCACCCTCATCGGCGAACCAGCGACGCCATGGCCGAGAGCCTGGAGCTCATCAAAGCGATGCGGGTAGGCGGCCGCAAGCGGAAAGGCGACGCCGCACCGCTGCCAGAGGAACTCCATTGACTCGCGCCATGCCTTATAGGCTTCACCAGCGATGCGTAACGCAGCGCCGTCGGTCTCAGCCACCACGATATGGCGCAAGATACCGATGCATGGAAGGTCACAGGCTGCGCGGCCGGCCGCGACCCAATCACGGCGGTAACGTCGAGAGATATCCGTGGCGCGTGAAGTCGGTCCCAGCGAGACCACATTGACCGCGCGCGGGACCGCCCAATCCAGGCCTTCGACACTAGCAGCGCCATACCAGATTGGCGGATGCGGACGTTGTAGCGGCTTTGCGCGTACCAGATAATCATTGAACTTGAAATACCGCCCTTCGAAGTTCAGCACCTCATTGGCGCACGCTTCCATGAGGACAGAAAATGCTTCGTGGTACATAGCCTGCGCCGTTGCCACATCCGCGCCCACCCCATAGCGGTGATGCTCGAACAATGCGCCGCCCTTACCGACGCCGAGCTCCAGGCGTCCACCACTGAGATGATCGAGCAGGCAGATCTCCTCGTAGAGGCGCAGTGGGTGATGCAGCGGGAGCACGTAGACCAGTGGGCCGAATCGAATGCGCTTGGTTCGCTCAGCAACTGCGGCGAGAAACACACTCGGGGAAGGGATCGTCCCGAGCGGCGTCGAGTGGTGTTCGGCAACGTGATAGACGTCATATCGCTCGGCCTCAAGCAGCCCGACTAGCTTCAGGCGATCCTCGAGCTGCTCCCCGAGGGGTTTGCCGTTGTAATCAACATGATCGAAGAGGCCGAATTTGAGCATAGTTATAAGCGCCATTCCGCCCGTTCGACGTTTTCTCTCATCGTCTTAGATAGGCCCGCCTTATTCAAGGCCAGCGGTGTCTGGTTGTGTCGCCACCTGTTGCGCGGACGCGTGGCCAGCGGTTGTGTGT